>JBMYND010000001.1:0-404009 GCA_049597955.1 Parvibaculales bacterium
GCGGGCATTTGGAAGTGGAAAGCGAATATGGCAAAGGCACATGTTTCACGATTAATGTGCCGCGCTATATTCAAGACCAGCAAGATGTCTCGGCCTATGAAGACATATCCGGCGATAGCGGCCCATTGGTGACGATTATCGATGATGACACCAATACGCAGGATTTGATAAGGCGCATGTTAAAGAGCCAGAATTTCCGGTTCAATGGCGCGCTGTCGGGCGCCAAGGGCCTCGAATTGGTCAAACAGCACAAGCCGGATTTGGTGCTGCTCGATATTTATCTGCCCGATTCCGATGGCTGGAAAGTGCTGGAAGATATTAAAGCCGATGCGACAAGCCGCGATATTCCGGTGTTTATTATCAGCGTCTCGGATGCGGAAAAAGAACAGGATGAAATGGAAGGCTGTCGCTTTTTGAAAAAGCCGATAGACAAGGATGTTCTGATGTCGGCCATTGCCGATTTGGGCGTTGATATGGGCAAAAATGTCAATGTGCTGGTTGTCGATGATGATGACAATGCGCGCGAGATTGTTGTCCGGCTGATGACGGCAGAAGGGGCGGCCTGCACTGAGGCGCATAATGGCGCGGAAGCATTGAATATGCTGAATGATGATATTTCGCTGATTGTGCTTGATTTGGATATGCCGGTGATGAACGGTTTTGATTTTATCAATTCCATGAATGGGCTGGGCAATTATGGCGATGTGCCGATTATTATTTTCTCCGGCATGGAGTTGAATGAGGAACAGCGCAATGAGCTGACGGCGCGTTCGGCCGGGATTATCGGCAAGAATGAGCTGAATCAGGAAGAAACGCTGCGCGGCCTGTTGCAAGGGATTGTCGGCAAAGCCGATTAATGCGGGGGCCTAAAAGCGGGTCAAGTTGATTGGCGGCGCTTTGGCCTAAGGCAGAAGCGCGTTGATTTTGTCGAGCAGGCGCGGCATGTCAATCGGCTTGGTGTCGAAATCATCGGCACCTGCTTCCTCGGCTTGCTGGCGATGCTCGGCCAGCGCATGGGCTGTCAGCGCAATCACCGGAATATGCTTGGTCGCCTCATTGTTTTTGCATTGGCGTGTCGCTTCCCAACCGTCAATAATCGGCAAATCCATATCCATCAGCACCAAATCAGGCTGCAAGGCGGAAACTTTATCGACGCCTTCCTGTCCGTCAACGGCGAGGCTTATTTCAAAACCACGCCGCTCCAGCCGACGGCTGAGCATGTCGCGATTGAGTTCATTGTCTTCAACAATCAGAATATGTGCCATTATTCATATTTCCCTTAATGTTATGCGCTGGTTACTCACCAATGCTTTTATGCTCAATGCGGTTGCGCCCGCCCATTTTGGCAGAATAGAGGCGCCGGTCGGCCAGGTCGATCATCTTTTCAATCGGCAACATGCCTTCCGCCGACATATAGGCACCGCCGCTGGTGGTGATTTTGATTGTGTGCTCTTCAAAGTCGAGGCGCATATCCTCAACGGCGCGGCGCAAGCGTTCGCATATATTTCTCAAATCCGTTGCCGACGTGTCCTGAAAGGCAAGCAAAAATTCCTCGCCGCCCATGCGGCCAATAATATCATCGCCGCGCGTCACTGATTTCAGACATTGCGTGAATTGCTGAAGCACATAATCACCGGCCGCATGGCCGTAAGTGTCATTGACTTTTTTGAAATGGTCAATATCGAGCAGGACAACGGCAAATTCGCGCTCTTCCTGCGCCTGCTGTTGCACGAGCCGGTTCATGGCCTGCATCAGCGCGCGGCGATTGCGCACTTGCGTCAATTGGTCGGTCATGGCGATTTTGTTCAATTCGCGCCGATAGGTGAAACGCTCCAGTGCGGAAATTACTTTGGCATCGAGGATAATCGGCTCAACCGGCTTGGACAGATAGTCATTGGCACCATTGGCCAGGCATTTGGCAATGCCGCGCGGGTCGTTCAGGCCGCTGACCATAATCACCGGCAAATCGCTTTGCGGGCCGGAACGGATTTCTTTCAGCACTTCAAAGCCGTTCATATCCGGCATAATCAGGTCAAGCAGGATAAGCGAGATATTTTGCTCGGCCAGCACATCAAGCGCCTCAAGCCCATTGGCGGCAAGATGGCAAGCAAAACCATGACGGCGCAAGCGGCGATGCAGGATTTCCTGATTGGACGGATTGTCATCCACAATCAGAATTTCGCAATCGCGGATTTCATCGGCGATTTCAAGCTTTGTATCAACCGCTTCCATACTGGCCAGCAATGCCTCAACCGCATCGCTCTCATTGACCATATGCGCCTCGCTTTGCGGGCTGCGATTATCGGCAAATGTCCGGTCAATAATTTCCACCAGTTCCAATCCAAGCGATTTGGAATGTTCCAGGTTTTCGGTGGCTTGGGCCGTCAATTCGCCCTCATATTCTTCCAGAATGATTTCTGTATAGCCGAGTATGGAGTTTAGGGGATTTTTCAAATCATGGCGGATTTTGCTCATGCCGCCCGCTTCGGCAGCACCGGAGATTGACCCGTCGCCAAGCGCATTGACCAGCTTGCGCAATCTTTCGCAGCCTTCTTCAACTTTGCGCAAATCATCAAGAATATCGGCATCGCTATCAAGCGGCTCGCGAATTTCTGCCATGTGGGCGGCAATGGTTGTTAAAGGCGTCAGCACTTGCTGGCGCAGCGTAACAAACCCAAAATCAACCACTTCCGCTGGTGTTTTCATCTGGTAAATGTTACAAATTGAGCTGTGTCTGTGACCCCAAAAATTTTGGTGTTGCATGAAAATATGTTGGTGATGTGATGTCAGACAGTCGCGATTATGACGAGTTTTTCGAAGTTTTCGAAAACAAGTCCTGGCACATGGCGCAACAAAAAATCTACAACGCGTCAGATGACAGCCTGTATGGCTGCGAATTGCTTATAAGGCTTTTTCAAGGTGAGCGGTTTATTTCCAATGGGCGTTTCTTCCCCGAAATCTGCCGCGATACGCGCTTTCCCGGCGTGACGGCGACCATTATTGAACTTGTCGAGCAGCATTTTTTACGCAGCCCGGATATTTTCCCGCCCGTGACTTTTTTCAATATCACGCCGGTTGATGTGGAAGACACGACCACAATCAATGTGCTGAAGCGTGTGGCGCAGCTTTTTGCTGCCCATGAGCGTGTTCTGGCGCTGGAATTGTCTGAGATTTTTGAGCCTGATGAATTACATAGCTGCGAGATTGCCAGTCTGGCATTAAAAGAAAGCGGGGCATGGGTTGGGCTGGATGATTTCGGCGTGTTAGAATTGACGCTGGAAGATGTGCGCCGGTTCCCGTTTGATTTCGTGAAATCCGATCGCAGCTTATGTTTGGATGAGGCCGCGCTGGCCAATCCGCTGCACCAGCAATTGCGCGCCCTGGCCGATGAAAAGGACATGTTGCTGATTGCCGAAGGCGTCGAAACCCGTGCGCTGGTTGAGGGGTTAACAAAGCTCGGATATGATTTGATACAGGGCTATGTGTTTCACAAGCCTGAAAAGTTTCTTGAACAGATTGCGTAGCAGAAATGGTTACCCGTAAAAGTGTTCGATATAAAGTGCCGATGAATGTGTTCTATAATGGCGCGCATTGTCCGCTGATTGATTTTAGCCGAACCGGTGCCGGGCTGAATTTTGACAAGGAAGCGCCGCCGGAAGGCGAGACAGTTGAGTTAATGATGGTGTTCCCGCACCGGACGGGCAATGAAGGCTGGGCTGTTCATGCCAATGTGGTGCGCGTTGATGAGGAAAAGAAGTTCTTTGCGGTAGATTTTGTCGAAGACCAGAATTTCAAAGAATTCGTCAATGAGTTTATTTCTTATATGCGGGAAGAGCGCCAATTGCGGCAAGTCTGATGTTGTTTTGCCCCAAAGCGGGCAAATCAGAGTGTCATTTCATCGGCTTGTTTGGCGCGACGCCAATTATCGGTTGCTTTTTTCGCATGTGGGGGAATTTCAAAAAACAATGCGATTTCTTGCGCCAATTTATTCCAAATCGGGCGCACAATCTTTTCGTTCAATGCGTATAAATCCTTTGTCGGCGTGAGATAAACCACGCCATTATTCTTTTTTGTGTGAACCAAGCCCTGTTCTTTCAAATCATTTTTGAAAGTGCGGAATGATTCATGGCTGATATTGTAATTCTGCCCAACGGATTTGGCGGCAATCGATGTGCCTTCCTCCAATATGCCAAGCTGGCCGAATATGCTGCGTTTAACCGGCGACCGGAAAATATTGCGATATTCGCGGAAACCATGCGCCTGCCGCGCCCATTGGTGAATGATTTTCAAAGCCAGCAAATTAAATTGATTTTGTTTGGCTTCGGAACCGGCTGCAAGGTCGCGTTTTAACTCCGATGGCAGGCTTTTGGTAATGCCCCGATTTATGGCTTCAATGACCAGATGCGTCAAAAGCGGTGTCGGGCGAACCCAATGGCCGGATTTTTGCGTCACTTCCACCAAGCCAGCCGCTTCGGCCTCGCGCAAATAAAGCCGGATGGTTTCGGGACTGTTATCTGTCAGCTCGGCCAGATCGCCCGGCGTGACATCATTGCCAAGAAGATTGGATAAGACCAGATATTCAGAACAGAGCCGAAAGGCCAGCGAAAAACTTGATGAGAGGCTTTCTCTCAAGCCTTCATTCGCCACGGCCCGGGTGACGATTTGCCTGAACATGCCATATTCGATTGATACTCTTACTGCCACAATCAACCCCTCACATAAAAGTGTGGAGAAAAACTGAAGCCGTTTCAATATATTTTTTTCAAGCGCAAATAAAATCGAGCGTTTTACAGCGATAAAAGCAGCGGCTTGCTGACATAATCACGCAAGACGGACAGGAAATTGGCACCAACAGCGCCGTCAATGGCGCGATGGTCGCAAGACAGGGTGACACGCATTGTTTTGGTTTCAACAATTTCGTCGCCCTGTTTTCCAAGCTGGCTGCTGGTGCCGCCAACTGCCAATATCGCGGCCTGCGGCGGGTTGATAACGGCGGTGAATTGGTCAATACCAAACATGCCGAGATTGGAAACCGAGAAACTGCCGCCTTCATATTGCGACGGCTTCAGCCGCTTTTCGCGCGCCAGCGCCGCCAGCGATTTAATATCCTGCGAAATCTCAACAATCGATTTGTCGTCGCATTTGGTGACAATCGGTGTGATAAGCCCATCGGGCAGGGCAACGGCCACACCAATATCAGCATGATGGTGGCGCAAAATCGCATCACCGGCAAAGGATACATTGACTTCCGGCACATCCATCAGGGCAAGCGCACAGGCGCGCACCAATAAATCATTGACCGAAACTTTCTGCCCGCGGTCAGCCAAAGCCTCATTCATGCGTTCGCGAAAGGCCAGCAATGCATCAACCGGCAAGGCCATGGTCAAATAAAAATGCGGCAATTCCTGCATGGATTGGGTCAGCCGCTTGGCAATGGCGGCGCGCATCGGGTCAATTTTTTCTTCTGTATAGCTGTCGGCTTGATAGAAGAGGCGCGCATCGGGCAGGCTGGCAATTGCCGGTGCAGGCGCGGCGCTGGCTGGGGCAGCGTTTTGCGCGCTTGCCGCCGCACTTCCCGTCTTTTTACCGGCAAGAGCCGCGTCAATATCGCGTTTGATAATCCGCCCATTCGGCCCGCTGCCGGTGAGCGTTTGCAAATCCACGCCCTGTTCTTGCGCCAAATGACGCGCCAGAGGCGAAGCGATAATCCGATTATTGCCGGTCGCCATCTCAGCCTTCCCTGTAATAGCAGGCGCGTTTGGCAGCGGCGATGATTTGGTCGATTTGCGGCAGCGCGAGGGCTTCCAGATTAGCGGCATAGGGCATTGGCACATCAGCGCCGGTGACCGCTTCAATTGGTGCGTCCAGCGCATCAAAGGCTCGGCGTTGCACTTGCGCGGCCAATTCCGAGCCAATCGAGCAAATCGGCCAGCCTTCTTCAACAGTCACCATGCGATTGGTTTTGTTGACCGAGTTGACGACAGTGGCAATGTCCAGCGGGCGCAGGCTGCGCAAATCAATCACCTCGGCTTGAATGCCGCTATCGGCAAGCGCATGGGCCGCTTCCAAACAATGGCTGACGCCGCGTGCATAGCTGACCAAAGTCACATCACTGCCTGACCGGGCAATCCGCGCGCGACCGATGGGCAGCACATAATCATCCCATTCCGGCACTGGCTCGACATTGCCGTAAAGCAATTCATGTTCCAGGAAAACAACAGGATTGGGGTCACGAATCGCCGCCTTCAAAAGCCCTTTTGCTTCTGCCGCGGTTGATGGCGCCAGCACAATAAGCCCCGGCACATGGGCATACCAGGCCGCGTAATCTTGGCTGTGCTGTGCGGCCACGCGCGAAGCCGTGCCATTGGGGCCACGGAAAACAATCGGGCAGGCCAATTGACCGCCCGACATATAGCGCGTCTTGGCGGCGCTGTTGATGATTTGGTCAATCGCCTGCATGGCAAAATTGAATGTCATAAACTCAACAACCGGGTGCAGACCGGCAAAAGCCGCCCCGACACCGAGACCGGCAATAGCGTGTTCGGTAATCGGTGTGTCAATCACCCGCCGGTCGCCAAATTCATCAAGCAGGCCTTGTGTTACTTTATAAGCGCCCTGATATTCGCCCACTTCCTCGCCCATAATGAACACATTGTCATCGCGGCGCATTTCTTCGGCCAGCGCATCACGCAAGGCTTCACGCATAGGGATTTCCGGCGATTGTGTGCCGTCGGGCAATGACGGGCCTTCCGGTGCCGCCACGGTTTCGGGCGCATGGCTTATGGTTTCTTGTGGCGCGGGTGCCAATGTCGCTTGCGCGGCAGAAGGCGCTTGCGCGGCTGAAGGCGCTTGCGCAGCAGCAGGCGCTTCAGGAGCAGAAGGCGTAGCAGGGGCAGAAGCGGCATCGCCGAGCGCGCTGTCAACCGCCGAGGCGTCTTCGCCATCGAGCAATAAGACGGCAATCGGCTCATTGACATTTATCAAATCCGGCCCGGCTTCGACCAGCAATTTGCCGACCACACCATCATCAATGGCTTCAAGCTCAACAATCGCCTTGTCGGTCTCAATCTCAGCCAGAATGTCGCCGGAGCGCACTGTATCATTTTCATCGACCAGCCATTGCGCGACTTTGCCATTTTCCATAGTCGGCGACAAAGCAGGCATCAAAATCTTAATTGCCATTTTCGACCTCGCTATCGGCAAGAATATCGGTCATCAGCTCGGACGCATCGGGAAGCGGGCTTTCGAGTGAAAAGTCAATCGCTTCTTCTATCTCGTCTTTAATTTGGTTTTGTCTTTGCTTGAGGGTGGCTTCATCGCTCAGCCCACGCTCAATAAGACGGTTTTGTGCCAGCATGATTGGGTCGGTTTCTTCGCGCACTTTATTGACTTCTTCGCGCTTTCGGTATTTGGCCGGGTCGGACATGGAATGGCCACGATAACGATAAGTCAGCATTTCGAGAATATAGGGGCCTTTGCCATCGCGCACCCATTGGGCGGCGCGGCTGCCAGCCTCATAAACTGCTTCGACATCCATGCCATCGACTTGTTCGCCGGGGATTGAGAAACTTTGCCCGCGTTGTGACAAATTGGTTTGCGCCGAAGCGCGCTCAATGCTGGTTCCCATGGCATAGCGGTTATTTTCGATAATATAGACGCAAGGCAGCAACCATAATTCGGCCATGTTGAAGCTTTCATAGACTTGCCCCTGATTGGCCGCGCCATCACCGAAATAGACGAAAGAGACATTGCCATTGTCGCGATAGCGATTGGCGAAGGCCAGACCCGTGCCAATCGGCACTTGCGCACCGACAATGCCGTGGCCGCCATAGAAATTTTTCTCAACGCTGAACATGTGCATCGAGCCGCCCTTGCCTTTGGAATAGCCGTCGCGGCGACCGGTCAGCTCGGCCATGACATATTTCGGCTCCATGCCGCAGGCCAGCATATGCGCATGGTCACGATAGCCGGTTATCACCTGATCGCCTTCACGGGCGACGGCCTGCATGCCAACAACCACCGCTTCTTGTCCAATATAAAGGTGACAAAAGCCGCCAATTTCGCCCATGGCGTAGATTTGTCCGCAGCGTTCTTCAAACCGCCTGATGACCTGCATGTCATGCCACATGGCAAGAAGGTCAATTGTGGCGTCCTGTTTGTCGTTTTTCGATTTTGCCCGCGTTTTCGGTGCGGCCTTTGCCGCTTTGCGGGCTGTTGATTGTTTCCCTGACATTTTCCCCTCGCGTCCGGAATATCAAAAGCCGAGAAATTAATGCCCTGCTTTGGTCTGATGCGCCATAGCAAAAAGCCGCTTTGGGTAAATTTGCACGGGCCTTTCAAAAACCAATGATTAAGCGACATAATACAATCAGCAGAGCCGAGTTTTCATACCAAAAATTACCCGCATGCCGGTGGTGTTTTGGCGGGCAAGCTTGCCTTGAGCCCAAAATTGGCATTACAATCCAATTTCAAGCCCATTTGGGTGACGGGAGATAGGCCAATGGGAGACGCGCATGGCCACACATGATTTGATAATTCGCAATGGGCTGGTCTATGACGGCACGGGCAATGCGCCGGTTGAAACCGATATTGCGATTGATAATGGCGTGATTAGCATGCTCGGCAAAATTGCCGGAAAGGGCTGTGAGGAAATTGACGCCAAAGGGCAAATTGTAACGCCCGGTTTTGTCGATGTGCATACGCATTATGACGGGCAGGCCAGCTGGGGCGATACGCTCGACCCGTCTTCTCTGCATGGTGTGACAACCGCCATTATGGGCAATTGTGGCGTCGGTTTTGCGCCGGTGCATGATGACGACCATGACCGGCTGATTCAATTAATGGAAGGGGTTGAGGATATTCCATTTCCGGTTCTGGCTGAGGGCTTGCCTTGGCAATGGCGGTCATTCCCCGATTATCTCGACTATCTGACCGACCGACCGTTTGACATTGACCTTGGCGCACAATTGCCGCATGCCGCCATGCGCGTGCATGTAATGGGCCAGCGCGGCGTTGACCGCGAGCCGGCGACTGCCGAAGATATTGCAAAAATGCAGAAAATTGCCGAACAAGCCGTTAATGCCGGTGCGCTGGGCTTTACCTCATCGCGCACATTAAATCACCGAAGCTCAACCGGCGACCCGACCCCTACCTTGACTGCCGGTGAGGAAGAATTGCTCGGCATTGCCATGGGGCTGGCCAAAGCCGGCAAGGGCGTTTTGCAATTTGTTTCCGATTTTGACGATGGGCCTGCCGAGCGCGCCATGTTGCGGCGATTGGTCGAAAAATCGGGCCGTCCGCTTTCCGTTTCTATCGCACAGGCCAATTCCAAACCAACTTTATGGCGTGAATTGACCGATTGGCTCGAACAGGGCATGGCGGATGGGCTGGCCATGCGCGGGCAAGTGGGGCCGCGTCCGGTCGGGGTATTGCTGGGCCTTGATTTGACATTGAACCCGTTTTCCGGTCATCCGAGTTTCCGGAAAATCGCCCATTTATCGCGCGAGGAGAAAGTCAAAACGCTGAGCGAGCCTGCTTTTCGGGAAAATCTGCTGGCCGAGCAGGGCGATAAGGAAAATCCATTTGTGCGCGCCTTGCTGGCCAATTTTGGCAGCATGTTTGTGCTGACTGACCCGCCCGATTATGAGCCAAGCAAAGACAAAACCATTGCCGCCATTGCCGCGCAGCGCGGCGACACGGCAGAAGCGGTGGCGTTGGATTTAATGCTGGCCAATGATGGGCGCGGCGTTCTTTATTTTCCGTTTTTGAATTATGCCGATGGCAATCTGGATTCAACCCGCACCATGCTGATGAGCGAGGCGACCATTCCCGGCCTGTCCGATGGCGGCGCGCATGTCGGGATGATTTGCGATGGCTCATTTCCCACGACTTTATTGGTGCATTGGGCGCGCGACCGCAAGCGCGGCGACAAGCTGCCATTGGAGTTTCTTGTTAAACGCCAATCGCATGACACGGCAAGCTGGATTGGCCTGCATGACCGAGGGTTGATTAAGCCCGGCTATCGGGCTGATTTGAATGTGATTGATTTTGACAATTTGCGCCTGCATTTGCCGGAAGTGACTTACGACTTACCGGCAGGCGGGCGGCGGCTGATGCAACGGGCGGATGGCTATACAGCGACCATTGTCAAAGGCGCGATTACTTATTTGAATGGCACGCCAACCGGCCATAAGCCGGGGCGTCTGGTGCGCGGTGCGCAAGCCGCGCCAGTGCAGGCATTGGCGGCTGAATAGGCGGGTTTTCTGCGCCAATCCACAGGCTCTGGCCAAGCCTGTTGGTGAATCGGGCAAGGCGGGAAAGAATCCTTTTAACGACTCGGTGAATCAGACACTCTCAATTTCATGACCTAAGCGACAGCAGCGTTTGAAAATGCTGTTTGCAGGAAAGGGACGGGAATATGAGTTCAGCTGTGGCGACCGACATACAGCATATTGAGCATCCAATTGATGCGATTGAAACGCTTGCCGCATCGCGCGAATGGCCTTTCGAGCGCGGCACGGAAGACGATATGAATGTTTGCGTTTCCGGCGCCCATTGCGATTTTCATCTGGCGATAAGCTGGCGGCCCGACCTTGGTGGCTTGCATGTCGCTTGTGTGCTGGATACACGCGCGCCGCAAAGCAAACGACAGGAAGTGCATGAATTATTGGCGCTGATAAATGAGCAATTATGGCTTGGGCATTTCGATATTTGGTCAGGCGATGGTGCGATTTTGTTCCGCAATACCATGTTTGTCAGCGGTGAAGGCTTGTCGGAAAGCCAATGCGAAGAGCTTATCAATCATGCGCTGGAAACCTGTGAGCGGTTTTTCCCGGCTTTTCAATTTCTGATTTGGGCCAGCCATTCACCGCGTGAGGCGCTGGAAAGCAGCCTGTTTGAAACGCGCGGGGATGCCTAATAATAATATGCCTAACAATAATATGGATGGCAGTGATTTGAGCCGAGCGCAGGCAGAGGGGCTGCTCGGCGGGGTGCGTCTGTTGCTGGTTGGCGGCGGCAAAATGGGCACGGCACTGCTTGATGGTTGGTTGAAATCGGGCATGAGTGCCGGGCAAATCATGGTGCAGGAGCCTGCCCCTTCCGATTTTTTGCAATCGCTGGCGGCGCAAGGGCTGGCGCTGAACCCGACACAGGCGGCACTTTCCGACCAGCCGCCGGATATTATTGTTCTGGCCGTCAAGCCGCAATTGGCCGACAAGGTTTTGCCGCCTCTGGCCGCTTGCTTGCCGGAAAATGCCCTTTGCATATCGCTGATGGCTGGCCAGACGACACAGCGTCTGGCTGATTTTCTGCCAATGCATAAAGCAATTATCCGCACCATGCCCAATACGCCGGCGGCGATTCAACAGGGCATGACGGCGCTGTTTGCTGCGCCCGCCGTGTCGGCTGAACAAAAGCTGCAAGCGGTTGCATTAATGTCGGCGGTTGGGGCAGTAATTTGGCTGGAAGATGAGGCGTTAATGGATGCGGTCACCGCGATAAGCGGGTCTGGCCCGGCCTATATTTTCTACATGGCTGAGGCGCTGATAAATTGCGGCGAGACGCTGGGTCTGCCGGCGGCCACGGCGCGCCAATTGGCCCTGCAAACGCTTATCGGCTCGGCGGCCATGCTGAATGAGCCGCAAGCCGAGCCGCGAAGCCTGCGGCAGAATGTGACCTCGCCCGGCGGCACAACCGAAGCGGCGCTGGATGTGCTGACCGGAGATGAAAAAGGTGACGGGCTGCAAAACTTGATGCGCCGTGCCACCCAAGCCGCTGTCGAGCGCGCCCGTCAATTGGCGCGCCCGGCAGAAGAGGGTTAGTTTTTACAAATCAAACTGGTCGAAATCGCTGGCGTCATGGCGCTCGGCCAGACCTTTGAGATTGTCCCAAACACGATTGACAATGCGCCCGCGCTTGACGCCGGGGCGCTCGGCCAATTCATCAGCCCAACGAATGACATTTTTATATTCATGCACTTGCAGAAACTCGGCGGATTCATATAACAGCCCCTTGGCCAGCCCGCCATACCATGGATAAATCGCCATATCAGCGATTGAATAATCACCGGCGAAAAACTGATTTTCGGCCAAATGCTTGTCCAGCACATCAAGCTGGCGTTTGACTTCCATCGCAAAGCGATCAATCGGATATTCCAGCTTGACCGGCGCATAGGCGTAAAAATGGCCAAAGCCGCCGCCCAGATAAGGCGCGCTGCCCATTTGCCAGAACAGCCAAGACAAACACTCAGCCCGCGCCGTGCCATCGGGCAAAAAGGCGCCAAATTTTTCGGCCAGATAGACAAGAATGGCAGCACTTTCAAATACCCGCACGGGCGGGTCGGTTGAGTGATCCATCATGGCGGGGATTTTGGAATTGGGATTGGCCGACACAAAGCCACTGCCAAATTGGTCGCCATCGCCTATATTGACCAGCCAAGCGTCATAGTCGGCACCGGCATGGCCAAGCTCCAGCAATTCTTCCAGCATAATGGTGACTTTCACCCCATTGGGCGTGCCAAGCGAATAAAGCTGTATCGGGTGCTTGCCGACTTGCAATTCCTTGTCATGCGTCGCACCGGCAATTGGCCGGTTAATATTGGCAAAGCGGCCACCGCTTTGCTTGTCCCATGTCCAGACTTTCGGCGGTGTATATTCTTCAGCACTCATCATTGTCTCCCTGCTAAATGAGGAGACAGTCTATGCTGAATCAATCCAAACGGCAATTCCGTGCTTGCAGAATCGGCGCCATTTCCCGCAAAGCGGCCGGTGTGCGGTCAAGCGGAATGCGCGGATGCAAATGGTGAACAATATGTGCGGTCATGCCCAGCGAACTCCAGACCCCCAACCAGCTTGAAAAGCCGCGCGTATTGGCATAGCGACCGGTTTGATGGCCGGGAAAATGCGGCAACCATGACAGATAAATGCGGACATAAATCACCGCGATTTTTAAGGGCAGCCACCATATAAGCAGTGCTTCCAAAGCCACCCCATTATAGGCGCAGGTAAACAGGATAGCCATATGAGCCAGAATAATGCCGATTTGCTCAATATAGGCGCGCCTGGCCTCATCTGTGCCAAGTCTTTGCAGGCAATCAGCATAGCTGGAACTGGCTTTTGAACCGGGCTGGTAGGATTGAACGGACAGCCAAATAGTCTGCCATAAATTACCGCCGTGATTAAACACATGGTCGGGGTCAAGCACCGGGTCATTGGTGTTTTTGTGATGCTCCAAATGGGTCAGTCGCAAAATGCGATAGCCATAGGCCAGCGGGATAAGCGATAAATGGCCAATCGCCTCATTCAGCCAGCGCAATTTGTCACCGGGGCGCGCATAAATATCGTGCTGCGCCTCATGGCTTGGCAAATAGGCCAAAGTGACATTGACAAGGGCAATCGGAAAAGCCAGCCAAAGCGGCATTATGCCGGTCAGCACAAGCGGCCAAAGCGCCAGCCAGCAGCTCAGATTCAAAATCGGCCACAACACCATTGGAATAGAAATGCCTTGCATATATTTGCGTGCAATTTCGCGTTCGCGCCGTGTCAGCTCGTCATCGGACAAGCCGTCAACATTATAATCGGCTGCAATCTCACTCATATCCATCTCCCCGTTATGAATGCGATAAGCCCATATACTGCTCCCGCCAGCATACAGGTCAGATAAACTGTCGAGCTTTCAACGGACAAGCCGCTCAGGCTGTGCAGCGGCGTGCGCAAATACAGCTCTGCCAGAACCGGCCCCAAAAAGCCGATACCGAACCAAACCGGCATCAGCTTGAGCCCATATTCGACAATTTTTTTCATCCCCCGAATATAATCAATTCGGGTATTTTTGACAATAGATGAAAATGTTTCACGTTTTTGCTTATGCGCAACGCCAAAAGCTACGCTTTATCAAGCGCCTGTCCAATATCAGCCAGAATATCATCAATATGCTCAATGCCGATAGACAGCCGCACATAGCCCGGTGTCACGCCTGCGGCGGCTTGGTCTTCCACTGAAAGCTGGCTATGGGTGGTGCTGGCCGGATGAATGGCCAGCGAGCGCGCATCGCCAATATTGGCGACATGATAAAGCAGTTCCAGCGCATCAATGAATTTTTTACCGGCATCAACGCCACCGGCCAATTCAAAGCCCATTAACGCGCCATAGCCGCCGCTCATGACGGCATCAGCGCGGGCGCGCATTTCGCCATCCATCAGGCCGGGGAAAATGACTTTCTCGACTTTCGGATGGTCGTTCAAAAACGCGGCGACGGCACTGGCATTTTCGCAATGGGCGCGCATCCGCAAGGGCAGGGTTTCCATGCCTTGCAGGAACATAAAAGCGTTAAATGGCGACATGGCACCGCCAACATCGCGCAGCAATGTGGTGCGTGCTTTCAAAATATAGGCAATAGGCCCAAGCGGTTTGGCCGCTTGCGACCAGACCGCACCATGATAGGACGGGTCAGGCGAATTCAGCAAAGGTTGGCGGTCGCCGGCGGCTTCCCAGTCAAAATTGCCGCCATCGACAATCAGCCCGCCAATCGATGTGCCATGGCCGCCAAGATATTTGGTGGCGCTGTAAACAGTAATCGCGGCGCCATGGTCAAATGGGCGCACCAATGTCGGCGCGGCGGTATTGTCCATGATGAGCGGAATGCCGTGGGCGCGGCCAATATCGGCGACTTGCTTAATGGGGAACACATTCAGCTTTGGATTGGGCAAGGTTTCAGCATAAAAGGCGCGGGTTTTGTCATCAATCGCATTGGCGAAATCCTGCGGATTGGCCGGGTCTACAAAGCGCACTTCCAGCCCCATATCTTTCATTGTATTGGCGAACAGATTCCATGTTCCGCCATAAAGGTCAGTGGAGGAGACGATATTGTCGCCGGCGCGGGCAATATTTTGCAGCGCCATGGTTGACGCAGTCTGACCTGATGACACAGCCAGCGCCGCCGCACCGCCTTCCAGCGCGGCAATGCGTTGTTCCAGCACATCGGTGGTCGGGTTTTGCAGGCGCGTATAAATATTGCCCAGCTCGGCCAGTGCAAACAGGCTGGCCGCATGATCGGTATTGTTGAATTGATAGCTTGTTGTTTGGTGAATTGGCACGGCAACCGAACCGGTTGTCGGGTCGGCGCGCCATCCGGCGTGCAGGGCAAGGGTTTCTGGTTTGGTTGACTCGGTCATTTTCGTCCCTCCGGGAATGCTACAATCTGTCTGTCCGCAAGTTTTATGGAAATAATACGGCTTGGCGAGACCTGTATATCCCATAAATGGACGGCAAATGGAATAGCCTATCGGTCTTGGTTGTTTGTGTGATACTTCCGCCCTTTTCATTGGCCGCCGGGCTTGCTAGTGTCGGGGTAACGGCCTTTTGGCCCTCTGCACCTTGTGTGCAGCCCAAGGAGTTGACATGTCTAATCGGGTTGACGATGGCGCGCCATGCGCTGCGACGTCACAAAATGACAGGAGTGAAACGGGACGCGATGGTGCCGAGCGCCGCAAGCCGCGCTTTCGCTCTTTGGGCCCAGGCAAAAAACCGCTTTATGCCGCCATTGATCTTGGCACCAATAATTGCCGCTTATTGATTGTGCAACCTGCCCGGGGCGGGTTTCAGGTGCGCGACAGTTTTTCGCGCATTGTGCGTTTGGGCGAAGGGCTGGATGCAATGGGTTGTTTGTCGGAAGCCGCAATCACGCGCACGATTGGCGCTTTGCGCATTTGCGCCTCAAAAATACGCCGCGCCGGTGTCACGCGTATCAGATGCATTGCCACGGAAGCCTGCCGTGAAGCCGATAATGGGGCTGATTTTATCGCCCGTGTGCGCCGCGAAACCGGCCTGTCGCTGGAAATTATCGACGGCGATGAGGAGGCCGAGCTGGCGGCAATGGGCTGTGCTTCCCTGTTTGATGCGCAGGCGCGTCATATTTTCGTTTTCGATATTGGCGGCGGCAGCACGGAAATCATTCGATTGTCGCGCCAAGCAGATGGGCGCTTTGTTCCGGCTGACCGGGCCTCGCTGCCGCTTGGCGTTGTGCGTCTGGCCGAGCGCCATGCCGGACAGGGCAATAATGGGCATGGCTATACGCAAATGGTCGATGACGCGCAAACTCATTTGGCCGATTTCATGGCACGGCAAAGCGCGGTTGAAGATATTGGCGATGTGCAGCTTATCGGCACATCCGGCACGATTACCACTTTGGCCGCCGTGCATCTCGGCCTGCAACGCTATGACCGCAAAAAAGTTGACGGCATCACGATTGAGGCCAGCCAGGCGCATGAAATAATCGCTCGGCTGCGGGCCAAAACCCGCGACCAGCTTGCCGCCAATCCCTGTATTGGGCGCGAAAGGGCGGATTTGGTGTTGGCTGGTTGCGCGGTGGTTGATGTTATTCATCGGCAATGGCCGGTTGCGCGTTTCCATGTTGCCGACCGTGGCCTGCGCGAAGGCGTGCTTTTGAAAATGATACGCCGCGATGCCCGCAAAAAACGCCGTCGCCGTCGGCGCGGCAATGGGCGGGGCAGTGCTCCCATGGCTGTGCCCAATGGCTAAACCCCCAACATTTGGCGATGGCCGTCGGCGGGGCGACCGCATGCGCACCAAACTGCGCACGGCACGCGGGCGCAAATTATCCTCAACCCGCTGGCTGGAGCGGCAATTAAATGACCCTTATGTTGCGGCCGCCAAAAAAGATGGCTATCGGTCGCGCGCCGCTTATAAAATTATCGAAATGGATGACCGCTTCAAATTATTCGCCCCGGGCGGCTGCGTTATTGATTTGGGCAGCGCGCCGGGCGGTTGGTCACAAATTGCCGCCCAGCGTGTTGGCAGTTCGGCGCAAAATGGGTCGACGCAAAAAGGATTTGTCGGCGCGATTGATATTCAGGACATGGAGCCGATTGCCGGCGTTGAATTTATCAAGCTTGATTTTCTCGATGACAGCGCGCCGGCGGCTGTGCGCGAATTGGCCGGACGCCGTGCCGATGCGGTCATATCCGACATGGCTGCGCCGGTCACCGGCCATCGCCAGACCGACCATTTGCGAACGATGGCACTGGCCGAAGCGGCGGCTTGGTTCAGTTTTGAAATATTGCGCCCGGGCGGTGCTTTTTGCGCAAAAGTCTTTCAGGGCGGCGCATCGGGCGATTTGCTGGCGGAATTGAAACGCCGGTTTGGCCGCGTGCATCACATGAAACCCAAATCAAGCCGTAAGGAATCGGTAGAGCTTTATGTCATCGCGCTTGACTTCAAGGGCGGTGACGGCGCGCAGCACGGCGATTAAGGGTCTGAAATAAATAGATAAAAAAATAATTCAGATATTCTTTCCCTATCACACAAAAAGCTGTTACTAAACGGCGTCAAATGCCTAGAAAGGATTTGACCCATGTTCCGTGAAGCTCTGACTTTTGATGATGTTCTGCTCGAACCGGCAGCATCGGCGATTTTGCCGTCGCAGGCCGATACATCGACACAGGTAACACGCACCATCGCGCTTGGTATTCCCCTGCTTTCTTCTGCCATGGATACGGTGACCGAGGCCGATATGGCGATTGCCATGGCACAGGCCGGTGGCCTTGGTGTGTTGCACCGCAATTTAACGCCGGAAGAACAGGCCGCCGAAGTGCGTAAGGTGAAGAAATTTGAAAGCGGTATGGTGGTCAATCCGCTGACCATTGCCCCTGATGCCAAATTATCCGAGGCGCTGACATTAATGTCGGAAAACCGCATTTCCGGTGTGCCGGTGACGGAAGCCAATGGCAAGCTTGTCGGCATTCTGACCAATCGCGATGTGCGCTTTGCCTCCAATCCAGACCAGCGTGTCAGCGAATTAATGACACGCGAAAATCTTGTGACCGTGCAAGAAGCGGTTGGGCAGGAAGAAGCCAAAAGGCTTTTGCACCAGCACCGGATTGAAAAATTGCTGGTGGTGGATGAAAGCTATCATTGCGTCGGGCTGATTACCGTCAAAGATATGGAAAAAGCGCAATTGCACCCCAATGCCGCCAAGGATGAGCAGGGGCGTTTGCGCGTCGCTGCGGCCTCAACCGTGGGGGATGAGGGTTTTGCGCGCACCGAGGCATTGGTCGATGCCGGTGTTGACCTGATTGTGGTCGATACGGCGCATGGCCATTCTGAGCGCGTATCGGAAGCGGTGTCGCGTATCAAGAAATTATCCAATGCGATTCAGGTTATGGCCGGCAATGTGGCAACCAAAGACGCGGCGCAAGCACTGATTGATGCCGGGGCAGATGCGGTAAAAGTAGGCATTGGGCCCGGCTCGATTTGCACAACCCGCGTGGTGGCCGGTGTCGGTGTGCCGCAATTAACCGCGATTATGGATGCGGTGGAAGCAGCCCGCGCGGCCAATGTGCCGGTCATAGCCGATGGCGGCATAAAATATTCCGGCGATTTGGCCAAAGCGATTGCCGCCGGGGCCAGTTGCGCCATGATGGGGTCATTGCTGGCTGGCACAGAAGAAAGCCCCGGCGAAGTGTTTCTCTATCAGGGGCGCAGCTATAAAGCCTATCGCGGCATGGGCTCAGTAGGGGCGATGGCGCGCGGCTCGGCTGACCGCTATTTCCAGCAAGATATTGCCGATACCCATAAGCTGGTGCCGGAAGGTATTGAAGGTCAGATACCCTATAAAGGGCCGGTGGGTCAGGTTTTGCACCAGCTTGTCGGCGGCTTGCGCGCGGCTATGGGCTATACCGGCGCGGCCAATATCGCCGAATTGCACAGCAAGGCGAAATTTGTCCGCATGACGTCGGCATCGCTGGCTGAAAGCCATGTCCATGATGTGACCATCACACGCGAAGCGCCGAATTATCCGGGCAGCGGTAAAAACTAGTGCGTCCGGGCGCGCGCCTGCAAACCACAGCAAGCTTGTTGCGCCAAGTGCTGGGCGACAAGCGCCCGGTTGATGGTGTCTTGCGCCAATGGGCGCGGCAAAACCGCTATGCCGGCTCGAAAGACCGGCGCGCCATTGCCGATGCGCTGTTTTCGATTTTGCGCCATTTCACCATGCTGGCCGCGCGGCTGGGCATGGATTTGAGTGCCGCCGATAAGGGCGAAACCGGCCTCGCCTCACCCAATGGGGAAGAGGCGCTGATGCTGGCCATGCTGGCGCAGGTGCTGGTAGAGGAAATGGCGGCGGATGATGTGCTGGCTCTGGCCGATGGCAGCCGTCATGCGCCTGCGCCGCTGTCGCCGGACAGGGAAAAAACCTTTCGCCATGCGCTCACCCATGCATTTGGCGATTCCTCCATGCGGCGGGCTGACCGGCTGTGTGTGCCAAGCTGGCTGCTGCCCGATATTGATGCGGCTCTCAAAAATGCCGATGCTGATTTGACCGCCATGATGGCCCGCGCGCCAACCGATTTGCGGGTCAATTTGCTGAAGGGCACGCGCGCAGACGCACAGCAAGCCCTGTTGCAAGAAGGGGTTGAAACCATGCCTCACCCCAATGTCGAAACGGCGTTGCGGGTGCGCGGTCATGGCTATTTCGCCGAAGGCGACAGCTTGAGCAAAGGGCTGGTGGAAATTCAGGATGCCGGTTCGCAAGCTCTTGCGGCCCTAAGCGCGCCGCGCCCCTATGAGTTGGTGATTGATTATTGCGCCGGTGCCGGTGGCAAGGCTTTGGCGCTGGCCGCGCTGATGAACAATAAGGGTGTGATTTTTGCCCATGATGCGGTCACGGCGCGGATGAAGGATTTACCGCAACGCGCGCGCCGCGCCAATGTCGATATGGTCGAATTTGCAACGGCGGAAAAATTGCAGCGGCTTGTCGAACAGGCCAATCTGGTTATTGCCGATGTGCCATGCAGCGGGTCGGGGCGTTGGCGGCGTGCGCCGGAGACCAAATGGCGGCTGACCGCATCGGCGCTGGCCGATTTGCACCGGCAACAGGCGCAGATTCTTGATGCGGCGGCGGCTTATGTCAAACCCGGCGGCAGGCTGGCCTATATGAGTTGCTCGATTCTCAACAGCGAAAATGGCGCGCAAGTGAGCGATTTCCTGGCGCGCCAGCCGCAATTTGCGCTTGATGAAACAATTCATTTTGCCGGACAAAACGGCATGATTCAGCTTTCCCCCGAAACCAGTGCGACCGATGGCTTGTTTTGCGCTATTTTGACGCGAAGCGAGGCTTGATTTTCCTGCCAAGCAGTGCGAGACAAGGACATGTTTTATTTCACTCCGGCTTTATTTTCTCTGGCATTTATTGTGGCGATTGTTTGGGCAAGCATCGCTCCGGCTGAGGCGGTATCGCGCAAATATCGTGACTTGTCGCAAAATCTGACCGGTCAGGCGGAGACCGAACTCTCGGCCGAACGCGCACAGCAGGCCGATGCCATGCTGAACCTTGCATTAACGGCCGACCCGGCCAATGCCGAAGCCTATATGCTGAAAGGCCGGGCGCAAAAACAGCTCGGCAATCCCGAAGAAGGCTTGCGGCTGATGAATATTTCGCTGGAAATCAGCCCCGGTAATGTTGATGGTCTGCTTTTGCAGGGCAAGACCGCTTTGGAAGTTGGTGATTTGGAGCAGGCAGGCAAATCCTTGCGCCAGATTGAGCAGATTTGCGGCGTTGATTGCGCCGCCGCCGAAGAGCTGACCGTGGCCTTGGACACCGCCAATATCATGCAGCAAGATGAGGCTGACAAAGCCGGTGAAACCGGCGAGGACGCGCGGTAAATGGATTATGTTCTGATTGTCGATTTCGGCAGCCAAGTGACACAATTAATCGCCCGGCGGGTGCGCGAAAGCGGTGTCTATTGCGAAATCGTGCCTTTCAACAAGGCCGAAGCGGCCTTTGCCGCACAATCACCCAAAGCGGTTATTTTATCGGGCGGGCCAAACAGCGTCACCGAGGCCGATACGCCGCGCGCACCGCAAGCCATTCTCGATTCCGGTCTGCCCATATTGGGTATTTGCTATGGCCAGCAAACGCTTTGCGCGCAATTGGGCGGTAAGGTTGAAAGCTCCGAGGCGCGCGAATTTGGCCGCGCCATGTTGAGCATTGATGCGGCCAGCCCGCTTTTTGACGGCATTGCCGCCATTGGCGAGGATATTCAAGTTTGGATGAGCCATGGCGACAGGGTCACCGATTTACCCGACGGGTTTGGCGTGATTGCAACCAGCGAAAACGCGCCTTGCGCTGCCATTGCCGATGAGGCGCGGCGCATTTATGGCGTCCAGTTTCATCCCGAAGTGGTGCATACGCCGCAAGGGGCTGACTTATTGCGCAATTTCACCCATAAAATCGCCGGTTGCACAGGCAATTGGACAATGGCCGCGTTCCGTGACAAGGCGCTGAAAGATATTCGCGCGCAGGTCGGGCAGGGGCGCGTTATATGCGGCCTGTCGGGCGGCGTTGACAGCTCGGTGGTCGCTGTATTGCTGCATGAGGCGATTGGTGAGCAATTAACCTGCGTCTATGTTGATACCGGCATGATGCGCGCCGGTGAAAGCGAGCAGGTGGTTGGCCTGTTCCGCGACCATTTCAACATTCGGCTGGTGCATAAAGATGCCAGCGATTTATTCCTCGGCAAGCTGGACGGGGTTTCCGACCCGGAGCAGAAGCGCAAAATTATCGGTGCGACTTTTATTGATGTGTTTGAGGCTGAGGCGCAAGCTGTGGGCGGTGCGGATTTTCTGGCGCAAGGCACATTATATCCGGATGTGATTGAAAGCGTCTCCTTTGATGGCGGCCCCAGCGTCACCATTAAAAGCCACCATAATGTCGGTGGCTTGCCGGAGCGGATGAATATGAAGCTGGTCGAGCCGGTGCGTGAATTATTCAAAGATGAAGTGCGCGCTTTGGGGCGCGAGCTTGGCTTGCCGGAAAGTTTTGTCGGGCGGCACCCTTTCCCCGGCCCCGGGCTGGCCATTCGCGTGCCGGGCGAGATTACCGGTGAAAAACTGGAAATCCTGCGCAAGGCCGATACGATCTATCTCGATGAGATTCGCAAAGCCGGTCTGTATGACGAGATTTGGCAGGCTTTTGCCGTGCTGCTGCCGGTGCGCACAGTCGGCGTCATGGGTGACAGCCGCACCTATGATTATGTTTGTGCGCTGCGCGCCGTTACCTCAACCGATGGCATGACGGCCGATTATTACCCGTTCAGTCATGAGTTTCTTGGTCGCGTCTCGACCCGTATCATTAATGAAGTGCGCGGTATTAACCGCGTCGTCTATGATGTAACATCCAAACCACCCGGCACAATTGAGTGGGAATAAACAAGATCCGGCATAAGGATTTGGCATGGACAATCAATTTCATCTGTCGATTGGCGTTAAATCTCTGAGCGAAACATTGGATTTTTATTGCCAAGTATTGAACGCGAAAGTCACTTACCGTGGCGATTATGCCAATATCGACCTTTATGGCCACCAAATCACGCTGAAGCAAGCGCCGGAAATAGAGGTCGCGCTGCCGCATTTGCATTTCGGCATCAACCTGCCTTTGGATGCGTTTCACCAATTGGCCGCCGCGATAAAAAACAATCATGGTGAATGGATGGTTTCTGACGTCCATCAGCTTGACGCAGGCAGCACAATGGCGCGCCATAAATTCTATTTGCGCTGTCCAAGCGGTTATTTGATTGAGATAAAAGGCTATGCCGATTTGCCGCGCGCCTGAAATTGCCTGACATTGGCTGATATTGGCTGACCGCAACAGCCAAGCAAGCCGGCAAATCACGGCAGTTGAAACAGCTCCTCAACCGCACAGCCAAGCGTGCGCGCAATTTTCAAAGCCAGCACAGTCGATGGCACATAAATGCCATTCTCAATGGCATTGATGCTTTTTCGCGAAACTTCCGCCTGCTCGGATAATTGCTGTTGCGTCAGCCCGGCCGCCTTTCTGCGCGCCTCAAGATTATTGCGCAGCTTTTTGTGGTTTTTACCCAAAACTATTGCTTCTCGTAATCCTCTACCGCGGATGTCAACTCTTCACCCGTATTGGGATAAAGATAGCCGGCAATGATGGTGCCGACGCCAATGGCGCCGACCAGCAGGCCAATGCCTTGAAAAAATGCGCCCATTGCCGTGAAGCCAAGCAGGTAAATGCCGGCACCGACCGACAGAGTAATCACCCCGCCGCGCCGATAATCTATTGGTTGCTTTTTCCGCTCGTCGAAAATGCCCAGCAATTCTTCCACCTTGGACGGGTCGTCGAGATGTTTGGCAATTTCCAGCACAGTCTCGCGCTTGTTCTTGCCCTCATGATACAGCCAGATAAAAACCGAGACCGGGATGATAATGCCGGACAGGACACCCAAAATCGGCACCAACACACCCAAAACAGGGACTAATTCGCTCATGACGTTTCTCCTTATCGTTATGTAACGTAAACTTATCATTTTTCGGTAGGGAAGTAAAGGTTACATTTTCAAATTGATTTCTGTTAATTTTTGCGACGCTCTTTTAGTCTGGAACCAGAGCGAATGAGGGAGAGAAGATGATTGGCCTCCATGCGGTTTTCGCCATTGGGGCGGCGATTTTGGGCGCTTATATATTGCTGACCCGCAAAGGCACGGCGCGGCACAGGGCCATCGGGCGGGTATTTGGCGCGCTGATGCTGGTGGTCGCCGCTTCATCCATATTCATTCAGGAGATAAATCCGGGGCGCTATTCGCCGATTCATTTGCTGATACCATTGACCATTGGCTCGGTGATTTACGGCAGTTGGAGCATCCGGCAATATCGCCGCACAAGGCGACCCGCCTATCGGCGCGCCCATGCGATTGCCATGACCATGCTGTATCTTGGCGCGCTGGTTGTCGCCGGTCTGTTTACCCTGACGCCGGGTCGGTTGTTTCACAGGCTGATTTTTGGCTAATATGGCCGATGGCCTTTCTGGTGTTCAAATTCGCGGTCACTGCCGGGCTGATTGTGTTGGTCAGCGAAGTGGCAAAACTCAGTCCCAAATATGGGGGGCTGATTGCCGCCATGCCGGTCACCACAATATTGGTCTTGTTGTGGATGCATATTGAGGGCAATGAGGCGCAAAAAATAGCGACCCATGTGTCCTATACATTGCTCTATGTTGTGCCGACTTTGCCAATGTTTCTGGTTTTTCCAATGCTGATTCACAAATGGGGTTTTGCCGCCACACTGGCCTTTTGTCTGGTGATGACTGCCGGTTTGGTGCTGCTGACCGATATGGCAGCGCGTCATTTTGGCCTGAAACTGCTGTAATACCGGCCGGTCAAGCGGCGGTGGATAATCCAAAAGCGCGGTGTTTGCGTAATAAAACCATGTGTTAATTGCGTTTTACGGAGTTGTGTATGCTATCGCGCGTGTCCCGGCGACCGCTGACCCGCTTGTGGCAATGTTTTTACCAACAGCAAGCGAAAATGCGCTATTGCCCGCCAACCCCGCGATTGGACGGCAAAACCGCTTTGGTAACCGGTGCGACTTCCGGCATAGGGCGCGAAACGGCGCGCGGCCTGCTTGAGCGCGGTGCGCATGTTATTTTGGCCTGCCGCAATATCGAAAAGGCGGTCGCCCAAAAGGCCGAATTTGCTGCTTGCGGCTTTGAACCGAGCGCCATCACGCTGGTGCAATGCGATTTGTCGGATTTGCAATCGGTTCAGGCAGTGATTGATGAGATTACCCATTTGCCAAATCTGCCGCCAATCAGCTTGCTGGTCGAAAATGCCGGCGTCATGGCAACAGATTATGCAGTGTCGCCGCAAGGCCATGAAATCAGCTTTGCGACCAATGTGCTTGGCCATTTTGCCCTGCGCGCCGGGCTTTTGGCGCAAGGGCGTTTGGCCCCCAATGCGCGCATTATCATTGTCACCGGCGATATTTATGTATTGAGCAAAAATTGCAGCCCCGATTATGTCTGGCGCGGGCGGCTTGGTGGTTTGCAAGCCCATTGCCGCAGCAAATTGGGCAATTTCTGGATTGGGCGGGAATTGCAACGCCGTTACCCATCTTTGAGCGTGTTTATGGTTCATCCCGGTGTGGTGACGACCAATTTGGGGCGTGGCACGCACAGCGACAGCAAACCCACACGCATTTGGGACGGTTTTGCCGTGACGCCTGAAATGGGCGCGCAGACTTTGCTGTTATGCGCCAGCCAGCCGGATGTATGCCATGGTAGCTATTATCATAATGTGCATGGTGAAGCTGAATTGGCCAATGATGATCCTGCGATGAATGATATTGCCGCTTGCGCTTTGTGGGAGCGTTGTTTGCAGCTTTCCGGCACAATCATGCGCTCCAATATCCACCAACTCAAGAAAGCCTCCTGACAAGACCTGAATGACGGGCGCAAAGCGGCGCAGTTTCATTGCACTTATGATGGATTTCGGGTAGTTTCCCCGCACGTTAATCAAATGTCACAAGGAAACCGCCCTATGTCGGTTCATCAATCCGCATCAGCCGCTTCGGCCCGGATGACCGTGCCGCAAGTCATGGCGCGCAAAGGCGCAGAGCCGCTTGTGTGTCTGACCTCCTATCACGCGCATACGGCCCGCCTGATTGACCCATTTGTCGATATTTTACTGGTCGGCGACAGCCTTGGCATGGTCATGTATGGCATGGAGTCAACGCTGGGTGTCACGCTGGATATGATGATTGCCCATGGTGCCGCCGTCATGCGCGGCGCTGACAGCGCGCTGGTGGTGGTTGACATGCCTTTTGGCAGCTATGAGGAAAGCCCGTCACAGGCTTTTCACAATGCCGCCCGCGTGTTGAAAGAAACCGGTTGCCAGGCGGTTAAGCTGGAAGGCGGCGCGCGCATGGCGGACACAGTGCATTATCTGACGCAACGCGGCATACCGGTCATGGGGCATATCGGGCTGACGCCGCAAAATGTCAATGTGATGGGCGGCTTCAAAACGCAAGGGCGCGATACGGCGCAATGGCCCGAAATTGAGGCCGATGCGGCTGCCTTGGAAGCGGCAGGAGCCTTCGCCATTGTGCTGGAAGGCATGGCCGAGCCATTGGCCGACCGGATTTCCGGACAGCTTGGTGTGCCGACTATTGGCATTGGCGCGTCGGCCGGATGTGACGGGCAGATTCTCGTGACCGAAGACATGCTCGGCCTTAATCCGAATGTGCCGAAATTTGTCAAGGAATTTGCCACTCTGGGCCAGCAAATTGCCAATGCGGCGCGCAGCTATGCCGAAGAAGTGCGCGGGCGACGTTTTCCTGACAAAGCCCATACCTATTCCATGAAAACAGTGATAGACAATGAGCCGCAAAATCGAATGGCGACAAAGGGCAAGAATTAGGCGGCAAGAATTGGGCGGCAAGGATTAGGAGAGCGGTTGTGAGTGATATTTTTTCCGAAGTAGATGCCGAATTGCGGCAGGACAGAATGCGGGCTTTCTGGGAAAGCTATCGCGCTTTCATTATTGGCGGGGCTTTGTTTATTGTTGTCGCCGTCAGCGCCGTCACCGGAGTGCAAGCCTATACAAATTATCAAAATGAAGCCGCCTCAACGCGCTATGACGCCTTGCAGGAAGAAATTGCTGCGCTTGATGACAGGGCCGCAAAAATTGACCGGCTCAATGCTTTCGCGGCGGCTGAAAATAATGGTTATGGCATATTGGCCGCTTTTGCCGCATCGGTCGAATTGGCCGCGCAAGGCGAGGGCGAAGCCGCCTTGGCCGGGTTTGACGCGCTGACCGGACGTGGCGGCGTGCCGACCTCCATGCGCGATTATGCGCGCTTGCAAGCGGCGACCATATTGCTCGACAATAATGGAGCAATTGATGAAATCGCCGCCCGGCTGACACCGATATTGGACAGTGACAATGCGCTGCGCGCGACGGCACGCGATATTCTGGCGCTGGCTTATATGCTGGCCGATGACCCGTTACAGGCGCGATTGCTGTATCAGGAGCAATTGGCCGATGAGACGGCGACGCGTTTGGCGCGCCAGCGCGCGCAAATTATGCTGAGCGAGGTTGAGCTTATTCTCGCCCCCGGTGCCAATGCGGCAGATGCGCCCGAAAGTGCCGGTCAATGAGGGTCGCATTAACACAAATCAAAACCAATGCCGCCCTGCCGGGGCGCTGTCTGGCCGTGGCGGCTTGTGCCGGTTTGGGCTTTTTGCTGTCGGCCTGTGGCGGCGGTGATGACAAGGCAAATTTTGCCGGCGACCGCATTTCGGTTTTGAGTTTTGAGCGCGTATTGGCAGTTGACCCGCGCCTTGAAGGTCAGCCGGTGCAGATACCGCCGCCTTTCCGCAATCGTGACTGGGCCAATCCGGGAGGCTTTGCCAGCCATGCCGCCTATCATCTTGAACTGGACGGGCTGGCACCGCTTTTTGAGGTGGCCGCAGTGGACGGCAATAGCGGCGAACGGCGTATTAAAGCGCCGCCCATTGTCGCCGCCGGTGCGGTTTTTGCGATGGGGGCGTCGCTCGATGTGGTCGCGGTTGATGCCGAGACCGGGGCGCTGCGCTGGAAGCAATCGGTCACGGCGCAATATCGTGAACCCAATCACGGGCTGACACGCTGGCTCGGCTTTGCCGATAAGCCGGCCGATATTGATGACGGGTTTGGCGGCGGTCTTGCCTATGGCGATGGTCGCCTTTTTGCAACCACCGGCTTTGGCGAAGTGCTGGCATTGGATGCGCAAAGCGGTGAGATAATTTGGCGTGTCAGCACCACTGTGCCATTTTCAAATGCGCCGACCGTGCGCGACGGGCGCGTCTATGTCGTATCGCAAGACAGCCGCTTGCAAGTCTTTTCTGCGGCTGGCGGCGAGCGGCTTTGGGATTATTTGGCGATTACTGAGCAGGCGACAATTTTATCGGCCAGCAGCCCGGCCGTGTCGGAGCAAACCGTCGTAGCCGGCTTTAATTCGGGCGAAGTGGTCGCCTTGCGTACAATTAATGGCACGGTGAGCTGGAGCGACAGCCTGACCAGCCGCGCGACGCAAGTCACGCCATTGTCGGAACTTAATGCCATTGTCGGGCGTCCGGTGATTGACCGCGACCGCGTTTTTGTTGTCAGTCATGGCGGGCGCATGACCTCGATTGACCTGCGCACGGGTGAGCGGATTTGGACAATTGATATTGGCTCGCTCGACACGCCCTGGGTGATGGGCGATTATGTGCTGGTCATGTCGCTTGACGGGGAATTAGTGTGCCTGTCACGCGGCCAGGGGCGGGTGCGCTGGGTCGCAAGCTTGCCGGCTTTTGAAAATCCGGAAGACCGCGAGGGCCGCATTCGCTGGGCCGGGCCGGTCGTTGCGGGCAACCGCATTTTGCTGGCATCCTCGCAAGGTATGATGGCCGTGTTAAATCTGCAAAATGGCACGATTGATGAAATGGTCGAACTTGGCGCGCCGGTCAGCCAGCAACCGATTATCGCCAATGGCACGCTTTATGTTCTGACCGATGAGGGCAGCCTGTTGGCGCGCCGCTAGCGTCGTCGGCACGGCCTTTGGCTATGGCAGATCCATCTACACCCTTTATTCTGGCCATTGTCGGGCGTCCCAATGTTGGCAAATCGACGTTGTTCAATCGTCTGGTCGGGCGGCGTCTGGCTTTGGTTGATGACCAGCCGGGGGTAACACGCGACCGGCGCTATGGCGATGCACGGCTTGGCGATTTACGGTTCCAGATTATCGACACTGCCGGTTTTGAAGATGAAACCGGCGACAGCCTGCAAGCACGGATGCGGGCGCAAACCGAAGCGGCGATTGACGAGGCCGATATGGTGCTGATGCTGACCGATGCGCGCGCCGGTCTTTTGCCGGAAGATAAATATTTTGCCAGCCTTATCCGCAAAACCGAAGTGCCGGTTATTCTGGCTGCCAATAAGGCGGAAGGCCGTGCCGGTGAAAGCGGCCTGCATGAGGCATGGCAATTGGGGTTGGGTGAGCCGATTGCCCTGTCAGCAGAACATGGCAATGGCACGGAAATGTTGTATTCGCAAATTCGTGATGCGATGGAAGCGCGCGCGCTTTATGCCCCTGACGGGGAAGAAGAAGACGACGAACCGGCCTTTGACCCGGATTTGCCATTTGAGGATGACCCCGACAAACCTTTGCGGATTGCTGTGCTGGGGCGTCCCAATGCGGGCAAATCTACGCTTATCAATTTTCTGCTCGGCACGGACAGGCTGCTGACCGGGCCGGAAGCGGGTATTACCCGCGACAGTATTTCAGTCAATTGGACATGGCGCGACGCACAAGCGCCAAATGGGGCGCGTCCGGTAACTTTATGGGATACGGCTGGTGTGCGGCGCAAGGCGCGGGTCACGGAAAAACTGGAAAAACTGTCCGTGGCCGATGGCTTGCGGGCGGTTAAATTTGCCGAAGTGGTGGTCTTGCTGATTGACGCGACCAGCCCGTTTGACAAACAAGATGTGCAGCTTGCCGATTTGGTCGAG
Organism: Parvibaculales bacterium; assembly: GCA_049597955.1. GTDB lineage: Bacteria > Pseudomonadota > Alphaproteobacteria > RS24 > RS24 > JAYPAN01. The sequence continues at coordinate 29,348 of JBMYND010000001.1, forward strand.
CGCGAGGGCCGCGCCATGGTGATTGCCATCAATAAATGGGATTTGAAACTCGACCGTGGCGAAGTGCGCCAGACCGTCAGTGACACGCTATTGCGTGCTTTGCCCAAATTGCGCGGCGTGCCAGTGGTGATGCTGTCAGCGGCGACCGGCAAGGGTGTCGAAAAATTAATGCCGGCTGTGCAGGCGCAATATCAGATTTGGAATGCGCGGGTTGGCACGTCCAAGCTCAATCGCTGGCTCGGTGAGGTGGTAGACCGCCATCCGCCGCCCGCCGATAAAGGGCGTCCGGTTCGGCTGCGCTATATCACACAGGCCAAGGCGCGCCCGCCAAGCTTTGTCACTTTTTCAAGTCGCGGCCATGCCGTGCCGGAAAGCTATCAGCGTTATTTGCTGAATAATCTGCGCGAGCGTTTTGACTTGCCGGGCGTGCCATTGCGGCTGTTTGTGCGTAAGGGCAAAAATCCTTACGAGAAATAGCGCAGCGGTTTAACGAAAATTGACAATCTCGCCGGTTTTATCGTTTTCCGGCGCCAGCAGGTTGAGGAATAGCGGGGCGAGTTCCGCCGGGGCAGGCAGGCTTTGCGGGTCTTCGCCCGGCATGGCTTGAGCGCGCATGGCGGTGCGCACCGGCCCCGGTGACAGTAAATTGACCCGCAATTTGTCATTTTTATGTTCATTGGCCCAGCTTTTGACCAGCGCATTAAGGGCCGCCTTGCTGGTTGCATAGCTTCCCCAAAATGGCCGCGCTTTGTCGGCGGCACCGGATGTCACAAAAACCGCGCGCGGTGCGTCGGATTGCATGAGCAATGGCTCCATGGCACGGATAAGCCGCGCATTGGCAGTGACATTAACGGCCATGGCTTTGTCAAAATCATCCGGCGCAATATGGGCAATCGGCGTCAGCGTGCCAAGCACTCCGGCATTGCCGACCAGCATATCAAGCTTGCCATAACGCTCGGCCAATTGCGCGCCAAGCCGGTCAAGCGCATCGAAATCAGTAATATCCATCGGCACGCCGGTCGCGCTGCCGCCTTTGGCGACAATGCTGTCATAGAGTTCTTCCAGCGCGCCTTGCGTGCGGCTGAGCAAAAGCACATGCGCGCCGCTTGCCGCCAGCGCCTCGGCGACGGCATAGCCAAGCCCGCGCGACGCGCCGGTGACAAGCGCCAGCCTTCCGGTAAAATCATGGGTCGCCGCCATGGCGGAAGGGGAGGCAGGGTCAGCCATTGGGGCTAAGCCTGCTCGGCCAAAAGCGATAGCTGGTTGACCCGCTCATCGCTTTGCTGGTCGGTCAGTTGTGTTGGATAATCGCCGGTGAAGCAATGGTCGGTATATTGCGGGCGCTCGGCATTGCGGCCCTCTTCATGCCCCATAGCGCGATACAGCCCATCCACCGATAAAAAGGCGAGGCTGTCTGCGCCAATATAGGCGCGCATTTCTTCCAATGAATGATTGGCCGCCAGCAATTGGTCGCGGCTGGGTGTGTCAATGCCGTAAAAATCAGGGTGCGTGATGGGCGGCGCACCTATTCGCATATGCACTTCTGTGGCCCCGGCATCGCGCATCATTTGAACGATTTTCACCGATGTCGTGCCACGAACAATGGAATCATCAATCAGCACCACACGCTTACCATCCACATGCACACGATTGGCATTGTGTTTCAGCTTAACCGAAAAGGCGCGAATACTCTGTTGCGGCTCAATAAAAGTGCGTCCGACATAATGATTGCGGATAATGCCCAATTCAAACGGCACGCCGGATTGTTCGGCATATCCAATCGCTGCCGGCACGCCACTGTCAGGCACCGGTATCACCACATCGGCGGGCACACCGCTTTCCACGGCAAGCTGGCGGCCAAATGCTTTGCGACATTCATAAACGCTCAACCCGCCAACCATGCTGTCGGGACGGGAAAAATAAATATATTCAAAAATGCAAGGTCGCGGTGCCATTGGCGGGAAGGGTTTAATGCTTTCCACACCGGCCTCGGTAATCACGACAATTTCGCCATTTTCCACGTCACGAATATATTTCGCGCCGATAATATCCAGCGCGCAAGTCTCGGAAGCGAGAATATAATGGCCGTCAAGCTGGCCAAGCACCAAAGGCCGAATGCCCAGCGGGTCGCGCGCGCCAATCAGCTTTTTATTGGTCATCACCACCAGCGCATAAGCGCCGTCAATCTGAAACAGCGCATCGGTGAAACGCGCCAGCGTATTGACGCGATTGGAACGCGCCACCAATTGCAAAATTGTTTCCGTATCAGAGGTGGACTGAAAAATCGCGCCTTTTTTGACCAATTCTTCGCGCAAAGTCAGCGCATTGGTCAGATTGCCATTATGCGCCACAGCAAAGCCGCCGCCGGCCAAATCGGCAAATAGCGGCTGCACATTGCGCAGCACGGTTTCGCCGGTTGTTGAATAGCGCACATGGCCAACTGCCACATTGCCGACCAATTGGTTCAGAACACTGGCTTTGGTAAAATGCTCGCTGACCAGACCGAGCCGTCTTTCGGCGTAAAATTGCTTGCCGTCATAAGTGACGATTCCGGCTGCTTCTTGTCCGCGATGTTGCAGGGCGTGAAGCCCCAAAGCGGTCAGCGCGGCGGCGTCATCATGGCCAAATATACCGAATACGCCGCATTCTTCGCGCAACCGGTCATCATGTTGCATTCCGGGTGCTGCCAAAGGCATACTATTTTACCCCTTCCGTATTACGGATAAGCCGTTCCATCTGGTCACGCTCCAACCGTTTATAGCCTGTGTCAGGCGTGCTGTCTTGCTTTTCCTTTTCGGTCGCGCCATTTGTGTCGGGTATCAGATTTTCCAGATTATCCTCAACCACTTTGCGCAATACTTCGCCGCTGACTTCATCGATAATGCGCTCGCGCATTTCCGGACGCACCAGACCTTCAATATTGGAAATATTGACCGGCAAGCGGTCAATCGGCACAATCGCCACCATGGCGCGCGTGCCGGTTTGCAAAAGCGGACGCAGCTTGGCTTTGGCCAGCCAGTCAGGATGTTCCTCTTCGGGGATGATAAGCACCACCACGAAATAGGCCAAGCAGACAATAAATGCGCCCCGCAACAGACCGAATACAACGCCCAATGACCTGTCCAAAGCGCCGATTGAGCTGCTTTTCAGCGCATTGGCCAAAATGCTGGCGGCAATGGAAAAGGCAATAAGCACGGACAGAAAGACCAGCAACATGGCGGCTGTGTTCACCATCCAGTCAGCCGACATATATTGCGCCAGCAAGGGTTTGACCAAAGGCGACAGGAAAATCGCCGCATAGCCAGCCGCCAGCCACCCGGCTATCGACAAAACTTCCTTGGTGAAGCCGCGCATCAAGGACAATGCGGCGGAGACCAGCAGCACGGCGGTTATCAGAAAATCAACGGCGAGTATTTCCATGTCATTCTGCTATCATGAGTCGGCGGGCTGAGCGCCGTTTTGCCTTAATTTGACCCCGCGCCAATCGCCGCCATAAGGTCAGCCAGGCGGTCAATCGGTTTGACATTGAGGGGCTGGTTTTTTGGGTCGCGGCTTTTATTTTCTGCCAAAGGCGCGGTCATCACCGTTTCAAAGCCCAGCTTGGCAGCTTCATTCATTCGCATGGCGGCCTGCGCGACCGGCCGCACCGCGCCGGACAGGCTGACTTCACCAAACAGGGCCGTGCGCGGCGGTAAGGGTTTGTCGGCCAGAGATGAAATCAAAGCGGCGGCCACGGCCAAATCAGCCGCCGGTTCATTGACCCGCAAGCCGCCCGCAACATTCAAAAATACATCACGTCCGGCAAAGGACAGGCCGCAGCGCGCTTCCAGCACGGCCAGCACCATGGACAGCCGGTTCTGATCCCAGCCCACCACGGCGCGGCGTGGCGTCGCCAGCGATGAGGGCGCGGCCAAAGCCTGTATCTCCACCAATACCGGCCTTGTGCCTTCAATACCGGCAAACACAGCCGCCCCCGGCACATGCTCCTCATGCGATTCCAGAAACAGGGCGGACGGGTTGGTCACTTCTGCCAAACCTTCCGACAGCATTTCAAAAACGCCGATTTCATGGGCCGGGCCGAAGCGGTTTTTGATGGCGCGCAGAATACGGAACTGATTGCCGCGATCGCCTTCAAAATAAATCACCGTATCGACCATATGCTCCAAAACGCGGGGGCCGGCAATCTGGCCATCTTTGGTCACATGGCCGACCAGCACCAAAGCGGCATTATTGTTTTTGGCAAAATGAATAAGCTCCTGCCCGGCGACACGCACTTGGCTGACCGTGCCGGGGGCGGCCTCAATGGCCGGTGACCACATGGTTTGAATGGAGTCAATAATGACCAGTGAAATCTCTGCCTCACCTGACAGCGTGCGCACAATATCGGCGCAATTTGTTTCCGCCGCCAACGAGACCGGCGCTTGTTCAAGGCCAAGGCGGCTGGCGCGCATGCGCAATTGGGCCAGCGCCTCCTCACCGGAAATATAAATACATCGCTTGCCCGATTGGGCGAGGGCGGCGGCGGCCTGCATGAGTAAAGTGGATTTGCCAATGCCCGGATCGCCGCCAATCAATATGGCCGAACCCGGCACCAGCCCGCCGCCAAGAACGCGGTCAAACTCGCCAAGGCCGATAACAACGCGGCCCGGCTCGCTGCTTTCCCCGGCCAATGAAGTCAGGTCGATTTTCTTGCCCTTGCTGGTTTTGGCGCCGCGTCCCGCGGGCGGGGCGCTGCTGCCGGCTTGTTCGACAAGCGTGTTCCAAGCGCCGCAGCCCTCGCATTTGCCCGACCATTTGCTGCTGACTTGGCCGCAATTCTGGCAGACAAACTCGCTGGTGGCGCGCGCCATCAGGCAGTGCCGCCCTGATTGGCCGTGCTGATTTGCTGGCCTTCGACTTCAATCGGCCCATCGGGGCGGCCATTGATGAATTGCAGGAGAAACGGATTATCGGCCTGTTCAAGCGCATCCGTATCGCCCTGCCAGATAATCTCGCCTTTATAAAGCAGGGCGGTTTTGTCAGCAATGGCGCGCACGCTGGTCATGTCATGGGTGATGGTCAGCGTGGTCGCGCCCAAATCACGCACACAATCGCGTATCAAATGGTTAATGACATCGGTCATAATGGGGTCGAGGCCGGTGGTTGGTTCATCGAAGAAAATAATTTCCGGACGAGTGGCAATCGCGCGTGCCAGCCCGACACGTTTATGCATGCCACCCGACAGGGAGGCCGGATAGACATCGAGCAATTCGGCGCCCAGTTCAACCCGCGCCAAAGCTTCAACCGCCCAATCGCGGGCGCGCGATTGGGTCATGCCATCTTGCTGAAGCGCGCGAAAGGCGACATTGCGCCAAACCGGCAGGCTGTCAAACAAAGCGCCATTTTGAAACAACATGCCCATACGCGCGTCAATATCGGCGCGTGCGCCGCGCGTCAGGCCAATCGTTTCGCGCCCGTCAATTTTCAGCGAGCCGCTTTCCGGGCGCAACAGGCCAAGAATGGATTTCAGCATGACCGACTTGCCGCTGCCTGAGCCGCCAATCACCACCATGGATTGCCCGCGTTCAATCTCCAGATTGACACCGCGCAGCACATGTTTGGTGCCGAAGCTTTTGTGAATCTCATTTAAGGAAATCATCGCGGCCATGCATGCCTCACGAGGAAAACAGCAGCGAGGTCATCAGATAATTGGCTGCCAGAATGAGAATTGAGGCGGCAACCACTGCATTTGTCGTGGCGCGGCCAACACCTTGCGCGCCGCCATTGGAATGGTAACCGTGATAGCAGCCCATCAGCGCAATGATGAAACCGAAGACAGCCGCTTTAATCAGACCGGAAGTCACATCGCTCAATTCGAGGAAATTATAAGTGCTTTGCACATAAATGGCGGCGTTAAAGCCGAATGATTGCGTGCCAACAACAAAGCCGCCAAAAATGCCGATAATATCAGCCACCAATGCCAATAGCGGCAGGCAGAAAGTTGCCGCCAAAAGCCGTGGGGCGACCAGATATTTGAACGGGTCGGTGGATAATGTGGTCAGCGCGTCGATTTGTTCTGTCACGCGCATTGTGCCAATTTCGGCGGCAATAGCGGCGCTGACCCGACCGGCAACCATCAGCCCGCCAAGCACGGGGCCAAGCTCACGGGTAATGCCGAGCGCGACAATGCTGGAAACAATGCTTTCCGAATTGAATTGGCTGTCGCCATTATAGATTTGAATGGCCAGCGCACCGCCGGTGAAAAAAGAAGTCAGCGCCACGACCGGCAGGGAAAAATAGCCAATGCGCATGATTTGCTGGCCTATCATGCGCAAGTAAACCGGCGGCGAGACCAGCGCCATCAGGGCTTGCGCCGTGAATTGCGCCAGCTTTCCGGTCTGGGTGAAAAACCCAAGGAAAAATCTTCCTATTGTTGCAAATACCGACAAAATGCTGCTCCTTCACGCGCCATTATCATGTTTTATATATCCGCTTATAGCGGCTGCCAAGCTGTGTGAGAAGCTCATAAGAAATGGTTTGTCCCTGTTCGGCCAGCCCGTCAATAGGCATGGTGTCACCAAAAATTTCCACCATGCTGCCCGTGCCAATGCTGTCATCGGCATCGGTCAGGTCAATGGCGAAACTGTCCATTGAAATGCGTCCCAATATCGCCGCCTCCATATCACCAAGGCCAAGCCGCACACGCGGCGGGTTGAACTGGCCGAAACTGCGCGGCAGACCGTCGCCATAGCCGAGGCCAACAATGCCGATGCGCATTTCATGGTCGGCGGTAAAACTTGCGCCATAGCCAATCGCGTCGCCGGCGCTTAACCGGCGGGTTTGCAATATCGGCGCGCTCAAGCGGGCAACGGTCTGGCGCGGCTCAACATCAGGCGAAAAGCCCATGCCGCCATAAAGGCCAATGCCGGGCCGCGTCATGTCAAAGTGATATGCCTCACCAAGAAAAATGCCGCCCGTATTGGCCAGTGAGCGCGGCGCATCCGGCAGCAGGGCGGTCATTGTGTGAAACGCCTCAAGCTGGGCGCGGTTCATCGGATGGTCAGGCGTGTCGGCGCAGGCCAAATGGCTGGCAATCAAGTCCAGTGTCCAGCCCTCAAAAATATCAGCCATTTCAGATATTTCGGTTATCTCGTCAAAAGACAGGCCGAGCCGGTTAAAACCGGTATCAAGAAACAGCGCCGCCGGATGATTGCCTGCTTTGCGGCAAAAGTTCTGCCAGTTTTTGACCTGGGCAAGCGATATCAGGCAAGGATGCAGCCGATGGGTGACATAGTCATTTTCGGCCCCATTTTCGAGATTGCCCGCCAGCCCGCTTAAAACATAAATCGCGCTGGCATCAAGGCTCTTATCAGTTTCGGCGCAGGCGGTGATGATATGGCGCAGGCGCACGCCTTCGGCCAGCTGGGCAACAAAAAAATGCCGACAGCCTGCCGCCAGCAAAACCGGCACGGTTTCATCCATGCCCAAACCATAAGCATCGGCCTTGACCACGGCAGCGCATTGCGCCTTACCCGACGCCTTTTGCAAAATTGAATAATTGGCGGCCAATGCGGCCAAATCTATGTGCAAGCGTGGCCGGTCGGCAAAATCATCCGGGGGCAGGGGCGTCGCCATCGGCCTTAATCGAACCGTTCCGGCAAATGGTCGTCTTCGGCCAAATCGCTGAATCGCGTATAGCGGTCTTCAAAAGCCATGCGCGCCGTGCCGACCGGGCCATGCCGGTTTTTGCCGACAATCACTTCCGCCGTGCCGTCAACCAGTTTCATGCGCTCTTCCCATTGCAGAAATTCCTCTGTGCCTTCTGTCGGCTTTTCGCGCATCAGATAATAAGGCTCGCGATAGACAAACATCACAATATCGGCATCTTGCTCAATCGAGCCGGATTCGCGCAAATCGGAAAGTTGCGGGCGTTTGTCTTCGCGCGATTCAACCTGCCGCGATAATTGCGACAGGGCGAGAACCGGCACATCAAGTTCCTTGGCCAGCGCCTTCAACCCTTGGGTGATTTCGCTGACTTCCTGCACCCGCCCATCATTGCGATTGCCGCTGCTGGCGCGCACCAATTGCAGATAATCAACCACAATCAGCCCCAGCCCGTGCTGGCGTTTCAGCCGTCGCGCACGCGCGGCCAAAGTCGCCATGGGTATGGCACCGGTATGGTCAATATAAAGCGGGGCATCGTTCAAATCGCGCGCTGAGGTGACCAGGCGGGCATATTCATCCTCATGGATTTCGCCCTTGCGAATGTTTGAAGATGACACGCCGGACTGCTCTGCCAGCATCCGTGTGGCAAGCTGTTCGGCAGACATTTCCAGCGAGAAAAAGCCGACAACACCGCCTTCTTTCACCCGTGTGCGCCCATCCGGCAAATGCTCAACATTACCCTCGCGCTGGGCTTTCAGATAATTATGGGCAATGGTGAAGGCGATATTGGTCGCCAGGGCGGTTTTACCCATGGCCGGACGCCCCGCCAATATCAGCAAATCGCTTTCTTGAAGCCCGCCAAGCAAAGTGTCGAGACCGGTAAAGCCGCTTGACAGGCCGGATAAATGGCCTTCGCGCTGATAGGCGCGCGCTGCCATGTCAATCGCCCCGGTCAGCGATTGTTCAAAACTCATAAAGCCGGAACTATGCGCGCCTTTTTCGGCGATTGAATAAAGCGCCTGTTCGGCCTTGTCGATTTGGTCTGCCGGGCTGTCGTCAATATCGGCGTCGAAAGCATCGGCCATCATTTCCTCGCCAACGACGATTAATTCGCGGCGAATGGCAAGGTCATAAATTGTCCGGCCATATTGCTGGGCATTGGCAATGGTGGTGGCATTGGAGGCCAGCCGCGCCAAATAGCTGGCCCCGCCCAATTGCACCAGCCCCTCATCCATTTCCATATAGGTTTTCAGCGTGACCGGTGAGGCCAGATTGCCATTGCCGATAAGTTTGGAGACGGCCTCATAAATCCGCATATGCACCGGGTCGAAAAAATGCCGTGGCTGCAGAAAGTCGGAGACCTGATCGAGCGCATCATTATTTATCAGCAATGCACCGAGAAGCCCTTGTTCGGCTTCAATATTATGCGGCATTTGGCGGAAATCCTGATTTTGGACGCCGTTGCTTTGGGTGGCGGCTTGGCTGTCAGGATTTATTTGGGTGACGGGCGTTTCCATTCAGGCAATCTAGCTCTTGGCGAAAGCTGCCGCCAGAGGAATCAAAAGGCCCGCCGCAAATTTCCGAAAAAATTTCCGACGGGCCTGTGAACTATGTGGAAAAAATTATTGCGAAGCGGTTTCTTCTGCTGACGTCTCGTCCGCATCACCATCTTCGGCGCTGGCTGCTTCAGATGTTTCTTCTGCAGCTTCTTCAACAGCTTCTTCAGCAGGGCTTTCTTCGGTTTCCGCATCTGCTTGCAGGTCAACCGTGACGCCTTCCTCAAACACTTCCTCAACATTGACATCGGCTTCGTCATCGTCGAATTGCTCAATGGTGACATCCTCACCGGCGGCTTGGCGCTCGGCTTCTTCTGCTGTGCGCGCCACGTTAATTGTCACCATGCTGGTGACTTCCGGGTGCAGCGATACGCTCACGCCATGCAGACCCAGCGTTTTAATCGGCGCGGCCAGCGCGATTTGGTTGCGGGCAACACTGAAACCTTGTTCTGCCAATGTGGCGGCAATATCGCGCGTGTTGACCGAGCCATAAAGCTGACCCGTATCGCCGGATGAGCGAATGACCACAAAACTGGCACCGTCCAGCTTGGCATTAACGCTTTCGGCTTCAGATTTGCGCTCAAGATTGCGCGCTTCCAATTGGGCGCGCTCATTCTCAAAGCGTTGGAGATTGCTTTTATTTGCGCGCAATGCTTTGCCTTGGGGCAACAGGAAATTGCGGGCATAACCGTCTTTGACATTGACCACATCGCCCATTTGGCCAAGCTTGGCCACGCGTTCCAACAATACGACTTCCATCAGTCCTTCTCCTCATCCTTATCGGTATCGTCAGTGCTGTGTACTGACCCGATATTGGTGTTTTTTCCCGTTCCATCCGACGCTAATTGCCGGAAGTCAAAACGTGTGTCCAAAAGCCCGATTAGCGCAATCGGGATAATGACCCACGCCATGATAAAAATTAAAAAATAGAGCGCCGACAACAACCAGCCGCGCCCGTTCCATGGGCGGGAGATAGCATGAATAATCGCCAAACCCAACAGAAAATATGCGCTGGTGACCAGCGCCAGAAAAATCGCCATCAATGTGGAGAGCGTGCCGTCAAAAACCAGCGTGCCAATGCCGAATCCGGCCAGCAGAAAAACCAGACGCGGCGGCAATTGCAGCCGGTCATAATCGGGCGTCGGACGCAGATTTTTGCCGCTCAAAACCGCCAGCGCCTGCCCGATTTGCAAATTACCAAGCAATAAAAGCGGCCATCCGGCAAGGCCGGTAATGATGATAAGCCGCGCAATAAGCTGAAAATCGGTAAAATCGCGCGTATTGTAGAGCTGATGAACCATGTCAGCCAGTTCCGGCGAGCTATACATGGCTTGTGCCAGTATTTCCGGCAGGCCACCCGGCGTGTCGGCGACGCTGGCGAAAATCGCGATCGTGCCGACAGCAGCCAGCCCACCGCCCATAAGGATAAGCCTTTCGGCCGGGTAAAAATCCCATGACGGCGCGCCATCACCCCTTGCGACATCACTGGCTATTGGCCGCGACAAGAGTGATTGGCGCAACAGCATCAGGCTTGGCACCAAAAACACCAAAAGAAAAACAATGCCGAGAACCGGCGACAGCAAAACCGATGTCAACAGGCCGGTCAAAATGGCGGCGGCAATTGCCAGACCCAGCCCATAGCACAGGCCAATATAGGCGATTGGTACGCTGGCAAAGGGCAGGCTCACAAGCGCGGCAAACATCAAAAAGCTGGCAATGGCGGCAAGCACCGCCCGCAAGGCATTATTTTGCATAACCGGCCTTCCTTTCAGGCCATACAGCCGCCAGCGCCCGGATGACGCCTATTGTTCAACCGTATAAGGCATCAGGGCAAGATAGCGGGCGCGTTTAATGGCGCGGGCCAGCTCGCGTTGCTTTTTGGCTGATACGGCGGTGATGCGGCGCGGCACGATTTTGCCGCGTTCCGACACATAGCGTTGCAGCAATCTTGTGTCTTTATAGTCAATGACAGGGGCGTTGGCGCCGGAAAACGGGCAGGATTTGCGGCGACGGCCAAAGGGACGACGGGCTTGGCTCATGACTGGTTCTCCTCACTGGCGGTTTCATTTCTGCTGTCACTATCTCTGTCACTATCTCTGTCACCGTCATTATCGCGGCGTTGGCTGCGGCGTTCATCGCGGTTTTTATTGCGCATTTGAACACTGTCACCTTCTTCATGTTGATCAACGCGCAATGTCATGTGACGGATAATATCGTCATTCAGGCTGATGCGGCGTTCCATTTCGGCAATCGCCTCATGCTCAGCTTCGATATTCATCAGCGTGTAATGACCCTTGCGGTTTTTCTTCACCCGATAGGCGAGCGATTTCAAACCCCAATATTCGGTTTTGCTGATTTTGCCGTTATTTTCCTCAATAACAGCCGTAATCAGGTCAACCAGACCGTCAACCTGCTGCGAGGAAATATCTTGGCGTGCAATAAAAATATGCTCATAGAGAGCCATAGCCTCACTCCTTTATCTGTTCGGCGCCGAGCCCCTGGCGACCCGAACCCCTGACGGGGCGAGGCCTGCAAGTAACGCGAGAGCGGAGACAAGGGACGGGAACCATTTCCACACAAATGTGCTGTCCTTTCAGCCTCCGGCCGAAGCTGGCAGGGTTACACCATAAAATACCGGCCATGGCAAGCCCCCGCGCATCCGCATTTTGCAAATACTTATTCGCGCAAATACTTATTGTTGCAAATACTTGGCAAGCACCGACAAGCAGGTTAAGACAGGCGCAATTATGGCCGGTCGCACCGACCGCTGTAAGGTGACGATTTGGAGGGGCTTATGGCAAATGCATTTATATTTCCGGGACAGGGCAGCCAGGCGGCTGGCATGGGGCGCGCCTTGGCGACCAATTGCACCGAAGCGCGCGATGTTTTCGCCCGCATTGACGAGGCGCTTGGGCAAAATCTGTCGGAGCTTATGTTTAACGGGCCGGAAGCCGAATTGACGCTGACGGAAAACGCCCAGCCTGCCTTGATGGGCGTGTCTATCGCTGTTTTGGAAGTGCTGAAAGCGCGCGGCTATGATGTTCAAGGCAATGTCGCCTATCTGGCCGGTCATTCGCTGGGCGAATATGCGGCGCTGACGGCGGCGGGGGCCTTGCAATTGGAAGATTGCGCGCGGCTGCTGAAATTGCGCGGCCAGGCCATGCAACGCGCCGTGCCGGTCGGCGTTGGCGCAATGGCCGCGCTTTTGGGGCTGGATTTTGAGACAGTTGTTGAAGTGGCGGCTGAGGCGACGGCGGAAAATGAGATTTGCGGCGCGGCCAATGACAATGCGGTCGGGCAGGTGGTGATTTCCGGCCATACAGCAGCGGTTGCCCGCGCCATTGATATTGCCAAGCAGCGTGGTGCGAAACGCGCCATGGAATTGCCGGTCAGCGCGCCATTTCATTGCGCTTTGATGCAACCGGCGGCGGAAGAAATGCAAGCCGCGCTGGCTGATATTGAGATTGCCGCACCGGCCTTGCCAATTATCGCCAATGTGACGGCCTCACCGGTTACCGAGCCGGAAGAAATTCGCAATTTGCTGGTCGCACAAGTGACCGGCAGTGTGCGTTGGCGCGAGTCGATGATTTGGCTGGCCGATAAGGGCGTCACCCATTTGGTTGAATTGGGCAGTGGCAAGGTTCTGTCCACAATGGCCAAGCGGATTGACCCGCGCCTGACCGCCCAGTCACTGACGGCGGAAGAAGATATTACAGCCTTTTTGGCTGACTGATGATTTACTGATGCTTGCAAAAGCATCGCGAAAGGACAAATGCATGTTTGATTTAAGTGGCAAAACAGCTTTGGTGACGGGCGCATCCGGCGGTATCGGGCGGCAAATTGCGCAAGCCTTGCACGCGGCAGGCGCCAATGTGGGCTTGGCTGGCACGCGCGAGGCAGTGTTGCAGGAATTGGCCGATGAGCTGGGCGCGGGCGCCCATGTGCTGCTGGCCGATTTATCGACCACGCAAGGTGCGCAATCACTGGCCGCCGCCGCCGAGGAAAAATTGGGCGGCATTGACATTCTGGTCAATAATGCCGGTATCACCCGCGATAATCTTGCTATGCGGATGAAAGATGAAGATTGGGACGCGGTGCTGGCGGTTAATTTGTCGTCAAGCTTCAAACTCATTCGCGCCGCCTTGCGCGGTATGATGAAACGCCGCCATGGCCGGATTATCGGCATTACCTCGGTTGTTGGCGTCACCGGCAATGCCGGACAGGCCAATTATGCGGCGACCAAAGCAGGCATGATTGGCATGAGCAAATCGCTGGCGCAGGAAGTGGCCAGTCGCGGCATTACGGTGAATTGCGTGGCCCCGGGCTTTATCGAAACACCGATGACCGATGCGCTGCCGGAAGCGCAAAAACAGGCTTTGGGCGAGGCGATTCCGGCCGGTCGGCTCGGCAGTGGCAGTGATATTGCGGCGGCCTGTGTGTATTTGGCCAGCGATGAGGCGGGTTATGTCACCGGACAGACATTGCACGTCAATGGCGGCATGGCGATGATATAGGTCAAATTGACGGCAAAAATACAATTTGCCGGTGTTGATTTGACCGGTTAGACTTCTGGACACGTCGCCGAAACAGTGATAGGGAACCGCCTGTGCAGCGACATTGAGTCGCCACACATGTATTTAACCAATCTGAGGGGTGGCGCACAGCGCCGGGAATGAGGAATTACCATGAGCGATATTGCTGAACGCGTGAAAAAAATTGTTGTCGAAAATCTGGGTGTCGAAGCCGATAAAGTTTCTGAAAGCGCAAGCTTCATTGACGATTTGGGTGCTGACAGCCTTGATACGGTCGAATTGGTTATGGCCTTTGAAGAAGAGTTCGGCATTGAAATCCCCGATGATGCGGCGGAAACCATTTTGACGGTTGCCGATGCCGTGAAATTCATAGAGCAGGCTTCCTAAAAGACCTGCCAAACTAGCCTTTTCGAAAGGGCGGTGCGATGAGACGTGTTGTTGTTACCGGTCTTGGCTCAGTTAATCCACTTGGTGCGAGCGCCGAGCAAAGCTGGCAAAATCTGCTTGCCGGGCGTTCAGGCGCGTCGGCCATTACCGGCTTTGATGTCGATGACTTGCCATGCAAAATTGCCTGTTCAATCGCGCGCGGGGAAGATGCTTTCAACCCCGATGCCTATATGGAGCCGAAAGAGCAAAAGCGGGTCGATGATTTCATCATTTATGCCATTGCGGCTGCCGATATGGCGCTTGCCGACAGTGGCTATGCCGCCGAAAGCGAAGAGCAGCAATACCGCACCGGTGTGTTGATTGGAGCCGGTATTGGCGGCTTGCAAGGCATTGAAGATGGTGCCTTTACCGTGCGCGATCGCGGCCCGCGCCGTCTCAGCCCGTTTTTTATCCCCGGTGCGCTTATCAATCTGGCCGGTGGGCAAGTCTCCATCCGGCATGGTCTGAAAGGGCCAAATCATGCGGTGGTAACCGCCTGCTCTACCGGCGCGCATGCGATTGGGGACGCGGCGCGGCTTATCATGCTGGATGATGCCGATGTGATGGTCGCCGGTGGCACGGAATCGGCGATTTGTCGCTTGGGCATTGCCGGATTTGCCGCCTGTCGCGCCCTGTCCACCAATTTCAACGACACGCCGGAAAAAGGCTCGCGCCCCTATGATGCCGACCGCGACGGCTTTGTCATGGGCGAGGGTGCCGGTGTGGTCGTGCTGGAAGAATATGAACATGCCAAGGCGCGCGGCGCGCGCATTTATGCCGAAATTATTGGCTATGGCCTGTCCGGTGACGCCTATCACATTACCTCACCGGCGGAAGATGGCTCAGGCGGGTATCGCTCCATGCAAGCGGCGCTGAAACGCTCCGGCCTGTCGCCGGAAGATATTGGCTATGTCAATGCGCATGGCACATCAACCCCGCTCGGCGATGAGATTGAGCTGAAAGCAGTGGAACGCCTGTTTGGCGGCGACAGCGACGGGCTGGCAATGTCTTCAACCAAATCGGCTATCGGGCATTTGCTCGGCGCTGCCGGTGCGGTTGAAGCGATTTTCTCCATTTTGGCCATGCGCGACGGTATTGTGCCGCCGACCCTCAATCTGGATAATCCCTCGGTTGAAACACCGATTAACCTTGTTCCCCATAAAGCGCAGGAAAAAAAGGTGCGTGCCGCTTTGTCCAATAGTTTCGGCTTTGGCGGCACCAATGCCAGCCTGGTGTTCAAATCTGTCGAGTAATTCCGGTTGAGCGCATCCGGGCCCATTCCTGACCTGCCGCCCGAACCGACGCGGCCGATAAGTCGGGTGCGCGCCTATCTGGCACTGTTTTTATTTGCGGCGATTGCCGGTGTGCTGGTACTGGCCTGGGGCGTATCGCGCTTTCAGGCACCAGGCCCGCATCAAGAATCGCAACGCATAATCGTGCCCAAAGGCAGTGGTTTGGGGCAGGTGGCCGCCGTATTGGAAGCGCGCGGGCTGGTGCATAACAGCCTTATATTCCGGCTGGCCATGCGGTTTCGCGGCAGCACATTGCGTGTGCAGGCCGGTGAATATGAAGTGCCGGCGCGCGCCTCAATGGCGCAGATTGCCCGCTTGTTGGAATCCGGCGCAGTGCTGCTGCATGACATCACCATTCCGGAAGGTTTGACCAGCCAGCAGATTATCGACCTGCTCATGGCAATGCCGGTCTTGGTCGGTGCGGTAGAGCTGCCGCCGGAAGGCAGCCTGTTGCCGGAAACCTATCGCGTTGAGCGCGGCATGACGCGGGCGGCGCTGGTGACCAAAATGCAGGCCGCGCAAACCCGTTTGCTGGCAGATTTATGGCCGAAGCGGCTTGATGCGCTGCCGCTTAAAACGCCGCAGGAAGCGGTTATTTTGGCCTCGATTGTGGAAAAGGAAACCGGCCTTGTCAGCGAGCGCAAACAAGTAGCGGCGGTGTTTATCAACCGGCTCAACCGCAATATGCGTCTGCAATCCGACCCGACCATTATTTACGGTCTGGTTGGCGGCAAGGGCGTGTTGGGCCGACCGATACGGCGCAGCGAAATCAGGCGTGAAACGCCCTATAATACTTATCGCATTAAAGGCTTGCCGCCGACGCCTATTGCCAATCCGGGAGCTGCCGCGCTGGCTGCGGTTTTGCAACCGGCAGACAGTGATGCGCTGTATTTTGTCGCCGATGGCACGGGCGGGCATGTGTTTGCCCGTGATTTGGCAGGACACAATCGCAATGTCGCCAAATGGCGGCAAATTCAACGACAGCAGGGGCTTCGATAGGCTATAGTCGCGCGGTGAAACTGAGTCGGAGTTTGATATGTCATCTGAAATCAACCGCCGTGGATTAATGCTGGTTTTATCCTCGCCGTCAGGCGCGGGCAAAACCAGCCTGTCGCGGCGTTTGCTGGAGCAGGATGGCAATATCACCATGTCGGTTTCGGCAACAACGCGCAATCCAAGACCGGGTGAAATAGACGGCACGGATTACCATTTTCTCGACATGGTGACATTTGGCGAAATGCGCAATCGCGAGGCGTTTTTGGAATATGCGCGGGTGTTTGACCATTATTACGGGACGCCAAAAGAGCCTGTGGAAGAGGCCTTGCAGCAGGGCCGCGATGTATTATTCGACATTGACTGGCAAGGCACACAGCAATTGCAGGAAGCCGCCGCCGAGGATTTGGTGAAAGTGTTTATCTTGCCGCCCTCAGCAGCCGAATTGGAACGCCGCTTAAAGGCGCGCGCGCAAGATTCCAGCGAGACAGTGGCGCGGCGCATGGCTGATGCCTCGGCGGAAATCAGCCATTATCCGGAATATGACTATATTATTGTCAATCATGATTTGGACGAAAGCCTCGCCAGGCTCAATGCGATATTGGTCGCCGAACGCTTAAAGCGCGGTCGCCAGACCGGCCTGTCCGATTTCGTCAAAACCTTGCGGCAATCGCTGTAACGTCCCCCGTTAGCCTTGGTCAGCCCAAATTGGTCAATTCTCATTGGTTAATACGACGCGGCCAATCACCTTGCCTTCGCGCAAATCATCCAATGACCGGCTGGCTTCGCTCATGGTGCGCATTTCCACCGGTATCGGATTTATCTTTCCGGCTTTTACAATTTCCAGCATTTCCGCCGTATCTTCCAGCGTGCCGGTCATCGAGCCGCCAATCGAAATGGCGCGGAACGGGAAAAACGGGATTGGCATGGCGAATTTGCCGCCAAACAGGCCGACAATTTTCACCTCACCGCCGCGCCGCAATGCGCCGGTGGCAAATTGCAAAGAGCCTTCGGCACCAACAAAATCAACCGCCGAGGCGACGCCGCCATTGGTATCGGCCAGCAATTTCTTCAAATCATCGGGGTTTTTCGGATTATAAGCGGCTTTGGCACCAGCCCCCATGGCGGCCTGTAATTTATGGTCATCCAAATCAGCGACAAGCGGCGGTGTTTCAAACATTTCCAGCGCGAATTGCAGCGCCATCATGCCGACCCCGCCGAGACCGACAATCAAAACCGGCTCGCTGGCATCGACCGGTTTCAAATGTTTCAGCGCGCTATAGGCAGTAATGCCCGAACACATATAAGTGCTGGCCAGACCCGGCGCGATATCGCCCGCATCGAGGCAATAGCGTTCATGCGGCACAAGGCAATGGCTGGCAAAGCCACCGGCGCGGTTAACGCCCAATGCGCGGCCATTGCACAAATTTTCGCGGCCATTATTGCAATCCGGGCAATCACCACAGCCAATCCAAGGAAACACAACTTTGCGCTCACCAATCGCAACATTGCTGACATCGGGGCCGACCGCGACCACCACGCCCTCAATTTCATGGCCAAGGGTAAAGGGCAATTGGCGCGCCGCGCGCACATCAAGCTGCTCGCCGTCACCGACATCGAAATAGCCATCATGGAAATGCACATCGGAATGACATACGCCGCAATGGCTGACCTCCACCAGCACTTCGCTGCCGGTCGGTGTCGGTGTTTCCAATTCCACTTCACTCAGCGGACCGCCAAATTCTGTAATTGCCTGTGTTTTCATAATTTCCTCCCCTAATGGCTTGTCAGCCTCTCCCGTTCTGCACGGCCCATAATCGTGCCAGCGTGCAAAATGCCTCAATCTCCAATGCTTCTGCGCGTTGCTGCGGGTCAATGCCTGCCGCCAGCAAAAGCTGTTGTGGGTCTGAGCATATCTGTTTCAGTGACGCGCGCAACATTTTCCGTCTCTGACCAAAAGCGGCGGCAGTTATTTTTTGCAAGCTGTCGGGATGCGCTTCGGCCAATGGGCTTGGGCGCGGCACAAGCTGAACAATGGCTGAGGTGACTTTCGGCGGCGGCACAAACACATTGCGGTCAACCTCGAACAAAATGCGCGCCTCATTCAACCAGCCAGCCAGCACGGACAAACGACCATAGGCCGGTGTTGACGGGGCAGCGACAAGGCGCTGCGCCACTTCCTTTTGATACATTAGTGTCAGTGATTGAAATTGCGGCTGCCAATTATCACCCTGCCAGGCTTCATCGAGCCATTTGGTGAGCAAGGCTGTGCCGATATTATAGGGCAGGTTGGAAATGATTTTGAATTTACCACCGGCCAATTGCGACGGCGACAGGGACATGGCATCGGCATTGATAATATCCAGCCGACCCGGATAGGCCGAGCCAATCTCTTGAAGTGCCGGTAAAAAGCGCCGGTCGGCCTCTATGGCGATGATTTTGCGCGCCCCTTCCATCAGCAGGCCGCGTGTCAGCCCGCCCGGCCCCGGGCCAATTTCAATAATCGGCGTGTCGTCAAGCGGCAGGGCGGCGCGTGCAATACGCCGCGTCAAATTCAAATCAAGAATAAAGTTTTGGCCGAATTTTTTGTCGGCCCGCAGCCCATGGGCCGCAATAACATCGCGCAAAGGGGGCAGGCCGTCGGAAGCGCCGCTTGTCATTGCTCAGCGATATTCGACCACCGCGTCGCGCCGCAAATCGCGCAAATGGCGGCGCGCCATCATGGCAATGCGCTGTGAAAAAATATTATCGGCAATCGCATCGCGCGACACAGCAATGCCCAAATCATCTTTACGGTCGCAAACAATATGCAATTGTACGCCATTTTCGGTCGATTGCGGCGCGCCGAGCTGACCGGCCTCAAGATTGGCGACGCTGCGGCGCATATTGGCAGGCAGGGTACGTATTTCTTTCAAGCCGGTGCGTTTGGCCGTCGCCTCAAGATTTTTGGCCTCTTGCTGCGCGCGGCGGCAGGTTTTGAAATCGGCGATAAAGCGATCCACCCGTTTGGGCTTGGTGTTGGGTGTGAAAGTGACGGTCAGAACGTCGAAGCGGTTTTTGCTGCTGTCCGGCCCGCCGCTTTCTTGCTTTTGCATCAGCGCGATAATGTAAATACCGGCATTGGTGGCAATTGGCTGGGAAATCTGCCCGACCTGCATGCGGGAAACAAGCTCGGCCAATTGCGGCTCAAGCTGGTTGGCCGAAATCCAGCCAAGCTGGCCGCCGCGCGCGGCTGAGGGAGAGGCGCTGAATTGGCGCGCCACCGCACCGAAATCAACACCGGCCTGCAATTGCGACACAATTTCTGCCGACAGGGCGGCAATCCGGCTCTGGTCAGCGAAACTGTCAACCGCCAGCAAAATTTCGCTGAGCAAATAGCTGGGCTGGCCAACCGCCCGCACCGCTTTATTATATTGCTCATTAATTTCCGCATCACCGATTTTTATCCGTCCGCTGAAACTGCGCCGGACAAATTGGTTCCATGCCAGCTCCGATTCAATCTGGCTTTTCAAGCTTTCAACTGTAATGCCATTATCACCGAGAAATTTTTCAATACCGTCAAGCGACATGCCCGAATCGCGCGCCATACCCTCCAAACGGTTTTCAATTTCCGCCGCTTCAATGGCAATCTCGACGCGCTTGGCCTCCTGCATTTGCAGTTTTTCATCAACCAGTGAGCGCAGCACTTGGGCGCGCATGCGCTCAATCACTTCTGCGGTTTTTTCAATACCCGATGTCACCAGAAACAAGTCAACGCGCTGGTCAACATCGTAGATGGAAATTACCTCATCATTGACAATGGCGGCAATGCCTTCAACGTCGCGGGCGGCCACCGGCAAAGCCAATAAAACAGCCAAAACAGGCACGCCAAACAGCAGCGTCAGGCGTTGTGCGCAAAACATAGTCATCGCCCTGGCAAGGCTGGGGAGAGAGTTGTTTTTTCGGTTCATAAGCCAAGCTGTTAGCACAATTTGGCGGCGCACGGTTAGTGCAAAATAGCGATTTCAACAAACAAAACTGGACGCTGGCCCTCATTGGCCATATTTTACCCAACGTAACCTCATCCATTAGCCGATTGCCGGAGAATAATATGACAATCTCGATTTCTTTTACCGCTGCCAAATTGCCGACCAAGGGCGCGCTCCTTATTCCCCTCGCCAAGGGTGCCAAATTGTCGCCATTGGCCAAGCAGCTCGACAAACAAACCGGCGGGGCGTTGGAACGCGCTATTAAAGTCAATAAATTCAAGGGCGATGCCGGAGCCATGATTTCCATTGTCGCACCGGCCAAATCAACACTTGACCGAATTGTGCTTGTCGGTCTCGGTGCAGCCGATAAATTATCGCCTGTTGATGCCGAGAAATTTGGCGGCACGGCGCTTGGTGCGGTTGAAAAATATGACGGCAATGCAACCTTGCTGTTTGAGCCGATGAAAGCCGCGCTCGGTGATGCCGAGCTTGCCGCGCGCGCGGCGACCGGTGCTTATCTTCGCAGCTACAAGTTTGAGAAATATAAAACCAAAAAGAAAACCACGGGCGGTTTGAAAAAATTGACTTTGGCAAGTGCCGCTATGGCCGCCGCGCGCAAAGCCTATGCCGAATTGGGGGCGATTGCCGAAGGCACGATTATGGCGCGCGATTTGGTCAATGAGCCGTCCAATGTGCTGACGCCGCCGGAATTTGCCAAACGCGCCAAAGCCTTGACCAAGCTTGGTGTGAAAGTGGAAATTTTGAGCGAAGCACAAATGAAAAAACTCGGCATGGGGTCTTTGCTCGGCGTCGGGCAGGGCAGCGTTCAGCCAAGCCAAATGGTCATTATGCAATGGCAGGGTGCGGCGAAAAGCAAAAAGCCGCTGGCCTTTATCGGCAAGGGTGTGTGCTTTGACACGGGCGGCATTTCCATAAAACCTGCCGGTGGCATGGAAGATATGAAGGGCGATATGGGCGGCGCGGCTGCCGTGACCGGCCTGATGCATGCGCTGGCCACCCGTAAGGCCAAGGCCAATGTGGTCGGCGTTATCGGGCTGGTGGAAAATATGCCCGATGGCAATGCGCAGCGTCCGGGCGATATTGTTACTTCCATGTCGGGCCAGACAATTGAAGTGCTGAACACAGATGCCGAAGGCCGCTTGGTGCTGGCCGATGCGCTTTGGTATACGCAACAGCGTTTCAAGCCACAATTTATGATAAATCTGGCCACTTTGACCGGCGCGATTATGATTGCGCTGGGCCAGGAATATGCCGGCATGTTTGCCAATGATGACAAGCTGGCCGAGCGTCTGACCGAAATTGGCACAGCCGAAGGCGAAAAAGTCTGGCGCATGCCGATTTGCGATGCTTTTGACAAAATGATTGATACGCCCAATGCCGATATGAAAAATATTGGCGGGCGCTATGCCGGTTCGTCAACAGCGGCGCAGTTCCTGCAACGCTTCACCAATGGTGTGCCTTGGGTGCATCTTGATATTGCCGGCACGGCAATGGGGTCGCCGAAAACCGCGATTAGCCGGAGCTGGGCAAGCGGCTATGGCGTGCGGCTTTTGGATAGGCTGGTCAAAAACCATTACGAATAGGGCGCATTGTGTCGGAGATATTGTTCTATCATCTGGAACGTCAGACGTTGGAACAGGCTTTGCCGCAATTATTGGAAGCCAGTTTGAAACGCGATTGGCGGGCGGTGGTGCAGGCCGGGTCACTGGAACGTGTGGCGGCGCTTGACGCCCATTTATGGACTTGGCGCGATGACAGCTTTCTGCCGCATGCGGCCAAGGGAGATGCGCGCTTTGCCGACCATGCCGCCGACCAGCCAATATGGATTACCGATGGCGATGACACGCCCAATCGGGCGCAAGTGCTGTTTCTCGTTGATGGCGCGATGCGCGACGGGTTGGACGGGTTTCAGCGTTGCGTTTTCATTTTTGACGGGCGCGATGATGACAGTGTTGCCCGCGCCCGCGCCGATTGGGCAAGGCTGAAGGCTGACGGCCACACACTGACCTATTGGCAGCAAACTGCCGATGGTAAATGGGAAGAAAAAGCATGAGGGCGGTATAAATAGCGGCTTGGAGAAGCTGCGATTTTCATCTATTATCAAAAAGCTGGCAAATGCGCAAAAAAGAGGTCGGCTATGATACGCAAAAGTAGAAAACAGCGTTTTCAGATAATTGATTATGAGCAGAGTGTTACGCAACGTGTCTCTGCGCGGGAATTATTGGAACTGCTTGAGACCAGAGCTGCCAATATTGAGGATATTGCCTTTGAACCGGCTCGCGAAATCGGACGTTCGGTCGGTTTGACACGTGGGCCTCGGTCTCACCGGCAAATCGGCACATTTTTGGTCAAATGGAAACAACCGCATTTTGACATGGTGTCCTGATGGCTGAGGAGCCGCTCGACAGGGAAACAATGGGCGAAATGATTGCCCTTCAAAAAGGCGAACTTGCTGTCAGGCAATATGAAATCCAAATGCAGTCTGAGCATTTGGCAAACCATAAGGAAGTTGCTCTACGAACCATTGAAGCAGAGGAAAAAAATGCTGCGCAGCAAAGAGCTTATGATGAACGTGCATCTTTGCGATTGAAGATTTTTGTAGTCTTCATGTCCGCCCTCATTTTAGTTTTTATTGGGTGGCTCATCCAGTTAGGTCATTCAGACCGCGTGTTTTCGCTATTGGATGAATTGATGAAATATGGCTTGGGTGCCATTGGCGGGTCAGGGCTGACAGTGATTTATTATCAATCTCGGCTTCGAAATACGGATTAACCACCTTTGCGTCTCACCCTCTTTTTCGCTTGTCCCTCATTCGCACTCAGCCTATAAGGCGCGCATAGATTGATATTGTTTCTCAAACAGGACATGACCCATGGCTCTTGAACGCACTTTTTCCATCATTAAACCCGACGCCACCAAGCGTAATCTGACCGGCAAAATCATTGACCGGTTTGAAAGCAATGGCCTGCGCATTATCGCCTCCAAGCGTATCCATATGAGCCGCGAACAGGCGGAAGGATTTTATGCCGTGCATAAAGAGCGCCCGTTTTTCAATGATTTGGTCAGCTTTATGATTTCCGGCCCGGTGGTTGTGCAGGTTTTGGAGGGCGAAAACGCCATTGCCAAAAACCGCGAAATTATGGGCGCGACCAATCCGGCGGAAGCCGATGAGGGCACAATCCGCAAGGATTTTGCCGAAAGCATTGAGGCCAATTCCGTGCATGGCTCGGACGCGCCGGAAACCGCTGCCGAGGAAATCAAATTCTTCTTCGCTGATGAGGAACTTGTCGGCTAATCAGCCTTGGCTTGATTTTGTAAAACCGGTGTCCGCGCGCGGCGCCGGTTTTATTTTGCGTGCAATCCGGCCAGCACTTTATCCAGTGCTTCGGGATAAGCGACATGCTCTTGTTCCAAAACGCGCGCGGCAAGACTGTCCGGCGTATCATCGGCCAGCACGGCGACTTGTTTTTGCACCAATATCGGCCCGTCATCCATTTCCGGGCGCATCAGATGGACGGTGCAGCCATGCAGGCGCGCGCCGTCTTCCAAGGCGCGTTGATGCGTATGCAGCCCCTTATAGGCGGGCAGCAGGGATGGGTGAATGTTAAGCAGCCGGTCATGCCAGTGATTGACAAAATCACCGGTCAACAGCCGCATAAATCCGGCGGCGCAAATCAATTCCACCTGCGCTGCGTCAAGCGCGGCCTGCATATCGGCCTCAAATCCGGCACGGGTTTCATATTGCTTATGGTCAATCACCTGACAGGCAATCCCATTGTCGCGGCACCAGTCAATGCCGCTGGCATCGGGGCGATTGCACAGGGCGAGAACAAATTCAGCAGGCACATCGGCGCGGGCAATATGGGCGGCCAGGCTTTTCATATTGCTGCCGCGCCCGGAAAATAAAATGGCAATGCGCGTTTTTTGTTCCATTGCTGGCGTCATTGTTTGCATCACTGGCTTTGCAAATGGCCGTGATACTGCACTGTTTTGTCACCGGCTTTGAGCAGCCGCCCCAAGGGCAGCACGGTTTCGCCATTGGCCGCCAGTGTCGCCATAATATCGCTGGCAGCATCCGCCGCCACGACCAGCACCATGCCAATGCCGCAATTAAACGTGCGCAACATTTCGGCTTCTTCCATGCCGCCAATGCGTTGCAGCCAATTGAAAATGCGCGGCATGTGCCAGGCGGTCAGGTCAATTTCGGCGGCCAGCCCGTCGGGCAGCACGCGCGGCAGATTTTCGGTAAAGCCGCCGCCGGTAATATGCGCCAGCCCTTTCACCGCAGCGCCATGCGCCTGCAATGCGGCCAGCACCGGGCGCACATAAATCCGCGTCGGGGTCAGCAATTCATCGGCAAGTGTTATGTCGGGGTTTGACGGGGCCGGCGCATCCCAAGGCAGGTCTTGTTCGGCCACCAGCTTGCGCACCAGCGAAAAGCCATTGGAATGCAGCCCGCTTGCGGCAAGACCAAGTAAAATGTCGTCCGCCTGCATGTTGGCGCGCGGCAGCACATTGTCGCGTTCAACCGCGCCAACGGCAAATCCGGCAAGGTCATAATCGCCGCCCTGATAAAGGCCCGGCATTTCCGCCGTTTCACCGCCAATCAGCGCGCAATGGGCCTGTTTGCAGCCCTCGGCAATGCCGCCAATAATGCCGGTTGCATCGTCAACATCCAGCCTGCCGGTGGCGAAATAGTCGAGAAAGAAAAGTGGCTCGGCGCCTTGAACAATCAAATCATTGACGCACATGGCCACCAAATCAATGCCGACCGTATGGTGGATGCCGCTGTCAATGGCGATTTTCAGCTTGGTGCCAACGCCATCATTGGCGGCGACCAAAAGCGGGTCTTTATAGTTGCAGGCAGCCAAATCAAACAAGCCGCCAAAACCGCCCAAATCGCTGTCAGCGCCCGTGCGGCGCGTTGCCTTGGCCAGCGGGGCAATGCGGCTGACCAGCATATTGCCGGCTTCAATATCAACGCCCGCATCGGCATAGGTGGCAGGCGTGTTTTTGCGGTGCTCATTCATCAACCGACCTCATGCAACTGGTAGGACAGGAATCATGCTGCATGGCTAGCACAATCGCGTCAGCTTTGAAAGACGCTGCCAAAAGACCGGCAAAGGGCGATTGTTTCCGTTGCGGTTAAAGGCGGCGCGGGTTAGTTTGGCCGCATGAAGAAGAACATATCCCAATGGGCGGTTTCGACCCTTATATGTGCCATGGCTTTACTTGGTCTGATGGCCGGAACGGCGCGCGCGGGCAGCGTGTTCAGCGTGGACAAGGTTGATGTTGATGTCAGCGCGGCGACAACAATTGAGGCACGCACACAGGCGCTTGCCGAAGGCCAGCAAAGGGCGCTTGAAATTGTCATGAAACGGCTGGTGCGCATGGATGATTGGCCGCGCCTGCCGCCTGTGGCGTCGGCCAAGGATATTCAAAACATTGTCGAAGGGTTTCGCGTCAGCGACGAAAAAACCGGGCGCGGTCGCTATATTGCCCGCATGTCGGTGCAATTCAAACCCGGCCCGCTGCGCCGTTTGCTGCGCGGCTATAATTTGCCCCTGAATGAAGACCAGGCGCGCACGGCCTTGCTGGTGCCGGTGCTGGAAGATTTGCGCGGGCTGCAAGCATGGGGCGACCATTGGTGGCGGCAAAGCTGGATGGCGCAGGATTTGAACAATGCCGCCGCGCCGCTCGCCCTGCCTTTGGGTGATATGGAAGATGCGCTGATTGCCTCGCCGGAAGACATATTGATTGGCAGCCCCGACAAGCTGGTGGCGTTGAATGAACGCTATGATACGCAAACAGTGATTGTGGCGCATGCGCTGGCCGATGTTGACGGGCAATTGGGCGTCACCGCCTATATTTTCAACGCTGAGAGCAGCGATGTGATTGTCCGCACTTACCGCACGGGCGGTGCGCATGGTGAGATGGCGGATATGGCAGTGGCCGAGCTTATGTCGGTCTTGTCGGAACGCTGGAAGCAGGTGGCTGTGGTGGCCAGTGATGAAGAAACATCGCTGCCCGTGCTGGCCGAGTTTTCTTCGCTCAAACAATGGGTCATGATGTTGCGTGAATTGGAAGCGGCCAGCCTTGTGCAAGTGGTAAATGTGCGGGAAATGTCGTCGCGCCAAGCATGGCTTGATTTATCCTATATTGGCTCGATTGAGCAATTGAGTGCCAATTTGCAGCAACGCGATTTGGAGCTGCTTGAGGACAGGCCGGATAATGGCGCGCAAAATGACATGCAAGTGGAAGATCTGCCGAGCGGCGCAATAGCCGATGGTGCGGCCATGCAAGCATCGGAAACAACCGATATTGGCACTGAAAAGGGAGGCTGGCGGCTTGCTGTGCGCCAGACGGGCAGATGATACAATTGCGCGCGCTGCATGTTTACATTATTTTCGGCCTGATTGCCTCAATCTGGCTGATTGACCGCTTGTCGGGCATATTGCTGCCATTTGTCACCGGATTTGCGCTGGCTTATTTTCTCGACCCGCTGGCCGACCGGCTTGAGGCTGTCGGCATCAGGCGGGCGTTGGCGACAACGGTGATTACCGCTTTTTTTGCGGTCTTATTGCTGGTCTTGCTGTGGGTTGGCGGGCCTTTGCTCAGCGAACAAATTATTTTGCTGATGCGGTCTTTGCCGCAAGGCGTGGCGGAAATCAATCGCTGGCTGTATGAGCTGACCGGCAATCAGATTTTTTCCGCCAATGCGCAAGAATTGGCGGCCCAATATAGCGACAAGGCGCTGCAATTAGCCGGATTGGCGACCGGCAATCTTTTGAAGTCGGGACTGTCTTTCCTCAATCTGGTGGCGCTGATTTTCATCACACCGATTGTTACTATTTATCTGCTTAATGATTGGGACAGAATGGTAGCGATTATTGACCGTAATTTACCCGAACCCTATGGCGCGACAGTGCGCCAATTGGCCCGTGAAATTGACATTATCCTGAGCGGATTTTTGCGTGGCCAAATGATTGTTTGCCTGTCGCTGGGGCTGATTTATGCGCTGGGCCTTGGCCTGGTCGGCCTGAAAGGCGGCGTTCTGGTTGGCTTGCTGGCCGGTTTGGTCAGTTTTATTCCCTATGTCGGCTCGGCCTTTGGCGTTTTGCTGGCCACGGCGCTTGGGCTGGGGCAGTTTGGCATGGATTATGTCATTCTCGGACAGATGGTCGCCATTTTCCTTGTCGGGCAATTTATTGAGGGCAATTTCCTCACGCCAAGGCTGGTGGGTGACCGGGTTAATCTGCATCCGGTATGGATAATTTTTGCTCTTTTGGCGATGGGAACCTTATTCGGCTTTCTCGGCCTGTTGCTGGCCGTGCCGATTGCCGCCGTGATTGGCGTGCTGGTGCGCTTTGGCTTGATGCGCCTGTTGAGCGATGAAACCGCGCCGGTGGAGAAAGATTAAGTGACCGGACAGCTTGTTTTCGACCTGCCGGTGCGCCGCGCGGATGGGCGCGAGGACTTTTTTGTTTCTGAGTGCAATGCGCGTGCTGTCGCCCTGATTGACAGTTTTCCTGATTGGGATATGGCAGCGCAATGTCTGGTCGGGCCGCCGCGTTGCGGCAAATCGCATTTATCGGGTATTTTACTGTCGCAAGCTGGCGGCAATTTGGTGAATGCCGAGGCATTGGCGACCCAAGCCATAGCGGATATCGTTGAAGCTTGGCTGTCGCAGTCTGGCCAAAATAGTGACGCTGACGCGATTATGATTGTTGACCGTTTGGAAGCATTGTCGCCGCTTGGCGAGGAAACCCTGTTTCACATGATGAACCATGCGCATAACAGCCAGCGCAAATTGCTGCTTGTTGCGCGCCGCGCCCCGGCGCATTTGGATGTCGCACTGCCGGATTTGGCCTCGCGCTTGCGCGCTTTGCCGGTCTCCGATATGGGCATGCCCGATGATGGGCTGGTCAGAGCTTTGCTGGTCAAATTGTTCAATGACCGGCAGGTGATTGTTGATAGGCGGGTGATTGACTATTTGCTGCCCCGCATTGAGCGCGATTTTAAGGCGATTGAAACATTGGTGGCTGATATTGACCAGCGCGCCATGCGCGAGCAGCGCGGCATTACTGTGCCGCTTGTTGCCGAACTGGTTTGACTGTGTAATATGGCTGGCAATTCGGTAAAATATGTGAAAGAGCGAGAGCTTTATGCCCAAAGCTAATAAATCGTTGAAAGTCAAAAAGACCAAGCGCAGCAAGCTGCCGGAGACCCATCTTGGCTTTGAGCGCCAGCAGCGTTTCATCAATCGCGAATTATCATGGCTGGCGTTTAACCGGCGGGTTTTGGAAGAAGCCTCCAATCCCGGCTATCCGGTATTGGAACGGCTGCGGTTTTTGTCAATATCGGCCAGCAATTTGGATGAGTTTTTCATGGTGCGTGTGGCCGGGCTGGCCGGACAGACAAAGGCGGGCATTGAAATGCCAAGCCAGGACGGGCTGACACCGGCGCAACAATTGGTCAGCGTTACCAATGAGGCCAATGCGCTCATGGCAGCGCAGCAGGCAGCTTGGCGTGAATTGCTGGGCGAAATGCGCGCCCAAGGCATTTTCGTGCTGGAACAAGACGAGTTGCAAAACGCCCAAAAAGCATGGCTTGAAGATTATTTTTTGGATCAAGTGCTGCCCGTGCTGACGCCATTGGCAATTGACCCGGCCCACCCATTTCCCTTTATCCCCAATCTCGGTTTTGCCCTTGCTCTGCAATTGGCGCGCATTTCCGACGATAATCACATGAATGCGTTGCTGCTTATCCCGCAACAGCTTGACCGGTTTATCCGCCTGCCGGAAAAAGCCGGGCGGCCATTGGAATTTGTCCGGCTGGAAACATTGATTTCCATGTTCATTGAACGCACGTTTCCCGGCTATCATGTTTTGGGGCAGGGCGTGTTTCGGATTATTCGCGACAGCGATATTGAGGTTGAAGAAGAGGCCGAAGACCTTGTGCAATTATTTGAAAGCGCCCTCAAGCGGCGGCGGCGCGGCTCGGTTATCCGGCTGAAAATTGACAGCGCCATGCCTGAAAATCTGCAAAGGCTGGTAACGCGCGAATTGGAAGTGCATCCCAAATCAGTGGTGGTTGTGGACGGGTTGGTCGGCCTTGCCCAAACCGAGCAGATTGTGGCCAATGGCGGCCCGCAGCATAAGTTTGAGCCGTTTAATGCGCGCTTTCCGGAACGGATTCGTGAACATGGCGGCGATTGCTTTTCGGCAATTGGCGCGAAAGATATTCTGGTGCATCACCCGTATGAAAGTTTCGATGTGGTGGTGCAATTCATCCGGCAGGCGGCGCTTGACCCGGATGTGGTGGCGATTAAGCAGACGCTTTATCGCACTTCGGAAGACAGCCCGATCGTCAAAGCACTGATTGAAGCGGCCGAGGCGGGTAAATCGGTGACCGCGCTGGTGGAGTTAAAGGCGCGGTTTGATGAGGCGGCCAATATTCGCCTGGCGCGCGATATGGAGCGCGCCGGTGTGCAGGTTGTGTTCGGCTTTTTGCAATTGAAAACCCATGCCAAAGTCAGCCTTGTGGTGCGCCGCGAGGCCGATATGATGCGCACTTATGTGCATTTGGGAACCGGCAATTATCATCCGCAAACAGCGCGTGTCTATACGGATTTGTCGCTGTTTACCTGTGACCGCGACATTGCCTCGGACGCAGCGCAAGTGTTTAATTTCTTCACCGGCTATGCTGAGCCGAATAATCTGAAACGCCTTGCCATGTCGCCACTGACATTACGACCGACGCTGATGCAGGCCATTAAGGGCGAAATAGCCCATGCCAAGGCCGGCCGGCCGGCGGCGATTTGGGCGAAAATGAATTCGCTGGTCGACCCTTTTGTGATTGATATGCTTTACACCGCTTCGCAGGCCGGTGTGCAGATTGATTTGGTTGTGCGCGGAATTTGCTGCCTGCGTGCCGGTGTGCCGGGCCTGTCGGAAAACATACGGGTCAAAAGCATTGTCGGGCGGTTTCTCGAACATTCGCGCATTGTGTGTTTTGGCGATGGTCACGGCCTGCCGTCGGCCAAGGCGCGTGTCTATCTGTCATCGGCGGACTGGATGCCGCGCAATCTTGACCGCCGGGTTGAAGTGCTGACACCGATTTTGAACGAAACCGTTCACGCGCAAATTGTCGAGCAAATTATGAGCATAAATCTGGCCGATAACCAGCAAAGCTGGCAGATGGCGCCGGATGGCACTTATCAACGCGATATGGCGGCGGAAGATGATGGGCGCGTCAACGCGCATGAGTATTTTATGACCAATCCGAGCCTTTCGGGTCGCGGAAAGGGCGTGTCAAAGGCCACGAAAAAGGCCGCTATGTCGAAAGCGCGGTGAATCGGCATAGACTGGCCACTGATTATTTGGCTGGCTGATTGAAAGCGCGTTCCAATGCAACAGGATTTTATGCGTGACCCCCTATAAAACCGAAAAATTTGCCGACGCGCTTCACCGGTTGGGCACTTTGCCGCCCGATGCGCCGCTCGGCGTTTTGGATATTGGCTCCAATTCGGTGCGCCTTGTTGGCTATTCCGGCTCGGCGCGCACGCCTTTGCCGATTTACAATGAGCGCGCTTTTTGCCGCTTGGGTGAGGCGGTATCGGCCAGCGGGCGGATTGAGGGCGAGCCTTATGAATTGGCGATTCAAACCTTTCGCCGGTTTCGCGCGATTGCCGAAAGGCTGGGCATTGGCAATCTCGCCGCTTTTGCTACGGCGGCGGTGCGCGACGCTGATAACAGCGCCGAATTTGTCGCCGAGGCGGAAGCTATTCTTGGCCATGAAATCCGCGTGTTGAGCGGTGAGGAGGAAGCGCGCTTTTCAGCCGATGGGGTGATGCTGGCCATGCCCGGCGCGCAAGGTATTGTTGCCGATTTGGGCGGCGGCAGTTTGGAACTGGCGCAGGTGAAAAATAATCGCGTCTTGAAATGGGCGACGCTGCCACTGGGTGTTCTGGCGCTGCGGCAATATTCGGGCAATGACCGGCAGTCTATGGCGGAAATTGTTGCCGGCGCGCTGGCCGGGCTCGACTGGCTGGGCGAAGGGCGCGGCCTGCCGCTTTATGTGGTGGGCGGCACATGGCGCAATCTGGCGAGTGTGCATATAGATGCCACCCAATATCCTTTGGATGTGCTGCATCATTATGAGGTGGCAACGGATGATATGCGCCGCTTTGCCGCTGATATTGCCGATTTGAGCGATGATGAGGCTATGTTGGTTGAGGCGTCATCCAATAATCGCCGCGCTGCCTTGCCGATTGCCGCGCTGGTTCTCAATCATCTGGCCGCCGCGACAGACCCTGAGCGGATTATTGTATCGGCCAATGCGGTGCGCGAAGGTGTGCTTTATTCGATTTTGGAGAAGAAATTTCGCCGTCTTGACCCGCTGCTGCTGGCTTGCGAGGAAATGGCCGAAAGGCTATGCAAATCGGCGCTTTACGGCCATGAATTGGCGGCATGGACATCGAAATTATTTCGCCGCAGCATGGCGGATGGATTTTCCGGCAAATCGCTGGAACGCTTGCGCCAGGCCGGTTGTTTGATTTCCGATTTGGCCTGGGCCAGCCATCCGAGTTTTCGCGCGCAAGCGGTCAGCCAAGCGGTATTGACCGCGCCTTTTTCCGGTATTGACCATTATGGCCGGGTATTTTTGGCCCGCGCATTGGCGCATCGCCATGAAGTCAATGAAGAATGGGATGATTTCGGCCCGCTTGCCCTGTCGGAAAATGATGACCGGTTGGCGCGCGCTTTGGGGCTGAGCTTCCGGCTGGCCCATTCGCTGTCGGCCTCGCTGCCGGGTCTGCTGCCGCATACGCGCCTGCGCGCCGGCAAAAAGAAATTGCGGCTGCGTATTGACCCGTCACAAGCGGCGCTGATGGGGCCGATTATCGACAAACGAATGACCGTGCTGGCCAATAATTTGGGCCTTGAGCCGAAAATTAAAATTGAAAAAGTGCGCGAGCGGGCCAGCACATTGGCGGTGTCCGAGGCGGAAAATAATCTTAATTTCGATTAATCAGCACAACAGCATCGCCATCCGTGGCAAGCGCCAACCGACCGGCTTTCAAATCCAGCGCATAACGCCCGAAAATCTCCAACCGCCAGCCATGCAAAGCGGCGACATCAGGCGCTTCGTCGCTGGCGATACGCTCCAAATCGGCGACATTGGCAATCAACTTGGGGGCCACGCCGGTTTCTTCGCTGCGTTGCTTGAGCAGCACTTTCAGCAAATCGACCAATGGGCCAATGCCGGGGCGGTTGACGATTGGTTTGGGCATGTCGGGCAGGGCGTCGGCCTGCATATTGCGGCCCCGCTCAACCGCTTGCAAAAGCGGCTCGGCATAGCGCGATTTTTCAAACCCTTTCGGCACGGCACGCAAGCGCGCCAGTGCTTTTCTGTCTTTGGGCGCTTGCAAGGCGAGTTCGCGCAGCGCATCATCTTTCAAAACGCGGCTGCGCGGCACATTGCGGCTTTGCGCCTCTATTTCGCGCCATTTGGCAACTTCCACCAATATGCCGAGAACATGCGGGCGTCTGTCCTGCATGCGCAATCTTTTCCAAGCATTATCGGGCGATTGAACATAAAGTTCCGGGTCTTCGAGCAATTGTTGTTCTTCGGTCAGCCAATCGCGCCGCTTGTTTTCTTCCAATTGCTTTTCCAAAAATTCAAAAGCGCCGCGCAAATGCGTCACATCAGCCAGCGCATAGGTCAATTGCGCCTCGCTCAAGGGCCGCTGGCTCCAATCGGTAAAGCGATTGCCTTTGTCAATTTTGCCACCGACCGTGCGCCGCACCAATGTTTCATAGCCAACCGCATCGCCAAAACCGCATACCATGGCGGCAATTTGCGTATCAAATAGCGGCTGGGGGATAATGCCAGCATTTTTATGAAATATCTCAATGTCTTGCCTGCAACCATGCATGACTTTCAGCACGTCGGGATTTTGCAGCAAGTCGTAAAATGGCGTCAAATCCAGACCGTCAGCCAGCGGGTCAATCATCGCTTCCAATTCCGGCGAAGCGGTTTGAATAAGGCATAATATCGGCCAAAATGTGCTTTCGCGCAAAAACTCCGTATCGACGGTGATATAGCGGCTTTGAGCGAGTTTAGAGCAGGTTTCGGCCAGTTTTTCCGTTGTCGTTATCAATTCCATGCCCTTGCTTATAGTCTCAATGGGGCGATTTGTCGCCTGCAAGATTGTCGCTCCCCTTGTTTTGGCTGATGGATGCTTGACAAAGCGGGTAAAGCATTGTGTTTAGGCGCTATTGTGCCAAGAGGATAAATGCCATGCATGAATATCGAAGCCACACTTGCGGCGCTTTGCGCGGCAGCGATATTGACCAAACTGTCCGACTGTCGGGCTGGGTTCACCGGAAGCGCGACCATGGGGGACTTTTGTTCATTGACCTGCGCGACCATTACGGGCTGACGCAGCTTGTTATTGAGCCGGAAAATCCGGATTTTGCGCTGGCCGAACGGGTGCGCGCCGAAAGCGTCATCCGCGTTGAGGGCCGTGTTGTCGCGCGCGATGATGAGGCCAAAAACGCCAATCTGCCGACCGGCGATATTGAAGTCTATTTGTCGAAAATCGAAATTTTGTCGGAAGCCGCCGATTTGCCCCTGCCGGTATTTGGCGAGCCGGATTATCCGGAAGAATTGCGCCTGCGCCACCGTTTCCTCGATTTGCGCCGTGAAACGCTGCACGCCAATATCGTGCTGCGCTCGGAAATTATTTCATGGATTCGCGCCCGCATGACCGAGCAGGGTTTTCGTGAATATCAAACGCCGATATTGACCGCTTCCAGCCCGGAAGGCGCGCGTGATTTTCTGGTGCCGTCGCGGCTGCATCCGGGCAAATTTTATGCGCTGCCGCAAGCGCCGCAGCAATTCAAACAATTGCTGATGGTGGCCGGTTTCGACCGCTATTTTCAAATCGCACCGTGCTTTCGCGATGAAGATGCCCGCGCCGACCGGTCGCCGGGCGAGTTTTACCAGCTAGATTTGGAAATGAGCTTTGTCACGCAGGAAGATGTGTTTCAGGCGGTTGAACCCATGCTGCGCGATTTATTCACGCATTTTGGCGGCGACCGGCGGGTGACCGACAGTTTCCCGCGCATTCCCTATGCTGAGGCGATACAAAAATATGGCTGCGACAAGCCGGATTTGCGGATCCCGATTGAAATGCAAGATGTGACGGATGCCTTCGCCGGCTCCGGTTTTAAGATTTTTGCCGATATGATTGCCCGCGATGAAAAGAACAAGGTTTGGGCAATACCGGCCAAAACCGGCGGCAGCCGCGCGTTTTGCGACCGCATGAATAGCTGGGCGCAGGGCGAGGGCCAGCCGGGTCTGGGCTATATTTTCTTCCGCGACGGCGAAGGGGCCGGGCCGTTGGCCAAAAATATCGGGCCGGAGCGCACCAAGGATATTCAGACCCGCTTGGGGCTGGAAGATGGTGACGCGGTTTTCTTCTGTGCCGGACTGCCCAAAAGTTTTGCCGATTTTGCCGCCCGCGCGCGCAATCGCGTCGGCGAGGAGCTTGACCTGATTGACCGCGACCAATTCGCCTTTTGCTGGATTGTCGATTTTCCCATGTATGAGTTTGATGATGCGGAAGGCAAAATCGACTTTTCGCACAATCCTTTCACCATGCCGCAAGGCGGGATGGAGGCGCTGGAGAGCAAAGACCCGTTGGATATTCTCGGTTTTCAATATGATATTGTGTGTAATGGTATCGAGCTGTCTTCCGGCGCGATACGGAATCACAAGCCGGAAATCATGCTGAAATCTTTTGCCATTGCCGGATATGAAGCCGAGGAGGTTGAGGCTGAATTTGGCGGCATGCTGGAAGCGTTTCGCTATGGCGCCCCGCCGCATGGCGGCATTGCGCCGGGGATTGACCGTATTGTGATGTTGCTGGCCGGGGTGGAAAATCTGCGCGAAGTGGTGGCTTTCCCGATGAACCAGCAAGCCGAGGATTTGCTGATGCACGCACCGGCGGAAGTCAGCAATGCACAGCTTCGTGAATTGCATATCCGGCTCAATCTGCCAGCCGACAGCAAGGGCGAATAGCCGAGCATAAGACAAAGGTGGGGCTGTTATTTTCACCAAAGTTTCACTATAATCGGGCGATATTTGGCACAGCGCGCGGTCAGCGAGAGACAGGGACGCAACATGCATTTTTTGAAAATCATATTCACCTGGTGGCATAATCAGACATTGGGCACTTGGTTGACCACATGGCGGCGCGGTAAGCTTGTCGGTGTCGATGAACAGGGCAATCGCTATTATGAAGACAGGGCCGGGGCGTCGGTCAATGGCAAGACGCGCCGATGGGTGATTTACAATGGCGATATTGAGGCCACGCGGGTTGCGCCGGAATGGCATGGCTGGCTGCATTATACGGTCGATGAAACGCCGGAACAGGCCGCTTATGTGCGCCGCGATTGGCACCAGCCGCACCGGCGCAATATGACCGGCACGAAAGATGCGCATAAACCGGCTGGGCCGGCCGATTCAACAAGTTACCCAAAGGGCTACTCCTCTTGGACACCCGAATAAAACAGACACCCGAACAGAAGAAATGAAGGCGGCTGCCTGAAAGGTGCCGGAAGCGCGATGAAAGACAATCTTGTAGAAACCATTATCGGCGCATTGGTCGTCGCTATTGCCGCGGCTTTTGTGCTTTACGGCTATTCGGTAACCGATAGCGGCTCGGGCGGCGATGCGTATGAGGTCACAGCGCAATTTGACCGGGTGGACGGGCTGACAATTGGCAGCGATGTGCGTATGTCGGGCATTAAAATTGGCACGATTACCGGCTTGAGCCTCAACACGCAAAACTATTATGCCGATGTCACTATGGCGATTGGCAATCAGATTGAATTGCCCGATGACAGCAGCGCGAAAATTACCAGCGAAGGTCTGCTTGGCGGCAATTATGTGTCCCTGTCGCCGGGCGGCAGCGAGGATATGCTGGCCGAAGGCGATGAAATTCTCTACACGCAAGGCTCGGTCGATTTGATTGCCTTGGTAAGTCAGGCATTGTTCAGCGCCGGTGATGGTGAAGGTGATAAAGACTGACACGCGGCTGTCGCGGATTGCGCTGATTTGCGGGCTGCTGTTGGCGGCAGGCTTGCCAGTGCTTGGCCAAGATTTGTCCGAAGCACCGGCGCAGGAAACCGAGCCGCCGCTTTTGGTGCCGCCGCCACCGCCCGTGCTTGACCCCAATTTCGACACTTACGCCAATCCGCAAAACGCCTTTGCGCCCGATGAGGACGATGAGGCTGACTTTGACGAAAATGGTGCGCCCTTATCTATTATTGAAGTGCCAATGCTGGAAATCTTGCCGCCGGAAAGTGACTTGCCTGCCTTGCGCACCATGCGTATCGGGCATTTTTCGCTTTTGCAAAAAGTGACGGCCAAAGTGCAAAAGCTGGAATTACGCATGGATGAGCCGGTGCAAATTGGTGATTTGAATTTCACCATGCGCGACTGTATTTCCGCCCCGCCGGAAGAGCCGCCGGAAACCAAAGTTTTCTTGGAAATTGATGAGTTCATAAAGGGCCGCGAAGAAACCCTGTTTCGCGGCTGGATGTTCGCCTCCAGCCCCGGTATTCATGCGCTGGAACATCCGGTTTATGATATTTGGCCGCTGGCCTGCCGCACGGAGGATGGCTTTGCCTTTACCGGCGAAATAGAAGCGCCTGATGGCGCGGCAACACAGAATGGCGCGGCAATAAAACGCGCGCCGGCCAATGTGTTTTCAACGGGCCAAGGCAATGACAGCGTGGCGGAATAGGCCGCGCCTCAGTCTTTCATGCCCAGAAATTTTTCCAGCCAGTGAATATTGTAATCGGCTTTGTGAAAATCTTCATTTTCCAGCAATTTTTCAAATAGCGGCAGCGTGGTTTCCACCCCGTCAATCACAAATTCGCCCAATGCTCGGTGCAGGCGTCGCAAGCAGGCATCGCGGTCATCGGCATGAACGACCAGCTTGCCAATCAAACTGTCATAAAAAGGCGGGATGGCGTAGCCGGAATAAACCGCACTGTCCATCCGCACCCCATAGCCGCCCGGTGCGTGATAAGTCTGTATCGTGCCGGGTGAGGGCATAAAGCTCTCCGGATTTTCAGCATTGATTCGGCATTCAATCGCATGGCCCGACAAGGTGACATCATCTTGGGTGAAACTCAGTTTCTCGCCATTGGCAATACGGATTTGCTCGCGCACAAGGTCAATGCCGGTAATCATTTCCGTCACCGGATGTTCAACCTGCAAGCGCGTGTTCATTTCGATGAAGTAAAATTCGCCATCTTCATAGAGGAATTCAACCGTGCCGACACCGAGATAGCCCATGCCTTCCATTGCGCGGGTGACGATTGAGCCAATATCAGCGCGTGCCGCCGCATCCAGCACAGTGGAGGGGGCTTCTTCCAGCACTTTTTGGTGGCGTCTTTG
The DNA here is from genome assembly GCA_049597955.1 of Parvibaculales bacterium. Lineage (GTDB taxonomy): Bacteria > Pseudomonadota > Alphaproteobacteria > RS24 > RS24 > JAYPAN01. The sequence continues at coordinate 67,255 of JBMYND010000001.1, forward strand.
CAAAGAGCAGTCGCGCTCGCCCAAATGCACCGCATTGCCATGGCTGTCGCAAGCGACCTGAATTTCAATATGGCGCGGCTTTTCCAGATATTTTTCAATATAGACGGCATCATCGCCAAAGGCGGCCTTGGCTTCGCTGCGCGCTGTGGTAAAGGCTTCGGCAAGCTGGCTTTCATCATGGGCGATTTTCATACCGCGCCCGCCGCCGCCGGAAGCGGCTTTGACAAGAACCGGAAACCCCATTTCACGGCCAAGTTTCAGGGCGGTATCGACATCTTTGACCTCGCCGTCAGAGCCGGGAACAACCGGAATACCCAATTCAATGGCTTTCGCCTTGGCGGCGATTTTATCGCCCATCAGGCGAATATGGTCGGCTTTCGGGCCGATAAAAGTCAGCCCATGAGCGTCGAGAATATCGGCAAAGCGGGCATTTTCCGATAAAAAGCCATAGCCGGGATGCACCGCATCAGCGCCGGTAATTTCGCAAGCCGAAACAATGGCGGGGATATGCAAATAAGAGTCTGTTGCCGAAGGCGGGCCAATGCACACGCTTTCATCGGCCAGACGCACATGCATGGCGGTTTCATCTGCCGTTGAGTGAACGGCGACGGAGCGAATACCCATTTCGCGGCAGGCGCGTATGACGCGCAAGGCAATTTCGCCGCGATTGGCGATAAGGATTTTTTCAATCATTTTCAGTCAATAATAATCAGGACTTCGCCAAATTCGACCGGCTGTTCATTGCCGACAATGATTTGGGAAACCGTGCCGCTTTTCGGGGCCGGAATGGCGTTCATGGTTTTCATGGCTTCGACAATCAGCAGTGTCTGGCCTTCGCTGACACTGTCACCGGGTTTGACAAAGGGGGCCGCGCCCGGCTCCGAGCTAAGATAGGCGGTGCCGACCATGGGCGATTTGACAGCACCGGGATGGGCGGCCAAATCAGCGCCTGTATCGGCCGGCGCGGCTTCGGCCGCCGGTTCGGCTGGTGCTGCCACGGGTGCGACTGGCGCTTGTGCTTGTGGCGGCACATAGGCAGTAACCGGTGCGGCCAGCATATCGCGCGCAACACGGATACGCAGACCGTCGGTTTCCACCTCAATTTCGGTCAGGCTGGTAGCGTCGAGCAATTCGGCCAGCTCCTTGATTGTTTTGCTGTTTGGCAGTTTTGTCATGCTTTCCTCACTTAATTTACCGGCCAAGCATATTGGCCAGCGCATCGGCTGCACATATATATCCGGTCGCGCCGAGACCGCAAATCACACCATCGGCACCCAAAGAAACATAAGAGTGATGCCGGAAATCGTCACGTTTGAAGATATTGGACAAATGCACCTCAATCACCGGCACATTGACCGCCTGCACGGCGTCAAGCAGGGCGATGGATGTATGCGAATAGGCCCCTGCATTGATGATTATCCCGCAGCCTTCCCGCCCGGCTTCTTGCACGGCATCAACCAGCGCGCCTTCATGATTGCTTTGGCGGGTAATCGCCTCAATGCCTTGCTCGCGCAGGCGTGCGGCGCATAATGCTTCAATATCGGCCAATGTCTGCGTGCCGTAAACATCCGGCTCGCGTGTGCCGAGCAGATTGAGATTGGGGCCGCTGAGAATATAGGCCGGATGCATTAACACCTCCTGTATCGGCAGTGATTATCGCTGTAATGCCCTATAAATCATGGGGTAAACGAGATTTCATCAAAGTGCAAGGTTTACTATCACAGTTTGACGGGATAGGAGTGGCAACAGGGTTTTCACAGATGTGACAGGCGGCTTTATGCAAATCACGGTCAATGGCGAAAAAATGGAATTGGACGCAGGGCTCAGCCTTGCCGGTCTTTTGGCGCAGCTCGACATTCCCTCGGCGAAAGTTGCGGTTGAGCGCAATCTCGAAATTGTGCCGAAATCGAGCTATGAAAGCACCGGTTTGCAAGATAATGACCGGATTGAAATTGTCCATTTTATCGGGGGCGGAAGATGAGCGAAAACCAACAAAAAGATGATTTATTAACCATTGCCGGACGCGCTTTCACGTCGCGGTTGATTATCGGCACCGGCAAATATGCCGATTATGCCGAAAACGCTGCCGCCGCCGAAGCGGCGGGGGCTGAAATTGTGACCGTGGCCGTGCGGCGGGTCAATCTGACCGACCCCAATGCGCCAATGTTGGCAGATTTTATTGACCCGCAAAAATTCACCTATCTGCCCAATACGGCGGGCTGTTTTACCGGTGAAGATGCGGTGCGCACTTTGCGTTTGGCGCGTGAGGCAGGTGGCTGGTCGCTGGTCAAACTGGAAGTGCTGGGTGATGAAAAAACCCTTTATCCGAATATGCCCGAAACTTTGCGGGCGGCGGAATTGCTGATAAATGACGGCTTTGAGGTGATGGTTTATTGCAGCGATGACCCAATCATGGCCAAACAGCTTGAAGATTTGGGCTGTTGCGCCATCATGCCTTTGGCCGCGCCAATAGGCTCGGGGCTGGGCATTCAAAACCCGGTCAATATCAGGCTGATAATCGAACAGGCCAATGTGCCGGTGCTGGTTGATGCCGGTGTCGGCACGGCGTCGGATGCGGCGATTGCGATGGAATTGGGCTGCGATGGTGTGCTGATGAATACGGCAATCGCAGAAGCAAAAAACCCGGTGCTGATGGCCCAAGCCATGCGCCATGCGGTGATTGCCGGGCGGCAGGCTTATTTGGCCGGACGCATGGCCAAGCGGCTTTATGCCGATCCCAGCTCACCGCTTGCCGGTCTGATTTAATTTTGACGCTATTTTAATGCCGCGCGCGCGGTTTCGACTGCCGCTTGCAGCCCATCCTTGTCCAATGCGCCCGGATAAAGGCTGTTATTGACGATAAAAGCGGGCGTGCCGGAAATGTTCAAGCTGCGGGCAAGCCGCGCTGTATCTTGCAAATGCTTGTCGATATTGGCCGCGCCTTCGCGCTTTTTATGCGCGTCAATATCAACACCGGCATCGCTCAGCGCCTTGTCAATCACCGCCGGGGAAAGCGATGCGCGAGCCGTCATCAGTTTGGTGTGGAAGGCGATATATTGCAATTGGTCATCAAATGCCAGCGCCGCCCGCGCCGCGCGCTCAGAGTTTTTGTTGAGAATCGGAAACTCCTTGAACACCACGCGCACATCTTTATTGGCGCTGGCCACATCCATTAAAGGCTGGAAACTGCGTTTGCAATAACCGCAATTATAATCGAAAAACTCAACAATGGTGATGGGGGCATTTTTTGGGCCGAGCGAGAAATCGGCGGTATTGAAGAAAATCTCATCAGCATTTTCCTGCAACAGCTTTTTCTGGCTCAATTCCTGCTGACGGCGAAAATGATTTTGCATATTGTCCAGCGCCTCAGCCAAGGCTTCAGGATTTTCCATCAAATAATCGGCTATTAATTGGCGGATTTCATCCTTGCTGGCATTGTCGAGTTTTTGGCTCCATGCGCTATCAATCACGCCAGTGGTGAAAATCAGGGCGGCCAGCAAAGCGGCGGATACAAATTTACGCATGAACTATCTCCTTGAAGGGAACTCTATACTCATAATATCGCGCGCGCGCAAAAATTCTGTGCTTTGGCGCGGCAGGGCTTTCAGCGCGCGGCGGGCATATTTGCGCGCATCCGGATTGTTTCGCAAAGCGTAATATTCGGCCATTGCCCAATTGGCATAGGCTGTTTTTTCAAGCTGGCCATAGGCTTTGGCCAGTTGAAACCAAGCCGAGCCGCTTTGCGGGTCAAGCCGCAAGGCTTGACGCAAATTCTTTTCTGCCTGTTGATTAATCGCCTGCGCCGCAGCGCCGCCCTGGCTGCCAACACCAATCTGGCAGGTCGCCAGCCCGATAAGCAAAAGCGGCTCCTCCGGCTCAAGCGCGACCGAGCGTTCATAAGAGGCCAGCCCCTTGGCGGCATGGCCTGATTCATAATAAATCTGCCCCTTTAATTCGTGAATCCACGCATTATTGGGGAATTGCACCAATAATCTGTCAATCAATTCAATCGCTTTGGGCAATTCGGCCAGCCGGTGATAGGCAACGGCATGGGCATAAAGGGCAGGCGGCGAGTCCGGTTCATCGGCAAAGCGGCGCAAGGCCAATTGCGGATGGTCAAGAAAGCCATAGAGTTTGGCCTTGGCCATATCATGGCGAAATTGCAGCGCCTCACTGTCTTGAGCATCCATATAGGGTGACTTGCTGGCGCCCTCAATATAGGCATTGACGCGGGCGCGCGATAAAGGGTGCGAGCGGGCATAAGGATCTTGGCTGACTTCATTCAAGACTTCTTGCTCGGCCAATGTCTCCATCATATTGATAATACCGCGCGGCGATTGCTGTGTGGCTTCCAGCAAGCGCAATGCGGTAATGTCGGCGCTGGCTTCCTGGGCGCGGCTATAGCTCAAAAAACTGCGCCCTGCCACTTGCGCGCCACCGGCAATCAACGCCATGCCGACATCAGGCGCACCGGCAATGATTGAGCCAAGCCCTAAAATTGTGGCAATCATGGCCGGCCCTTGCGAGGCGGAAACCGCCTCATCTGTGCGCGATAAATGCCCGCCGGTAATATGGCCGATTTCATGGGCAATCACGCCGATAATCATATTTGGCTCATCGGCTTCAGTGATAAGACCGGTGTGAAAAAATATGTTCTGGCCACCGGCCACAAAGGCATTCAGGCTTTTGGCGCTTATCAAGCCGATATTCACCGTTTCCGGATTGAGACCGGCGGCCAATAGCAAAGGGCGGCTGTAATCGGCCAGCAAACGCTCAATTTCAGCGTCACGGATAAAACCGGCCCGAGCAGGCAATAAAGCGGTCGCAAGCAATATGGCGAGGGCCAGCCAGCTTATTCTGGACATTGAATACCTCTGTTCAGTCTTTTTATGACTATAGCCCGAATTGCGGCATTTATGCGACCGGTTACGCCTCGCCGCGTCGCCACCATCCGCGCCGTGCCGGTTTCGCCTCATCAGGCGGCGGCGTGTCGGCCATGGCTGTTTCGGCATTTGCGGCTATTTCCTCGGCAGGGGCGACCGGTTGAATTTCTGCAGTCGCGGCATTATCTTCACTCCCCCCGTCTTCAATGATTGGAGCGGGCGTGTCGTCTGCCACCGCTTTTTTTGTCCTTATGCGCCGCGTCGGCTTTTTGGGCTTGTCTTCGCTATCCTTATCGCCATCTTCGGCACTGGCTTTATCGGCAGTGGCTTTATCGGTTTTGGTTGAACGCTTGCGACGGGTTTTCGGTTTTTCCGTAAGCTGCGTGCCTGCCTCTTCCGGCTCTGTAATGACAGTTTCATCATCCGCCGCCGTCACATCAATCTCGGCTGCCGCTTCAGCTTCGCCTTCAATTTGAATAGCGGCGCCCGTATCAATTGTTTCCCCTGTATCAATGGCTTCGCCCGTATCAATGGCTTCTGCCACATCGAGATTTGCAGCCGCGTCAGCCTCCATCCCGTCATTGTCGCGCCGCCTTCTGCGTCCGCCCCGCCGTCCCCGACGACGACGGCGGCGCGGCTTGTCGCCATCTTCATCATCATAGCCATTGGCACTGGCAGCATCGCGCGCGTCGGCATCATTTTCCGCATCGGCCTCAATCAGCCCAGCTTCATCATGCCCATTATCTGGCCCATCATCGTTTCTGTCTGTTTGTCTTGAGTCGTTTTCGGCGTCACCATTCTGGCGGCCACCGCGTTTGCCGCGACGGCGCTTTCGGCCATTGCCATTATCATCTTCCAGCGCGGCGGTCGGGTCGCCTTCCATGCGCGTGGTTGCGCCATTTTTGCCCTGATTGGGCGCAATCAGCGTCATTTCCATCGAGGTCAATTCGCGATCAATCTCAACATTAATCGTCAAGCCGCGCGCGCTTTCAATATCGCCAAGCTGCCGCCGCTTATTATTCAGCAAATATATGGCGACATCTTCCGGCACTTGCACAGTTATTTCGCCATCCGCATTGCGCGAGGCGGCTTCATCAATCTGGCGCAATACATGCAGCGCCCGGCTTTCAACCGAGCGCACCATGCCTGAGCCATTGCAATGGGCGCAGGTCAGGCTGCTGCCTTCCAGCACACCGGCGCGCATGCGCTGGCGCGACATTTCCATCAGACCGAAACTGCTGATACGCCCGACCTGAATCCGCGCCCGGTCTTTTTTCAGCGATTCTTTCAGCTTGCGTTCAACCGCGCGATTATTGCGGTTTTCATCCATGTCGATAAAATCAATCACCAGCAAACCTGCCAAATCGCGCAATCTGGCTTGCCTTGCGACTTCCGCCGCAGCCTCCAAATTGGTAGCGACAGCGGTTTTCTCAATCGAAAATTCGCGGGTGGATTTGCCCGAATTGACATCAATTGAGACCAGCGCCTCGGTCGGGTTAATCACCAGATAGCCGCCGGAGGGTAGGGCAACAATTGGGTTGAACATGGCTGACAGCTTGTCTTCCACGCCATATTGTTTGAAAATCGCGCCGTCATCCTTGTGCTTTTTCACCTTGCGGGCATGGCTGGGCATCAGCAATTTCATATAATTGCGCGCCTCACTATAGGCGTCTTCGCCACTGACAATAATTTCCTCGAAATCCTTGGAGTAAACGTCACGAATGGAGCGGCGTATCAAGCTGCCTTCTTCATATACCAGCGCCGGTGCCATACTGTTAACGGTCAGATTGCGCACATCTTCCCACATGCGCGACAAATATTGCCAATCGCGCTTAATTTCCACCAAAGTGCGTTGTGCGCCTGCTGTGCGCACAATCAGCCCCATACCGTCTTGCACATCAAGCTTTTCGACGATTTTTTTCAGCTTTTTGCGGTCGGCCGCATTGTTGATTTTGCGCGAAATGCCGCCCCCGCGCGCCGTATTGGGCATCAGCACGCAATAGCGTCCGGCCAGCGATAAATAAGTGGTCAAAGCGGCCCCTTTATTGCCGCGTTCTTCCTTCATTACCTGCACCAGAATAATTTGCCTGCGTTTGATGACTTCCTGAATTTTATATTTGCGGTGCAGGGCGCGGGCATTTTCGGGCAGTTGGGCTTCTTCATGCGCGTCGCCGCCGATATTTTCCACTTCGGCTGTGGGCGCGCCGTCGTCACCGGCCTCATCTTCCTCGGCTTGATTGTCTTCCGAGGCGGCTTGGTCGCGCTCTTCTTGGGCATGTTCGGCCAGCAAGGCTTCGCGGTCGCCGACCGGGATTTGATAATAATCCGGATGGATTTCATTAAAGGCAAGAAAGCCGTGCCGATTGCCGCCATAATCAACAAAGGCAGCCTGCAAAGAAGGCTCAACGCGCGTTATTTTTGCCAGATAGATATTGCCCCGAATGGGCGCTTTGTTCTGGGCTTCAAAATCAAATTCATCGACTTGCTGGTTGTCCAGAACAACCACGCGGGTTTCTTCCGGGTGGACGGCATCGATAAGCATACGTTTGGTCATATTTGTCTCCAGAAATGCAGCGGCGCGCAGACATAGCCTGCCGGTCGCGCTCGGCTGCATTGTAAAAATGAGTGGGATGGGTGGGCATTGGCCCGACATCTCGCCAATGGGTTGCAAGGGCGGCGTCATGTTTCTGCGCAAGCAAGATATTGTTCTGGCAGCTTGTCATCATGTCCATTTATCTTTGTCTTCGCCCGATTGCCATTATGGCTCTTGGTCGTCCCCAGAGGGGACAGTAAAAGTCGTCCCCAGAGGGGACAGTAAAAATGCCCCGAAGGGTCTGTCTTGGTCAGGAAAAGGTAGGTCTTGTGTTTTACTTGGCAACACAAATCGGAACGCTTTAGCAAGACCGCCCACAGTATTAGGGGTGTCGCCGTCAATATGCAAGCGCCATTTATGCCTGTTTTGCCCCGATATGGGCTGGGCGGGGCGTGCGGCATGGCTGGACGCTGATGGCAGATTCGGTTTAGAAAAGAATTTGATTTCGGGAACCGGGCAAATGAGCATTTCACGCGCAGAAAAAAAACGGGCACAGCCAAGAATGGCACATGCAAAAACAGTAATGCGCCTGTTTATCGGGCTGTTCTTGCTGTTTGTGCCCGCCCATCAGGCTTTGGCGGAAACCAAAGTCACCGATTTGCGCCTTGGCATAACGGATGAGCGCACCCGCCTTGTGCTGGAACTGAGCGGACGTGTCAGTTTCGATATTATGACGCTTGATAATCCGCGCCGTATTGTGATTGACATGCCGAGCGTTAGCTGGCCGTCAGCCGGCAAGCCCGCATCTGGCGGGCTGGTGGCAGGGCTGCGCTATGGCCAATTCACCGCCGATAAAAGCCGTTTGGTGATTGATGCAGCAGGGCCGGTGAAAGTGGCCAACAGCTTTTTGCTCAATCCGGCGTCGGGCTTTCCGCACAGGCTGGTTGTCGATTTGGTGAAAACCGATAAAAAATCTTTCGCGGCGCAAGTGCGGGCCGAAAGGCAGGCTAAATTATCAACCCGCCGCGCCGCGCCGCCCGCCGCGCCAATACCGGAGGCGCGCCCAAGACGCGCCAATGTAAAGCCGGTGATTGTTATTGATGCCGGTCATGGCGGGGTTGACCCGGGCGCCAGTGGTCGGCGCGCGCGCGAAAAAGATGTCACGCTGACATTTGCCCGCGAATTGGCGCGCCAGCTTCGGGCTGAGAAAAACTATACAGTCTATCTCACCCGCAATCGCGATATTTACATTCCCCTGCGCCAGCGCGTCAGCATTGCCCGCAAGCATAATGCCGATTTGTTCATTTCAATACATGCCGATGCGATTAAGCGGCGCAATGTGCGTGGCATGTCAATTTACACATTGTCGGAAACCGCCTCGGATAAGGAAGCGGCGGCATTGGCGCGCAAGGAAAACCAGTCCGATATTATCGCCGGTATTGATTTTAACGACCAGCCGCGCGAAGTGGCTGATATTTTGATTGATTTGGCGCAACGCGAGACGAAAAACCTGTCAGTGAAATTTGCCAATTTGGTGGTCAATAAGGCGCGCGGCAAAACAAGACTGTTGGAGCGCACCCATCGCTTTGCCGGGTTTCGCGTTTTGAAAGCACCGGATGTGCCATCCGTGCTGATTGAGCTTGGCTTTTTGACCAATCGCAATGATGAAAACCAGCTTGTATCGGCAAGTTGGCGGCGCAAAATGGCCGGTGCGCTGGTCGATTCCATAGATTCATTTTTTTCCGGCGGAAAACTTGCCTCGACAGGCCCGTAAAGCCCGATTGGCACTGGAATCTGGCTGGATTTTTTGCTGTAAAATGCCATAGTGCAGCCGCAATTTGCTGCAATTGAAGGGAATGCAAAAAGCAATGAAGCTGATTGGAAACTTGCTCGGTGTCGGCGTCACCCTTGGCGCGATAGGCCTGTTTGTGCTGGCCTTAATCATCTGGCGCATGTCGGCGACCCTGCCCAATTATGAGCATTTGGCCAATTACACACCACCGGTTATGAGCCGCGTCCATGCCGGTGACGGCAAGTTGATTGCCGAATTCGCCCAAGAAAGGCGGATTTTTGTGCCGATAAATGTGGTTCCCGATCATGTTATAAACGCCTTTCTGGCCGCCGAAGACAAAAATTTCTACAGCCATATTGGCATTGACTTTGCCGGTATCGCCCGCGCCGTGGTGCAAAATGTCATTAATGTTGTCTCCGGGCGGCGGCTTGAAGGGGCATCCACCATTACCCAGCAAGTGGCAAAGAATTTTCTGCTGACCAGCGATGTGACTTTGGAGCGTAAATTGCGCGAGGCGCTGCTGGCTTTGCGGCTGGAGCGCACATTTGACAAGCGGCAATTGCTGGAACTTTATCTGAATGAGATTTATCTCGGCCTTGGCAGCTATGGCGTGGCGGCGGCGGCGTTGAATTATTTCGACAAATCGCTGTCAGATTTGACAGTGGCTGAAGCCGCCTATCTTGCCGCCTTGCCCAAAGCGCCGAATAATTATCACCCTTTCCGCAAGCGTGAGCGCGCCATTGCCCGGCGCAATTGGGTGATTGACCGGATGCAGGCCAATGATTTCATTTCGCAGCGCGATTGGGTGCGCGCCCGCGCCGAGCCGTTTGAGGTGGTTGATCGTCCGGTTGGCGTGCAAGGCTTTGAGGCCGAGTATTTTGCCGAGCAAGTGCGCCGCCGCGTCTATGACCGCTATGGGGTCAAAAAACTTTATGGCGGCGGTTTGTCCATCCGCACAACCTTGTCCACTGATTTGCAATCCATGGCGATGAAAGCGGTGCGGCGCGGCCTGATTGCCTATGACCGGCGGCAAGGTTATCGCGGGCCGGTGGCGCAATTGGAAAGCCTTGATAATTGGTGGGAACAGATTGTCGAAATTGATATTCCGGCTGATTTGGATGAATGGCGGTTGGCGGTTGTGCTGGAAGTGGATGAGGCGCAAGCGGTTATCGGTTTGCGCCCGCGCAAAAACCGCGCCAGCCGCTATGAGAATATTTTGCAGCAGGGCATTGTGCCGCTTGACCATGTGACATGGGCGCGTGAAGCCCCCAATGAGGAAAATAAGCGCAAGAAAATCGGGCCGAAAATAAGGCGCGTCACGGATGTGCTGGCCGTCGGCGATGTGGTGTGGGTGTCGCGTCGCGGGCAGACCGAAATGGGCGATGCCAGCTATCAATTGCAGCAATATCCCGAAGCCAATGGCGCCATGGTGGTGATGAACCCGCATACGGGTCGGGTGCTGGCTATGGTCGGCGGCTATTCGTTCAGCGCGAGTGAGTTTAACCGCGCCGTGCAGGCCAGCCGCCAGCCCGGCTCGGCCTTTAAGCCATTTGTTTATGCGGCGGCGCTCGATAGCGGCTTCACCCCGGCCAGCCTGGTGCTGGATGCGCCTTTTGTGATGGATCAGGGGCGCGACCAAGGCTTGTGGAAGCCGGAAAACTATGCGCGGCGTTTTTATGGCCTGTCCACTTTAAGGCTGGGCATGGAAAAAAGCCGCAATCTGATGACTGTGCGCATGGCGCAGGAAATTGGCATGTCAAAAATCGCCGGATATGCGCGCCGTTTCGATATTAACCGCTCCATGCCGCGTGTGCTGGCCATGGCGCTGGGTGCCGGGGAAACATCGCTTATCCGTCTGACCTCGGCCTATGCCATGCTGGTCAATGGCGGCAAGCGGGTCGAGCCGGTGCTGATTGACCGGATACAAGACCGATATGGGCGCACATTGTTCCGGCAGGATGGGCGCGCGTGTATTGGCTGTGAAGTGGAACAATGGGACGGTCAAACCCCGCCCGATTTGCCGGATATGCGCGAAGAAGTTATTTCGCCGCAAACCGCCTATCAAATTGTTTCCATGCTGGAAGGCGTTGTAAAGCGCGGCACGGGACGTTCCATCAGCCAAATCGGTAAACCACTGGCCGGTAAGACCGGCACCACAAATGACAATCGAGACGCTTGGTTTGTCGGCTTTGCCGCCGATTTGGCGGTCGGCGTTTATGTCGGTTTTGACGATAATCGCTCGCTGGGCGAGGTTGAATCAGGCGGTCGGGTTGCGGCACCGATTTTCCGGGATTTCATGGCCAATGCGCTGCAAACCGTCGCCGCGCCGCCTTTCCGTATTCCGCCGGCTGTTTCGCTGGTGCGCATTAATGCCAAAACCGGCCAATTGGCGCGCGCCGGTGATGAAACAGTTATTCTCGAAGCTTTCAAAATCGGCACGGAGCCGGGACGCGGCAAACAGGCTGTTGTGCGCGGTGGGGAAACAGATGCGACCCTGCAAGCCGGTATTGGCACCGGCTTTGATGGCGGTGATGCGGATGCGGACGGTGCCGGAAGCGACGCGCTTGACAGCACCGGCCTCGGCGGAAGTGGTGTTGGCGGGAGTGGCCTCGGCGGGAGTGGTTTAGGCGCTGGCGGCAGTGGCCTGTATTAAGCCTGTTCGGGTGTTGAAAGAGAAGTCCTATGCGCAGTGAAGTTCAAAACAATATTGACCGTATCAAGCAGGCACTCGACCTGCTGAGGAGGCATCTTTGACTGGGATGTTGCGCTGGCGCGTCTGGACACGCTGAACAAGCGGGTTGAAGACCCTGATTTATGGAATGACCAGGCTGACGCGCAGGCTGTGATGCAGGAGCGCACCCGGCTTGAGGCCGCCATAAAAAACTGCCGTGACCTTGAAACACAAATGCGCGACCATGCCGATATGATTGAGCTTGGCGAAGCCGAAGGTGACAGTGATATTGTAGCCGAAAGCGAGGCGGCGCTGGAAGCCTTGCGCGCGCAGGCCGAGCGCATGGAGGTTGAAACACTGCTTTCCGGCGAGGCAGACAGCAATGATGTCTATCTGGAAGTTCACGCCGGGGCAGGCGGGACGGAAAGTCAGGATTGGGCGTCCATGTTGCTGCGCATGTATATGCGTTGGGCTGAAAAGAAAGGCTATCAAACCAATCTGATTGACCGCACAGATGGCGAAGAGGCGGGGATAAAGTCAGCGACGCTGGAAATTAAGGGGTTTAACGCCTATGGCTGGTCAAAGACCGAATCCGGTGTGCATCGTCTGGTTCGGATTTCGCCTTTTGACAGCAATGCGCGCCGCCATACCAGCTTTGCCAGTGTCTGGTGCTATCCGGTGATTGATGACACGATTGAGATTGATGTGTCGGAAGCCGATGTGCGAATTGACACATTTCGCGCCAGCGGTGCCGGTGGCCAGCATGTCAACACAACCGACAGCGCCGTGCGCATTACCCATTTGCCGACAAATATCGTTGTGCAATGCCAGAATGAACGCTCGCAGCATAAAAATCGGGCCACTGCTTGGGCCATGTTGCGCGCCCGCCTTTATGAGGTGGAATTGCAACGCCGTGAGGAAGAAGCCAACGCCCAAGCCGAGCAGAAAACCGAAATTGGGTGGGGGCATCAAATTCGCTCTTATGTGCTGCAACCCTATCAAATGGTGAAAGATTTGCGCACCGGCGTGGAAAGCGGTAACCCGTCAGCCGTGCTTGACGGGGCGCTTGACAATTTTATTGAAGCCGCTTTGGCCCAGCGCGTGCAGGGCGAGGGCGGCGGCGCGTCGATTGAGGATATTGATTGAACCGGTTAACCGGCCAGCAATTGGCCGGATTTGGTTTCTTCTTCAATCAGCGAGATTGAGGCATTGGCCAGCGGGTCTTTTTCCCGACGCACCACACCATCCAAATGCGCGCCAGTTTCGATCGCCAGTGCTTCATGGTAAATATCACCAACCACATGGCAAGAGGCGCATAAATGCACTTGCCGCGCGCGGATTGTGCCTTTGACAAAACCGCGCACCGTGACCAGCTCACCGGAAATTTCGCCTGTCACGCGGGCCTTCTCACCAATGGTGACAGCATGCGAGCGCAAATCACCTTCCAGCACACCTTCAATCTGAACATCGCCGGAAGACACAATTTGCCCGCTGACGCTCAAATCTTGACTTAAAATTGAAGGGGCAACTTTGCTGCCGCGAACCAACTCAACCATACTTAACTCCTATACAGCCTAACAGCTTACGACAAAAATGCCCGAATGTTAATCCTGCACAGCAATTGTTTCGGCAACATTAAAAATTTCTTTTCCGGCATCAAGCAGCGCCATTGGGTCACGCACTTTGCCGTCATACCAGACTTCATAATGCAAATGCGGGCCGGTTGAACGCCCGCTATTTCCGGCATCGGCAATATGCTGCTGGAAGTCAACGCGCTGGCCATTGCGCACACGCGAGCGCGCCAAATGCCCATAACGCGTGCGGAAGCCATTATCATGGTCGATTTCGACCATCAGCCCATACGGCCCTTTATAGCCGGAGCGCACGACAGTGCCGGGCAATGTGGCATAGACCGGCGTGCCATTGGCGGTGCCGAAATCAACACCGGCATGAAAGGAAATCCGTTTTTTGAACGGATCCATACGCGCGCCAAATGTGCTGGTCAGCCGGTAATCATGAATCGGCAGAGCGAGGGGTATTTTCGTCATTGACTGGCTGAGACCGGAAAGCCGGTCAAGGCCATTGGAAATACGGTAAAGCTGCTGTTGCAGCTTATTGTTGAGGCCGACGCGGCTGTTGATTGGAATAAATGGCCCGCCAATGGCGATGTCATTATCGGGCAGAACACGGGCCATGAAGCTGTCCGGCTCAAGGATTTCCGTGTCACTGATAAGCCGTTCAAACTCATCGATTTTCAAATCAATATTTTCTTCCAATGCATCGAGCAAATCTTTTTGGCGCGTATCCAGCGCGACAACCCGCCGGTTAATATCTTCCGGCAAATGCGGCATGGCAATATCTGCGCTTTGCACCTCGCCGGTCTTATCCGACAAATCGGTCAGCGCAATGGTAGATTTCTTTTCCAGCGTTTCTGTCGCGCGGCTTTCAAGCCCAAGCGGGAAAGTCGTATCATAGCGGCCGACAAGCTCAGTGCGGCTTTTGCCCCGCTTATTGCGGGCAGCAATGCGGGCAAATGCTTTTTGCATGTCGCGCAATTCAGTGGAAATGGAGGCGTGCTGCTCCAAAACTTTCGACAATTCATTATGGCGCTTTTCAAGTTTATTAGTTGTTTCGCCAAACCAGTCGCGGGTCAAAACAAGCTGCGCGTTCAAATCATCATAAGCCAGCCGCAAGCGGGACAATTCGCTTTCATAAGCCAATTGCATTTCGCGATATTCGCGTTCGCGTTGGGCGGCGAGGTCATTTTTGAAAATCAGATTGACGCTGGTAAAGCCCAGCCAAGCGGAGAGCATTAAAACAAACAGCCAAAGCAAAACAAGCGAGCGTGAAGACAGCGGGACAAATGTCACCGTGCCTTTGCTGCGAATATAGATTTGCCGTTCGGCAAATAATCCGCGTATCGCCAGACTCAAGCGCTGCCCAAGCGTCATTTAACCACTACTCCTCTCGCGGTTTGTCTCAAAAAAAAGCTGTTTATGCAACCCTTTAATCTTGTGGGAGAACAAGCCCCTCGCCTTGTTTAGTCACCCTTTTTTCAAGCCATTATCCTGCTTCGCCGCCTTGGTCAACCGCCAAATCCAGATAAAATGGGGCAGGCAGGCCGGCTTGCGTGCGTGCTTCGACATTAAAGGGTGGTTTTAACTTGCCTTGAAAATTGGCCTGCACTTTTTCGCCAAAACAGTTTTTCGGGTCGAGCTTGCGTAAATGACACAAATGCAAAAACCATTTTGTGCCAATGGCGACATGGGTTTTTTCATCTTCATAAATAATATTCAGCATAGCAGCCGATTTTTCATCTCCGGCGGCCTTAAACTTAGCCATCATGGTCGGTGTGACATCAAGGCCGCGCGCTTCAAGCACCATTGGCACAACAGCCAGCCGCGCCAGTAAATCCTGCCGTGTATCATAAGCCGCCTGCCAAAGCCCGTCATGCGCCGGAAAATCGCCATAGGCCGCGCCCAATTCGGCCAGCCGGTCGCTTAACATCAAAAAATGGCGCGCCTCATCAGCACCGACCCGCATCCAGTCATCAATGAAACTGTCGGGCATATCCGCCGCAACAAAGCGTCCGGCCATGTCAAAGGCCAAATCAATTGCATTTAATTCAATATGCGCCAAAGCGTGAAGCTGGGCGAGACGCCCTTTCGGGCCGGAGATTTTGCGCCTTGGCATGTCGCGCGGTGGCAAAAGCTGTGGCTGTTCGGGGCGATTGGGGCGGGCTGGCCAGTCATCCGGTGTCCGGCAATCACGCGCCAGCTTTCCCTGTCGCCACTGGCCGGCAATATCGCGTGCCATATCGGCTTTGGCGCGCGCGTCTGCCATTAACAAAACGCTGAGACAGCCTTGCGCCAAAGAGGCGGGTGAAACGGATGTGCTGTTTGCCATAAGCCGGTTCAAATCTCTTGTGCCGCCGCCAAAACGGCTTCGACATGGCCCTTCACTTTCACCTTGCGCCAGATTTGTGCGATTTTGCCGTCCGCATCAATCAAATAGGTGGCCCGTTCAATGCCCATATATTTGCGGCCATACATGTTTTTTTCGACCCAGACGCCGTAAGCTTCGAGCATTTTATGGTCGGGGTCGCTGAGCAGGCTGATGTCGAGATTGTGCTTGGCCTTAAATTTGTCATGTTTTTCGACAGTGTCAGCAGATACGCCGACAATTTCCGTATCGGCGTCGGCAAAGGCGGCCTTATGGGCAGTGAAATCAATGGCCTCGGTCGTGCAACCGGGCGTGTCATCTTTGGGGTAGAAATAAATGACCAGTTTTTTGCCGGAAAAATCGGCCAGCGCCAAATTCTGGCCGCCATCGGCGGCGCAGGAAAAGGCCGGGGCTTTTGCGCCAATTTGTGGAGAAGCAGTCATGTTACATTCCTTTCGTTTTGCATGGGGGCCGATATATCAATAGTTCATGCCGGATGGTCACAAATTATGCAAATCAGGGCTATAGTCATGAGCCAAGGTGGGGTATTGAGTGAGAATGTCAAGGTGGCACTGCCGGTGAAAGGAAGCTAGTTTGTTATATGCTGTCATTTTCAGACTGGTAAACGGTCTGCTGGCACTGATTATTGCGCTCGCCGCTGCTGTGGCGGTTGGGCTTATCATTGTGCAGGTGACACCCATCCCGCTTGGGCCTTTGCAGGGCATTGCGGCCAATATGGCCGCGCGCAGCCTTGGCAATGTCGAGATTTCTTTTGCCGATACGCGGGTTGATTGGTCGCGGCGGCAAAATCTGCCGGTTCTGGTTGTCGGCAAGTTTCGCATTGTCGATGAAGATGGTGCGGAAATGATTTTGTCCAATGTTGAAATCGCGCCAAGCGGCGATGCGTTTTGGCGGCATGGTGAATTGGCGCTGGCCTCTTTTGTTATTAATGACATGCAATTATTCCCGGCCCGCAATGACGCCGTTGTCGCGCCAACCGGGCGCATATTTACCAGCTTTGCCGGGGGCAATACGCAAACCGGTTTTAATGCGCTGACCTATCTCGAGCAAATCGCGATACGCGATATTGTGATTGCCGGTCAGGTGGAATCCGGCGGGCCGAGCCTGCCTGTGACCGGAGGCGAAACCGGCAAGTCGGAGATATTTCTGGAGCGCGTCGGCGATAATCTCACCGGTATCATTAATCTGAATTTTGGTGCCGGGCGCAGCTTGCGGCAGGTTTACGGCACAATGAGCATCCGCCCGGGCACGACCGGCAATCTTGATTTGACGCTCAAAAACATCAATCCGGATGATATTTCCGGCTTTTCGCGCCTGTTTGTGCCTTTGCAGGCTTTGGCCTTGCCGGTCAATGCAGAGCTCAATCTGTTATTGGATGGCAATGGGCGACCGCAATCGGGCAAAGTGCGCGTCGGGGTGCGCCCCGGTCAGGTTAATCTTGCCGGGCGCACGATTGAGGTCAATTCGCTTGATTTGCAAATGGAAGCCAATTTTCCGCGTCAGATATTATTTGTCAGCGAGGCCGCATTTGACATTAATGATATCAGCTTCGGTTTTACCGGACAGGTTGACTATGGGTTGACGCCGGACCAGCGTATTCGAGACATCACGGCTGATATTACCGGCACGCGCGGCGTGCTGGCCACAAAGGCCCTGTTCGAGCAACCGGTCAAATTGTCGGGCTGGGATGCCAGCCTTGTTTATGATGCGCAAACGCGGCTTTTGACTTTTGACCGGCTCAATATTGCTTATGCCGGCAGCAAAATAACATCGGCCGGTAAAACTGTTTTTACCGATGACACAATCGGCTTTAATTTCACAACAAGCATCGGCGCCGGCTTGTCGCATGAGCGGGTGCTGGATTTATGGCCTTTGCCGGTCGCCCCGCGCACCAGAAAATGGACAAGCGAGAATTTGCTGGCCGGTGATTTGACGGGCGGCGATATTGCGGTGCGGGGTCGCCTGTCGGAATTTATCGACCGTGAGCGCGGCACGCCAATCCGCGAAGATGCGATAAATCTGGATTTGCGCTTTGCCAATGCGTCGCTCAGATTTCTGAAAGATACGGCGCCGCTTGAGGAGGCGGAGCTGAAATTGCGCCTTGGCGGCACGGCTTTTGACGCCGAACTCTATAAAGCCCGCCTGCGATTGCCGTCAGCGCCATACGCTGCCGAAAATGGCCCTGCAGAAGATGACGCGCCGGCCTATGCCAATATTGCCAATGGCAGTTTCAAAATGAGCAATTACCGTGACCCGGCTTTGCCAGCCAAAATCGCCTTTGACGCCGAGGCCGATGTCACGTCCTTGCTGCGGTTTTTGAAACAGCCGCGCATTAATGCGCTGCGCAATGTCAATTTCGATACGGAAAGGCTGTCGGGTCGCGGCACAGCGCGTGTGCAGTTAAGCGTGCCATTGCGCCAGCCGCGCGCGCCCGGCAGCCTTGATTTCAAAGTGTCGGGTGCATTGGCCAATGTCGCTGTGGATGGCAGTTTGGCCGGTTTTGATTTGTCGGATGGCGCGGCGTTTATTGATGTGTCGCGCACAGCCATGCGGCTGCGTGGCACGATAGCCGCCAATAAAGTGCCGGTGACATTGGATTGGCAGCAAAGCCTTCTGCCACCAAATGCCAATAATGCCGTGACGTCGCGCTTGGCGGTGTCGGGCTTGTTTGATGCGCAGGATTTTATGGCGTTGCGCCAGCCGGTTGCGGCCAGCCGCATGCTGTCGGGCCGGGCGCGCGCCAGCGTGCTGGTCGAGGGCGGGCCGGTCAGGCCGACCGGTTATCGGGTATTTGCCGATTTGGAACAGGCTGAATTTGCCCTGCGCCCCTTTGCCTATGAAAAGCCAGCGGGCGTGCCTGCCGATTTGGCAGCGATGATTGACTTGCCGCCGCGCCCGACAAATGCGCCGCCGCCCTCCGACCCGATTGATACGCCACCGCCCATTAAGATTGGTTTTGACGGGCTTGATATTATTTACCGCGAGGCCGGGCAGGAGCGGTTAAATGCCTCCATGCGCTTTGACGATGGCAAGCTGGTCGCGCTTGAGGCCGAGCCGGTCACTTTGGGCGATACGCAAGATTTGCAATTGGCTGGCCGGATTGAAGATGGCAAGCAGATGATTGAAGTGACCGCCAAGCAATTTGATATGAGCAAAATCGGTGATGCCGGCAATCCTGATATTGAGACGCAAGGCGGCGGGCTGGAAAGCTTTTTCAACCTGTTCATGCCGGATTCGCTGCTGGCCGTGCAAATCGACAAGCTGCTTGGCCAGCATGATGAGTCATTGTCGAGTTTCGGCCTGCGGCTGAACAGCGATGGCGGCATTGTTGAAGCAGCACGGATTGAGGGTATTTTTGCCGATGGCTACGAATTAATCGGCGAATTGGCGCGCGACTCGACAGAATCGCGGCGCTTTTCATTGCAGACAGAGAATCTCAGCAATCTTGGTCGTTTGGTCGGCTTTTTGCCGAGCATGAGCGGTGGCAGCATGTTGTTTCAAGGGCAGCTTTGGGATCGCGGCGTTGATTGGAGCGGTGAACCGGCACGCGCCACCGGTCGGATGGATATTGTTTCCTTTCGGGCGCGCGAAGTGCCTGTTCTGGCGCGGCTTTTGTCGCTCGCCTCGTTTCAGGGCTTTGCCGACACGCTGGCCGGGGACGGGATTCGTTTTCGCCGCTTTGAGTTCAAATATCGGGTGGAGGGCAATTTGATGAAAGTGCGCAGCGGGCGTATGAATGGCCCGGCTGTCGGCCTGACCGCACAGGGCGATTTCAATTTATCCAATGGTGCGCATGATTTTGCCGGGACTGTTATTCCCGCCTATGAGATAAATTCGCTGTTTTCGCATATTCCGATAATCGGGCGCATATTGACCGGGCGGCGCGGCGAGGGCGTGCTGGGCGTTGGCTACAGGCTGTTTGGCGAAGCCGGTCGCAGCAATATCATTATCAACCCGCTATCGCTGTTCACGCCGGGCATTTTCCGCCGCATTTTTGAATTGGGCATCGGCCTGTCCGATGATGATGAAGAAGATTTGAAATTGCCGCCGCGCAGCTATCCCGGCGAGGATGATTAGGCAATTTTCAGCAGCACATGACGTTTTTTACCGGCGGATAATTTAATCGCGCCATCAACAATATCGCCTGTGCCGAGTGTTGCGCCAATATCGTTTTGCGCCGCGTCATTTACCTTCGCGCCGCCGCCCTGTACCAGCCGCCGCGCTTCGCTATTGGAGGCCGCCAATCCGGCCATCACAAAAGCTTCCAACAGGCCAAGCCCGTCAGCCAGCCGGTCGGCGGCAAGGGAGACGCTGGGCAAATCGGCACTGGTGCCGCCTTGC
The DNA here is from genome assembly GCA_049597955.1 of Parvibaculales bacterium. Lineage (GTDB taxonomy): Bacteria > Pseudomonadota > Alphaproteobacteria > RS24 > RS24 > JAYPAN01. The sequence goes on from JBMYND010000001.1 coordinate 87,438, forward strand.
TCAAAGGTTTCGCGGGCTGTCGCTTCGGCTTTTTCGGCAGCCGCCCGACCATGGCACATGGCGGTCGCTTCGGTTGCCAGTATTTTTTTCGCCTCGTTCAGCTCGGCCCCGTCAAGCGCTTCGAGCTTTGCAATCTCGGCCAGCGGCAATTCGGTGAACAGGCGCAAAAAGCGGCCAATATCGGCGTCTTCTGTATTGCGCCAGAATTGCCAGTAATCATAGACTGACAGCCGGTCTTCATTCAGCCAGACCGCGCCTTGCGCTGTCTTGCCCATTTTTGCCCCTGATGCGGTGGTCAGCAAATTAGTGGTCAGGCCGAACAGCGAAGCGCCATCCGTGCGCCGCGCCAGCTCAATGCCATTGACGATATTGCCCCATTGGTCAGAGCCGCCCATTTGCAGCGTGCAGCCAAAGCGCCGGTTCAGTTCGAGAAAATCATAGGCTTGCAAAATCATGTAATTGAATTCGAGAAAGCTCAAAGGCTGTTCGCGGTCAAGGCGCAGCTTCACACTGTCAAAGCCCAGCATGCGATTGATTGAAAAATGCCGCCCGTAATCGCGCAGGAATTCAATATAATTCAGCCCGGACAGCCAGTCATCATTGTCAACCAAAATCGCATCGGTCGGGCCGTCACCAAATGTCAAAAACCGCTCAAAAGTCGCTTTGATGGTGGTCTTGTTTTGATTGATTTGGTCTTGCGTCAGCAATTGGCGCGCTTCATCCTTGCCGGACGGGTCACCGACTTTGGTTGTGCCGCCGCCAATCACCACAATCGGGCGATGACCGGCTTGTTGCAAACGCCGCAACATGAGGATGGAAATCAGATTGCCGACATGCAGGCTGGGCGCGGTGCAATCATAACCAATATAGCCGGTAATAATGCCGCTGCGCGCCGCTTCATCCAGCGCCGCATCATCCGTGCATTGGGCAATAAAACCGCGTTCGGCGAGAACAGAGAGGAAATCTGATTGATATTCTGTCATGATGTCCCTCTGTTAAGCAATGCGGCGGGGCCGGTCAAGGGGCGGCGCGCGGAAACTGTGTAAATGGAAGGCCAATGCAAATTATCGGCATGATGAGCGGCACGTCGCTGGACGGGGTGGATATGGCATTGCTGGAGAGTGATGGCGGCAATGATGCGCGGCTTCTTGCGCATGGCTTTCACCCTTACAGTGACCAAATGCGCTTGTTTTTGCGCCATGTGCTGGATAAAGCCGCTGCGCTTGGTGATACGGCAGCGCGTGACCGGTCGGCTTGGCCGGATTGGCTGGTTGAGGCCGAGGCAATGGTGACGCAACAGCATATTGCGGCTTTGGCCGGTTTTGACCGGCAGGCGGCGCGCCTTATCGGCTTTCACGGGCAGACTGTTTTGCACCGGCCGGAAACCGGTTTGACTTTGCAAATCGGCGATGCGGCAGGATTGGCCAAAGCGGTCGGGCTGGATGTGATTGGTGATTTTCGTCAAGCCGATATGGCCGCAGGCGGGCAGGGCGCGCCTTTGGCACCTTTGTTTCATGCTGCTTTGGCAGACGGTCTCGCCAAGCCTTTGGCTGTGTTGAATCTGGGCGGCATTGCCAATATCACCTGCCTTGCTGACGGTCAGCCAGCCTTTGCTTTTGATACCGGCCCGGCCAATGCGCTGCTTGATGATTGGGTGAACAGCCATACCGGTCAGGCCTATGATATTGACGGGCAGCTTGCCGCGTCGGGGCAGATTGATGAGGCGGCGCTGGCAGTGCTGATGGCGCATCCGTTTTTTGACCAAAAGCCGCCAAAATCGCTCGACCGGCTGGCCTTTTCATTGGCACCGGTAGCGGCCCTGTCTGTGGCGGATGGCGCAGCGACATTAACCGCTTTTACCGCCGCCTCAGTGGCGCGGGCTTTGGATTTTTCGCCACAGCGTCCGGCTCGGCTGTTACTGTGCGGGGGCGGTCGGCATAATCCGGTTTTGCGCGACAGGCTCGCCAATTTCTGCAATATGCCGGTCGAGCCATGCGAAGCGGTTGGCTGGCATGGCGACAGTCTGGAAGCGCAAGCCTTTGCTTGGCTGGCATTGCGCAGTCTTCAGGGCTTGCCGCTCAGCCTGCCCAGCACAACCGGCGCCAGCGCCCCGGTCTCTGGCGGTCGCCTGTATCGCGCCGCCGATAATTAGCTATTGGCCAGCCGCTTATCGAGATATTGCCCGACAGTTTCATCAAGCGCGTCGCTGTGATTTTCGAAGAAATGATTGGCACCGGCGATATTTTCATAATCAATGGTAATGCCCTTTTGCGCTTGCAAGCGTTCGACCAGTTTTTCAATCGCGTCTTGCGGCACAATGCGGTCAGCATCGCCATGGGTAATCAGGCCGGAGGCCGGGCAGGGGGCGAGGAAGCTGAAATCGTAAAAATTGGCCGGTGGAGCGACCGATATAAAGCCGGAAATCTCCGGTCGCCGCATCAGCAATTGCATGCCTATCCAAGCGCCGAAACTATAACCGGCCACCCAACATCCTTTGGCGTCTTGCGACAGGGCTTGCAGCCAGTCCAGTGCGGCGGCGGCGTCGGATAATTCACCCGCGCCATTGTCAAAACTGCCTTGGCTGCGGCCAATACCGCGAAAATTAAAGCGCAAAACCGAAAAGCCGCGATTAACAAATTGATGATAAAGCTGGTAGGTGACCGGATTGTTCATATTGCCGCCCAATTGCGGCAGTGGATGAAGGATGAGCGCAATTGGCGCGCGCGCTGTTTTGTTTTGTGAAAACCGCCCTTCAAGGCGACCTTCCGGCCCGTTAAAGATGACTTCCGGCATTATTTTGACCTCAATGACTAATCTTGACTAATTTAGTCGGAATACCTATATCTGCGTTGACATATGGTGTTAGCGAAGCTTGCGGGGAAAATGCAAGCTTTTTCGAAAAACCTCATTGGAAACATAGGCTTATGAAAATTTCGACACGCGGCCGATATGCCGTTATGGCTATGGCGGATATGACTCAGCAATTGGCGCAGGCGCATCATGGCCCGATACGGCTTGCTGACATCAGCAAAAGGCAGGAAATTTCCCTTGCCTATCTTGAACAGATTTTCGGTGATTTGCGCCGTGCCGGTCTGGTGGTTAGCCATCGCGGCGCGCATGGCGGCTACAGGCTGGCGATGAATGCTGAAGATATTCGTATTGGCGATGTGATTGATGCGGTTGATGAAACAGTCGATGTGACACGCTGCCGGGCGGCTGGCGGTTGCTTGAACAAGCATGCACGCTGCCTGACCCATGATTTATGGGACAGGCTGGGCAATCATATTCACGGCTTTTTGAATGCCATATCGCTGGCCGATGTGGTGTCGGGTGAGGGCTTGCCGATTTTCGCCGAAACCCCCGTTTTGCAAAAAGGCCTGGCCGAATGAGCGCAATGTCCAAAGCCGGTCGCATTTATCTGGACTATAATGCAACCGCGCCGATACGCCCGGAAGCGCAAGCCGCAATCGCCGAAGCAATGGGTGCCGGCAATCCTTCTGCCGTGCATGCGGAAGGACGCCAAGCCCGCGCGCTGGTCGAGGCGGCGCGCAAGGATATTGCCGCATTATGCAATGGTCTGGCTGAAGCGGTGGTGTTTACGTCCGGCGGCACGGAAGCGTGCAATATGGCGATGCATTTGCGTGCCGCGCCCGCCGGGCCGGTCGCCCGTATCATTGTGTCAGCGATTGAGCACAGCGCCGTATCGGCACCGGCGCAGGCATCCGGCCTGCCGGTTGAAACCGTGCCGGTGCTGGCCAATGGTCAGGTCGATTTGGCGGCGCTGGCCGCGCTGCTCGATGAGGCGACACCGGCATTGGTCTGCCTCATGCTGGCCAATAATGAAACCGGCGTCATTCAACCGGTCGCCGAAATTGCCGATATGGTCAGGCAGCATGGCAGTCTGCTGTTTTGCGATGCGGTGCAGGCTGCCGGTAAAATCGCGCTGGATATGGCCGCGCTGGGTGTTGATGCACTTAGCCTGTCCGGTCATAAATTGGGCGCGCCCATGGGCGTCGGCGCTTTGGTGACGCGCGCCGGTCTGCCAGTGCCGCCAAGCCTGCTCGGCGGAGGGCAGGAATTGGGACGCCGCGCCGGGTCGGAAAATATAATTGGCATTGCCGGATTTGCCGCCGCCGCGCGCGCTGCTGAAGCCGGTTTGGCGCAATTTACTGATTTGGCCATTGCGCGTGATGCGATGGAAGCCGCTTTGCGCGAGATAAGCAATGATGTGGTGATATTCGGTGCCGACAGTCCGCGCTTGCCCAATACAAGCTGTTTTGGCCGTGACGGGATGAATTCTGAAACGCTGGTCATGGCGCTGGATTTGGCCGGATTTTCGGTCAGCGCCGGTGCGGCGTGTTCCAGCGGCAAGGTGTCGCGCAGCCATGTGCTGGCTGCCATGGGCGTTGAGGATAGGTTAAGCAGTGGCGTATTGCGGGTCAGCACGGGCTGGCAATCCGATGCCATGGATGGACTGAAATTGGCGGAAGCCTGGAAGCGCGTGGCGCTTCGGCAGGCCGCTTAGGGCGAGTTGAGTATGAGCGAAGCAAAAGCAAGCATAGACAGAAGCACGGTTGAGCAAGTCGGCAAATTTGGCGGTGAAAACTACAAATATGGTTTCACCACCAATATTGATGTCGATAAAGTGCCGAACGGGCTGAATGAAGATATTATCCGCTTTATTTCGGCCAAAAAGGAAGAGCCGCAATGGCTGTTGGATTGGCGGTTGGATGCGTTTGAACGCTGGCAGACCATGGCCGAGCCGGAATGGGCGCATGTCGATTATCCGAAAATCGACTATCAGGATTTGTGCTATTATGCGGCACCAAAATCAATGGAAGACGGGCCGAAAAGCCTCGACGAAGTTGACCCGGAATTGCTGCGCACTTATGAAAAGCTTGGCATTCCTTTGCAAGAACAGGAAGTGCTGGCCGGTGTGCGTAAAGTGGCAGTGGATGCGGTGTTTGACAGTGTTTCCGTTGGCACGACATTCCGCGAAGAACTGGCCAAGGCCGGGGTGATTTTCTGCTCTTTTTCCGAAGCGGTGAAAGAGCATCCCGAATTGGTCAAAAAATATCTCGGCTCAGTTGTGCCGAAATCCGATAATTATTTTGCGGCGCTGAATTCGGCGGTATTTTCCGACGGTTCCTTTGTTTATATCCCGCCCGGCGTGCGCTGCCCGATGGAATTATCGACCTATTTCCGCATTAACGAGGCCAATACCGGTCAGTTTGAGCGCACTTTGGTGATTGCCGATAAGGGCAGCTATGTTAGCTATCTCGAAGGCTGCACCGCGCCGATGCGCGATGAAAACCAGCTTCATGCGGCGGTTGTTGAACTGGTCGCATTGGAAGATGCTGAGATAAAATACTCCACCGTGCAGAATTGGTATCCCGGCGATGAGGAAGGGCGCGGCGGCATATATAATTTCGTGACCAAGCGCGGTGATTGTCGCGAGGCACGCGCGCGGATAAGCTGGACGCAGGTTGAAACCGGCTCGGCCGTGACGTGGAAATACCCGTCTTGCATTTTGCGCGGCGATGACAGCGTTGGCGAGTTTTACTCAATCGCCATTTCCAATAATTTGCAGCAAGTGGACAGTGGCACGAAAATGCTGCATTTGGGGCGCAATACGAGCAGCAAAATCATCTCCAAGGGCATTTCGGCGGGACGTTCCTCCAATGCTTATCGCGGGCAAGTCAATGTGCATCCCAAGGCGCAAAATGCCCGCAATTTCACCCAATGCGACAGCCTGCTGATTGGCGATAAATGCGCTGCCCATACCGTGCCATATATTGAGGCGAAAAACCTGTCTGCCGTGCTGGAACATGAGGCGACGACTTCGAAAATCAGCGATGACCAGCTATTTTTCTGCCGCCAGCGCGGGCTGGATGCAGAGGAAGCCGTGGCGCTTATCGTCAATGGGTTTTGCAAAGATGTGTTACAGCATTTGCCGATGGAGTTTGCCGTGGAAGCGCAAAAACTGGTCGGCATTTCACTGGAAGGAAGTGTTGGATGAGTGCGTTGCTGGATATTCGCAATTTGCAGGCAGGTGTTGATGGGCAGCCGATTTTGAACGGCCTGTCCCTGTCGATAAATGCCGGCGAAGTGCATGCCATTATGGGGCCGAACGGGTCGGGTAAATCAACCTTGTCTTATGTGCTGGCCGGGCGCGACGGCTATGATATTGACGGCGGCGAGATGGTTTTTGATGGCCAAGATTTAGCCGCGCTGGAGCCGGAAGAACGCGCTGTGGCCGGTTTGTTTCTGGCCTTTCAATATCCGTTGGAAATCCCCGGCGTCACCAATATGACTTTTCTGAAAACCAGCGTGAATGCCATTCGGCGCGGGCGCGGCGAAGAAGAAATGGACGCCGCCTCTTTCCTTCGGCTGGCGCGCGACAAGGCCAAGGCGCTTGGCATGGGCGACGATATGTTGAAACGCCAACTCAATGTCGGCTTTTCCGGCGGCGAGAAAAAGCGCAATGAGATTTTGCAAATGGCCATGTTGGAGCCGAAGTTGGCAATTTTGGACGAAACCGATAGCGGGCTGGATATTGACGCGCTGAAAACAGTGGCTGAGGGGGTTAATGCGTTGCGCGCGCCCGACCGCGCCATGCTGGTGATTACCCATTATCAGAGGCTGCTTGACTTCATCAAACCGGATTTTGTGCATGTCATGGCGGATGGCAAAATTGTCAAATCGGGCGGGCCGGAACTGGCACTTGAGCTTGAAGAATCCGGCTATGCCGCCTATCGCGAGCTTGCCAATGCTTGATGCGCGCGCCCATTTTGAAGCAGTGAAAGCGGGCCTGCCGGGCGATATGGCACGGCGCGCGGCCATGCTGGCACAGGCCGAACAATTGGGGCTGCCGACGCGGCGACAGGAAAGCTGGCATTATACGGATTTGCCGCAATTGCTGAAACGCCCTTTGCCCGGTTCCGACAGTAAGACGGTTGCAGATTTGCCGGATTTTTCGGCTGTCGTCCCATTTGCTGTGCAGTTTGACAATGGCCGACTGACGACAGCCTTGCCGTCCGGCGAGACCGGTTTATCTGTTGCGCCATTTGCTGGCCCTAAAGCAATTGCAGAACAAGCAATTGAAGAAAATGACGCTATGCTGCTGTTTAATGCGGCGCTGGCCGGTGACGGGCTTGATGTGCAAGTGACCGGCAAAGTCACCGCACCGCTTTTGCTCAAACAGACCGGCGCGACAGCGACCCATTTGCGCCATCGGCTTCGCTTGGCGGCAGGCGCGCATCTGACATTGGTCGATATTTTGGCCTGCAATGGCTACAGCAATCACGCCATGCATATTGAGGTGGAAAACGGTGCGACATTGGAAATTCTGCGCCTGCATCACAGCGGTCGCCATATTGGCACAACAACTGTGCAATTGGCCGAAGCGGCGCGCGCTAATATCGTGACAATGGTGATGTCGGATGATGTGGCGCGTCATGATATGCGTGTGTCGCTGACCGGCAGCGGGGCGCATATCGGCCAATATCAGGCGGTGCTGGCGGGGGGTGCGGCGCATATTGACATGACCGGTCAATTGCACCATCTGGCAGCCGGTTCGACCAGCGAGACGCGGGCGCATTATGCGCTGTCAGGGGCGGCGCGCGGTGTGTTTCAGGGGCAAGTGCAGGTTGCGCGCGACGCGCAGCAGGTTGACGCGCAAATGCAAACCCGTGCGCTGATGCTGTCGGAAAATGCCGAAATGGACGCCAAGCCGGAGCTGGAAATTTATGCCGATGATGTGGCCTGCGCGCATGGCTCGGCGATTGGTGCGCTGGATGAGGCGGCGCTGTTTTTTTTGCGCGCGCGCGGCATTGATGCGGTGACGGCGCGGCAGCTTTTGGTTGGCGGTTTTGTCCGCGAGATTTCGGCGCAAATCACCCATAGCGGATTGGCCGATGCGCTGAACGGCTATTTGGAGGCCCGTATCGCGGCATTGGTGGAGGCATTGCCAAATGGCTGAAGCAATGAAAAGCACAAGACCGGATTTTGATGTAGAGGCTGTGCGGCGTGATTTTCCGGCTCTGCAACTCACGCCCTATGGCAAGCCTCTGGTCTATCTCGATAATGCCGCTTCGGCGCAAAAGCCTGTGCACGTCACCGACACAATGCGCGATTTCGCCAATGGCAGCTATGCCAATGTGCATCGCGGCCTGCACTATCTGTCCAATCAGGCGACCGATGCTTTTGAGGCAGCGCGGGAAACCGTGCGCGGTTTCCTCAATGCGCCTTCTGTCGACAATATTATTTTCACCGGCGGTGCGACCGATGCGATAAATCTGGTTGCCTATGGCTATCTTGAGCCGCGCATCCAGCCGGGCGATGAGATTATCCTGTCGGTAATGGAGCATCATTCCAATATTGTGCCATGGCATTTTATGCGGGAACGCCATGGCGCGGTGCTGAAATGGGTGCCGGTTGATGATACGGGCGCGTTGGATATGCAAGCCTATGCCGAGGCGTTTTCGCCGCGCACAAAATTTGTCGCGCTGACGCAAATGTCCAATGCGCTTGGCACGATTACCGATGCCAAAACCATTATTGACACCGCCCATGCCCATAATGTGCCGGTGCTGCTGGATGGCTGTCAGGGCGCGGTGCATTTGGCGACCAATGTTGACGCGCTGGATGTCGATTTTTATGTATTTTCCGGTCACAAGGTTTACGGGCCAACCGGTATTGGCGTGTTATATGGCAAGGGTGATTTGCTGAATGACATGCGACCATGGCGCGGTGGCGGGGAAATGATACGCGAAGTGAGCCTTGATGCGGTCAGCTATAATGATGCGCCGCATCGGTTTGAGGCTGGCACACCGCCTATCATTGAAGCGGTTGGGTTGGCGGCGGCGCTCGATTACATGCAGGCTATTGGCTTTGACACGATTCAGGCGCATGAAACCGGCTTGCTGGACAGTGCTATGGCTGCTCTCGACACAATGCAGCGTGTTCAAGTCTATGGGCAAGCGCCGGAAAAGGGCGGCATTATATCTTTTGGTGTGGCGGGCATACATCCGCATGATTTGGCAATGGTGATGGATCGCTCCGGCGTGGCGGTGCGGGCCGGTCATCATTGCGCCCAGCCATTAATGACGCATTATAATGTGCCGGCAACCGCGCGTGCCTCTTTCGCCATATATAATACGCAGGAAGAAGTGGTCGCTTTTATCGCAGCACTTGACAAGGCAATGGATTTTTTCGGGTAAGGGCATGAATACAGACAACAACAAGCCGCCAGTTAAATCGGAAATGCCGGTTATTGATGTCAATGAACCGGCAGCAAGCGCAGAAAACGGCGCGCCTGTGCCTGAGCCTGTGCCGGTTGAAGAATTGTCGCCGGAACTGGCAGCCTTGACCGATGACCTTATCGGCGCGCTGAAAAGTGTTTACGACCCGGAAATACCGGTTGATATTTACGAATTGGGTCTTATCTATCGCGTGGATGTCAGCGATGACCGCGATGTGACGATAGATATGACATTGACGGCACCGGGATGTCCGGTGGCGGAGCATATGCCGCGCTGGGTTGAAGATGCGGTGCGCTCGGTGGACGGGGTGTGTGATGTGATTGTCAATATGACATTCGACCCGCCCTGGGATCCAAGCCGTATGTCGGATGAGGCGCGGGTCGCCTTGAACATGTTTTAGAAGCGGGAAAAGCCAATGAGCCAGACTTATCAATTGCCAAAAGCCATCACCCTGACCGAACGGGCAGCAGCGCGGGTTAAAAACATTATGGCCAAATCGGAAACCCCAATGCTGGGTGTGCGCTTGGGCGTGAAAAATGGTGGTTGCGCCGGTATGGAATACACAATGGATTATGCCGAGGAACAATTGCCGCTTGATGAAGTGGTCGAAGATAAGGGCGTGACTATTTTTATCGAAGCCAAGGCGGTCTTGTTTTTGCTTGGCACGGAAATGGATTATGAAGAAGGGCTTTTGTCGTCGGGCTTTACTTTCAACAATCCAAACCAGACAGATGCTTGCGGCTGCGGCGAGAGCGTCACCATTATCCCCGCCGCCGCACCGCCCGGATATAAGCCGGTTAAGAACTGACTTAAAAGCCGGTATGGCCTGAAAGAACAGCCTGAAAGGATGCCCATTATGGTTGACCAGTCACTTGATTATATTCTGGAATTGCTGCAATTGGAGCGGCTGGAAGTGAACCTGTTTCGCGGCCAAAGCCCGAATGAACAACGCCAGCGCGTGTTTGGCGGGCAAGTGCTGGGCCAAGCATTGAGTGCGGCTTGTTACACGGTCGAAAACATGACCTGCCATTCCTTTCACAGCTATTTTCTGCGCCCCGGCGATGTGGAAACACCGATTATTTATGAAGTGGACAATGCGCGCGACGGGCGCAGCTTTGCCTCGCGGCGGGTGATTGCCATTCAGCACGGCAAACAGATTTTCAATATGGCCGCCAGCTTTCAGGTGACCGAACAAGGCCGCGAGCATCAGATTGACATGCCTGATGTGCCGGCGCCGGAAACGCTGAAAAGCGACCTCGAATTGCGCCGTGAAATTGCCGATAATGTGCCGGAACAATGGCGCGATATGTTTTTGCGGCGCCGGCCTTTTGAAATTCGCCCGATTGCGCCCAAAAGCCTGTTAAAGCCCGAAGCCTTGCCGCCGACCAATATGGTCTGGATTAAGGTTGATGAGGGCATGCCGAAAGACATCAGGCTCAATCAGGCCATGCTGGCTTATGTGTCCGACACTTCGCTGCTGGACACTTGCCTGCGCCCGCATGCGCTGACTTATATGAACCCGAAATTGCAATCGGCCAGCCTTGACCATGCCATGTGGTTTTACCATGATTTTACCTGCGATGACTGGATGCTCTATGTGCAGGATTCACCGGCTTCGGCAGGCGGGCGCGGCATGAATTTCGGGCATTTTTACACACGCGACGGCAAACTCATCGCCTCTGCCGCGCAAGAAGGGCTTATTCGCGTCCATGATTGAGGGCGTGGCGTTTAAGCCGCTTCATTATGACCAAGATGGGCGGTCAGCACGGTAATCAATTCCTCCGCCGCTTCCGGTATTACCGTGCCGGGCGGGAAAATCGCCTTGGCTCCGGCATCGCGCAGCGCATCGAAATCTTGCGGTGGTATCACCCCGCCGACAATCACCATCATATCCTCACGCCCTTGGGCGGCCAGCGCGTCGCGCAATTCCGGCACTAAAGTCAAATGTCCGGCGGCCAGTGAACTGACGCCGACAATATGCGCGCCCGCCGCAATCGCATCACGGGCCGATTCTTCCGGCGTTTGGAATAGCGGGCCGGTGACCACATCAAAGCCCATATCGGCCAGCGCCGTGGCGACCACTTTCTGCCCCCGGTCATGGCCATCTTGTCCCATTTTCGCCAAATAGACGCTCGGCGCGCGGCCCTCGCGCTCGGCGAAGCGGGCAATCATGTCGCGCACTTTGACAATGGCCGGGCTTTGTGCGCCGAAGTCTTTTTGGTAAATATCGGAAATCAATTGCGGTTTGGCTTCATGGCGATTGTAGATTTTTTCCAGCGCATCGGAGATTTCGCCGACTGTCGCCTTGGCGCGCGCCGCATCAACGGCCAAGGCCAGCAAATTGCCATTGCCGGATTGTGCGGCCTCGGACAAAGCGGCCAGCGCGGCCTTTGTTTCAGTCTCATTGCGGCTGTCGCGCAGGGCTTTTAACCGGTCAATCTGCGCCGTGCGGACAGCCGAATTATCGACTTTCAGCACATCAACCGCATCCTCATTGTCGAGCTTGAATTTATTGACGCCAACAACGGTCTGGCGACCACTGTCAATGCGTGCCTGGGTGCGCGCCGCGGCTTCTTCAATCCGCATTTTCGGCAAGCCTTGTTCAATGGCAGCGGCCATGCCGCCCAGTGCTTCGACTTCTTGAATATGGGTCAGCGCGCGCGCGGCCAAATCATGCGTCAGCCTTTCGACAAAATAGCTGCCGCCCCAAGGGTCAATCACTTTTGTCGTATTGGATTCCATTTGCAGCAATAATTGTGTGTTGCGCGCAATGCGGGCGGAAAAATCGGTCGGCAGCGCCAGCGCCTCGTCAAAACTGTTTGTGTGCAGCGATTGAGTATGGCCTTGCGTAGCCGCCATCGCCTCAATGCAAGTGCGCACCGTATTATTGTAAATATCCTGCGCAGTCAGGCTCCAGCCCGATGTTTGGCAATGCGTCCGCAAGGCCAGCGATTTCGGGTCTTTGGCACCGAGCCCTTGCATGAGTTGCGCCCAGAGCAGGCGGGCCGCGCGCATTTTGGCAATTTCCATAAAGAAATCCATGCCAATTGCCCAAAAGAAAGACAGGCGCGGCGCGAATGCATCAATATCAAGACCGGCCGCCATGCCGGCGCGGGCATATTCCACCCCATCCGCCAGCGTATAGGCCAGCTCCAAATCAGCCGTCGCCCCGGCCTCTTGCATGTGATAGCCGGAAATCGAAATCGAATTGAATTTTGGCATATATTGGGATGTATAGGCGAAAATATCGGAGATAATGCGCATGCTTGGTTGCGGCGGATAAATATAAGTATTGCGCACCATAAACTCTTTCAGAATATCATTCTGAATCGTGCCGGCCAGTTTTTCCGGCGCCACGCCCTGTTCTTCGGCAGCGACAATATAAAGCGCCATAATGGGCAAAACGGCGCCATTCATGGTCATGGAGACGCTCATTTTGTCGAGCGGAATACCGGCAAACAGCGTGCGCATGTCGAGAATCGAGTCAATCGCCACACCGGCCATGCCGACATCGCCGAAGACGCGCGGATGGTCGCTGTCATAGCCGCGATGAGTGGCCAAATCAAACGCCACGGACAACCCCATTTGACCGGCCTTCAAATTGCGTCGGTAAAAAGCGTTGGATTCTTCCGCCGTGGAAAAACCGGCATATTGGCGCACTGTCCACGGCTTATTGACATACATGGTGGCATAGGGGCCGCGAATAAACGGTGCCAGCCCCGGATAATTATCGAGAAAGGGCAGGCCTTCGCGGTCTTTGGCAGTGAACAGGGCTTTAACGTCGATATTTTCCGGCGTCTGGCGCAAGCCAATGGCATTGCCTGTTTGCTGTGCGTCACGGGCGGCATTTTCCCATGCCTCAAACCCGGCCTCGGCAGACATGTTAAGCGCCAGCTTGGTGAAATCGGGCAGCTTGCTCATCTCAATCTCCCAATCCCAGCCTGCCATGTATCGCGCTCAGAAAATCCAGCGCGGCGCATCCGGCAAAACAGTAATCATCGATTTGCGTCAAACCGCGCGGCTGACCGGCCAGCGCAATATGTGCGGCACCTGCATCATAAAGCGCCTGCGCCAAGGCTTGGGCATGGTTGTCATAATCTTCATCGCTGCCGCAAATACAGACAATTTTGCTGCCATTGGCGCGGAAAGCGGCGACAATGGCGTCAATATCTGTGCCGCCATCACCGGCCTGTGCCAGCACGCCACCGGCGGCGTAAAGATTGGCGGCGAAATTGGCGCGCGGGGTGAAAGCGGCCTGTGTGCCGATACAGGCGAGATAAACGCGCGGTTTGCTTTTGGCGGCGACACGGCGCAAATCTTCAAATCTTGTCGCCAGTCGATAGCCATGGGCCGGGGAGTGCGGGTCGGCATCAAGCGCGGCTTCGTCAAGATTGGGAAACGCACTGACACCTACCAAAGACGCTTGGCGGTTGCCGACCGCCTCATCATAGGCGGCGCGGCGCGCGTCAAGCGCGGTGGCGATTGTGCCATTGGCGATGGCAGCGGCCAGCCCGCCTTCGGCTTCAATTTTTTGAAATTCAGCCCATCCGGCTTCAGCAAATTGCCGGGTCAGGCTTTCGACATACCAGCTTCCCCCGGCCGCATCGGCGACTTGGCCGATATGGCTTTCTTCCTGCAAAATAATTTGCGTATTGCGAGCAATGCGGCGGGTCAGGGCATTGTCGCCGCCGGCGCTCGCTGTGCAGGGCGCGGCGGTGAACAGGTCAATGCCGGCAATACCGGCGGCCATGGCGGCGATTGTGCCGCGCAATATATTGACCCAAGGGTCAAGGTCGGAAAAGGCGCGCAAACCGGTTTCGGCATGGATTTGCGGCGCGCCATCACTGCCTGCTGCTTGGGCGATATTGGCAAATAATAATCGGGCGGCGCGCAATTTGGCCAGCGATGCAAAAAAATCGCCATCGGCGGCCAATGTCATGGTGATGCGGGGCAGGGCATCTGGCGGGGCCAGACCGGCTGCTTCAAAGGCGCGCAAATATGCTGTAAGGGCGGCCAGCGCCCAGCCCAGCTCTTCACCAATACCCGCACCTGCCGCATGAAAGGCCGCGCCATTGGCGGTCATCAGCCGCAATTTCGTGTCTTGCTGTCCAATAGCGATAAGCTGGTCATAGTCGAGCTCTGTGCTGTCGCCATATAAAATCTGTGTGCCGAGCGGGTCGATATTGGCGAAACCGGCAATTTTGTCTTTATTGTCTGCCCGCAAGCTTGCCAAAAGCTGCAAAGCGGCTTCGGCGTGGCGTCCGGGGGTGAGGCTCAGCGGTGCAATATCGCGCATCACGCCGTCAAGCAATTGCTCTATTTGGGCGCTGTCGATATTTGCGGCGGATGCAAAATCAAGATGCAGCGCGCTGACACCGCCGGCCAAATCGGCGAGAATCTCTGCATTGTCGCTGCCGCGCCGACCCGGCACAATGCGCGCCGCGATTTGCCAGGGCAGAAACTTATTGTTCAGCGCCCGCGCACCGCGCAAGAAAGGAAATTGCCCGGGCAGGCCAGCTTCATCATTGCCGGTCGCCATGCTGGCTTCAGTATAAAGCGGCTGCAGCCTATATCCGGCCAAATCATTGGAGACCAGCGTGTCATAAGACTTGCCGCGCAACGCTTTTTCAACGGCTGCCAGCCAGTCCGCTTGCGAGGCATTGTCAAATGCCTGTCCCAATATCACGTCGCTCATATTTCTCCCCCAAGGCGAAAATTTGCCCCAGCCTTTTGCAAAGTTCAACCCTTATTGACGCTAGCCATCCTCATTTTGCAGCAAAATCATCAGTGCCAATGAAGCGGCAATAAGCGGTGGCGCCCAGCTGGCAAATATCGGATGCAGCAGGCCGGTTTGCGCAATTTTGACAATAAAAGCATTGGCCAGAAACAGGCCGAAGCCGGAAAGCGTTGCCAGACCGAGTGTCTGGAAAGTCGGCACCATACGCGAAGTGGGCATTGAAAAACACGCCGCCAGCAGCACCATGGAAACCAGCAAAAGCGGTTTGGATATAAGCCCGTGAAAGCGCACGCTATGGGCGGTAATATCAACACCGGCAGCGGCGGCCATTTCAATATAATTGGGCAATTGCCAAAGCGAGACAGTTTCCGGTCGCCGGAAATTGCTGCGCAAAGTCTCGATTTGCATGCGGCTGGCCAGTGTCACATTGGCGATGCTTTCCGGGGCGCGGCCATAATGCAGCTTGGTCGCGCCGGTCAAATGCCAGACCGCGCCATTATCGCCTTGGTTCAAGCGGGCTTCTTGCGCTTGCAGGCGATAGGCCAGTCGGCCATTTTCATCAAACACAATGAAAGACGGCGTGGCCAGCCCGGTTTCTTCCCCTTCGAGCATGTGCGGTGCGCGGATAATCATGCTGCCCGCAGCATGCCGGTCGCGGAACCAAATACCGCTTTTCGACACGCTGAATTGTGCCTGTGTGCCTTTCAAGCCATCTTCAATGGCACGAAATTTCTGCAATCCCCTGCTGCCAAGCGGGTCGAGCGCGGCGATAATGGCGATGCCGAGAAACAGCGCGGTCAGCAAAAGCGGGGTAAGATATTGCCAGGCGGAAATACCGGCGGCGCGAATAACCACCAATTCGCGGCTTTCGCTTAGGCGCAGCAGGCAAAATACGCCGCCAAACAGAAAAATAAATGGCAGAAAATTGACCACCATAAGCGGCAGGCGCAGCCAGCTATAATAGAGTGCGGCATTGGTGCCTTGATTATGGCGGGTTGCCAGTTTCAGCATTTCGAGGAAATCACCGAGAAAGGCAATGGCGATAAACACCATGCCGGTAATGGCTATCCATAACAGGAATTTTGCCGCCAGATAAAACCCAAGCACACGCATTATGCGGCCCCCTCGGCAGACGCGCGCCGGTTTTTGCCAAATAATGGCCAGCGCCCCTTATGCACTTCGAAATAGAGAAAAATTGCCGCAAGCAGCAAAGTCAGGCCCGGCACCAAGGCAATGACATGGACATTGCCCGAAGCGGTGGCCCGCCCGATTGTGCCAATCAGCGCGATTTGGAAAAACACACATAAAAACACAGCCAGCGTCACGCGGCGGCTATAGCCATGCCGATTAAGGCCACCGGCGGTGATGCAGGCAAAGCAAATAAGCGTATAGACAAGCGGGGCAGTCAGATTGCCAATGCGCTCAAAACCATGGGTGCGGGCGCGTTCAATTGCTTTGGGATGGGTCACGCCATATTTTTCCGGCTCGAAGAGTTGGTGAATCAACATGCTGTTGCGATTGGGCGGGCCGGTTTTGGCGGTGCGGGTCTCGGCTCGGTCTATGGGCAGGCTATATTGGTCAAATTGCAGGCCATTGCTGCGCTGCGCGGCGGAATGATAGAAAATCTCACCCTTGGTCAGCAAAAAATACACTTGTCCGTCTTCTTGCCGCAAGCGTCCGGTTTGGGCGACATAGCTGGTCGGCGCCTCGGCATTTGTGTAGTCATGTATCATCACATCGCGCCAGCTTCCGTCACCGGCCTTGCCGGCGGCGAAAATGACCATTTTGTCTTCTATGTCATTAAAAATACCCGGCCGCAGCGCAGCCAGCACAAAACTGGTCGCCAGATTCTCGCTCTTGGCGCGCATTGCCTTATAGGCAATCGGACTGATGTAAAAGGACAGCGCGGCTTGCAAGGCAATAACCAAAACGCACACGCCGATAACCGGACGCAAAATGCGCAATGGGCTGAGACCGGCAGCGGTCAGGGCAAAATATTCATTATCTTGCAATAGGCGCATGAGTTGAACCAGCATGGTCACAAGCAGCGCCGGGGCGAGCGTAAAACTCAGCACACGCGGAATAATCAGACCGGCCAGCTCGGCCATTTCCAAAAGCGAGACATTTTGGCCAATCATGTCTTCAAGCATGTTTAAGGTCTGCACCAGCCAGACAATACCGGCCAGAACAAGCGCCATTGCCATTTGCGCTTTCAGCAAACGGCCAAATAAATATCGGTCAAGTCCGGTAAACATGGCCTTTTTTAGCACGTTTCAGCCCATTGCCAAGCAATTGCCAAATTACCGCATGGCCGATGAAGCAATTGCGCCATTGGTTTTGTGGCTCTAGAGTGTTTGGACTGTCAATAATGGGAGGCATTGATGGATTTGAACTTCACGCAGGAATATGAAGATTTCCGCGCCAATGTGCGCGGGTTTCTGGATGCGCATAAAGCTGATGCGCCAGCCGCCGGAGACCGTAGCGTGCGCAGCAAAAAGCGTCTGGCTTGGCAAAAAATCCTGCTGGCCAATGGCTATGCAGGCCGCACTCTGCCCAAGGAATATGGCGGCTATGGTGCCGCGCCCGATGCGTTGAAGCAGCGTATTATCGCCGAAGAGTTTGCCCGCGCCAAAGTGCCTGGCGGCATTTCCGGACAAGGCATTAACATGTTGGTGCCGACTTTGCTGGAGCTTGGCACGGAAGAGCAAAAGCGCACTTATATTGAGCCGACATTGAGTGGCGAAATGGTGTGGTGTCAGGGCTATTCCGAGCCGGGGGCGGGGTCGGATTTGGCTTCCTTGCGCACGGCGGCCATTGTGGATGGCGATGATTTTGTCATTAACGGCCAGAAGATTTGGACCAGCACGGCCAATCAGGCGGATATGATGTTTTGTCTGGTGCGCACCGAGCCGGATGCGCCCAAACATCACGGCATATCCTATTTGCTGATTTCCATGGACACACCGGGCATTGAAGTGCGCCCGCTTATGACCATGACCGGCCATGCCGAGTTCAATGAAGTGTTTTTCACCGATGTGCGCGTGCCAACCGACCAGATTGTCGGCAAGCGCGGTGAGGGCTGGATGGTGGCCAATGCGACTTTAACGCATGAGCGCGGCATGCTTGGCGACCCTGATGCGGCGCTGACACGGCTCAATGCGATTGCCGATATTATGAAGCATGAGCAAGTGGACGGCCTGTCGCTGATGGATAATCCGACCTATCGCGACCGTCTGGTGACGCTGGAAGCGGAAGTCTATGCCATGAAGTTTAACGGCATGCGCCTGACAACGGCAGCCGCAAATAAGGAATCGGCAGGCATGGCCGGACTGATTGTCAAATTGCAGGGCTGCGAATTGAACCATCAGCTTGCCGAGCTGGCGATTGATGTGATGGGCGAATATGGCGTGTTGTTTGAAGACAGCCCGTTTTTGCGCGACCAAGGCTTGTGGCAAACCCATTATATGTTCGACCTTGGGCTGATTATTGGCGGTGGCTCGGCGCAAATTCAGAAAAACATTATCAGCGAGCGTGGCCTGGGCATGCCGCGTGAGCCGAAAGTCACCAAAGCATAGGGGGTGAGGGGCATGTATTTTGGATTGTCTGAAGACCAGAAAATGTTGCAGGACTCGGTTGGCCGCTATTTGGAAACCGCGTCGGAATTGGAGGCTGTGCGCGGGTTTATCGCCGGTGATATGGCGCTTGCGACCAGCGTGCAAAGCGGCTTGATGGATTTGGGTGTGCCATTGGCGTTGATACCCGAAGCGCAAGGCGGGCTTGGCATGGGCGTGCTGGAAGCGGCGCTGATTCAGCAAATGCTGGGCCGCTATATTGCGCCGTCGGGTTTTAGTGCCAGTTATGGCATGGCGGTTACCGCTTTGCGGCGTGGCGCGTCACCGGCGCAGCAAGATGATTGGCTTGGCCGCATGGCCTCGGGTGATGTGGTGATGGCAACCGGTTTGACCGAGGCGGTGGGCGCGCGGGACGGGGCTGGCCTGTCGCTCGACAATGGCAAATTATCGGGCCGCGCCAGCTTTGTCATGGGCAATGAATTGGCGACCCATTATTTGTTGACCACGGGCGATGCGCTGGTGATTGTCGCCCGCGATGCTGCTGGTATCAGTGAAACGGCGCTGACCACAATCGACAAAACGCGCCATGTGGTGACGCTGGATATTGACGGCATGGCGGCGGAAGTGTTGGACGGCAATGATATGGCGGCCGCTACCGAGGCAACGCTGAATACGGGGCGTTTGCTGTTGGCGGCCGACAGTTTCGGGGCGGCGGAAATGATGCTGGAAAAAGCCGTTGCCTATGCCAAAGAGCGCGAGCAGTTCAACCGGCCAATTGGGTCATTTCAGGCAGTCAAACATATGTGCGCCGAAATGGCCGCCAAGCTTGAGCCATGCCGCGCGCTGGTCTGGTATGCCGCCTATGCGCAGGATAATGTGCCCGAAGAAGCAGGCTTGATGGCGCGCTTGGCCAAGGCGCATGTCAGCGAGGTTGGCAAATATGTCGCCCGCACATCAACCGAAGTGCATGGCGGCATGGGCTTTACCGATTTGCTGGGATTGCATTATTGGTTCAAGCGGATTGGTGCCAATCGGCAATTGCTGGGCGGGCCGCAGGCATTACGCGCCGAAGCCGCCGCTTTGCAAGGCTGGGGCCAAGATGCCGCCTAAAATAAGACGCCGCCTAAAATAAAGGGGACGCCGCTTTTGATGGCGTCCCCTGATTTACCCGACGGCGCAATTACCGCCGCTTTTCCTTAATGCTTAAACGCGCTCAAGGATAACCGCCGGTGCCATGCCGCCGGCCGCGCACATGGTCACCAGACCGAATTGCTTGTCTTGGCGCTCCAATTCGTCAAGCATTGTGCCGACCAAAATCGAGCCGGTCGCGCCAATCGGGTGGCCAAGCGCCATAGCGCCGCCATTCACATTTACTTTTTCGCGATCCACATCAAGGTCACGGATGAATTTCTCAGTGACGACGGAAAACGCTTCATTGACTTCGAACAAGTCAATATCGGCCAAAGTGAGACCGGCTTTTTCAAGCACTTTGCGGGCTGCCGGCACAGGTGCGTTGAGCATTAATGTCGGGCTGTCACCCATATTGGCAATGGCGCGGATTTTGGCGCGCGGCTTCAGGCCATTGGCTTGGGCATATTCCGGCGACGCCAGCAACAAGGCCGCCGCACCGTCAACCACGCCGGAAGAATTACCGGCATGGTGAACATGATTGATTTGCAAATCCGGATAGGCTTGGTTTATCAGCTTGCGGAAGGTTGTGCCGTCTTCATCAAGCGGAATATCGGCCAGCTTGGCAAAGCTCGGCTCCAATTGCGACAGGCTTTCCATTGTTGTGCCGGGGCGGGGAAACTCTTCCTTGTCGAGCGCCAGCGAGCCGTCTTCTTTGTAAACGGCGACCAGTGATTTGTCGAAATGGCCATTGTCAATTGCATTGGCGGCGCGCTGCTGGCTGACCAGCGCCAACGCATCCACCGCGTCGCGGCTAATGCCTTCCAGCGTGGCAATGGCATCGGCGCATACGCCCTGATGCGGCTGCGGATGCACTTCGCGCAAACGTGTATTGCCATTGTCGAGGAAAGGCGACCCGGAAGCCGCATCGCCACCAAAGCGCGACATCATTTCCGTGCCTCCGGCAATGGTCAAATCTTCCATGCCCGACATGATATTGGCAGCGGCGATATTCACCGCGGTAATGCCCGAGCCGCAAAACCGGTCAAGCGTCATGGCGCTGGATTTCACATCATATCCGGCATCAAGCGCCGCCATGCGTCCCAAATCGCCGCTTTGCGTGCCGCGCTGCGAACTGGTACCCCAAACAATATCATCCACTTCGGCGGTGTTGATTTTATTGCGCTCAGCCAGCGCCTTTAAAACCGTCGCGCCCAAATGTTGCGGGTGAATATCGGCAAGCGCACCCTTGCCCGGCTTGCCAATGCCGCGCGGTGTGCGGCAGGCGTCAATAATCCATGCATCTGTCATCTATTTTCTCCCATTAACAGAAATGTCAAATTTCTCTCACTTTATGGTCGTTAAACTAGTGCAGTCAGATTGGCGGGGCAAGCGGGAATTCCCGACCGTGACCGACCCATTCTGTGCTGGCATCGCCATGCGTCGATGAATATAGTCGGGGCTTCATACGGCCTGCCGGTGATTTGGGTGAGGAATTATCTTGAAAAAAATCAAAGCAAAAAAAGCCGGTGTTGTGGCGCTGCGCTATCGGGCGGGGCGCTTTGAAATATGCCTGGTCAGTTCAAGAAAATCGCCCAAAAGGCTGGTTCTGCCCAAAGGCAATATCGACAAAATGGAGAAAAAGCGCGACGCGGCCATGCGTGAAGCTTTTGAGGAGGCGGGGCTTTCGGGTCTGGTTGTCAAACGGCCAAATGTTGCGGTCAACACAAAAGGCCGCCCGATAGAGGGGCGCAAAGCCCATATTCAATATTTCCCGATGATGGTTGATGGCGAAATGTTAAACTGGCCTGAGCAAAGATGGCGACGCCGCGTTTGGGTCAGCCTGAATGATATTGGCAAGCGCCGAAAATATCGCCATATCGGCAAAATTATTGACGCCATGTCGCTGCGCGAAAGCAAAAAATGGCGCAAATTTTTAAGGCTGGTGCGCGGGAAAAAACCGCGCCAGTGACCCGAAAGCCAATCAGTCTTTCGGGCTGGATGGCGGGGTTTTCAAAAATGCGGGCATATTGCCGTCAAACGCATCCTTGGCTGGCTTGCCGGATTTAGCGGCGGGTTTTTTCGACGCGGCCTGCGCTCGTGGCTTGCCGGTTTCGGGCGCATTTCCATTTGCGTCATTTGCGCCATTGGATTTTGCCGCATCTTCTCTCGGGCGGCGATTGCCGCGTCCCAATAATCCGCGACGGCGGCCTTTTCGCGGCGCTTTTTCGTCACCAGTTTCGCCGCCCGTTTGGCTTAAATCGTCCGTGCGGTTTTCATCTGCCCCATTGCGTCGCCGACCGCGCGCCTGGCGACCGGATTTGCCGCGCCTGTCGCCATTGCGACGCCCGCGCTCTTCACGCCCGCTATCCGCCGTCGCTTCTCCGGTTTCATCTGCCATACCGTCCAATTCAAGGCGCGGAATATCTTTTTTGATAAGCGTTTCAATCGCTTCCACATATTTCTGGTCTTGCCGCGTTGCCAGCATAAAAGCCGCGCCAGTGCGTCCGGCTCGGCCTGTGCGCCCGATACGATGCACATAATCTTCAGCATGGGTTGGCACATCAAAATTGAACACATGGCTGACAGCGGGAATATCGAGACCGCGCGCGGCGACATCTGAGGCAATTAAATAAGTGGCCGCGCCGGTTTTGAACTGGTCAAGCATGCGTAGCCGCATATGCTGATCCATGTCACCATGCAGCGATACTGCCTTATAGCCGTGGCGTTGCAGGCTTTCCAGCAAAGCCCCTATATCGCGCTTGCGATTGCAGAAAATAATGCCATTGGTCACATCTTCGCGCTCAAACAAGGCGCGCAAGGCGGCGCGTTTTTTCATCGGCGCAATGTTAATCAATGCTTGCGTGACATTTTCATTGGTCGAGGAGGGCGGTGCGACTTCAATGCGTTTGGGGGCTGAGAGAAATTGCTCCGACAGGCGGGTGATTTCCGGCGGCATGGTGGCCGAGAAAAACAAAGTCTGGCGAGTGAAAGGCACCAGCGACACAATTTTTTCAATATCGGGAATAAACCCCATATCGAGCATGCGGTCGGCTTCATCAATCACCAGCACTTCAACGCCGCGCAATAAAACCTTGCCGCGCTCAACATGGTCAAGCAAGCGACCGGGGGTGGCAATCAGCACATCAGCGCCGCGTTCAATGGCGCGTTCCTGGTCGCCAAAGCTGACCCCGCCAATAAGCAAGGCTTTGGTCAGCTTGGTGTTTTTGCCATAAAGGTCGAAATTTTCAGCCACTTGCGCGGCCAATTCGCGGGTCGGCTCCAAAATCAGCGTGCGCGGCATACGCGCTTTGGCGCGCCCCTTCATCAGCCGGTGTATCATGGGCAGGGTAAAACTTGCCGTTTTGCCGGTGCCGGTCTGGGCAATGCCCAAAACATCGCGACCGGCCAGAACTTCCGGTATCGCTTCGGCTTGGATGGGTGTGGGTTGGCTATAGCCAACATCATTAATGGCGGCCATTATCTCGGGGGCCAGCCCTAAATTATCAAAACTCATTATATCTTCCGTGTCGGGCGGCCATTGACCGCTAAATCTGGGCGGGTTTCCGCCATTCAGGCCGTCACGGCCTGACCTGTATTCCGCGCGTGAAAATAGAGTTTTTTCGCCACTTGTAAAGGTTTGTTTGGTGCTTGCCCAAAATGGCAGGGCGTGGCTAAGCTGCAAGGGCATTGGCGGAGAACATAAAAGGGAGGAAACCATGCAAAAAATGCAAAAGCAAATGATGGGCCACGCATTGCTGGTCATAATTGTGGCGCTGCTTTCGGGCTTTATGCTGGCAGATGGCTTGCTTGGCGGGCAGGCATTTTATTATTACGGCACGGCGGCAGGTTGGGCGCGCGCCCATACGGGCGGCATTACCAATGGCCTTTTAGTGCTCGGTGTCGCATTGGCCATGCCGCATATCGGCCTGTCTGAGCGCATGGCGCGCTATACGGGCTGGGGGTTGATATTCACCGCATGGGCGAATACGGCCTTTTACTGGTTTGGCAATGCGGCGGGCAATCGGGCGCTGACCGCTGGCGATAATCTGCACGGCGCGGCCAATATATTGTCAATGATTGGCTTTTGGCTGGCCATGATTGGCGTTGTGCTGGCGCTTTGGCTGCTTGGCCATGCGGCGGTTAAATTGCTGCGGGCCGACTAAATATCAAGCAATTCTGCATCGGCAAAAGCGGCATTTTCCTGAATGAATTGGAACCGCAATTCCGGCTTATTGCCCATCAGGTCTTTCACCGCTTTGGCGGTGGCAGCACTTTCGGCTTCGGGAATCGTCACCTGCAATAATGTGCGATTGCCGGGCAACATGGTGGTCTCTTTCAGTTGGGCGGGCAGCATTTCGCCCAGCCCCTTAAAGCGGCTGACATCGATTTTCGCATTGCTGCGAAACTCTGTTGCCATTAATTCTTCGCGATGGGCGTCGTCGCGCGCATAGACGGTCTTGCTGCCCTGCGCCAGCCGGTAAAGCGGCGGCACGGCAATATATAAATGACCATTGCGAATAAGCTCCGGCATTTGCTCATGGAAAAATGTCACCAGCAAAGCAGCAATATGCGCGCCATCAACATCGGCATCAGTCATGATGATGATTTTTTCATAGCGCAGCCTTGCATCGTCATAGAGGTTGCCAGCACCGCAGCCAAGCGCCTGCACCAAATCGGCGATTTGCTGGCTTTGGCCCATTTTTGCCTGTGTGGCATTGGCGACATTGAGGATTTTACCGCGCAAGGGCAGGACAGCTTGTGTGCGCCTGTCGCGCGCCTGTTTGGCACTGCCGCCGGCGCTTTCGCCTTCGACAATAAACAGTTCCGAGCCTTCGGCGGCATTTTGCGAACAATCAGCCAGCTTGCCGGGCAGGCGCAATTTGCGCACGGCGGTTTTGCGGTTAACTTCGCGCTCCTGACGCCGACGCACGCGCTCCTCGGCGCGGTCAATCACCCAAGCCAGCAATTTATCAGCATCTGCAGGGGCTGATGTCAGATAATGCTCAAAATGGTCGCGCATGGCATGTTCGACAATGCGCGATGCTTCCGGTGTCGCCAGCTTGTCTTTGGTTTGTCCTTGAAATTCAGGCTCGCGGATAAATACCGAAACCAAGGCAGCCGAAGTTCCCATCACATCTTCGGCGGTCACAATCGAAGCCTTTTTATTGTTTACCCGCTCGCCATAGGCTTTCAGCCCTTTGGTCAAAGCGGCGCGCAAGCCTTGTTCATGTGTGCCGCCTTCCGGTGTCGGCACAGTGTTGCAATAGCTGGCCGACATGCCATCCGCATTGCCAATGCCGGCGCCAACCCAGCTCACCGCCCATTCGACACTGCCATGCCCGCCTTGTTTTTCAACCTTGCCGGCAAAGGGCAGGGGCGTAACCGTGGTGCGCCCGCCAATCAATTCCTCAAGATAATCTTTCAGCCCATTGGGAAAGCGCAGCGTGTCATTGGCCGGGGTTTTTTCGCTATCTTTGATAAGCGACGGGTCGCATTGCCAGCGAATTTCAACACCGCCAAACAAATAGGCTTTGGCCTTGGCCATATTGTAAAGCCGTGCCGGGTCAAACAGGTTTTTATCGCCGAAAATCTCGCTATCCGGCACAAAACTGACAGACGTGCCGCGTCGGTTTTTCGCCGTGCCGGTTTTTTTCAGCTTGCCCTGCGGCAGGCCGCGCGAAAAATGCTGCTCAAATGTTTGTTGGTCGCGGGCCACTTCAACCAGCAATTCCGAAGACAGCGCATTGACGACCGATACGCCGACGCCATGCAGCCCGCCGGATGTGTCATACGCCTCGCCGCCAAATTTGCCGCCCGCATGCAACGTCGTCATAATCACTTCCAGCGCCGATTTGTCCTTATATTTCGGATGCGGGTCAACCGGTATGCCGCGCCCATTATCGCGCACAGTCAGCCGATTATTCGGTGCCAGTGTTACCTCAATAAAACTGGCATGACCGGCCACTGCTTCATCCATTGAATTGTCTATGACTTCGGCAAATAAATGGTGCATGGCGCGCATATCCGTGCCGCCAATATACATGCCCGGACGCCGTCGCACCGGCTCCAGCCCCTCCAAAACCTCAATATCGCTGGCTGTATAGGCTTTTTCCTTGCCCGATTGAGTGGCGGCTTTGCCATTTGGCTTGGCTTTTTTTGGCGCGGCACTGGCGGCGCTTGGCGCGGCATCGCCAAACAAATCACTGTTTTCAGCCTGGGATTTTTTACGCGGCATGTCCATCTCCGGTCTTGGCACAGACGAATCGCTTGTAGTTTAGCCCTTGCGCGGCCAAAGCGAGAGAAAATAAACAAGAAAACGGCAGATAGTCGATAATTTGTGGCTTATGGCCAAAAGAAAACGGCCCCTGCGGGAGGTGCAGGGGCCGTCTCGTTGCGTCTGTGGGAGGAAGGTCAGACGCTGTAATACATGTCGAATTCGACCGGGTGCGGCATATGCTCGAAACGGTAAATCTCTTCCCATTTCAGCTCCAGATAGCCGTCAATCTGGTCGTCATCCATGACACCGCCTTTTTTCAGGAACTCGCGGTCGGCATCAAGCGCCTGGCAGGCTTCGCGCAAGGAACCACAAACTTGCGGCACATTGGCCAGCTCTTCCGGCG
Source organism: Parvibaculales bacterium (assembly GCA_049597955.1). Taxonomy (GTDB): domain Bacteria; phylum Pseudomonadota; class Alphaproteobacteria; order RS24; family RS24; genus JAYPAN01. Next base: position 113,761 of record JBMYND010000001.1, read on the forward strand.
GCAATTCATAAAGGTCTTTATCCATCGGATCGCCCGGATCGATTTTGTTTTCAATGCCGTCCAGACCAGCCATCATCATCGCGGTGAAGGCCAGATATGGGTTGGCAGTCGGGTCGGGGAAGCGGATTTCAATACGCTTGCCCGGTGCCGATGTGGCAAACGGAATACGGCAGGACGCCGAACGGTTGCGCGCTGAATAGGCCAGCAGCACCGGTGCCTCAAAACCCGGAATCAAACGCTTATAGCTGTTTGTGGACGGGTTGGTCAGCGCATTAATGGCGCGGGCGTGTTTGATAATGCCGCCAATATAATACAGGCATTCTTGGCTCAAATCGCCATATTTGTCACCGGCGAAAAGCGGCTTGCCATCTTTCCAAATTGACTGGTGGCAGTGCATACCCGTGCCATTATCGCCATAGACCGGCTTGGGCATGAAGGTCGCTGTCTTGCCATAGGCATGGGCGACATTATGCACCACATATTTATATAATTGCAGACTGTCAGCAATGCTGGTCAGCGTGCCGAATTTCAGGCCCAGCTCGTGCTGAGCGGCGGCAACTTCATGGTGGTGTTTTTCAACATCGAGGCCGATTTCCTTCATCACAGCCAGCATTTCGCCGCGCAAATCTTGTCCGCTATCGACCGGATTGACCGGGAAATAGCCGCCTTTGGTGCGCGGACGGTGGCCCATATTGCCGGCCTCATATTCTGTGCCGGAATTGGATGGCAACTCGGTGCTGTCCAGCGCAAAACCGGTATTATACGGGTCGGTTGAGAAGCGCACATCGTCAAACACGAAAAACTCAGCTTCCGGGCCGAAATATACTGTGTCGCCAATGCCTGTCGATTTCAGATAGGCTTCAGCGCGCAAAGCTGTCGAGCGCGGGTCGCGATTATAGGCTTCGCCCGAATTCGGCTCCAGAATGTTGCAGAACAAGGTCAAAGTCTGCTGGGCGTAGAACGGGTCAAGACGCGCAGTGGTCGGGTCGGGCATCAATGTCATGTCGGATTCATTGATAGCTTTCCAGCCGGCAATTGAAGACCCGTCAAACATGGTGCCATCATTGAAAAAATCCTCATCAACCAGGCCGACATCCAGCGTGACATGCTGCATTTTACCGCGCGGGTCGGTAAAGCGCAGGTCAACGAATTGCACATCGTTTTCCTGAATCATTTTGAGAACGGAAGAAGCGTCAGACATATTTCTCTCCAAGGTTGGTCAGTTTGACATTTAACAGATTAAGGCGCCTATATGGCGTCATCACCGGTTTCGCCGGTTCGAATTCGAATGGCCTGTTGGATATCCGAGACAAAAATTTTGCCGTCACCGATACGCTCGGTCTTGGCAGCAGATTGAATGGCTTCAATGGCGGCGTCAAGCTGGTCATCACTGACAACCAACTCAATTTTCACTTTTGGGAGGAAATCGACAACATATTCGGCGCCGCGATACAGTTCCGTATGGCCTTTTTGACGGCCAAAGCCCTTGGCTTCGACCACGGTAATGCCTTGCATGCCGGCTTCCTGCAAGGCGTCTTTCACCTCGTCCAGCTTGAAGGGCTTAATAATTGCCTCAATTTTTTTCATCGGTTACCCCCTTACATATCTGTTGGCTATAGCGTGCGCCATAAGCATTGTGCGCTATGCAAGCAAGGTATATGCCAGATTTGAAAAGGCGCTTCTGCGCCGGTCATTGACAAAAATATGTCTTTACCCTTCAAAAAACGCCCAAATAATAGGCAAATGGTCATAAATTAGGCATAAATAGCCTATGAAAGGGCCGGTGACAGTCAAATTGACCGATTATTGGCGCGTAAAAGCAGTTGCAAGACGACCGGGAAAGGATAGACTCCGGTGCACAGGTCGCATGTGCAAGCGGCCTGGGCGACATTGGTCGAAGGGAGCGGCCCAGCATGACAATACACGATAACACACCGATTTTGATTGGCTGCGGCCTGACTGTCCAAAAGGAAAAAAACCCGCAAAATGCCAAAGCGCCGATTGATTTGCTGGTTGAGGCAGGTGCATTGGCCTTGGCCGATACGGGCGATGACAAAGCAGTGCGCGCGGCGGTGGATGCGGTCGGCTCCATTCGGTTTATCACGGACAGCCCGGAAGCGCGCGCCATTCCTTATGGCAAATATCCCAATCCCGCGGCAACCGCCGCGCGGCTGATGGGATTGGCCCCCAAGCGCACATTGCTGGCCGCGACCGGCGGCAATAGCCCGCAAATGATGATAAATGACATGGCCGAACAAATCAGCCGCGGCAATATTGGGCTTGGCCTGTTAATTGGCGGTGAGGGGTTTGGCTCGCTGATGCGCGCGATTGGGCAGGGGCTTGATATGTCGCATTGGAATGATGACCCGAATATTGAGCCGGAGCATATTGGCGAGGAAAAAGCCGGTGTTTTGCCGGTAGAACATCGCCACGGGCTGTTTTTTCCGGTCAATTATTATCCGCTGTTTGAAAATGCGCTGCGCGCCCATTTAGGCCGCGACATGACCACCCACATGCATGCGGTCGGTAAATTAATGGCGCCGTTCACCGAAACCGCAGCGCAAAACCCCTATAGCTGGTTTCCGGTGGCGCGCACGGCGGAAGAGCTGGTCACGCCAAGCGATGACAATCGCTGGGTCGGCTATCCTTACCCGAAATATCTGAACGCGGTCATGCGCATTGACCAGGCCTCTGCCGTGGTGATGACGTCGGTCGGCAAGGCACGCGAATTGGGCATTGATGAGGGTAAATGGGTTTATTTGCATGGCTGCGCCGACGCCAATGAAATATGGTATGGCATTGAGCGCCCGCAATTGCATCGCTCAATCGCCATTCACGACATGACCAAGCTGGCGCTGGATATGGCCGGTTGGACGATTGACGATATTGACCTGTTCGACCTGTATTCCTGTTTTCCCTCGGCTGTGCAGGTGGCATGCCGGGAAATGGGCATTGCTGAAGACGACCCGCGCCCATTCACGGTAACCGGCGGCCTGCCTTATTTTGGCGGTGCCGGCAATGCCTATACGCTGATGTCAGTGGCTCAAATGATGCACCGCTTACGCGCCGCAGCCCCGGGCAGCAAGGGTTTGTGCAATGGCAATGGCTGGTTTTTGACCAAACATGCGCTTGGGCTTTATTCAACCGCACCCTTTGAGGGCGCTTGGCAACGCGAAGCGCCATCGGTTTTGCAGGCCAAAATAGAGGCTGGCCCGCGCATGCGCTATGATGAGGCACCGACCGGCATGGGACATATTGAAAGCTATACAGTCGCCCATGTCGCCGGCAAGCCGCCGCAGGGCATATTAATGGGGCGCATGGAGGCTACCGGCAATCGGTTTGTTGCCCATATGACGGGCGAAGGCGCGCATGTGCAAAGGCTGATGCAGGAAGACGGGATTGGCCTGCAAGGCACGCTTGCCCCGCATGAGGATGGCCGCAATATTTTCACGCCTCACGCGCGTTGAGGGGCAAGCAGGTTAACCCGATGAGCAAAACACGCATATATATGATACGCCACGGCAAGGCGGCAGCCGGTTGGGATGGTCATGCCGACCCCGGCCTTGACGCCACCGGCCACGCCCAAGCCGAGGCGGTGATGGAAGATTTATTGGGCCGGTTTGATGCGCCCGTGCCGGTGCTGTCCAGCCCGTTGCGGCGCTGTCAGGAAACCGCGGCTCCATTGCTGGCCAAATGGAATATGCAGGCGCAAATCGAACCGCGTGTGGCGGAAATTGTTGCGCCGGTTGAAGATTTGGCCGCGCGCACGGATTGGCTGCGGCAGGTAATGGCAGGAAGCTGGGCGGCGCTGTTTGCCGACACGACCGGCAGCGCGCCGAATTATCGCCAATGGTTTGATGATGTGCTGGCGGCACTGCATGGGCTGAAAGACGCGCCGCATGTGATTGTTTATTCGCATTTTATCGCGCTCAATGTGGCTTACAGCGCCGCGACCGGTCATGCCGATATGGTCGGCTTTCGGCCGGATAATTGCTCAATGACGATTTTTGAAACCGATGGCACCAATCTGACCCTCGTGGAAAAAGGACAAGAGGCCGAGACGCGGGTGAATTAGCCCGCAAGGGTGCAATTTACACACTGGCTTTTCCCGTTTTGGCCTGCTATAGAGCCGCAATCATTTTAGCGGGCGTGGCGGAATTGGTAGACGCGCCAGATTTAGGTTCTGGTGCCGAAAGGTGTGGGGGTTCAAGTCCCTCCGCCCGCACCATTTGGATGACGGCAAAAGTCAGACGATATCAAACCCTTTGAGAGGTGAGGAAAATGGATATTAAAGAAGTAAACACTGAAGGGCTGGCGCGGGCGCTGCAAATCTCAATTCCGGCATCTGATTTGCAGACGCGGCTTGATGCGCGCATTGATGAAATCAAAGGGACAGTGCAGTTGAAAGGCTTTCGTCCGGGCAAAGTGCCGGCAGCGCATATCCGCAAAACCTATGGCACGCAGCTTATGGGCGAGCTTATCCAGCAAACAGTGAGCGAAAGCAGCGAAGAAATGCTCAAGCAGCGCGATGAGCGCCCCGCCATGCAGCCCGAAATCAAACTGGTTGGCGATGTTGACCCGGTGATGAAAGGCGAGGCTGATTTGGTTTATGACATCAGCTTTGAAATTATCCCGCCAATCACGCTGGCCGATTTTTCCAAGCTGAAATTGTCGCGTCCGGTCGTTGAAGTTGGCGATGAGCAAATTAACGAGGCGTTGGAGCGGCTGGCCGCCTCGCGCAAATCCTTCAAAGCGCGTGGCAAAACTGCCAAGGCGCGCGATGGCGATCAGGTGAAGATTGACTTTATCGGTCGCATTGACGGCGAGGCGTTTGAAGGCGGCGCAGGCGAAGGCTTTGATTTGGAGCTTGGCTCGGGCCAATTCATCCCCGGTTTTGAAGAGCAGCTTGTCGGCGCCAAAGCCGGCAACAAGGTAGATGTCAGTGTCAGCTTCCCGGAAGATTATGGCAGCGCCGATTTGGCGGGCAAGGCAGCCATTTTTGAATGCACAGTGCATGAAGTCAGCGAGCCGACCGAGGCGGTGATTGATGATGAATTTGCCACTTCGCTGGGCATTGAGAGCCTCGACAAGCTGAAAGAGGCGATGCGCGACCAGATTGCCGGTGATTACGGGCAAATGTCGCGCGGTCATTTGAAAAAAGATTTGCTGGATAAACTCAGCGACAGCCATGATTTTGAGCTGCCGCCGTCAATGGTCAAGCTTGAATTTGACCAGATTTGGCACCAATTCGAACATGAGCTAGAAAATCAGGGCAAGAAACTCGACGAGCTTGACGAGTCGGAAGAGGATTTGCGCGGCGAATATATGGGCATTGCCGAGCGCCGCGTGCGCACCGGTTTGGTGCTGGCCGAAGTGGGCAATAGCAATGACATTCAGGTGACGCAGGAAGAGTTGAACCAGGGGCTGATGCAGCGCGTTCAGCAATTCCCCGGTCAGGAACAGCAGGTTTTTGAGTATTTCCGCAATAATCCGGAAGCACTGGCGCAATTGCGTGCGCCGATTTTCGAGGAAAAAGTGGTCGATTTCATTTGTGAATTGGCCGATGTTACCGAGCGCACCGTATCGGTCGAAGAGTTAATGCGCGATCCGGGCGAAGAGGCACCGGCGGAAGCAGCCAAGCCGAAGAAAAAACCGGCGGCCAAAAATGCTGACAGTAAGGGCGAAGCCAAAAAGGCACCTGCCAAGAAAACTGCGGCCAAGAAAACTGCGGCCAAGAAACCGGCAGCCAAGAAACCGGCAGCCAAGAAACCCGCCGCAAAAAAACCGGCGGCCAAAAAGGCTGATAAGGACAAGGCTTAACCAGCCCGGCAAGATTTGTGAGCGAGGGGCGTTTCATACGTCCCTCAATCTGTTTGGGCGATTATTGCGCAATTTTGCCATTTCAGCAGATGGCGCGCCATTTCAGCCGATAATGGCGCTGCAATCAGGCCATTATGACGCGGCCGTAAAATTTATCTTGGCCTTTGCGGCAAAGCGCGCCACATTTATGTCAACCGGAGGCAATGATGCACGACCCTATTGATACTTATATGAATACGCTTGTCCCCATGGTGGTGGAGCAATCCAGCCGCGGGGAGCGGGCATTTGACATTTATTCGCGCCTGCTGAAAGAGCGGGTGATATTTATTACCGGTGCGATTGAAGACTACATGGCCAGCCTGGTAACAGCGCAATTGCTGTTTCTGGAGGCGGAAAATCCGAAAAAGGAAATATCCATGTATATTAACTCGCCGGGCGGTGTTGTGACATCGGGCATGGCGATTTATGACACAATGCAATATATCCGCGCGCCGGTGGCGACATTGTGCATTGGTCAGGCCGCATCTATGGGGTCGCTTTTGCTGGCGGCCGGGGCGGCGGGCATGCGCTATGCATTGCCCAATGCGCGCATTATGGTGCATCAGCCTTCGGGCGGCTTTCAAGGTCAAGCCTCGGATATTGAGCGCCATGCCAAGGAAATCTTGGATATGCGCACAAGGCTGAACAAAATTTATGTCACCCATACCGGTCAGACATTGCGTAAAATCGAAGATGCGCTGGAGCGTGATACATTTATGACCGCCGAACAGGCGCGCGATTTTGGTATTGTTGATGAAGTGACCGACAAACGCGGCGGCGAGGCCGATGAGGCGGACGGGCAGAGTGACTGATTTAGAACTTGCGGCTGTGTCATCTTCGTGATGAACTGAAAGTGATTTGGCCGATTTGGCACAGAATATGTATTCTCCTGCGTATCAAGACACTGGAAAGGGCAAGAAATGAGCAAAGTTGGCGGAACAGGCGACAGCAAGAACACGCTGTATTGTTCATTTTGTGGCAAAAGCCAGCATGAAGTTCGTAAGCTGATTGCCGGGCCTACCGTATTCATTTGCGATGAATGCGTTGAGCTGTGCATGGATATTATCCGTGAAGAAAGCAAGGCGTCGCTTGTTAAATCGCGCGAGGGTGTGCCGACACCAAATGAAATTCTCGAAGTGCTGGATGATTATGTGATTGGCCAATCCCACGCCAAGCGTGTGTTGTCGGTCGCCGTTCATAATCATTATAAGCGCCTCAACCATGCCGGCAAAAGCGGCGAAGTGGAGCTTGCAAAATCCAATATTTTGCTGGTCGGCCCAACCGGTTGCGGCAAGACGCTGCTGGCGCAAACGCTGGCTCGGATTCTCGATGTGCCGTTCACCATGGCTGATGCGACCACGCTGACCGAAGCCGGTTATGTGGGCGAAGATGTCGAAAATATCATTCTGAAACTGTTGCAGGCCGCTGATTATAATGTCGAGCGCGCCCAACGCGGCATTGTCTATATTGATGAAGTCGATAAAATCAGCCGCAAGGCGGATAATCCGTCCATCACCCGCGATGTGTCGGGTGAGGGTGTGCAACAAGCCTTGCTGAAAATTATGGAAGGCACAGTTGCGTCTGTGCCGCCGCAAGGTGGGCGCAAGCATCCGCAACAGGAATTTTTGCAGGTTGATACGACCAATATATTGTTTATTTGCGGAGGCGCTTTTGCCGGTCTGGAACAGGTGATTGCGCGGCGCGGCAATGAAACCTCAATCGGTTTTAATGCGCGGGTGGATACGCCTGACGAGCGCAATACGGGCGAATTGCTGAAAGAGCTGGAGCCGGAAGATTTGCTGAAATTCGGCCTGATACCGGAATTTGTCGGGCGTTTGCCGGTGCTGGCGACGCTGGAAGATTTGGATGAGGATGCGCTGGTCAAGATTTTGAGCCAACCGAAAAATGCGCTGGTCAAGCAATATCAGCGCCTGTTCGATATGGAAAACACGCAATTGACGTTTAGCGATGATGCGCTGTTTGCCATTGCGCGGCGCGCCATTGAGCGTAAAACCGGCGCGCGCGGCCTGCGCTCGGTGATTGAGGGCATATTGCTCGACACCATGTTTGAACTGCCGGCCATGGATGGCGTGCAGGAAGTGGTGATTAGCCGCGAAGTGGTCGAGGGTGAAGCCCAACCGCTGTATATTTACGCTGAAAAAGGCGAAGCTGACCCGGCAACAGCCTCCTCCGCCTCCTGATTTTCGCTTTGGCGCGCGGGTAAATCTATTCCCGCAAACCATGTATTTGCGACTTTTTGTCATTGTTGCTTGTCCGCAGTTGAAAAACGGGTGGATAATGACCACATCATCTTTGACGGATTTTTAGGAATCGACGGTTAATAACCGGGTTAAACAGAAAGTTGGTTGATATGACAGATACGCAAGACGCACAAAAAGAAATTCCCGAAGTTCTGCCGGTTCTGCCGCTGCGCAATATTGTGGTGTTTCCCGGCATGATTGTGCCGCTTTTTGTTGGCCGCGAAAAATCTATTCGCGCCCTTGAAGAAGTCATGGCCGATGACAAGGAAATGCTGCTGGTCAGCCAGCGCGATGGCGACCAAGATGAGCCAACCACCGATGAATTATATGAAATCGGCACAATGGGGTCGATTTTGCAAATGCTGAAACTGCCCGACGGCACGGTTAAAGTGCTGGTCGAAGGGACAAGGCGGGCGCGCATTATTGATTATTTGGATAATGAGAATTTCTTTGAAGCCGGTGCTTTGGCGCTTGCTGAAGAAGTTGAGGATGGCGAGGAATTGCAGGCTTTGGTGCGCTCCGTCGTCGGCCAATTTGAAGGCTATGTTAAACTGAACCGGAAAATACCGCCGGAAGTGCAATCCAATGTCAGCCAGTTAAGCGATCCGGTGAAACTTGCCGACACGATTGCCGGCCATTTGAACATCACGATGGAAGAAAAGCAGAAATTGCTCGAAATTCTGTCGGTCAGCGCCCGCCTTGAGGCGATTTTGGCGCATATGGAAGGCGAGGTCGGCGTCTTGCAGGTGGAGAAAAAAATCCGTGGCCGCGTCAAACGGCAAATGGAAAAGACCCAGCGCGAATATTATTTGAACGAGCAATTAAAGGCGATTCAAAAAGAATTGGGCGAGGATGAAGACGGTGGCAATGAAATCACCGAGCTTGAGGAGCGCATTAAGGAAACCCGCCTGTCCAAGGAAGCGCGCGAAAAAGCCCAAGCCGAATTGAAAAAGCTGAAATCCATGTCGCCCATGTCGGCCGAGGCAACAGTGGTGCGCAATTATCTTGACTGGTTGCTGGCTGTGCCATGGGGCAAGAAAAGCCGCACCAAAAAAGACCTGTCCAAGGCTGAAGAAATTCTCAATGCCGACCATTACGGGCTGGAGAAAGTCAAGGAACGGATATTGGAATATCTTGCGGTGCAACAACGCTCGAAGAAATTGCGCGGCCCGATATTATGTCTGGTCGGCCCACCCGGCGTCGGTAAAACCTCATTGGGCAAATCCATTGCGCGGGCGACCGGGCGCGAATTTGTTCGCATGTCGCTGGGCGGCGTGCGCGATGAAAGCGAGATTCGCGGCCACCGGCGCACCTATATCGGCTCCATGCCGGGCAAGGTGGTGCAATCGATGAAAAAGGTGAAAGCGGTCAATCCGCTTATGCTGCTTGATGAGATAGACAAGCTGGGCGCCGATTATCGCGGCGACCCGTCTTCGGCCCTGCTCGAAGTGCTTGACCCGGAGCAGAACAGCACATTTGCCGACCATTATATGGAGGTTGATTATGACCTCTCAAATGTGATGTTTGTGACCACCGCCAATTCGCTGAACATTCCCGGCCCGCTGCTTGACCGGATGGAAATCATCCGCATTGCCGGTTACACGGAAGATGAGAAAATCGAAATCGCCCATCAACATTTGCTGCCGCAAGCGATTGAAGAACACGGGTTGCGGCGCGGCGAGTTTGAAATTGACGAAGACGCGATTCGCAAACTCATCCGCAATTATACGCGCGAAGCCGGTGTGCGCGGGCTGAAGCGCGAACTGGCATCGCTGAGCCGCAAAGCGGTGACCGAAATCATTAAGGGCAAGGCCAAGCAGGTGAAAATAACGCCGGACAATCTGGCTGATTTTGCCGGCGTGGAACGCTTCCGCTTCGGCATTGCCGAAATGGAAGACCAGATTGGGGTTGTTACCGGTCTGGCCTGGACGGAAGTGGGCGGCGAATTGCTGACTATTGAAGGGGTCATGCTGCCGGGCAAAGGGCGTATGACGACCACTGGCAAGCTGGGTGATGTGATGAAGGAATCAATTAACGCCGCGTCATCCTATGTGCGCTCGCGCAGTACCATATTCGGCATTGAGCCGCCCTTGTTTGAGCGCAAGGATATTCACGTTCATGTGCCGGAAGGGGCGACGCCGAAAGACGGCCCGTCTGCCGGCACGGCCATGGCAACAGCGATTGTGTCGGTGATGACCGGCATACCTGTCCGCAAGGAAGTGGCGATGACCGGCGAGGTGACTTTGCGCGGTCGGGTGCTGCCAATTGGCGGGCTGAAGGAAAAATTGCTGGCCGCTTTGCGCGGCGGTATCGCCAAGGTTTTGATACCCAAGGAAAATGAAAAAGACTTGGCGGATGTCCCTGACAATATCAAGGAAGGGCTTGAAATCGTGCCGGTTGAAAGCATGGATGAAGTGCTGTCACATGCCTTGCAGCATGTCCCTTCGGCGATTGAATGGGATGAAGAAGCCTATTATGCCAGTCGCCAAGTGACACAAGGAGACGGTCAGGAAATCCCGCAAGCCCACTGATTTGGACGATTTTGAGGTTTTTTTGACATTTTTTTGCGGAAAAGTGCCATTTTCGGGTGTTTTTCTTTGACGAAAACATGAATCGGCGCATAGGTTGAGAGGTCAATATCTGTTAGCCTTATGAGGAGGGGTTTAGATGAACAAAAATGATTTGATCAGTCAGGTCGCCGATGATGCCGGTCTGTCCAAAGCCGATGCCACAAAAGCCGTAGACGCTGTGTTTGACAGCATTGCCGGTGTTCTGGGCAAAGGCGGTGAAGTTCGTTTGGTAGGCTTCGGCACTTTCTCCGTTGCCCATCGCAAGGCGACGACAGGCCGCAACCCGCGCACGGGTGAAGCCATTCAAATTGCTGCTTCTAAACAGCCCAAATTCAAAGCCGGTAAAGGTTTGAAAGACGCCGTTAACTAAGCATATTTTAGTGCGGTAATAATGGGCGCTGGCCTGAGATTTATTCTCGGTCAGCGTCTTTTTTTTTGCTTTTTTCCTGCAGATGCGCTAAACGCGTCCCTCGAGGGCGGTTAGCTCAGCTGGGAGAGCATCTCGTTTACACCGAGAGGGTCGGCGGTTCGATCCCGTCACCGCCCACCATTTGTCACTGCATCATATTTTCCGGTGTGGCGGCAATCTTGACTTGACAGCCATCAGGGTGGCGCGTAAGTCAAAAGCCACTTGGAGCCAAGTGCTTTGGGGGTGTAGCTCAGTTGGTTAGAGCGCTGGCCTGTCACGCCAGAGGCCGCGGGTTCGAGTCCCGTCACTCCCGCCATTTCCCCAAAATCCTATTTGCGTCCCATCCATATCTGTCCACATATTTTGCGTGTGTTGTGACCTGCCTGTCGGGCAGAATCGGATAGCGTCGATGACGGGCGAGGTGCTGCGTCGACAGGCGCCATGTATTGGGATTTGGTTTGTGTTTGCCGGTTGTAAGTGGGTAGCGAATAGACGGTCTCATATCCGAGTGCCGATTGCGCAAGCTGCCGCGCTGGCGCTGGTTTTGATATTGCGCGCCTTGCCGGCTGAGGCGCAGTCGCAAATCTCGCAGACGCGCACCATCACCTCCGTCAGCAATGGCTATTGTTTCTTTGATATTGACAATAATGGCGCGTTTAACAGCAATGATTATCCGCTGACCGACCCGGTGATTAACAATAATGATTTTTTGTTCAAGGACACGATTAGCTATACCGGCACGGACAGTGATAATCAAACCACGCTGAATATCATCAACCAAGGCGTGCTGCACCGCCCTGATGCATTGGGTGCGCTGGCAGCCGGTCAGAATTACGACATTAATATCTCCAATATCTGCGTTGGCGAAACCAGCCGCACCGATACAATTGTAACCGTCACTGATGATGATGACGCGGTTGATGCAGATGGCGACGGCAATCCGGCCAATGACCCGGATACCAGCACCACTACCACGCAAACCGGCACCAGCGCCGAGACGGCAATATATGATGATGATGGCTTTACTTTTGGTGGCAATAGCGTCATTGGCTTTACCGGCCAGGTTCTCGGCGATATTGAGTTTGACGCGGCCATTACCGATGGCGGCGGCACGGCCTATAATGATGATGTAACTTTCACGCTGGGCGCTGGCTCGGAAATTGCCGGCACGCTTGATTTTGGCACGGGCGGCAGCAGCAATGTGGCGGTCAGCGATGCGGTTATCACGCTGAATGGTGATGTCACCGCGGTTGGTTTGGCCGGCGCATCAAATATCGAATTGACCAATAATGCCGAGATTTTGGGTGCCTTGACCGCTGGCAATATATCGGAAGGGCTGGATTTGACCAATACGGCGGCGGTTGGCGCGCTGGATATATCGGGCAGCGATACGGTCAATGCATCGCTGACCGGCACCAGCGCCATTGGCACATTGACTGTCAGCAATCTCGGCGATGCAGCCTCGGTTTTGACCAATGCCGGCACGGTCAGCATTTTGCGCGCCCTCAATAATCCTTTATTGAGCATCACCAATAGCGGAACAGTATCGGCGCCGGTTGACGGGGCGGTTATTCTCGGTGGTGTTGATATTGTGTTCAATAATAGTGGCACGCTGAATGCCGCATCGGGCGGCACAGTCGATTTAAGCGCCGTGACCGGCACGGTGCAGTTCAACTCATCCGGCACAGTCAGCGCCTCAACCACTGATATTGTGCTGGCGGGCGGCGCGACCGGCAATATCAACATTATCAATACCGGCACCATGTCCACAACCAATAGCCGTGGCCTAACGCTGACCGATATTGGCGGGGCGGTGTCTTTCATCAATGGCACGGACACAGTGCCGGGCGGGGCAGTGTCTTCGGGAGCGGGACGGCTGAGCGCCTTTGATACGGCGGTCAATGTATCCGACAGTGAAGTTTTGGGAAATGCCGCCTCACAGGCCATGCAAGCAACCATTCGCCAAGACAGCGCCAGCAGCCGCATTGAAGTGACGGCCGAACATGCCATTTTGGCCGATAATGTGGCGGCGCTGACTTTGGTCAATCAGGGGCTTATCAGTGCCGGCACCAATAATGCCGTGCAGGCTGATAATGCGGGCAGTGTGGGTATTGAAAATAATGGGGCTGCGGCGCGCATCAGTGCCGGTGACCAGACCGCGATACGCGCGCCCGGCCTGTCTGGCGCATTTTCCCTGACCAATGCAGGAGCAATTGAAGCGCGCAATGCGACGCTGTTTTTGGATGATGCGCAAGGCGCGATAAGCCTGACCAATAGCGGCACATTGCGCGCCACCCATCAGCTCGGTGGTGCCGGGTTCGACCATGATGATGACCCGTTAACCGCGGCATTGGACGATTTTGTTGTGCAGGCAACACGCGCTGCCGGGGCGTCCGGCGGGGCAGTGACGGTGAACAATGAAAGCGCGGGGACAATATCCATCAATTCCAGCAATGCGTTGCGTTTGAGTGATTTCAGCGCCGCCAATGATACAGTGACGCTGACCAATGCCGGCAGCGTGACCGCAGGCGCGCTTTATGCGCTGCGGCTGGATGATATTCGCGCGCTCAGCCTGACCAATTCCGGCACCGTGACGGCTGCCAATGAGGTGATGCGCGCCACTGATTTGGCCGGGGCGGTAACCTTGACCAATTCCGGCACATTGCGCGCCACGCACACGCTTGATGCGGCCGATGCCGCCACCAATTTTGCCGTTCATCTGACCGGCAATGCCGGTGATGATGGCGGCGCGGTGAGCCTGACCAATAGCGGCACGATTGCCATTGCCTCGGATAATGCCATAAGGCTCAGCGGCTTTGATCGCGATGATGACGCGGTGACTTTAACCAATAGCGGGCAAATTACCGCCGGTCGCGATTCGGCAATCAGCATGGCGGCCTCCAAGGGCGTCAGCATTTCCAATAGCGGTGAGACGGCGCAAATTTCGGCGACCGGTGACCGGGCGGTGGATATTGCCGCCATTGACGGGGCATTGACCTTGACCAATAGCGGCACAATATCAGCCGCCAATGAGACTTTCGACGCGCAGGCCATTGCCGGTGCGGTCACGCTGACCAATTCCGGCACGCTGCGCGCGACGCATGCGCTGGCAGATGCCGACGCCACAACCAATTTCGCTTTGCGGCTGGCGCGGCTGGATGGCGCGGCGGGCGGTGCGGTGGCGGTGACCAATAGCGGCACGATTTCGGTCAATTCCGACAATGCGGTTTTATTGTCGGGCTTTGACGAAACCGCCGACAGCGTCACTGTGACGGCTTCCGGCACATTATCGGCAGGCCGCGACAATGCGCTGCAAATTGACAGCGTCAACGCCCTGACCCTGACCAATAGCGGCACGATTTCCGCCGGACGCAATAATGCGTTTTCCGTCGCTTCAGCCAATAGCCTGACCCTTACCAATAGCGGTGAAAATGCAGCGATAAGCGCGCTTGGCGATGATGCGGTCAACCTTGGCACTGTCAATGGCGTGGTCAGCCTGACCAATGGCGGCACAATCTCGGCCGCCGACCGGGCGGTGACATTGGCAAGCCTGACAGGCAATGCGACCATCACCAATAGCGGCACCATAAGGGTGACAGCGGATGATGCCACCTATGGGCTGGGCATCACCAATGCCGGTGCGGCTGTAAGCCTGACCAATAGCGGCACAATCTCGGCTGCCGACCGCGCTGTTAACCTGCAAAGCGTGACCGGCGAGCTGACGATTTCCAATACAGGCAGTCTGACCGCTACAGGCCAATATGCTTTGCGGGCTGGCAGTGTCGGCGGCAATGTGTCCATCACCAATTCCGATGCATTGACGGCAGCCGCCAATACAGTGCAGACCGACGCGCCGGGCGGCAATTTCACCTTGCTCAATAGTGGCACAATGACCACAACGGATGCGGATTCAAGCTATTTGGTCTCAGCCAATAATGTGACCGGCAATCTATCAATCACCAATAGCGGCACGATTTCAGTCGCCGGTGGCAAGGTGATGGATTTGACCAATGCGGGCGGCACGGTCATGATTGACAATTCCGGCACCATCTCTTCGCTTGGCGGGCGGGTTTTCGACATTCGCAATGCCGGAGGTGCCATTACATTTGACAATTCGGCAACGCTGTCGGCGACCACAGCGCCGATTGTTGATGCCAATGCGGCAGCCGCCGGTTTTACTTTTGACAATACCGGCTCACTGTCGGGAACAGCCATGCTGGTCGATGCGCGTATCGCCGGTGGCGCGGTTTCGCTGACCAATGGCGGCAATATCACCTCGACCGGAACATTTGCCCTGCGCGCTGATGCGGCGCCGGCGGCGGTGGCGGTCAATAATAGCGGCACAATTGCCGCGCAAGCCACGGCGCTGTCCGTCTCCGGCGCGACCGGTGCGGTCGGCATCATCAATAGCGGCACATTGCAGGCCACAACCGCCACAGCCCTGGACGCTTCCAATGGCGGGGCGGTGACGCTGACCAATTCCGGCACCATCACGGCGGCCAGCAATGCCCTATTATTGACCGATGCCGCCGCCCTGCAAGTGACCAATGCCGCCAATGGCAGTATGACCGCTTCCGCCGGTCACGCGCTGGTGGCTGACAATATCGACAATGCCATCCTCACCAATAATGGCACCATATCGGCTGCCGGTGGCACAGCCATATCAATGACCGGCGCCGGTGTTGAAATCGTCAATAGCGGCACGATTTCCGGCAATTCGGTCGGCGTGTCAGTGGGCAGCAATGCGGAGATTGTTAATCTTGGCACGATAAATGTCGGCACCGCAAATGTCGCCGTGCAGTTTGCCGGCACTGGCTCGGTTCTGCAATTATCGGAAAATGCCAAGCTGATTGGCCGCCTTGTTGCGCCGGCCATTGCCGAGGAAGCTGACCGCCATGAGATTGTGATAAATCTTGATGCCGGGTTGAGCTATTATTACGATTTTGACGGGGCGGGGATAAAATTCACAGATAATGAGGGCAGCGACCGCCCGCAGGCTGTCGGCTCAGCGCATGGCGCGTCTTCGTCAATGGTGCGGGCGCAGGATTTGCTGTTGGCGCGGCGCGCCGTATCATTGGTGCGCGGCTATCACGAAAGCAGCCCGCTTTACGATAATCGCCAGCTCAATGCGGTTTCCTGGCGCGGTGACAGCGTGCAGGAACCCTCGGCCAGCGAAGCCTATCAACTGCGCGATAAGAGCATTGGTTGGATAGGAACAACATTGCTTGGCGCTTTGCCCAAAAGGCGATTGCAATTTCTGGTGGCGCAAGACCGGATCGATGCTGCGGTCAATCAGGATATGCAGAAATTCAAATCAGATTATGTCGGCTTTGGTTTTGCCGCCCGCACATTGGCCAGCTATCAGGGCATTTATCTGTCGGCCTTTGGCCTGATGGGTGTGTCCAGCAATGAAACCAAACGCCGGCTCATCACCAATAGTCATGCCAGCGGTGAGTTGACTGCCAGTGCTGCCTATTACAGCGCGCATTTGGACACGCATATGTCGTTGAACTATGCGCTGCGGCTGACGCGCGGCCTGCAAATGGATGTGCGCGTCGGGCTGGGTTTAAGCGCCGTGCAGCAGGAAAGCCATGATGAGGGCGATTATTACCGCCATGAGGGCCATTTATTGATGCAGGGGCTGGTCGACAGCAATTTGCGCTTGGCCTATGACTGGAATGAAGGTTATTTGCCGCGCCGCGAAGTGGCATTTCTCGATTTTTCCGCCGGTTATCGCGGCGTTATGGCCGGTGACACGCGCGACTTCCGGTTTCTCGACGCCAATGTGACACAAGGGGCCGATGCCCAATTTGTCGATTCCGAACGCGGCGAGGCGCTGTTTCGTATCGGCCTCGGCTTTGAGCGCACCATGATGCGCGGGCTGGTCTTGTCAATTTCGGCGGCGCGCAGCGGTCATGCAACCGGCTTTGAGTCGGATGATATTTCCGCCGGTTTGCGCTGGCGCTTTTAAGGCCGTGCCGAGGCGCGGCGATTGACCCATCAAAGCCCGACAATCGGCCCTTTCAGCGCCTGTTTCAGCATGCGACAGAAAAACCTTTCCGGCGCGGTGATTGGCGCTTGCATTGCGGTTGGGCGTCACTATACTCCGCCAAGAATCTCCCGATAAGGTGCTTGAGAAGCGAACCGGTCGGGACAGTGCGAAGCAGGGGTTTCCCGACCCTCAAGAGGCTTGTAAATGATGCAGGAATTACTGGCAGGCTATTATCCGATTCTGATTTTCATGGCGCTATCCGCCGTTATCACGCTTGCTCTTTTGGTCGTTCCCGCCCTGGTCGCGCCATCGGCCCCGGACAGCGAAAAAAACGCGCCCTATGAGTGCGGCTTTGAAGCATTTGACGATGCGCGCATGAAATTTGATGTGAAGTTCTATCTGGTCGCCATTTTGTTCATTATTTTCGACTTGGAAGTGGCGTTTTTGTTCCCTTGGGCGGTCGCCTTTGGCGAGGTCGGCCTGTTCGGCTTCTGGTCGATGATGTTTTTCCTCGCGGTTTTGACAGTCGGCTTTGCCTATGAATGGCGCAAGGGTGCGCTGGATTGGGATTAGAGCATGTCTGAAAAACAAATCATTGATGTGAGCAATCTTCCGGCACCGGAAGCTGACCCATATTATGCGCAAGTCTCCGATGAATTGGCCGATAAGGGCTTTGTGCTGGCATCTTCTGAGGATTTGATTAATTGGGCGCGCGCCGGTTCTTTGCATTGGATGTTGTTCGGTTTGGCCTGTTGTGCGGTGGAAATGATGCACACTTCCATGCCGCGCTTGGATGCGGAGCGTTTTGGCTTTGCGCCGCGCGCCTCCCCGCGCCAATCTGATGTGATGATTGTCGCCGGCACGCTGACCAATAAAATGGCGCCGGCGCTGCGCAAGGTTTATGACCAAATGCCGGAGCCGCGCTATGTGATTTCAATGGGCTCATGCGCCAATGGCGGTGGCTATTATCATTATTCCTATTCAGTGGTGCGTGGTTGTGACCGTGTTGTGCCGGTTGATATTTATGTCCCGGGCTGCCCGCCTACGGCGGAAGCTCTGCTTTACGGGGTTTTGCTGCTGCAAAAGAAAATGCGGCGCACCGGAACCATTGAGCGATAGGGCGGGCGGATATGCAAGATATGGACAAGCTTGTTCAGCACATTGCCGGTGAACTTGGCGAACGTCTGGCCGGACATGATATGAGCCATGGCGAAATAACGCTTGAGGTCAATCCCGGCGATATTGAAAGCGTGTTGAAATTTTTGCGCGATGACCCGGTCTGCGCCTTCACGCAATTGCTTGATATTTGCGGGGTGGATTATCCAAATCGCGTGCGCCGGTTTGATATTGTCTATCATCTTTTGTCCATGACCAAAAATTGCCGCATCCGCGTTAAATTGCAGGCCGGTGAGGAAACGCAAGTGCCAAGTGTTGCGGCACTGTTTGCCGCAGCCAATTGGTATGAGCGCGAAGCCTTTGATATGTATGGCATATTATTTTCCGGCCATCCGGATTTGCGCCGTCTGCTGACCGATTACGGCTTTGAAGGCTATCCATTGCGCAAGGATTTCCCGCTGACCGGCCACGTTGAAGTGCGCTATGACGATGATGCCAAGAAAATCGTCTATGAGCCGGTTTCGCTGGTGCAGGAATATCGTGATTTTGATTTCGAAAGCCCTTGGGAAGGCGTCCATAATTTGGCGGTTTTGCCGGGCGATGAAAAAGCGTCGGATGAGGGCGCTGCCACTGATGGTCAGGAGAGCTAATCATGTCATCTGCTGAAAATCTGACGGAAGCCGAAGACCGCAAATTCACCATTAATTTCGGGCCGCAACATCCGGCGGCGCATGGCGTTTTGCGTCTGGTGATGGATTTGGATGGCGAGCGCGTCGAACGGATTGACCCGCATATTGGCTTGCTGCATCGCGGCACGGAAAAGCTGATTGAAAACAAAACCTATCTGCAATCCATCCCCTATTTCGACCGGCTTGACTATGTGTCGCCCATGAATCAGGAGCATGCTTTTGCGCTGGCGGTTGAAAAATTGCTGAATGTGCAAGTGCCGCAACGCGGACAATATATTCGCGTTCTTTATTCGGAAATTGGCCGGATACTCAATCATTTGATGAATATCTGCACGCAGGCCATGGATGTTGGCGCGCTGACGCCCATTACTTGGGGCTTTGAAGAGCGCGAAAAGCTGATGATATTTTACGAGCGCGCATGCGGCGCACGCCTGCATGCGGCCTATTTCCGCCCCGGCGGTGTGCATCAGGATTTGCCGCCCGAATTATTGCAGGATATTTATGATTTCTGCGACCCGTTTTTGTCGGTGCTGGATGATATTGAGGGCTTGCTGACCGATAACCGCATTTTCAAACAGCGCAATGTTAATATCGGCATTGTCACGGCTGATGATGTGGCAGCATGGGGGCTGACCGGCGTCATGGCGCGCGGCAGCGGGCTGGCTTGGGATTTGCGTCGTGCGCAACCTTATGAAGCCTATAATGATTTCGATTTTGATATTGCCATTGGCAAAAATGGTGATTGCTATGACCGCTATTTGGTGCGGGTGGAAGAATGTCGCCAATCCGTGCGTATTATGAAGCAATGCCTCGACAAAATGCCGGACGGGCCGGTTTCCGCCACGGATGGTAAAATCGTGCCGCCCAAGCGCGGCGAGATGAAACAATCCATGGAGGCGTTGATTCATCATTTCAAACTTTACACGGAAGGCTATCATGTGCCGGCCGGTGAGGTTTATGCCTCGGTCGAAGCGCCGAAAGGCGAGTTTGGCGTTTATCTGGTAGCCGACGGGTCGAATAAGCCTTATCGCTGCAAGATTCGCGCGCCGGGTTTTGCCCATTTGCAGGCGCTGGATTATTTGAGCCGCGACCATATGCTGGCCGATGTGTCGGCTATTTTGGGGTCGATGGATATTGTGTTTGGGGAAGTTGACCGATGAGTGTGCGCCGCCTTCACACCAAACAGCCTGACAGTTTCGCCTTTACGCCGGAAAATGCGCAATGGGCTGATGGCCAGATTGCCAAATATCCCGAAGGGCGACAGGCCAGCGCGATTATTCCGCTTTTGTGGCAGGCACAAAAACAGGCTGGTGGTTGGTTGCCGGAACCGGCCATTCGCCATGTCGCTGACCGGTTGGATATGCCCTATATGCGGGCTTTGGAAGTGGCGACATTTTACACCATGTTCAATCTGTCGCCGGTCGGCGAGCATTTTGTGCAGCTTTGCGGCACCACACCATGCTGGCTGCGCGGTGCTGATGATTTGAAAGAAGTTTGCCGCAAAATGATTGGCGAACAGGGCGACATTACTGAGGATGGCAAGCTGTCTTGGCTGGAAGTCGAGTGTCTTGGTGCATGTGTCAACGCGCCTATGGTGCAAATCAATGACGATTTTTATGAAGATTTGACGGCAGAAAGCTTTGAACAAATCCTGACGGCTTTGCGGGCCGGTGACGCGGTGGAAACGGGGCCGCAAAACAGCCGACACGCTTCGGAGCCGGAAGGCGGTGTGACAGTATTAAAGGGTGATGGCTGATGTTACGCGATGAAGACCGCATATTTACCAATATATACGGGCTGCAAGGCGGCGATTTGGCCTCGGCCAAGGCGCGCGGCGATTGGGACAAGACGGCGGCGCTGATTAAAAAAGGCCGTGACTGGATTATTGAAGAAGTCAAGGCGTCGGGTCTGCGCGGGCGCGGCGGCGCCGGGTTTCCAACCGGTCTGAAATGGTCATTCATGCCCAAGGAAAGCGATGGGCGGCCGCATTATCTGGTGGTCAATGCCGATGAGTCCGAGCCCGGCACCTGCAAAGACCGCGATATTATGCGCCATGAGCCGCATAAATTACTGGAAGGCTGCTTGCTGGCCGGTTTCGCTATGGGTGCCAATGCCTGTTATATTTATGTGCGCGGTGAATTTGTCCGCGAGCGCGAAGCCTTGCAACGCGCTGTTGACGAAGCCTATGAGGCCGGTCTGCTTGGTAAAAACGCTGCCGGTTCCGGTTGGGATTATGACATATATGTTCACCACGGCGCGGGCGCTTATATTTGCGGCGAGGAAACCGCGCTGATTGAAAGCCTTGAAGGCAAAAAGGGCATGCCGCGCTTAAAGCCGCCATTTCCCGCCAATATGGGTCTGTATGGCTGCCCGACCACGGTGAATAATGTCGAAAGCATCGCCGTTGCGCCGACCATTTGTCGTCGCGGGGCAAGCTGGTTTGCCGGTCTCGGGCGTGAAGGCAATACCGGCACCAAGCTGTTTTGCATTTCCGGCCATGTCAATAATCCCTGCAATGTCGAAGAAGAAATGGGCATTTCCTTGCGCGAATTGCTGGAGCGTCATGCCGGTGGCGTGCGCGGTGGCTGGGATAATTTGCTGGCCGTTATTCCCGGCGGCTCATCTGTGCCGCTTTTGCCGAAAGAGATTTGCGACACAGTGCTGATGGATTTTGACAGTCTGAAAGAAGTGCAATCCGGCCTCGGCACGGCGGCAGTGATTGTGATGGACAAATCCACTGATATTATCAAGGCGATTGCGCGGATTTCGCATTTCTACAAGCATGAAAGCTGCGGCCAATGCACACCGTGTCGGGAAGGCACGGGCTGGATGTGGCGCGTGCTTGAGCGCATGGCGGCAGGTCGCGCGCAATCGCAGGAAATCGATATGCTGCTGAAAGTGTCCAAGCAGATTGAAGGGCATACAATTTGCGCTTTGGGTGATGCGGCGGCTTGGCCGGTGCAGGGGCTTATCCGCCATTTCCGTCCGGTGATTGAGGCGCGTTTGGCCGACGGCCCGACCGCGCCCGTGCAGGAGGCCGCCGAATGAGCGACAGCGCCGATAATAATGTCAAAGTGACCGTTGATGGGGTGACTGTTGAGGTCGCGCCGGGGACAACAATTTTGCAGGCTTGCGAAGAGGCCGGGGCGGAAATCCCGCGCTTTTGCTATCATGAGCGCCTGTCGGTCGCCGGCAATTGCCGCATGTGTCTGGTGGAAGTGGCCAAAGCGCCCAAGCCGGTCGCCTCTTGCGCCATGCCGGTCGCGCCGGATATGGAAGTGTTTACCAAAACCGACAGTGTGAAAGCGGCGCGCGAAGGGGTGATGGAATTTCTGCTGATAAATCACCCATTGGATTGCCCGATTTGCGACCAGGGCGGTGAGTGCGATTTGCAGGATCAGGCGCTTGGCTATGGTGTCGATGCCAGCCGTTTTGAAGATAATAAGCGTGCCGTTGAAAATAAAGAAATGGGGCCGCTTGTTAAAACCATTATGACGCGCTGTATTCATTGCACGCGCTGTGTGCGCTTTGCGACAGAAGTGGCCGGTGTGCCGGAAATTGGCGCGATTGGCCGTGGCGAAGACATGGAAATCACCACCTATTTGGAAGCGTCGCTGGACAGCGAATTATCCGGCAATGTGATTGATTTATGTCCGGTCGGGGCGCTGACGTCCAAACCTTATGCCTATAAGGCGCGGCCTTGGGAATTGCGCAAGACTGAAACCATTGATGTGATGGATGCGCTGGGCAGCAATATCCGGGTTGATATGCGCGGGCGTGAAGCCATGCGTATCCTGCCGCGCAATCATGATGAAGTGAATGAGGAATGGCTGTCGGATAAGTCGCGCTTTGTTTGGGACGGGCTGAACACGCAACGTCTTGACCGGCCCTATATTCGCCGCGATGGCAAGCTCATGGCGGCAAGCTGGGATGAAGCTTTTGAAGCGATTGGTGACAAAATAGCGGGCAAGGGCGACGGGCTGGCAGCGATTGCCGGTGATTTGGTATGCGCCGAAGGTCAATTCGCCCTGAAAGGGTTAATGGATGCGCTGGGCAGCCCGCATATTGATTGCCGACAAGATGGCGCCAAATTAAGCGGCCCGCGCGGCAATTATCTGTTCAATTCGACCATTGCCGGTATTGAAGATGCCGACGCGCTGCTGATTATTGGCGCCAATCCTCGGCTTGAGGCGGCGGTGCTGAATGCGCGCATTCGCAAAGCATGGCGGGAAAATGGGCTGGCGATTGGCCTTATCGGTGAAGCGGCAGACTTAACCTACCCTTATGAATTTATCGGCGCGGGGCCGGAAAGCCTGACCGCATTGGCCAAGGGCAAGCACGGTTTTGCCGATATGCTGAAGAATGCCGAACGGCCAATGGTGATTATCGGGCAGGGCGCTTTGGCGCGCCAAGATGGTGCGGCGGTGCTGGCCGAGGCGATTGGTCTGGCTGAAGGCGTCGGGGCGATTGGCGAAGACTGGAACGGGTTTAATGTATTGCACACGGCGGCGGCCCGCGTGGCCGGTCTGGATTTGGGGCTGTTGCCGGGCGAAGGTGGCCGCGACGTCGCTGCCATGCTGGAAGGCGCCAAATCCGGTGAAGTCGAGACCGTCATCCTTTACGGTGCTGACGAGATTGCCGGCGATGCGCTGGGCGCAGCTTTTGTGATTTACATTGGCAGCCATGGCGACCGCGGCGCACATCGGGCTGATATTATTCTGCCGGCGGCGGCCTATACCGAAAAGCAGGCGATTTATGTCAATACGGAAGGGCGTCCGCAAATGACGGAGCGCGCTGCTTTCCCACCCGGCGAAGCGCGCGAAGATTGGAAGATATTCCGCGCGCTGTCTGAAAGGCTCGGCGTGACGCTGGCCTATGACTCGCTGGCGCAATTGCGCCAAGCCATGTTTGAGCAAGCGCCGCATTTGGCGGTTTTGGACAGTGTTGCCAAGGCCGGTGCGCCGGTTGCCTCGAAAGCCGGAAAAATGGAGGCTGCGCCCTTTGCCGCCGCCGTGCAGGATTTTTATTTCACCAATCCAATCGCCCGCGCCTCGGCCATTATGGCTGATTGCGCGCGCAGCAAAAATGACCGCGCGCAGGCCGCCGACAGCACCGGAACGGATGGCTAGTGATGGATAAAGTCTTTCTCGACACTTATATCTGGCCGGCGCTGATTGTGACAGCGCATTCGCTGGCGATTATTCTGGCGCTGCTGGTCTCTTTGGCTTTTTTCATGTATGCCGACCGCAAAATCTGGGCGGCGGTGCAATTGCGGCGCGGCCCCAATGTGGTTGGGCCTTTCGGCCTGTTGCAGAGCTTTGCCGATATTCTGAAATATCTGTTTAAGGAAATCGTTATTCCAACCACCAGCAATAAGTTTATCTTTTTGCTGGCCCCTTTCCTGACCATGTTTTTGGCGCTGAGTGCCTGGGCGGTGATACCGGTCAATGAGGGCTGGGCAGTGGCCGATATTAATGTCGGCATATTGTATATTTTCGCCATTTCATCGCTTGGTGTTTATGGCGTTATCATGGGCGGCTGGGCGTCGAATTCGAAATATCCATTTCTTGGCGCGCTGCGCTCGGCGGCGCAAATGGTCTCTTATGAAGTCTCTATCGGGCTGGTCATCATCACCGTGTTGCTCTGTGTCGGCTCGCTCAATCTGACAGATATTGTCAATGCGCAAAAAACAGTTTGGTTTGCCGTGCCGCTATTCCCGATGTTTGTGGTGTTTTTCATTTCGGCACTGGCCGAAACCAACCGCCCGCCATTTGACCTGCCTGAGGCTGAGTCGGAATTGGTGGCCGGTTTTATGACCGAGTATTCCTCAACGCCCTATGTGGTGTTTATGATTGGTGAATTGGCAAATATCGTTTTGATGTGTGCCATGACGGTAATTTTATTCCTTGGCGGCTGGTTGCCGCCGGTTGATATTGCGCCGTTTAACTGGCTGCCGGGTGTCTTCTGGTTTGTCCTCAAGCTGGGATTTGTGTTTTTCATGTTCGCCATGGTAAAGGCGATGGTGCCGCGCTATCGCTATGACCAGCTTATGCGCTTGGGCTGGAAAGTGTTTTTGCCGCTCACCCTTATTTGGGTGGTGTTGACCGCGGCATTTATCCAGTATTTCGGACTGGCAGCATGAAGGGGGTAATATGGCTTGGCTAGATAAAACCGCGCGCGGGCTTTTCCTGACCGAATTCGTCAAGGCATTTGTCCTGGCCATGCGCTATTTCTTCGGGCCGAAAGCGACGGTTAATTACCCGTATGAAAAAGGCCCGCTCAGCCCGCGCTTTCGCGGTGAACATGCGCTGCGCCGCTATCCCAATGGTGAGGAACGCTGCATTGCCTGTAAGCTGTGCGAAGCGGTTTGTCCGGCGCAAGCCATTACCATTGAGGCAGGGCCGCGCAATAATGACGGCACACGGCGCACTGTGCGCTATGACATTGACATGGTGAAATGTATTTATTGCGGCTTTTGCCAAGAAGCGTGTCCGGTCGATGCGATTGTCGAAGGGCCGAATTTTGAGTTTGCCACCGAAACCCGCGAGGAGCTGATTTACGATAAGGAAAAACTGCTTTCCAATGGCGATCGCTGGGAAATTGAAATCGCCAAAAACATTGAGCTTGACGCCCCCTATCGATAGAAACGCCCCATGACCCTTTCCGCCCTTGCCTTTTATCTGTTCAGCACGGTATCCGTGGCCAGCGCCTTTATGGTGATTGCTGCACGCAATCCGGTCTATTCAGTGCTGTTTCTTATTCTGACCTTTTTCAATTCCGCCGGATTATTCGTGCTGATGGGGGCGGAGTTTTTGGCGCTGATTTTGGTGGTCGTCTATGTCGGCGCGGTGGCCGTATTGTTTTTGTTTGTCGTGATGATGCTGGATATTGATTTTGCCGAATTGAGCGAAGGGTTTTTACAATATCTGCCAATCGGCGCGACGGTCGGGCTGATATTGCTGCTGGAATTGCTGCTGATTTTTGGCGCCTCATCAACATTGGTTGACGGCGCGGCCTTGCCGCGTGCAACGCCGGAAGGCATGACCAATGCCGAGGCTTTGGGGCGCGTGCTTTACACTGAATATGTTTATTTCTTCCAGGCGGCGGGGGCGGTTTTGCTGGTCGCCATGATTGGCGCGATTGTGTTGACGCTGGTGAAATCGGAAAATCCGCGCCGCCAGAGCATTGCCGAGCAAAATGCCCGCACCAAAGAAGACGGCGTTGCCTTGGTTGATGTCAAGCCGGGGCAGGGACTTTAGCCATGATGATTGGACTGACACATTATCTGACGCTGGCCGCGATTTTATTCACGATTGGTGTGTTTGGCATTTTTCTGAATCGCAAAAATGTGATTGTTATTTTGATGTCAATTGAGCTGATGCTGCTGGCGGTGAATATTAACCTTGTTGCCTTTTCTGCCTTTTTGGGTGATTTGGCCGGACAGGTTTTTGCGCTTCTTGTTTTGACAGTCGCAGCCGGTGAGGCGGCGATTGGGCTGGCTATTTTGGTTGTCTATTTCCGCAATCGCGGTGGCATTGCGGTTGAAGATGTCAGCCAGATGAAAGGATAGGGAATGTATCAGGCAATCGTCTTTTTCCCGCTTTTGGGGGCGCTTATCGCCGGTCTGTTTGGCCGGATTATCGGCGACCGTCCGGCTGAGCTTATCACCACCAGCCTGCTGGTGGTTTCGGCCATGCTGTCTTGCATTGGTTTTGTGGAAGTGGCGCTGCATGGCGGCAGTGAAACTGTCCATGTGCTGACCTGGATGCAATCGGGCGCGCTGGAAATTAGTTGGGCGCTGCGGATTGATACGCTGACTTCGGTGATGCTGGTTGTGGTCACCGGCGTATCGGCTTTGGTGCATATTTATTCCATTGGTTATATGAGCCATGATCCGTCGCGGGCGCGGTTTTTTGCCTATTTGTCGCTGTTTACCTTCACCATGCTGATGCTGGTGACGGCTGATAATTTCCTGCAATTATTTTTCGGCTGGGAAGGCGTTGGGCTGGCCTCTTATTTGCTGATTGGCTTCTGGTTCAAAAAAGCCTCGGCCAATGATGCTTCGATAAAAGCATTTGTGGTCAATCGGGTTGGTGATTTCGGCCTGATTTTGGGCATGGCGGCGATTTATTTCTCGGTCGGCTCGCTGCAATTTGATGCTGTTTTCGCTGCTGCCAGTGCTTTGGCTGAAGGCCAGTTTGACTTTCTTGGCATGACTGTGCCGACATTGACCACAATTTGCCTGCTTTTGTTTATGGGCGCGATGGGCAAATCCGCACAATTTATTCTGCACACATGGCTGCCCGATGCGATGGAAGGCCCGACACCGGTTTCGGCGCTCATTCATGCCGCGACTATGGTGACAGCCGGTGTGTTTCTGGTGGCGCGCTGTTCTCCATTATTTGAATTGTCGCAAACCGCCTTGTCGGTCGTGGTGGTGTTTGGCGCGATTACCGCCTTTTTCGCTGCCACTGTCGGTCTTGTGCAAAATGACATTAAGCGGGTTATCGCTTATTCCACTTGCTCACAGCTTGGTTATATGTTTGTCGCGCTGGGTGTTGGTGCCTATCAGGTTGCCATGTTCCACTTATTCACCCATGCCTTTTTCAAGGCGCTGTTATTTCTCGGTGCCGGCTCGGTTATCCATGCCATGCAGGATGAACAGGATATGCGCAAAATGGGTGGGCTGCGCCAACTCATTCCGGCCAGCTGGTTCATGATGCTGATTGGCACGCTGGCGCTGACCGGCTTCCCGCTCACAGCCGGGTTTTTCTCCAAAGACGCGGTCATAGAAGCCGCCTTTGCTGCCCAAAGCGGGCCGCATATGTTCGGTTTTGCGCTGCTGGTTGTCTCGGCCTTGCTGACTTCTTTTTATAGCTGGCGGCTGATGTTCCTGACTTTCCACGGCACGGCGCGCTGTTCCAATGAGACATTGAGCCATGTGCATGAAAGCCCGCCGGTTATGCTGTTTCCGCTTATCGTGC
Source organism: Parvibaculales bacterium (assembly GCA_049597955.1). Classification (GTDB taxonomy): domain Bacteria; phylum Pseudomonadota; class Alphaproteobacteria; order RS24; family RS24; genus JAYPAN01. The sequence continues at coordinate 141,641 of JBMYND010000001.1, forward strand.
TGGCGGCGGGGGCGTTGCTGGCCGGTCTGGCTTTTGCCGGATTGTTTATTGGTGATGCGCAAATGGCGTTTTGGAATGGCAGTGTTTTCACCGCCGCCGACAATCATGTGCTGCATGATTTACATAATGTGCCGGCTTGGGTGAAGCTGACCCCGCCGGTCATGATGTTGGCCGGTTTCTTTATTGCCTATCTTTTATATATTCGGCGTCCGGAATGGCCGTCACGCATCGCGGCCGAGCATGATTTGATTTACAATTTTCTGCTCCATAAATGGTATTTTGATGAGATTTACCGGTTTGTTTTTGTCCGCCCAATGGGCTGGCTGGCGCGCTTGCTTTGGAAGGGCGGCGACGGCTTTGTCATTGACGGTTTCGGGCCGGATGGTGTCGCGTCAACTGTGCAACGCATGACACGCGGCATTGTCACTTTGCAAACCGGCTATGTGTATCATTATGCTTTTGTCATGCTGCTGGGTGTGGCGGGGCTGGTGAGCTGGTTCATGCTGGCAGGCACAAATTAGGGGATTTGGCGTGATAGACTGGCCGATACTTTCAACGATTACTTTCCTGCCCCTGCTCGGCGCGCTGTTTATTTTATTGGCGCGCGGTGATGAGCAGGTGATTGCTGCCAATGCCCGCGCTGTCGCCTTATGGACGACGACGGTCACGCTGTTTTTGTCGATTTTCATGTTTGTGCAATTCGACACGGGCTCTACCGCATTTCAATTTGTTGAACGCTTTGTATGGTTGGGCGGCGGCGTTGACTACGCTATGGGTGTGGATGGCATATCGGTGCTGTTTGTGCTGCTGACCACCTCGCTCATGCCACTTTGCATTGTGGCGAGCTGGACATCGGTCAAAACCCGTGTGCGCGAATATATGGTCGCTTTTTTGGTACTTGAAACGCTGATGATTGGCGTTTTTTGCGCCATGGATTTGATATTATTCTATCTGTTCTTTGAAGGCGGCCTGATACCGATGTTTTTGATTATCGGCATTTGGGGCGGTGCGCGCAGAATCTATGCCAGTTTCAAATTCTTCCTCTATACGCTGCTCGGCTCAGTGCTGATGCTGCTGGCGATTTTGGCTATGTATTGGCATGTCGGCACAACATTTATTCCGGAGATGACGCAAACCGGTTTTCCGGCAGCCTGGCAGACATGGTTATGGCTGGCGTTTTTTGCCAGTTTTGCTGTCAAAATGCCAATGTGGCCCGTGCATACATGGCTGCCCGACGCGCATGTGGAAGCGCCGACCGCCGGCTCGGTTATCCTTGCCGGTGTGCTGCTGAAAATGGGCGGCTATGGCTTTATCCGCTTTTCGCTGCCCATGTTCCCGATTGCTTCCGACATGTTTGCGCCATTGGTTTTTGCGCTCAGTGCTGTCGCGATTGTTTATACCTCGCTGGTCGCTTTCGCGCAGGAAGATATGAAAAAGCTGATTGCCTATTCCTCGGTTGCCCATATGGGTTTTGTAACAATGGGATTGTTCACCATGACCGAACAGGGCGTGCAGGGCGCGGTGTTTCAAATGCTGTCGCATGGCTGGATATCGGCGGCGCTGTTTTTATGCGTTGGGGTGATTTATGACCGCATGCATACGCGCGAGATAAGCGCCTATGGCGGTCTGGCCAATCGTATGCCGGTCTATGCTTCGGCGTTTTTACTGTTCACCATGGCCAATATCGGTCTGCCCGGCACATCCGGCTTTGTTGGCGAATTTTTGACCATTATCGGCACATTTCAGGTCAGCACATGGACGGCAGTGTTTGCCGCAAGCGGTGTGATTTTCTCGGCCTGTTATGGGCTGGTTTTATATCGCCGTGTCAGCCTTGGGCGTATTGAGCATGAAGGCTTGCAGCAAATCAGTGATATGAGCCGACGTGAAATTTTCATCATGGCGCCATTGGTCGCCGCGACTTTGCTGTTTGGCTTTTGGCCAATGCCGATTCTCGATGTCACCGCGCCGGCGGTAGATATGCTGGTGACCGGTTATCGCGAAGCACTGGCCAGCCATTTTGCGGCGCTGGTCATACAATGATGCGGGCTGAAAAGGCTGGAAAGACAGGAAAACCGACATGATTGCTGATTTAACCGTCATTCTCCCGGAATTTGTGCTGTTTCTTGGCGCAATGGGGCTGTTGATGATAGGCGCGTTTTCAGCCGGTGATACAACCAAGACGGCTGATTATGGTGCGGTCGGCCTGCTTGGCGTGGCGGCGATAGCGGCCATGTTGCAAACCGGTTCGCCATCCGTGACCGCTTTCAATGATGCTTTCGTCACCAATTATTTTACCTCGCTGATGAAAGTGTTGACTTTTGGTGCAACGGCAGTGGCGATATTCATGTCGCGCCATTTCATGCAGCAGGAAAATCTGGCGCGCTATGAATATCCGGTCTTATTGCTGCTGGCAGCGACCGGCATGGGCATGATGATTTCGGCCAATGATTTAATTGCGCTTTATATGGGCATTGAATTGCAAAGTCTGGCGCTTTATGTCGTCGCTTCCATTAACCGGACAAGCCTGCGCTCAACCGAAGCCGGGCTGAAATATTTTGTGCTCGGCGCTTTGTCATCCGGCATGTTGCTGTATGGCGCATCGCTGGTTTACGGCTTTTCGGGGGCCACGAATTTTGGCGATATCGCGCTCGCTTTCCAGCCGCAAGACGGCGTGCTGCCCTTGGCGCAAACATTGGGGCTGGTATTTTTGATAGCCGGATTGGCGTTCAAAGTTTCCGCCGTACCGTTTCACATGTGGACGCCGGATGTTTATGAGGGCGCACCAACCGCTGTAACCGCTTTTTTTGCCGCCGCGCCGAAACTGGCGGGCATGGCGATATTCTTGCGCATTATGATGACCGCCTTTCCTGATGCGATTATCGCGTGGCAGCAAATCATTATTTTTGTTTCCGTTGCCAGCATGGCATTGGGGGCGTTTGCCGCCATTGGTCAGAAAAACATCAAGCGGCTAATGGCTTATTCCTCAATCGGGCATATGGGCTTTGCGCTGGTCGGATTTGCTGCCGGCACATCAGCAGGCGCGGCCAGTGTGGTGCTTTACATGACGCTTTATGTGGCCATGACTCTTGGCACTTTCGCCTGCATATTGTCCATGCAAAGCGATAATGTGCCGGTTGAGAATATCAACCATTTGGCCGGTTTAAGCCGTAGCCGCCCATTCATGGCAGCCTGTCTGGCGATATTGATGTTTTCTTTGGCCGGTATTCCGCCCTTGGCCGGTTTCTTTGGCAAACTTTATGTGTTCCGCGCCGCGATTGATGCCGGGCTGTTTGGCTTGAGCGTGCTTGGCGTTTTGTCGAGCGTGGTGGGGGCCTATTATTATTTGCGGATTGTCAAAGTCATGTATCTCGACGCGCCGGCCGAGGCGGTCAATGATGCAATGCCGTCTGAATTGGCGATAACCGCCGGGGCGCTGGCTGGATTCGCGCTTTTATTCTTTGTCTATCCCTCGCCGATTATTGAATTGTCTGAGCAAGCCGCATCGGCCTTGTTCACCAATCTGCCGGATATGGTGGTGACGGTGGAACCGGATGTTTCCGCCACATTTTCCGGCCCGTCAAACAGCGCATTGGCCGATAATTGACACAGGTAATGGCCGGATATGACTTCCTGCATTTGCCGGAGGTTGACAGCACAAACAGTGAGGCGCGCCGTCAGGCCGAAGCGGGTGCAAGCGCGCCGCTGTGGATAATTGCCGACCGTCAGACTGCCGGGCGCGGGCGACGCGGGCGGCAATGGCAATCGCCGCAGGGCAATCTTATGGCGACATTATTATTGCCGGGCGCGGCAGCGCCCGACAGTTCGGCACTGGCAGGCCAATTGGCATTTGTTGCCGGTCTTGCCTTGCGCGCGACCATTGCGCATTTTCTGGCCCATCAACAGGCAGAAGTCAGTTTGAAATGGCCCAATGATGTGCTGGTAAATGGCGCCAAAATATCCGGCATTTTACTGGAGACCGCCTCGAGCGGGCAGGGCAGGCCGGATTGGCTTGCGATTGGATTGGGCGTGAATTTGGCGCATCACCCTGATGACACACCCTATCAGGCGACCAGCCTGGCCGCGCATTTGCGCCAAGTGCCGGATAATTTGGCTGCCTTGGCTGAATTGGCCAATCAATTTGACCGCTATTTCAAAATCTGGCAGGCGCAAGGCTTTGCGGCCATTGTCGAGGCATGGCGGCAATCGGCGCAAAATCTTGGCGCGGCAATCGAGGTTCGGCTGGAAAATCAGACGCTGAAGGGTATTTTTGAGGATATTGATGCGCAGGGCGCGCTTGTTTTGCGACTGGATGATGGCACGGTGCAGATTATCGCAACCGGCGACGTCTTCTTTCCGATTGGGGTAAAAAATGACTGAACAGGAAGCAAGTCTTGTATTCCTGCCTTTGGGCGGCACTGGTGAGATTGGGATGAATTGCAATCTCTATGGCTATGGCCAAGCCGGTGCGCGTGATTGGATTATGGTCGATTTGGGTGTGACATTCGGCAAAGCCGATACGCCGGGCATTGACCTGATTACAGCCGATACCAGCTTTATTGAAAAGCAGAGCAAAAACCTGCTGGCGCTGATATTGACACATGGCCATGAAGACCATATTGGCGCGGTGGCGCATTTATGGCCGCGCTTGCGCTGTCCGGTCTATGCAACGCCGTTTACCGCCGCATTGGTGAAAGACAAGCTGGCCGAAGCCGGTCTGTTGGAAGAGGTGCCTTTGCATATTATTGGACTGGACGCGCAATTGCAGCTTGGCCCGTTTTGCGTTGATTTTATCGGTCTGACCCATTCGATTGCTGAGCCGAGCGCGCTGGCGATACGATGCGGCGATGCGCGTGTGTTGCATACGGGCGATTGGAAAATTGACCCCGATCCGGTGATTGGCAAAACCACCGAAGAAGCCAGATTGAAAGCCTTTGGCGATGAGGGTATTGACGCGATTATTTGCGACAGCACCAATGTTTTGACGCCCGGTCGCTCCGGCTCTGAAGCCGATGTCGCCCGCGCATTGAAAGAAATGGTCGCCGACAGCGCGGGACGGGTGATTGTCACCACTTTTGCCTCAAATGTGGCGCGACTGAGCAGCATTGCCGCCGCCGCGCAGGCGTGTGACCGGCATGTCTGCTTGGCCGGGCGGGGCATGCATCGTGTGTTCCGAGTGGCGCGCGAATGTGGCTATTTACAATCTTTTCCCGAGCCGGTTGATGAGGCCGATGCCGGTTATTTGCCGCCCGATAAATTGCTGGTGATATGCACGGGCAGCCAAGGCGAACGCAATGCCGCGCTTGGCCGCATGGCCGCCGGCACGCATCCGCATCTGACTTTGGAGGCGGGCGACAAGGTGGTGTTTTCGTCGAAAATGATACCGGGCAATGAGGCTGAAATACTGGCCCTGCAAAACCGGCTGGCGCAGATTGATGTCGAGATTGTTACGCCTTCCGGCGATGATTTGCATGTGTCGGGGCATCCGTGCCGCGATGAATTGGTCGATATGTATCATTGGGCGCGCCCGCGCGCTGCCGTGCCGGTGCATGGCGAACACCGGCATTTGATTGAACATGCGGCATTGGCCGCCGAGCTTGGCGTGCCGGAGCCGATGCGGATACATAATGGCGATATGGTGCGCCTGTATCCGGCACCTTGCGCGCAAATTGATGTGGTGCCGAGCGGGCGTTATCATCTTGACGGGCGGGTGTTTCTTGAGGCCGGTTCGGAAACCGTGCGCGAGCGCGTTCGCATGGGGTTTGGCGGTATTGTTTTTGTTGCCGTGCCTCTCGATGCGGCTGACCGGCTGTGCGGCAAGCCGGAAATCGCATTGAGCGGTGTGCCGGAAAGCGATGGTCTGGTGGCCCTGTCGGATTGGGTGATGGATGCGGTAGAGCGTGCCATACCGTCCAATGGTCGTTTGTCGCCGCCGCGTGCGGAAAATGAAATTCAGCGTTTTGTACGCGGGGAACTGGCGCGGCGTTGGGGCAAAAAGCCGAAAGTCATGGTGCGCTTTGTGCGGGTATAGCGATTTGTAAAAGCGCAAAAGGGGAGCAGAATATGATTGAGATAAGTTTGATTTTCGGGCTGGCAATTTACGGCATTGTCTGGTTTCTCACGCTTTTCATTGTGCTGCCCTTTGGGGTGGTGGCACAAAATGAGGCTGATAATGACGCCGTGCCTGGCTCGGCTGAAAGCGCGCCGACCAATCCGATGATTGGCCGCAAATTGCTGATAACGACAGTTTTGGCGAGTGCGTTATATGGGCTGGTATATTGGCTTTTGACCAGCGGCCTTATGGCGGCGATTGACCTGCCGTTTTTTCCGGAAATAAATGACGGACGGGGATAAAAAAATAGCGGAACCCGAAGGTTCCGCTATATGCGTGACCCGAACAGATACAAACCCGAAGGCAGTCCCGCCGGAAGGTTCCTCCCAAAACCCGAGGCGCCCAGCGCCTCATCGACATAGAGACGTTAGGCCAAGCGTGACGCTTTGTCACCCTTAGATATGGCCAATCGCAAGTTTTATGACGGTTTTGTGAAGCCATTTGCCGTATGTCGCAAAAATGCAACAGTTTGGGCGACATTCAAAATACAAGTCGGCTTGCACTGCGCCAATTGCGTGCTATGACTGTTGCAGACGTCGAATCAAAAAGGCTTTCCCATGCGCTTGTCGCAGTATTTTTTGCCCACTTTGAAAGAAAACCCGGCCGAGGCGCAGATTGTTTCGCACCGATTAATGTTGCGCGCCGGTATGGTGCGCCAAAGCGCGGCGGGGATTTATAGCTGGCTGCCGCTTGGGCTGAAAGTCTTGCGCAAAATTGAAGCGATTGTGCGCGATGAGCAGAACCGCGCCGGCGCGCTGGAAGTGCTGATGCCGACTTTGCAACCGGCTGATATTTGGCGCGAGTCGGGCCGTTATGATGATTATGGCAAGGAAATGCTGCGTATCACTGACCGGCATGAGCGCAATCTTGTCTATGGGCCGACCAATGAGGAATTGATTACCCAGATTTTCCGCGACAATGTGAAAAGCTACAAGGATTTGCCGCGCAATCTGTATCACATTCAGTGGAAGTTCCGCGATGAGATTCGTCCGCGTTTTGGTGTGATGCGCGGGCGCGAATTTCTGATGAAAGATGCTTATAGTTTCGACCTTGATGAGGCCGGTGCGCGCCGCGCTTATCAAAAAATGTTTGTCGCTTATTTGCGCAGCTTTGCCCGTATGGGGTTGAAAGCCCTGCCGGTCGCGGCTGATACCGGCCCGATAGGCGGCGATTTGAGCCATGAGTTTATTATTCTGGCCGAGACCGGTGAGTCAGAAATTTTCGCTCATGCCGATTTGTTTGATTTGCCCGTGCCGGCTGATGATTATGACAGCGATTTAAGCGCGATTATCGACCAATACACCGCCCATTATGCGCGCAGCGATGAAAAGCATGATGCGGCATTGTTTGAGGCAGAAGTGCCGGAGGCGCGCCGTGTGCAGGCGCGCGGCATTGAGGTGGGCCATATATTCTATTTCGGGCAAAAATACGCCAAGCCGATGAAATGCCTTGTTGCCGGGCCGGACGGGCAAGATGTTGCTGTTCACAGCGGCTCTTACGGGATTGGTGTGTCGCGTCTGGTCGGCGGTATTATTGAGGCCAGCCATGATGCGCATGGCATTATCTGGCCTTGGTCAGTGGCACCTTTTGAGGTCGGGCTGATAAATCTGAAACCCGGCAATGGCGAGACCGATGCGCTTTGCGACAAGCTTTATGCGGCCCTGTGCGCGCAGGGGCTTGATGTGCTGCTTGATGACCGCGATGAGCGCGCCGGTGCCAAGTTTTCAAATATGGATTTGATTGGCCTGCCTTGGCAGGCTGTAATCGGGCCACGCGGCGCGGCAGCCGGTGAGATTGAAATTAAAAACCGGCGCAGTGGCGAAAAACAAACCCTGTCCTTTGACGCGGCGGTGGCCGCGCTGTCGCAGGCACCATAGGAGGCCACGGTGTCGGGCGCTTTTTCGAGGCTTGAATGGCAAATTGCCGGGCGTTATTTGCGCACCAGACGCCGCGAGAGCTTTATCTCGGTGATTGCCGGGATTTCCTTTATCGGGATTATGCTGGGCGTGGCAACGCTGATTGTTGTCATGGCGGTGATGACCGGTTTTCGCGCCGATTTGCTCGACCGTATTCTCGGCGTCAACGGCCATGCCATTATCCGTCCTTTATCAGGCGATTTTAATGACCGCGACGCGCTGTCGGAAAATTTGGCGGCGCAACCGGGCGTTGTTTTTTCGACACCGTTGGTGGACGGTCAGGCCATGTTGTCACTGAATGAGGCCGTGCGCGGTGTTTTGGTGCGCGGCCTGCCGGAAGACAAGCTGAAGCAATTGCCGGGCATTGCCGAAACATTGGAAGCCGGCACGCTGGACGGGATTGACGAAAAGGATGGCATTGCCATTGGCGTGCGGCTGGCCGAGCGTTTCGGCTTTACCATTGGCGACCGGTTGACGCTGATTGCCCCGCGCGGCACTGTCACGCCCTTTGGCACAACGCCGCTGGTGCGCAGCTATGAAGTGGCGGCGATATTCCGTATCGGCCTGTCGGAATATGATTTGAATTTTATTTTCATGTCGATTGAGGACGCTTCCGGCTTTTTCGGCTTTGGCCGCCAGCAAGGGGCGATTGAACTGCGTATTGCTGAGCCGGATGCGATAGATGATTATCGCGCCGCGCTGACACAGGCGATTGGCGAAGGGCATTATCTGGTGGACTGGAAGCAAAGCAACAGCACATTGGCCGGTGCGCTTGAAGTGGAGCGCAATGTCATGTTCCTGATTTTGACCATGATATTGCTGGTGGCGGCACTGAATATTGTGTCCGGTCTGGTCATGCTGGTGCGCGATAAGGGACGCGATATTGCCGTTTTGCGCTCCATGGGGGCCAGCCGTGGCATGGTGTTGCGGATATTCTTTATCACCGGTGCGTCTATCGGCGTGTGCGGCACGCTGGCCGGTGTGGCGCTGGGCACGCTGTTTTGCGCCTATATTGAGGAAGTGCGGCAATTTTTGGTTTGGTTGACCGGTGCTGAATTATTTCCTTCGGAAGTTTATTTCCTTGAGCAAATGCCGGCCGAGCTGGTGGCCAGCGATGTGATGCGCATTGTTGCTATGGCACTTGGCCTGTCTTTTCTGTCCACCCTGTATCCGGCATGGCGCGCCGCTTCGCTCGACCCGGTGGAGGCGTTGCGCAATGAGTAGCAATTTCACCCTGCGCGATATTCATCAAAGCTTCCAGCAGGCGGCACGCGATTTACATGTCTTGCGCGGCGTTGACCTCGACATTCAAGCCGGGGAAATCGTCGCTTTGCTTGGCCCATCCGGTTCCGGCAAATCTTGCTTGCTGCATATTTCCGGCCTGCTGGAAAAACCGCAATCCGGTGACGTTGAAATTGCCGGTGAGCGGGTTGACCAGAATGACGAAAACCAGCGCACGGCTTTGCGCCGCGCGCATATTGGCTTTGTTTATCAGTTTCATAATTTGCTGCCGGAGTTTACCGCGCTTGAAAATGTCGCCATGCCGGCGCGGATTGCCGGTCAGGCGGCGGGGCAGGCTTTACCGGCGGCGCAAGAATTATTGGAAACGCTCGGCCTGTCCGACCGTTTGGCGCATTTGCCGGCGCAATTATCCGGCGGTGAGCAGCAGCGTGTGGCAATTGCCCGCGCGCTGATAAACAAACCGGCCATTGTGCTGGCTGATGAGCCGACCGGCAGTCTTGACGGGGAAACCGGCGACAAGGTTGCCGATATATTGGTCAATCTGGCGCGCCGCCAGGGGGCGGGGGTGTTGCTGGCAACCCATGATATGGAATTGGCCGGCCGCGCCGACCGGATTATCCGCCTTGCCGATGGCCGTATTGCCCCGCAAACCTGATTTAACGCGTTGATTATATTGCAAATAAAAATAATTGCAGTATTTATTGACAAAAGAACAAAAAGTGAACATATTATTCATGAAACGATATTTGAGAGGGAGAGGCCCGATGAGCCGCAATATGAAAAACTGGATTGAAGATATTTTGTCAGTCGCCACTTTACTGGGCCTTGGCTATGCCTTGCTGGTTTGGGGAACCATTGGCGAAGCACTGGCCGGTTTGTGAGCGCCGTTTCAATTTGATACTTACCCCCGTTTTAATGCGCTGATTGGCGGCGGCATCTGCAATTGGTGGATGACAGAATCAATGCGGATTTTACAATGGCGGTGGACTCTGTTTGAGGAGAGCTGCCCGCTGAGGAGGCCTGCATGTCGGACGCGCAATCTGTGTCCCCGCCGGAAAATGTGCAAGATGAATTGGTGAAACCCAAATTCATCCATTTGCGCACGCATAGCGCCTATTCGCTGCTGGAAGGGGCATTGCCGCTGAAAACAATCGGCCATTTTGCGCTGAGCGGCAATATGCCGGCGATTGCTGTGACCGACCGCAATAATCTGTTCGGTGCCTTGGAATTTGCTGATATGGCGGTTGCACTCGGCGTGCAGCCAATTATTGGCACAGCCTTATGCGTCACTGCTGGTGAGGACGCAAAATCGGGCTGGCTGGCGCTTTATGCCAAGGATGCGACCGGCTATGGCAATTTAATGGCGCTGGTCAGCGCGGCGCATCTCGACAGCGATGGCACCAAACGCCCTGCCGTGACTTGGGAGATGCTGGCTGCGCATACGGATGGGCTGATTTGCTTGAGCGGTGGGCCGGACGGGCCGGCCAATATATTGCTTCACAATGGCCAAATGCAGGCCGGGTTTGAAATTTTGACCCGCCTCAACACGCTGTTTGCCGGTCATTTCTATATTGAGCTGCAACGCTATGCCGATATGCAAGCGCAAAATACCGACCGGGACAACAGCCATGACACGGAAGCCGCGCTGGTTGATTTTGCCTATGATAATGACATTCCGCTGGTCGCCACCAACCAGGCTTATTTTGCCTCGGAAGACGATTACCGCGCCCATGATGCGCTGATATGTATTGCCGAAGGGCGCTATTTGAACGAGGAAGACCGCCGCCGTCTGACGCCCGACCATAGGCTGAAAAGCGCCGAGGAAATGTGCGCCCTGTTTGCCGATTTACCCGAAGCCATTGAGAACACGGTCGAGATTGCCCGCCGTTGTGCCTTTCGCCCGACCGAACATGCGCCGATTTTGCCGGCCTTTGGCACGGGCGATGAATTGCAACAATTGACCGCGCAGGCGCATGAGGGCTTAACGGCGCGGCTGGCCGAGACGGAAATGGCCGCCAGCGAAAATGATTATCGTGCGCGATTGGATTTTGAATTATCCATAATCGGCAAAATGGGCTTTCCCGGCTATTTTCTGATTGTTGCCGATTTCATTAAATGGGCCAAGCAGCAGGGCATAGCGGTTGGGCCGGGTCGCGGCTCCGGCGCTGGCTCGGTGGTCGCTTGGGCCTTGACCATTACCGATTTGGATCCGCTGCGCTTTAATTTGCTGTTTGAACGGTTTTTGAACCCTGAGCGCGTGTCCATGCCGGATTTCGATATTGATTTCTGCCAGTCGCGCCGCGATGAGGTGATAAGCTATGTGCAGGAAAAATATGGCCGCGAGCAAGTGGCGCAAATCATCACTTTCGGAAAATTGCAGGCGCGCGCCGTGCTGCGCGATGTTGGGCGGGTGTTGCAAATGCCCTATGGGCAGGTTGACCGGCTGTGCAAAATGGTGCCGAACAATCCGGCCAATCCGGTGACATTGCAACAAGCGATTGACCAAGAGCCGAGGTTGCAAGCCGAGCGTGACACCGACCCGCAAGTGTCTGAGCTTATCGATATTAGCTTGAGACTTGAAGGGCTTTACCGCCACGCCTCGACCCATGCGGCGGGTGTGGTGATTGGCGACCGCCCGCTTGATGAGCTGGTCGCCTTATATCGTGACCCGAAATCAGACATGCCGGTGACGCAGTTCAATATGAAATGGGTAGAAAAAGCCGGTCTGGTGAAATTCGATTTTCTTGGCCTGAAGACGCTGACTGTGCTGGAAAAAGCGGTCGAATTGTTAAAGGGCAGGGGCATTGATATTGACATTAATAATCTGCCCTTGGATGACCGTGCGACTTTTGAGTTGCTGGGGCGCGGCGACACAATTGGTGTGTTCCAGCTTGAAAGCGCCGGCATGCGCGATGTGCTGCGCAAAATGAAGCCGGATGCGTTTGAGGATATTATCGCGCTGGTCGCGCTTTACCGTCCGGGGCCGATGGATAATATACCGCGCTATATTGCCTGCAAAAAAGGCGAGGAAGAACCTGATTATCTGCATGATACGCTGCAACCGATTTTGCAGGAAACTTATGGGGTGATGATTTATCAGGAACAAGTGATGCAAATCGCGCAAACCCTGTCAGGCTATTCGCTGGGTGAGGCGGATTTGCTGCGCCGCGCCATGGGCAAGAAAATCAAGGCGGAAATGGACGCACAAAAGGCGCGCTTTATTGACGGGGCGCTGGAAAATCAGGTGAACAAGGCCAAGGCGGCGCAAATCTTTGAACAGGTCAATGCCTTTGCCGGTTATGGCTTCAATAAAAGCCATGCGGCGGGTTATGCGCTGATTGCCTATCAAACCGCTTGGTTGAAGGCCAATCATCCGGTTGCGTTTTATGCAGCCTCCATGTCTCTGGACTTTGAGCGCACCGAAAAGCTCAATGTTTTCAAGCAGGATGCGGTCAAAAATGAAATTGCTGTCTTAACACCTGATGTCAATCGCTCGCAGGTGCAATTCGCCATTGAAGATAATCGGATTTTCTATGCGCTGGCGGCCATTCGCAATGTCGGCACGCAGGCCATGGCAGCATTGGTGGCCGAGCGCGACGCCAATGGCCCGTTTCGTGATGTGTTTGATTTCGCCCGCCGCACCGCGTCAATTGGCCTGAACCGGCGCTTGCTGGAACATATGATTGCGGCGGGTGCGTTTGACAGTCTGGAGCCGGATCGGGCGCGCTTGACGGCAGGCATTGACATGTTGATGGGTGAGGCCAGTATTGCCCAGGCCGATGCGGCGGCGCAGCAGGAAAACCTGTTTGGCGAGGCCGATGTGGCGGCCAGCGCGGTGCTGCCCGAAGCTGCGCCATGGTCGGCAATGGACAGGCTGGCGCGCGAGCATGACGCGCTTGGCTTTTTCCTGTCCGGTCATCCGCTTGATGATTATGGCAAAGTGCTGAAACGGCTGCGCGTTGTGCCAGTGGCGGAACTTGAATCGCGGGTAGAAGAAGAAGTGCTGGTCGCCGGGGCGGTGTTGCAAGTGGATGAACGCAAATCCAAACGCGGCAATCCCTTTGCCTTTGTCACCCTGTCCGACACAAGCGGCCAGTTTGAAACAACGGTTTTTTCCGAGGCGCTGAGTGTTGCGCGCGAGCATTTGCAAGTCGGTGCTTTGCTGGTCTGCACGGTCAAAATTGAACGCCAGGAAGACCAAATCAGGCTGATGGCACAAAGCCTGCGTCCGATTGATGATGTTGTGGCCGGTGCGGCGGAGGGGTTGCGCGTATTTATTGACAGGCCGGAAGCGTGTGGCGGGCTGAAAACCCGGCTCGATGAGGTAAAGTTGAAGCCGCATCAGCGCGGCGGCGAGGTGTCGGTCATTATTATGGGCAGCACGCGCGAAGTTGAATTGCGCCTGCCCGATAAATATGGCGTCAATCCGCGCATTGCCGGGGCGATAAAGGCGGTGCCGGGCGTTGTCCATGTTGAAGAATTATAGATTTGGGGCTTGCTAAGCGGGCGGTTTTTACCTATACCACGCGCATTACTCACGCAGGGATGCCCGTGCCGGGCGCTCTTCGTGTCGGGTCAGGTGACCCGATGACACCCTGCGGCGGATTAACGAGAGAAAGGAAGGCACGCTATGGCTCTGCCCGATTTTAACATGCGCCAATTGCTGGAGGCCGGCGTTCACTTTGGCCACCAGACCCACCGTTGGAACCCGAAAATGGCACCATTCATTTTTGGTGACCGCAACGGTATTCATATTATTGACTTGTCCCAAACCGTGCCGCTTTTGCATCAGGCGCTGGTTGCCGTGCGCGATTGCGTGGCCGGTGGCGGTCGTGTGCTGTTTGTTGGCACCAAGCGTCAGGCAACTGAGCCGGTGGCGCGTCATGCCGCACAATGCGCGCAATATTATATGAATTCGCGCTGGCTCGGCGGCACGCTGACCAATTGGCAAACAATTTCCAATTCCATTAAGCGTTTGCGCGATTTGGAAGGCCGCCTTGACGGCGAAGGCGCGGCTGGTCTGACCAAGAAAGAAATCCTGAACCTGACCCGCGAGCGTGACAAGCTTGAGCGCGCGCTGGGCGGTATTAAAGATATGGGCGGTGTGCCGGAGCTGATGTTTGTTGTTGACACCAATAAAGAAGCTATCGCCATTGCCGAGGCCAAAACGCTTGGTATTCCGGTGGTGGCGATTGTTGACAGCAACTCCAATCCCGATGGCATTGATTTTCCAATTCCGGGCAATGATGATGCCTCGCGGGCGATTGATTTATACTGCAATCTGATTGAAAAAGCCGTGATTGCCGGCATTGAGGAAAGCGGCATTTCCGCCGGTATTGACCTTGGTGCGTCAGAAGAGCCTATCATGGAGCCGGTTTTGGAGGCTGAAGAAGCTGCTGCGGAAACCACTGAAGAGTCCGCAGAGGAAGCGCCGCAAGAAGCCGTTGAAGCCGCACCTGCCGAAGCAAGTGCCGAAGATGGCACGGGTGAACAGGCAAGCGCATAAGGCGCTCGCTTCCCCCGTTTCATTTGACTGACATAGGGCTGCTCTCCCGCAGCTTGAAAAATTGGAGATTATGATGAGCACGATTACCGCCGCTATGGTGAAGGAATTACGCGAAACATCCGGCGCTGGCATGATGGATTGCAAAACCGCATTGAACGAAAATAATGGCGATATGGACGCTGCCATTGATTGGCTGCGCACAAAGGGTCTGGCCAAAGCCGCCAAAAAGGCCGGTCGCGTGGCTGCTGACGGTCTGGTCGGTGTGGTCTCTGAAGGCACAACAGGCGCGGTTGTCGAAGTCAATTCGGAAACTGATTTTGTGGCCCGCAATGAGACATTTCAGCAAATGGTCGGCGATATTTCCAAAGTGGCGCTCGGCGCGGCTGATTATGATGCGCTGCTGGCGGCGGATTATCCCGGCGCGGGTAAATCGGTTGGTGAGCATGTGCAGGAAATGGTCGGCACGATTGGCGAGAATATGAATGTGCGCCGTTCGCAGCGTTTGAGCGTGGAAAATGGCGTTGTCGCCAGCTATGTCCATAATCAAATTGTCAATGGGCTGGGCAAAATCGGTGTTCTGGTGGCGCTTGAGTCAACCGGCGACGCTGACAAGCTGCATGCTTTGGGGCGTCAATTGGCCATGCATGTTGCCGCAACCAGCCCGCTGGCCGCGACGGTGGAAGAGCTGAATGCCGAAGATATTGAGCGCGAACGCGCCGTGCTGATTGCCGAAGCCAAGGAAAGCGGCAAGCCGGATGAGATTATTGAAAAAATGGTCGAAGGCCGCTTGCGCAAATTCTATGAAGAAGTCGTGCTGACTTCGCAGGTTTTTGTCATTGATGGCGAAACACGGATTTCCAAAGTGTTGGAAAATGCTGCCGGCGATGTTGGTGGCGAGGTCAAGCTGGCCGGTTTTGTGCGCTTTGAGCTTGGCCAAGGTATCGACAAGGGCGAAGAAGCGGATTTTGCAGCCGAAGTGGCGGCGGCGGTCAGCGGCAATTAAGCTGACCCGCCTTGTCGCTTTTCACGGGTGGCTATCTTCATCCACTGAAATCGGAGGGCGCTGACGGGTTTTGGTGTCATCCGGCAGAGGAATCGGCGCATTATCACCCGGTTATTACAGAGAGGTGCCGATGCGTAAGCAGACACAGGACGAACCGACCGGACAAAACCGGTTTCAGCGCGTTCTGCTGAAAGTCTCCGGCGAAGCCCTGATGGGCGACGGCCAATATGGCATTGATGTAGCAACGGTTGACCGCATTGCCGGTGAGGTGAAAGAGGTCGTCACGCGTGGCGTCGAAGTCTGTCTGGTTATTGGTGGCGGTAATATATTCCGTGGTCTTTCGGGTGCGGCTGACGGTATGGATCGCTCCAGCGCCGATTATATGGGCATGATGGCGACAGTGATGAATGCGCTGGCCATGCAAAATGGGCTGGAGCGTCAGGGTGTGCCAACCCGTGTTTTGTCAGCCATACCGATGACCAGCGTATGCGAACCCTATATTCGCCGTCGTGCCACGCGGCATCTTGAAAAGGGCCGTGTGGTGATATTCGCCGCCGGCACAGGCAATCCTTATTTCACGACCGATACGGCTGCCGCTTTGCGCGCCGCCGAAATGAATTGCGATGCGCTGATGAAGGGCACCAATGTCGATGGCGTTTACAGCGCCGACCCGAAAACCGATGCGTCGGCGGAACGCTATGACACGCTCAGCTATATGGAAGTATTGTCGCGCGATTTGAAAGTCATGGATGCCTCCGCCGTATCATTGTCGCGCGAAAACGGCATACCGATTATTGTGTTTTCAATTCGCCAATCGGGTGGCTTTATGAATGTCTTGAAGGGTGACGGCCCCTGCACCATAGTGGAGGGCTGAAGCGTCAGCAAATGAGGGAAAAATGAGCGTTGATTTGAACGATATTGAGCGCCGCATGGAAGGCGCAGTGGCGACATTGAAAACCGAGCTGAATGGGTTGCGCACAGGCCGCGCCAGCGCCAGCCTGTTGGAGCCGATTACCGTAGAAGCCTATGGCCAGCAAATGCCCTTGGCGCAAGTTGGCACAATATCCGTGCCGGAGCCGCGCATGTTATCGGTGCAGGTCTGGGATAAAGGCCAAGTGGCGGCGGTTGAAAAGGCGATACGCGAAAGCGGGCTTGGCCTTAACCCCATGCCGGAAGGTCAGACCGTGCGGATACCCTTGCCGGAACTGAATGAGGAACGCCGCGAGGAATTGGTCAAAGTGGCAGGCCGCTATGCTGAACAGGCGCGTGTTGCGGTGCGCAATGTGCGCCGTGACGGTATGGATCAAATTAAAAAAGCCGAAAAGGATGGTGACATTTCACAAGATGACGCCAAGGCGCAATCGGCTGATGTGCAGGATTCGACGGATAAATTCATCAAGTTGGTGGACGAAACGCTGGAGACAAAAGAGGGCGAAATCCGTCAGGTCTGAGGCGCGTTTGGCTTCTTTGGGGCAAGGGAAAGGCAGGGCAGACGATGAGCGAAAGCATGGATATATCGGCAGCCAGCTTTCCGACCCATGTAGCCATTACCATGGATGGCAATGGTCGCTGGGCCAATGCGCGCGGCTTGCCGCGACAGGAAGGCCATCGGCAGGGCGTCGAAGCCCTGCGCCGCAATGTCAATATTGCCGGCGAATTGGGCATTTCCTGTCTGACGCTGTTTTCTTTTTCCTCTGAAAATTGGAGTCGCCCGCAAGCCGAAGTCAGCTTTTTGATGACTTTGCTGCAACGTTATATTGAAGCTGATTTGGCCGAGCTGCATGCCAATGGCGTGCGGGTTCGGGTGATTGGACGCCGCCAGGGTCTGGAGCCGAAAATTCGCAATTTGATTGACCATGCCGAAACCGTGACCGCCGAAAATGAGGCCATGTTGCTGCAAATTGCCTTTAATTATGGCGGGCGGCAGGAAATTGCCGATGCGGCTTCGCGTCTGGCGCGGCGCGCTGTCGCTGGCACGCTTGACCCGGCCAATATATCGGAAAGTGTTTTGGCCTCTGAATTATTGACCGCCGGTGTGCCGGATCCGGATTTGCTGATACGCACAGGCGGAGAAATGCGGATTAGCAATTTTCTGCTCTGGCAATGCGCTTATGCGGAGTTTTTCTTTACCGATGTGTATTGGCCGGATTTTGACCGCCATGATTGGCAGCAAGCCTTGGACGCTTTCGCCGCACGCGAACGCCGTTTTGGCAATGTCGGTTCCGGCGCGCTCGGCCCTGAGTGATTGTAAAAATCGGGGAAGATGAATGCAAAGCGACAATGACGCGGCGGTGCGCACAGAGCCAAAGCCAAGATTTGAGGGTTTGCTGCTGCGTGTGCGCTCGGCGCTTGTTTTGCTGCCCTTTGTTTTGCTGCCAATATGGTTTGGGGGGCTGGCCTTTCTTGGCCTGTTAATGCTGGCCTGTCTGGCCATGGCTTATGAATGGACACATTTGCTGCAAAGCCCGCGCGCGCGCGCAGATGCGTTTATTTTGACCGGCGCTGTCGGCACGGCACTTATTGTCTCCGAGTTTTTCTCGGTCAGTGACGGCTTTGCCTTTCTGGTCAGCCTGCTGCCCACCATGGCCGCCTATTGCTTATGGCGCGGGGAAAAATTATCGGCGCTTGTTGGCGGGCTTGTCTATCTCGGCTGGCCACTTTTGGCACTGCATTATTTCCGGCAAGATGCGCTCGGCGCGCTGCTGGTGATTTATATTTTCCTCACTGTTTGGGGGGTTGATATTTTTGCCATGTTTTCCGGCAAATTCATTGGCGGCCCAAAACTGGCACCGCGCCTGTCGCCCAATAAAACATGGGCCGGTCTGTTTGGTGCGATGGGCGGGGCGGCATTGGCCGCTTGTTTCAGCTTTCTTGTCGTTGTCGGCTTTGGCTTTGGCAAGGCGGATTTGATCGGCATGTTGGCGCTGGCAATTATTTTGGCGATTGTCGCGCAAATGGCTGATTTGTATGAATCGGCCCTGAAACGCAAATATGACATAAAAGACAGTGGCGCGCTGATACCCGGCCATGGCGGCGTTCTTGACCGCGTTGACGGGCTTATTGGTGTGCTGATGTTTTTGCATTTGCTGGTGCTGCTGCGCGGCGCACCGGCATCGACAGCAATCTGGAATTGGTGATGCAGCAATCCCTGGCAGTGTTTGGTGCGACGGGCACGATTGGCGACAATACGCTTGATTTGGTTGACCGCCATGCCGCGCGGTTTCGCGTCAGCGTGCTGACAGCGCATGAGAATATCGCCAAGCTGGCCATGCTGGCTGACAAATATCGCCCGGATATGGTGGTTGTCAGCAATGCAGCAATGGCTGATGAGGCGCGTGATGCGCTGGCGGGTTTTTCAGGTGACATCGCTTTTGGCGAAGCGGGATTGACGGCGGCAGCTGCCTATCCGGCTGATATTGCGGTGATGGCGATTGTCGGTTTTGCCGCTTTAACGCCAACTTTGGCACTGATTGAAGCAGGTCGGCATATTGCGCTGGCCAATAAGGAATGTCTTGTTGCCGCCGGTGGGCTGATGATGCAAAGGGCGGCGCAATGCAAAGCGCGTATTTTGCCGGTGGACAGCGAGCATAATGCGATTTTTCAATTGCTGGACGGGCGCGATACGGCACCGCTTGAGCGTGTGGTGTTGACAGCATCCGGCGGGCCGTTTCTTGATTTTGACGCCGATGCGTTAGCTGCGGTGACGCCGGATATGGCGAAAAACCATCCAAATTGGAATATGGGCGCAAAAATTTCGGTTGATAGCGCGACCATGATGAATAAGGGGTTGGAACTGATTGAGGCGCATCATTTATTCGCCTTGCCTCCGGCGCAGCTTGATGTGCTGGTGCATCCTCAATCAATTGTTCACGGGCTGGTCTATTTTGTCGATGGCAGCGTGCTGGCGCATAAGGCCAATGCGGATATGCGGATTCCGCTCTCTTATTGTATGGCCTATCCGGCGCGCTTGCCGCTTAATCCGGCGCCGCTGGATTTGGCGCAATTGGGGCGGCTGGATTTTCTGGCCCCCGACCGAGAGCGATTTCGCTGTCTGGCACTTGCCGAGGATGCCATGCGCGCAGGCGGCCTGATGCCGACCATATTAAATGGCGCCAATGAAGTGGCGGTAGCGGCTTTTTTGGATGGGCATATTGGCTTTACCGATATTGCCGATTTTGTCGCTTCGGCAATGGAGATTGCCGACAAGCAGGCGCCAATTGAATTGGTCAGTGATTTTGAGGCAGCATTGGCGCAAATTGTCGCTTGCGACCTGCAAACACGTGAAACGACAGGTAAATTAATTGCTGAAAAACAGGCAAATTAAGCGGCATGGGGACTGTTTGCCTCAAAATTGCCCTACTGTGAAATGAGACTTCCAATCAGGCGGAAAATAGCCATAATGCGGAAAATCTTTGGAGGATAAATGGACACGATAACCTATCTCTACAGCGCACTGGGCTTGAGCTATATCGTGCCGTTTATTTTTGTTCTGACCATTGTTGTGTTTTTTCACGAGCTCGGACATTTCTACATTGCGCGCCGATGTGGCGTAACAGTGGAAGTATTTTCCATTGGTTTTGGCAAATCACTGCGCTGCTGGGTGGACAAGCATGGCACGGAATGGCGGGTCGGCTGGTTGCCATTGGGCGGCTATGTCAAATTTCTTGGTGATGAAAATGCCGCCAGCGCCCCCGATGCTGAAAGCATGTCGCGCCTGAATGAAGAACAGCGCGCCAGCACATTACACAATAAGCCGCTTTGGCAGCGCAGCGCCGTGGTCGCGGCCGGGCCAATCGCCAATTTCATCCTCGCCATTGTGATTTTTGCCGGGCTTTATAGTTTGCTTGGCCAGCGTGTGACCGAGCCGATGATTGGCGTGGTCGCACCTGACAGCGCCGCTGAAATGGCTGATTTGCGCCCCGGTGATTTGATTACCCATATTGACGGCAAGG
Source organism: Parvibaculales bacterium (assembly GCA_049597955.1). GTDB lineage: Bacteria > Pseudomonadota > Alphaproteobacteria > RS24 > RS24 > JAYPAN01. Next base: position 162,369 of record JBMYND010000001.1, read on the forward strand.
AAATTATCAGCTTTTCCGAAGTGCGCCGTCAGGTTGTTGTGTCAGCCGGGGAAAGGCTGATATTCGGCCTTATTCGAGACGGTCAGGCGATTGAGCAGCCGGTTACGCCCGAACGCGTGCTGGAGACCGACCGATTTGGCAATGAATATTATGTCGGGCGTCTCGGCATTGGTGTTTCCGGCGATGAGGCGCTTGTGCGCCATGTGCGTTATGACCCACTTTCGGCTTTGTGGATGGGGGTGAAGGAAAGCTATTTCATTGTCGAGCAAACATTTATTGTGCTTGGTCGCATTATTACCGGGCGCGAAAGCGCCGACAGTCTTGGCGGGCCGATACGGATTGCCCAAATATCCGGCCAGACCGCGACAATGGGTTTGGTGGCGCTGATTAATCTAACGGCGGTTTTATCGGTCAGTATTGGGCTGATAAATCTTTTCCCGATTCCAATGTTGGATGGCGGTCATCTTGCCTTTTACGCCTATGAAGCCGTCTTTCGTCGGCCCTTGCCGGAGCGGGCGCAAGAAATTGGCATGCGCATTGGCCTGACCCTTGTTCTCATGCTGTTTGTTATGGTGACGATAAATGATTTGTCACGACTCAACCTATTTGATGGCCTGTTCGGCCTGTTTGGCTTTTAAGTCTTGAGATGAAGGAATTTCCGTTTATGGGTGGCGCGAAGGCGATGAAGACCATAATTCTTGCCCTTTGCCTGACGGGGTTGGCCGCGTTTGGGCAGACTGCGCGGGCCGAAATTGGCAAGCCGATTTCCTTTATCAGGGTTGAGGGCACGCAGCGCGTCGAGGCAGAAACCGTGCGCGCCTATATGATTGTCGCTGAAGGCATGACGGATGAGGCCGAGCTGGTTGACCAGTCAGTGAAAACGCTGTTTGCCTCTGGCCTGTTTTCCGATGTGCGGATACGCCGTGAAGGGCAGGGGCTGGTGGTGACAGTGCTTGAAAACCCTATCATCAATCGCGTTTCCTTTGAGGGCAACAGCGCCATCAGCGATGACAGCCTGGGCGATGAGGCAGTGTTGAAACCGCGCCAGATATATACGCGCGCCAAAGTGCAAGATGATGTTGAACGCTTTATTGAGCTTTACCGGCGCTCGGGGCGCTTTGCCGCGCGGATTGACCCGAAAGTCATTCAATTGCCGCAAAACCGCATTGACTTGGTGTTTGAAATTGACGAAGGGCCGGTGACCGGCATCAGGTCTATCAATTTTATCGGCAATCGCACATTTGACGACCAGCGTTTGCGCGACATTATTATCACCCGCGAAAGCCGTTGGTGGCGCGTCTTTACCTCCAATGATAATTACGACCCTGACCGTATCGCTTATGACCGCGAATTATTGCGCCGCTTTTATTTGAGCCAAGGTTTTGCCGATTTTCGGGTTGTCAGCTCCACAGCGGAATTATCGCGCGATGGCGAGGAGTTTTTTGTCACCTTTAATATAGAGGAGGGCGAACGCTACCGCTTTGGCGAGGGGCGTATTTCAACCAATCTCGATACGGTCGATATTGTGCAGCTTGAAGAGCTGATTACCCATGAAGCCGGAGACCGCTATGATGCGCGCGCGCTCGATGCAACGGTCGAGGCGCTTATCAAGACAGTCGGCGAAAGCGGCTTTGCCTTTGCCGATGTGCGCCCGCGCCCCTCTCGCAATCGTGAGGCGCGGGTGATTGACATTGAATATACAATTGATGAAGGCCCGCGCGTTTATGTGGAGCGCATTAACATTAACGGCAATAGCCGCACTCATGATGATGTGATACGCCGTGAATTGCGGCTGAGCGAAGGCGATGCATTTAATCGCGTATTGCTCAATCGGGCCGAGCGTGATGTGCGCGGCTTGGGCTATTTCGGTGAAGTGGAAATCAATGAATCGCCGGGCAGCGGGCCTGACCAGACGATTATTGATGTTGATGTCACCGAGCAACCAACCGGTGAGTTGAGTTTCGGTGTCGGTTATTCCTCGACCGAAAATCTGACGACCGAATTCAGTATTTCGGAGCGTAATTTTCTCGGCCGTGGCCAGCGTTTGCAATTGCAGCTTGGCCTCAGCAATCAAGTCAACCGATATATTGTTGGCTTTACCGAGCCGCATTTCTTGGGCCGCGATGTTTCGGCCGGCTTTAATTTCTTCAATACGTCAACAAATTACAATTTTCAGGCGGGGCTTGAAACGCGGGTGACCGGGCTTGGCTTGTCATTTGGCTTTCCCCTGTCGGAAGACGGGCGGCTGTCGCTGTTTTTCAACCTGTCTGAAGATGAGTTGAAAAACACCTCGCTGAGTGCGGGGGTCAATCCCAGCTATACAGATTTCAAGTCGCAATTTGGCTATTTCTATGCGATTGACAAGCGCGATGATGTGATTGAACCGACTGATGGCTGGAATTTCGGTTTCGGGCAAGATATTGCAGGCCCGATTGGCGATGTGTCTTTTCTGCGCACGACATTGAGTGCCAGCTATTATCACGAGCTGGCCGAGGGTTATATTTTCAATGCGCGCGCCAATATGGGCGTTGTGCATGATTATAAGGGCGGCGTGATAAATTATAATGACCGGTTTTTCAAAGGCGGCTCATCGTTTCGCGGCTTTGACCGGTCGGGTGTCGGCCCGCGCCAGTTAAGCACCGGTTATGCTTTGGGGGCCAATAAGTTTCTTATCGCGACCACACAAGTATCGCTGCCGCTGGGCATTCCCAAAGAGGTTGGGATGCGCGCCAATGCCTTTGTTGATTTCGGTGTTTTGGGGGATACGGATTCTGTTTCCGGCCAGCCTGGCGATATTCGCGATGAGTTGGCGTTTCGAGCGACTTATGGTTTGAGCATTTCCTGGCGCTCACCTTTCGGGCCGGTAAGGTTTGACTTTGCGCGCCCAATTGTTAAAGAAGACTATGATGAAGTGCGGTTTTTCCGCTTTTCTGTTGGCACACGTTTCTAGGGGGAACTATGTATATTGTGAAAAAAATACTCGCGGTCACGGCGCTTGTCGTCGCCATGTTAATGCCGAATATGGCTGTGGCCGAAACCGGCCCGATGATTATCGTGTTTGATGTGGATCGCGCCATCGCGCTGTCCAAGGCAGGCAAAAGCGTGGCCGAGCAATTGAAAAAACAAATGGAAGATGTGCGCGCCGGGGCTGACAAGCAACGCGAAACATTGCAGGGCGACATTAATAAATTGCAGGAACAGCGCAGCCTTTTGGCGGCCGATGCGCTGAAAGGCAAGGTTGAGGAATTGCAGCAAAAAGAGCTGAAAATGCGCCAAGAACTACAAATTGAAGTGCAATCGGTTCAGGCCGGTGGTCAGCGGGCAGGGCAGCAAATCTTGAAACTGGCGGAAGAAGAATTGGCGTCAATTGCCAAAGACCGCAAAGCCGATATTGTCATGCGCCGCGACGCGGTGTTTTTTGCCAGCCCGTCTATTGATGTCACCAATGAGCTGATTTCGCGCCTCGACAAAAAGCTGAAAACAGTGAAAGTGACGCCGGTCAAAGCCGAAAGCAAGAATTAGGGCGGCTATGGCAGACCGTCGCTTTTATGCCAATGCGGGGCCGTTCCCCCTGACGCATTTGGCGACGCTTGTTAAGGCCGAATATGATGTCGCCGCCGCAAATGTCGATATATCCGATGTGGCGGGGCTGGCTTCGGCCGGTGCCGGTGATATCAGCTTTCTGGCCAATGCCAAATATGCTGACAGTCTGAGCGCCAGCCGCGCCGGTGCGGTGCTGGTGGCGCCAAAGCATAAAGACAAAGTGCCGGAGACGGCGCAGGCGCTGATATGCGCTGACCCTTATCGGGCAATGGCTGAAATATCCTGCCTGTTTTACCCGCAAGCGGCGCGCGCCATGCCGATGCCGGGAACCGGCCAGCAGCAAGAAAGCGTGCATCCGGAGGCGGAGCTGGGCGAAAATGTCACTATTGGCTATGGGGCTATGGTGGAGGCGGGCGCGCAAATCGGTGATGGCACAATTATCGCCGCCGGTGCTGTGATTGGTGCCGGCGTGGCGATTGGACGTGATTGTCTGATTGGCGCCAATTGTGTCATTGGCTTTGCCCTTATTGGCGACCGGGTGATTATTCACGCCAATACGACAATCGGCTCGGATGGTTTTGGCTATGCGCCGGGCGCTGCGCATTTCAAAATCCCGCAATTGGGGCGGGTCATCATTCAGGCCGATGTAGAGATTGGTGCCAATTGCACGATTGACCGCGGCAGTATGGAAGATACGCAAATTGGCGAGGGCAGCAAGCTCGATAATCAAGTGCATATGGCGCATAATGTGAAAATCGGGCGGCATTGTTTTCTGACCGGTCAAAATGGTCTGGCCGGCAGCGCGTCGCTGGGCGATTATGTGCAAATGGGCGGGCAGGCCGGCATTGCCGGTCATGTGCATGTCGGTGACAATACAATGGTTGGTGCGCAAGCCTTGGTTTTGAAATCAGTGCCAAATAACAGCACAGTATCTGGAACACCGGCGCGCCCCTTGCAAGAATTATATCGCGACCAAGCCTTTATCCGCACGTTGCGCAAACGCGACAGCCAATAGTCCTATTGGTTTTGCATTGCGCCGTAACATAACGTCATAAAGGTTTATTTGCTGAAGGCCGCAACGCCTTTTAAGCACGAAGCATGGCGACAATACACCAAACGGCGATAGTAGAAGACAGCGTAACCCTTGGGCGAAATGTGCAGATTGGCCCGTTTTGCTGTGTCACCGGCGCGGTGACGCTCGGCGATAATGTGGTGCTGGAATCGCATGTTGTCGTGACCGGCAATACGCAGATTGGCAGCGAAACCCATATTTACCCGTTCGCTTCTATCGGCCATGTGCCGCAGGATTTGAAATTTGAAAATGAGAATGTGACGCTGGAAATCGGCAGCCGCAATCGAATTCGCGAGCATGTCACCATGAATCCCGGCACAAAGGGCGGCGGTGGCGTCACGCGGGTCGGCAATGACGGGCTGTTTATGATGGGGTCGCATGTGGCGCATGATTGCATGGTTGGTGACCATGTTATTTTGGCCAATAATGCCACTCTGGGCGGCCATGTTGAGCTTGGCGATTATGCCATTTTGGGTGGCCTTGTCGGTGTTCACCAATTTTGCCGAATTGGCGCGCATGCTTTTGTCGGTGCGGGCGGGCTGATTGTTGAAGATGTTATACCCTTTGGCACGGCGACCGGTAATCGCGCCGTCTTGTCGGGATTGAACCTTGTCGGCATGAAGCGCCGCGATTTTCCGCGCGATGAAATCAATGCTTTGCGGGCGGCTTATAAAGATTTGTTTTTCTGCCAAGAAGAATCGCTGGCCGCGCGCATGGAAAATGTGGCGGACGCCTATCCCGACAGCGAAACTGTGCAGGCGGTGATTGCCTTTATGCGGCAAGATAATAGCCGTGGCTTTTGCGCGCCATCGCGTTCGTGATGACAGTAAAACCAGACAGGTCAATAATATCCGGTGAGGGCAGGTTGGGCATTATTGCCGGGCAGGGTTTTTTGCCGGTGCAATTGGCCCATGCCTGTCAGCGTCAGGGGCGGGATTGTTTTATTATCGGTCTTCAGGGTGAGGCGGACAGCGCGATTGAGGCGTTTGACCATGAATGGGCGGCGCTTGGGCAATTTGCCCATATTGGCGATAGGCTGTTGGCTGCCGGATGTGCCGAGCTTGTCGTTATTGGCGCGATTAACCGCCCCGATTTGGATGCGGTGGTTTTCGATGAAGGCGGTCAATGGTTTCTTGATTGGGTAAGTCGGCAAGGGCCAGCCAGTATTCATGCCAGTATTCATGCCGGTAATCGCGGCGATGATGCTTTATTGCGCGGTGTGGTCGCTTATTTTGAACATCGTCAATTAAAGGTGATTGGGCCGGAGGCGGTGCTGGCCTCATTGCTGGCGCCAGCAGGCGCGCAGACCAGCCATGGCGAGGCTGACCATCAAGCCGATATAGACCGCGCCCGTTTGGTCGCGCAGGAAATAGGCCGGTTGGATATTGGCCAGAGCGTGATTGTTTGTCATGGTCTGGTGCTGGGCGTGGAAGGGCCGGAAGGCACGGATGCGCTGTTGCAGCGCGTCGGACAATTACCGGAAAGCTTGCGCGGCACAAAACAGGCGCGCGCCGGTGTGTTGGCGAAATTTCCCAAGCCGCAACAAGAGCGCCGCATTGATTTGCCAACGCTTGGCGTGCCGACAATTGAAGGCGCGGCGGCGGCCAATCTGGCCGGTATTGTTTATGAGGCGGGCGGTGCCTTATTCGACAATGCCGAAGCCATGGCAGCACGCGCCGAACAACTCGGCCTGTTTCTGGTCGGTTTGGCCAAGTCATGAGCAATAATGGCACGCCAAACCTGCATGTGATGCCAAACCTGCATGTGATGCCAAACCTGCATGTGATGATTGTCGCCGGAGAGACTTCAGGCGATGCGCTGGGCGCTGACTTAATGGCCGAATTGCGTGCGCAAAGGCCCGATATAATGGTGACCGGTGTTGGCGGGCCAAAAATGACGGCGCAGGGCATGGCGTCGATTTTTCCGATGGAAGAAATCGCGCTTATGGGCTTGCGTGAAATCCTGCCGCGTCTGCCGCATTTGTTCAAATTGCTTGACGATACAGTGGCGCATGCGCTGGCGGTTGAACCCGATATGCTGGTGCTGATTGACAGTCCCGAATTTAATCACCGGCTGGCGGCAAGGGTGAAAGCGCAAAGGCCGGATATTCCTGTAATATGCTTTGTCGCCCCGCAAGTCTGGGCTTGGCGGCGCGGGCGAGCAAAGAAAATGAAAGCCCATTTTGATGCCGTGCTGGCGCTGCTGCCTTTTGAACCGGATATTTTTGCTGCCGCCAATGGCCCGCCCTGTCATTTTATCGGCCACCCAATTATGCAACGCCTTGCGGCTTTGCCGGAAAATGCGGACATTACCCGCAGGCTGAAAATAAAAAAGACGGATAAATTAGTGAGCGTTTTACCGGGCAGCCGGATGAGCGAGATTAAACGTCTTTTGCCGGTTTTCGGGCAAGTGGTGACACGCCTGTCCAATAATGTGGATGGCTTGCGTGTGGCGGTGCCGGTCTTGCCGCATACCAAACAGCCTATCGCAGAGGCGGTGTCAAACTGGCCCTTGCCGGTTGATTTGGTTGAGGACGAAGCCGATAAAATGGCGCTGTTCAAAGCCAGCCGTGCGGCCTTGGCTTCGTCCGGCACGGCAGTGCTGGAATTGGGGTTGGCCGGTCTGCCAACCGTGGCGGCTTATGATATTGGCGCGGTTATGGGCTGGCTGCTTATGCGGGTCATGCAAGTGCCATCGGCTGTGCTGACCAATCTCATTCTTGATGCGCCGATTGTGCCGGAATTTTTGCAAGACCGATGCCGCGCCGATTTGATTTATCCGGCGCTCCATAAATTATTGGTGGATGATGCCGCCAATCAAAAACAGCGTGACGCATTGGCACAATTGCCCGACGCCTTGGCCGTGTCCGGCGCGCCACCGGCTGTGCGGGCGGCGCAAATTTGCCTGCAAATAGCGGCCCGGAAAGCCTAGCGGCTGCTCATATCCTTATAGTCGCGCTGCGTGGCGCCAATGTAAAGCTGGCGCGGACGCCCGATACGTTGGCTCGGATCCTCAATCATTTCATTCCACTGGGAAATCCAGCCCACTGTGCGTGCCAGCGCAAACAGGGCGGTGAACATGGTGGTCGGAAAGCCCATCGCTTTCAGCGTGATGCCGGAATAAAAATCGATATTTGGATAGAGCTTTTTCTCAATGAAATATGGGTCGCTGAGTGCGATTTTTTCGAGCTCCATAGCGACATCAAGCAATGGGTCATCCTTAATGCCCAATTCGCCCAGCACTTCATGGCAGGTTTGCTGCATAACACGGGCGCGCGGGTCATAGTTTTTATACACGCGGTGGCCAAAACCCATCAAACGGAACGGGTCGTTTTTATCTTTGGCGCGGGCGATAAATTCCGGGATCCGGTCAACCGAGCCAATTTCAGCCAGCATATCAAGTGCCGCTTCATTGGCACCGCCATGCGACGGCCCCCACAGGCAGGCAATACCGGCCGCGATACAGGCAAACGGATTGGCCCCGGACGAACCGGCCAGGCGCACGGTCGAGGTGGACGCATTTTGCTCATGGTCAGCATGAAGAATAAAAATCCTGTCCATCGCACGCGCCAGCACCGGGCTTATCGTCATTTCCTCGCAAGGCACGGAAAAGCACATATGCAGGAAGTTTGAGGCATAATCCAAATCATTGCGCGGATAAACAAAGGGCTGGCCGATAGAATATTTATAGGCCATGGCGGCAATGGTCGGGATTTTGGCAATCAACCGGCGGCTGGCAATTTTGCGCTGCTCCGGGTCGTTAATATCGGTGCTGTCATGGTAAAAGGCGGACAAAGCGCCAACCACGCCGACCATAATGGCCATTGGGTGCGCGTCGCGCCGAAAGCCGAGAAACAGCCGTGTCATTTGGTCATGCAGCATGGTGTGGCGGGTAATCGCCGTTTCAAATTCTTCCAATTCTTCACGATTGGGCAATTCGCCATTCAGCAGCAAATAGCAGGTCTCAATGAAATTGCCTTTTTCCGCGAGTTGGTCAATAGGATAGCCGCGATGCAGCAAAATGCCTTCATCACCGTCAATATAGGTGATGGCGGATTTGCAGCTGGCGGTTGAGGTAAAGCCGGGGTCATAGGTGAATTGACCGGTTTGACCATAAAGCGAGGATACATCTATCACGCTCGGCCCGACAGAGCCTTGATGTATGTCAAAGTCGTATTGGTTTCCCTCGCTGGCAAGCTGGGCTGACTTGTCGTCGCTCATGGTTCTTCCTCTCATATTCAAGTAATCGACAGTGTAACTATCATATTTTTCCGGCATTTGCCAGTTTGCGGGAAGAAATATCCCTAATAATCGGCGGAAAATCTGTCGTTTTGTCCAATTGCCGCTTACAGATTGGCCAATTGGTCATCCAAGCGTGCCAGAAGCTCGTCGCGGTCAAATAGGGCGATGAGTGCGAAAATGCCGCCACCGGCACGGCCACCGCTAATGGCAACGCGCAGGGCAGGGCCAACCGCCCCCAATTTCAGCTCATTGGTCTGCAAATAGCCGGTGATACACGCTTCAACGCTTTCTGCCGTCCACGCCTCCAAGACGGCCAATTGCGGGCGCAATGCTGCAATATGCGCCAATGCTTCGGGCTTCAGCGCCTTGGCAGCCTTTTCATCAATCATCACAGGGCGCGCGGCCAGTAAATTGGCGGCGGCATCGCGCAACTCAAGCAGGGTCTTGGCGCGGTCAACCAGCACTGGCATGGCGCGTGTGACAAATGCTTCATGGGCGGTCAGTTCCGGTGCCAGCGCCAGCAATTGTGCGGTCAGCTCTTGTGGAGGCGTCATGCGCATGTGCTGGGCATTAATATGGGCCAGCTTATCCATATCAAATCGCGCCGGTGAGCGGCCAATCGCATCTAGATTAAACCAGTCGATAAATTGCTCGGTTGTGAACACTTCCTCATCGCCATGGCTCCAGCCAAGCCGTGCCAGATAATTGCGCAAAGCGGCAGGCAGCAGCCCCATATCCCGATAGGCGTCCACGCCGAGCGCACCGTGGCGTTTCGACAATTTGGCACCATCCGCACCATGGATTAACGGGATATGGGCAAATTGCGGAATCGGCCAGCCAAGGGCTTGATAAATCTGGCTTTGCCGAGCCGCATTGGTCAAATGGTCATCACCGCGAATAATATGGGTGACGCCCATATCATAATCATCAACCACCACGGACAGCATGTAAGTGGGCGAGCCGTCGGCGCGCAGCAACACCAAATCGTCAAATTGGTCATTATCGGTCACCACCTGGCCTTGCACCAAATCATCAATCACAGTCTGGCCGCTTTGCGGTGCTTTGAAGCGGATAACATAAGGGGCATTGGCGGTGTCATGTGTCAGGCCGCGCTCGCGATAAGTGCCGTCATAGCGCGGTGGGCGGCCTTCGGCGCGGGCTTTTTCGCGCATCGCCTCAACTTCTTCCGGCGTGCTGATGCAGATATAAGCCGCGCCTTTTTCGAGCAATTCATGGGCAATAGCGACATGGCGGGCGGCATTTTGATGTTGAAATACCGGCGCTTCATCGCTGTCCAGCCCAAGCCAGCCCATGCCGTCAAGAATCGCTTCAATCGCCGCATCGGTTGACCGCGCGCGGTCTGTGTCTTCGACGCGCAGCAAAAACCGTCCGCCATGATGACGCGCAAAGGCCCAATTAAACAATGCTGTGCGCGCGCCACCAATATGCAAAAAGCCGGTCGGCGAAGGCGCGAAGCGGGTCACAATTGGCGGGGTGGGCATGAGCGGTCTCCTGTCATGATTGCGATGCATGGTCAAACGCCAATCACTGCTTGTGCCATGCTGTCAACTCTGGCAGGGTTTAGCACATTAGCGGCATTGGGTGTAGGGGGCGTCACCACCCGGTCGGAAAATAACAAGCTGCCCGCTTTGGTCAGAAAATATAAAGATATGACGATACGCATTGACCCGTTTATCACCCATTGCCTTGCCATGATGGTCGGCATTGCCGCCTATTTTACCGCACCGATTGACCCGCCAAGCCTGTTGCTGCCCCTGCCGGCAAATCCGGTGGCGGCGGCTTTGGCATTGGCGATTGCCTGTGGCGGTTTATTGGTCATTTATCTTTATGTCTGGGCGCATCGGCATTTGCATATTGGGCATCCGCTTGCCCTGCGCGGCCTGCTTTTGCTGATTGCCGTGTTTTTCGGCTTTATCTACGCGCATGGGATGACTTTGCTGCAGGCGCGCGCCATGGCCCCTTTGCCGGCGCAAGTCAGCAGCATGGACGCCGCCCCAACGCTGTTTCAAGGGCGGATTATCTGGGCTGAGCCGCGCCCCAATGGCGGGTTGGTCGATTTGGCGATAGCCGATACTGCCGGGCGGCAGGTGGTTTTGCGGCTTTATACCGGTCGCGCCCGCATTGCCCGCTTGCGGCCGGGTTGCCTGGCCACGCTCTCGGCCGCTGTGCGTCCTTTGCAAGGGCCGGTTATCCGTGGTGGCTATGACCCACGGTTTGCCGGATTTTTCAATGGTCGCGCCGGTCAGGGCTTTATCCGTGAAATAGGGCAGGTTGATTGCGCCGCGCCCCTATCTATTGCGGAAAAATGGCGCATGGGATTGGCCAATTTCCGCTTGCAATTGGCCGCCCATTTGCGCGATGCCATGCCGACAGCGCAGGGCAGTGTCGCTGCGGCCCTTGTGACTGGCGTGCGCGGCGCGATTCCCAAATCAACCCGCACCTTGTTCCGCGACAGTGGTTTGGCGCATATGTTGGCGATTTCCGGTCTGCATATGGCGCTGTTTGCCGGTTCGGTCTATGCGCTGCTGCGCTTGTTGGGTGCGTGTTTTCCATATTTTGTGCAGGCACATAATATGCGCAAAATGGCGGCGCTGGCCTCTTTGCCGGCTGCCTTTGCCTATTTGCAAATATCGGGTGCCAGCTTTCCCACGCAACGCGCTTTCATTATGCTGGCCTTGTTTTTTGTCGCCATTCTGCTTGGCCGACCGGCCCTGACCATGCGCAATGTCGCATTGGCGGCTTTGCTGGTTTTGCTCATATCACCCCATGCGCTGATGCAGGCCGGATTTCAAATGTCCTTTGCGGCAGTTTTTGCGCTGGTCGCACTATATGAGCGCGGCGGTGCCAATTTTCTTTTCGCAACGCCCGACCAGCGCGGGCAAATGCCCCGCAACACTGGCTTTGCCGCCGATATTTTGTCGCGCATGGGGCGCTATTTCATCGCCCTGTTTGTGACCAGTATCATTGCCGGCAGTGTGACCGGCTTTCTGGCGCTTTATCATTTTCATCAAGTGGCGGCTTACGGCTTGTTTGCCAATATGCTGGCCATGCCGATATTCGGTTTTGTCATTATGCCTGCCGGTTTTTTGGCCCTTGTCAGCATGCCGTTTGGGCTTGAGGCCCCTTTTATGGCGCTTATGTCATTCGGCATAAAATCGGTTCTAACAGTGGCTGAATGGTTAACCGGCTGGCCCGGCGCGGTGTTTTATCGAGGGCAAAGCGCGCCTGCTATTTTGCCCTTGGCTTTGGGGGGCCTTGCCCTTGCCTGTCTGGCAAATGGGCGGTGGCGGTATGGCGGTTTCGCTTTTATCGGGCTGGCGCTTATGCTGGCCGGGCGCGCCGAGCGACCGATTGTCTATATTTATGGGGTCGGGCAGGCGGTGATGTATGAAAGCAGGTATGGCGGGCTGCATATTTTGCGCGGCAGCAGGCGGGCCTATGAGATTGGCCTGTGGCAGCGCACGCATGGGCTTGGCGGCGATGATGCGCCGATTGAAGAAGCACCTTGTAGTGAAAGCGTCTGTTTTTACCCGTTAATGGATGGTCGCCAATTTGCCTATGTGCGCGCCGGTCGTGGTTTAAGCCAAGCCTGTCGCCAAGCCGATTTGGTTCTCGCACCGTTTATCGAGGCGCGCTATCCGTGTCGCGCATTTTTGGTTGACCGCAGGCATTTGACAAAGGGCAAGGCGGTGACAGTGATGGCAGCACAATCGGCCTATGAGATTGTTGAACCGGCACGGGCCGGGCGGCGTTTATGGCAAAGCTATTATCGCCCGCAGCCCGATGCGCGATAGTGGTGATTTCAATATTTGCGGATAAGACCGACAAGCCGCCCTTGAATGCGGATTTGGTCAGCCCGGAAAATGCGGGTTTCAAAAGCCGGATTGGCCGCTTCCAACGCAATCATATCGCTTTTGCGGCGCAGGCGCTTTAATGTTGCCTCATGCCCTTCAACCAGGGCGACAACAATATCGCCATTGTCAACCGAAGCGGTGCTTTGGATAATCGCCGTATCGCCGTCGAAAATGCCTGCCTCAATCATCGAATCCCCATGCACTTCCAGCGCATAATGTTCGCCGGAGCGCAACATTTCGCTCGGCACGGAAACCTGATTAATTTCTTCCTGCAAGGCTTCAATCGGTGTGCCAGCGGCAATCCGACCCATAACGGAAAGCGGAACGCTGCGGTCATCATTGGCAGCGGCGGGCGGGGTCATATTATCGGTCGGAATACCGGCCATGGCGCCCGTATTATTGCGTGCCGGTGCCGACAGGCTGGCCGACATGCTGTCCGGCAATTTGACGATTTCAAGCGCCCGCGCCCGATGCGCCAGACGCTTGATAAAGCCGCGCTCTTCCAAAGCGGTAATCAGCCGGTGGATACCCGACTTGGAGCGCAAATCAAGCGCGTCTTTCATTTCTTCAAAACTGGGGGAAACGCCCGTCTCTTTCAAGCGTTCATTGATGAACATTAAAAGCTCATATTGTTTTTTGGTAAGCATTTCGACCCCCCGGAGAACGAATCAACAACACTGCTTTTGTAGTTTCATTCGCGGTCGGATGCAAGGGGCTGGTTTTTTATTTTTTCCATCCAAGAAAAATGTAAAAGCCCTTATCAATTTTCGCCAATAAGCTGTTTAACCGCATCGGTTACATTTTCTTGCCGCATCAGGCTTTCGCCGACAAGAAAAGCCGGCACGCCGTCAGCCATCAGGCCGCGCACATCATCCGCCGCAGAAATCCCGCTTTCGCTGACCAGCAAAACGTTTTCCGGCACATGCGGCAACAGCGTGCGGGTTGTGTCCAGCGACGTCTCAAAACTGCGCAAATTGCGATTATTTATGCCGACCAGCTTGGGCGACAGGCTGAGTGCGCGTTGCAATTCATCGCCGTCATGCACTTCAAACAGCGTGTCCATGCCCCAAGCATTGGCCGCTTCAAAAAGCTCCTGCGCTTGCATGTCGGACACGGCTGCCATAATCACCAATATGGCATCTGCCCCCCAGCTGCGCGCTTCAGCCACTTGATATGAGTCATACATGAAATCTTTGCGCAAAACCGGTATTTGCGTGGCGGCGCGGGCTTGCCCCAAATATTCGGGCGCGCCTTGAAAGGAAGGCGTGTCGGTCAGCACGGAAAGACAGCTTGCCCCGCCTTCTTCATAAGCCTGCGCCAGCATGGCCGGGTCGAAATCCGCGCGGATAAGCCCTTTGGACGGGCTGGCTTTTTTAATCTCGGCAATCAGCGCCGGTCGGGCGGCGCGGCGGCTGGTGTCAAGCGCCTTGATAAACCCGCGCGGTGCATCGGCGTGTTTCGCCTGCGCTTCTATTTCGGCCAGCGACAGGCGCGTTTTGGCGTCGGCGATTTCCTCCAGCTTATAAGCGGTGATATGGGCGAGTATGTCGTCCTTGGTCATTATGCGCCCGCCAGACGATTGCTGACATCGACCAGATTGCGCAAAACCTGTTTGGCCCCGCCATCATCAATGGCCAGCGCCGCCATATCGGCCCCGTCGCGCAAATTCTCAGCCTTATTGACCACGCATAATGCGGCGGCAGTGTTCAGCAAGACGATATTGCGATACGCACCGGGCGCACCATCGAGCATGTCACTGAGGGCGGCGGCATTATGCGCCGGGTCGCCACCAACCAAATCTGCAGGGTCGGCGCGGTCAATGCCGATATTTTCCGGAAAAACTTCAAATGTGCGCACTTCGCCCTTGCGCAATTCGGCGACATGGCTGGCCCCTGTTGTGGTCAACTCATCCAAGCCATCCGAGCCATGCACGACCCATGCGCGCTCAGAGCCGAGTTTTTTCAGCACATGGGCCAGTGGCTCAACCCAGGCTTTGGAAAACACGCCAAGCAATTGCCGATTGGCACCGGCCGGATTGGATAAAGGGCCAAGCAGGTTGAATATGGTGCGAAAGCCAAGCTCGGCGCGGCTTGGCCCGACATGGCGCATGGCGCTGTGATGATTGGGAGCAAACATAAAGCCAATGCCGGTTTCATTGATACAGGTCTCAATCGCTGCCGGTTCCAAATCCAGCCTCACGCCGAGTTGTTCCAAGACTTCCGAGGAGCCGGATTTGGAGGATAAAGCGCGATTGCCATGTTTGGCGACTGTCGCCCCGCAGGCGGTCGCAACCAGCGCAACGGCGGTCGATATATTATAGGTTCCGGCACCATCGCCACCCGTGCCGCATGTATCGAGCAGCTGGGTCGGGCCTTTCACAAACAGCGCATTGCGGCGCATGACTTGGGCACCGGCGGTGATTTCTTCCACTGTTTCCCCGCGCACCCTTAAGCCGGCCAGAAAAGCACCGATTTGCGCGGCGCTGGCCTGTCCGCTGAGTATCGCATCAAAAGCCTGTGTGGCCTGTTGCGCCGTTAACGGCTTGCCGTCTGCGATAATCGCCAGAAAAGGTTTTAATTCATCCATGAGTGGGTCTCCGATTGCCTGCGCCAGGTCAGGCAAGTTCAAGATGTTGCTGTGCCTCTATCGGGCGCATGGGCAGACCGGCAAGGGTAAGGAAATTGCCGAGCAGCCGGTGGCCGAAATGGGTGGCAATGCTTTCCGGGTGAAACTGCACGCCAAAAACCGGACGGCTGATATGGCGCACCGCCATGATAAGCCCGTCTTCGCTTTTGGCATCAATGGTCAATGTATCGGGCATTGTGTCCGGCTCAATCATCAAGGAATGATAGCGTGTGACGGTCATGGGTTGCGGCAAACCTTCAAACAGACCGTCGCCGCCATGGGCAATATGGCTGAGCTTGCCATGCATGATTTGCGGCGCTTGCACAATGCGCCCGCCAAAGGCTTGCGCGATGCATTGATGGCCAAGGCATACGCCGAATATTGGCAGCGTGTCGGGTGCGTTGCGGATAAGGTCGAGGCAAATACCGGCCTTGTCCGGGTCGCACGGGCCGGGCGAAACAATAATCGCTTGCGGTTTGCCCGCCAGCACCTCTTCAACGCTGGCTTTATCATTGCGGATGACTGTGCAGTCAGCCCCCAAATCACCAAGAAATTGCACCAGATTAAAGGTGAAGCTGTCATAATTATCTATCAATGTCAGCATGGTGCTTTCCCTTTGAGCCGCGTCAGCGATTCTTCCGCTCGGCGGCCAGTGTCAGCGCAACTTCGGCGGCACGAAACAGCGCGGTCGCCTTGTTGACCGTCTCATCATATTCATATTGCGGCGTGCTGTCATACACAACGCCGCCACCGGCTTGCACATAAAGTGTCGCATCCTTGACCAGTGCCGTGCGCAAGGCGATGCAAGTGTCCATATCGCCATTGGCCGAAAAATAACCGACACAGCCGGAATAGACGCCGCGGCGTTCCGGCTCAAGCTCGTCAATGATTTCCATGGCGCGGATTTTCGGTGCGCCTGATACAGTGCCCGCCGGAAAGCCCGCCGTTAAAGCATCAATCTCATCCAGCTCGGTGCGCAATGTGCCGGTCACATCGGAGACAATATGAATCAGGTGAGACGTTTTTTGCAGACCAAAAGCAGTATTGACCCGAACACTGCCAATCTCGCTGACACGGCCGACATCATTGCGGCCAAGATCGAGCAACATAAGATGCTCGGCGCGCTCTTTTTCATCAGCCAGCAAATCGGCGCCAATCGCAGCGTCTTCCTCAAGGCTGGCACCGCGACGGCGGGTGCCGGCAATTGGGCGGATATTGACTTGGCGGTCTTTCACGCCGACCAGCACTTCCGGGCTGGAGCCGACAATCGCAAAGTCACGCATATTGAGGAAGAATAAATAGGGCGACGGATTAACCCGCCGCAGCGCCCGATAAAGGTCGAAAGGGGGCAGGGTGAAGGGAACCGAAAAACGCTGGCTGACAACAACCTGAAAAATATCGCCCGCTTCAATATAGGCTTTCGATTTCTCTACCATGTCAAAATAGGCTTGCTGGCTCATATTGGAGACCGGCTCGGCCATGTAATTGGGTGGCGTTAATGGCTGCTCCGGCAGGCCACCGCGCATTTTGTCATGGGCGGCGGACAGGCGCGCTTCGGCTTTTTCATAGGCTGTTGCCGCAGTGTCGCCTGCACTGTCTGGCGCATCAGGGCGCACCGGCGTCACCAGCATGATTTTATGGGCGATATTGTCAAACACCGCAATCACAGTTGGGCGGATAAACAAGCCGTCCGGCACACCCAAAACATCGGGATTGGTGTCGGGCAAATCTTCCATGAAACGCACCATGTCATAGGCCATATAGCCAAACAAACCGGCTGACATGGGCGGCAGGGTTTCGGGAATATCAAGCCGCGTCTCAGATAATATGATGCGCAGCGCATCAAGCGGGGCGGCGTCCATGGGTGCAAAATCGTCAGCCGCGTGCAATGCGCGACGATTGACCTGCGGCTGCCCGTTCTCAACACGGAACAGCAAATCGGGTTGCAGGCCGATAATCGAATAGCGTCCGCCAATATCGCCATCCTCGACCGATTCCAGCAGGAAAGAAAAATCTTCGCCATCGGCCAGTTTCAAATAGGCCGCGACCGGTGTTTCCAAATCGGCGACCATTTCTGTCCAGACCAAAACCGGCCTGCCGGCGTCATAAAGCTCGGTAAATTTTGCGCTGTCCGGATAGCTTGGGTTCATTGCGTTGTCAGACTGTTAAGCATTTGGTCATAATTGGTCTGGTTCACGCTCACCCCGTAATTTTTCTCAAGGCTGTTGACAAATTGCGACGTCAAATCGGCGCGGTATTTTTGTTTTTCGCCGTCGAAAATCATATCGCTGGCAGCGTTTTCACCGGTTGGTGGCGCGATAATATCGCTGGCTTGCATGACGACCAGTTCTGAGCCGAAACCAACCGGCGCCCAGTCAAAGCCGCCTTTTTCCAGCCGGAATAATTTGGCCACAGCGGTTTCAGAAAAGGTTTCATTGCTGACCTGACGCGTCATTGGCTCCGATGTCAAAGGCTCTTTTTCGGTTTCTTTTTCAATCGCTGCAAATCCGGCGCGATTGCCTTGCTTGACCAGATGTTCGGCCATCGCTTCGAGCAATTTGCGCCGCTCGGCAAGCTGCCATTGTTCGATGGCCGTTTCGCGCACATCGTCCAGCGGGCGCACGCGCGAGGTCGCGATACTGTCGAGGCGCGGCCAAATATAGGTTCCATCTTCCATTTCCTGAAGCGCAATTTCTTCACTCTCGACACTGTCAAACAAAATGCCCGGCAGGGAATCATATTGCATGAACAGGCGCGGCAAGCCGCCTGACGCGCTGCGGCCATCGCGGTCAAAGCCCGATAATTGCACAATATCAAGGTCAAAACGCTGGCTGATTTCTTCCAGTGTCACACCGGCGGCGCGTTCATCTTCCACGGTTTCGGAAAAGGCAATCAGGTCTTCAATGGCGCGGTCAAGCGCCAAGCGGCGGCGCAACGCATCGCGCACCTCAGCCAGCGGGCGCACTTCGCCGGGAATGATTTTGCGCACCCGCAAAACCACATAGCCGAGCGGGCCTTCAATAATGTCACTGACCGCACCCAATTCCATCGCAAAGGCTTCATCGGCGAGGTCGGCGGAAATGAAACTGCTGCGCGTTACCGTTCCCAAATCCGTATTGTCGAGTGTTTGGCCGGTCGTATCGACGATTTCGACAAAAGATTTGCCCTGTTCGAGCATGGCGCGCACTTCTGCGACCATCGCCTCATCGGCAATGACAAGCTGGTCAACATCGCGCTTTTCTTCAATTGAAAACTCGTCAATCGACATTTCATATTCTTCAGCCAATTCAAGCTCGCTAATGTCGATATTCTCGGCAAACCGTTCCGGCGTTATCACCAGAAAAGAGGCGCTGCGCCGTTCCGGCTCAGTATAGCGCATTTTGGTCTGGTCATAGAATGTCTCCAATTCCTCATCCGTCGGTTCGCCGACATCATCGGTTTCTTCCAAAGTCAACACGACATATTTGGCAACGCGGCTTTCGAGGAAATGATTATACATTTTTTCCACCAGCTTTTGCGGGACGAGCGCACGGTCAAGGCTGGCGCCGAGCAATTGCTGGCGGATATGAAAGGCGCGCTGGTCTTCGACAAACATCGCTTCGGTCAGCCCATTGCGCGCCAGCACAGCGCGGAAAGTCGGCTCGTCAAATGTGCCATTGGGGCCATGAAAGCTCGGGTCGCGGACAATGATTTCGGCAATCCGCTTGTCATCAAGCGCCAGACCAAGCTCGTCTCCGGCATTGGCCAATGCGGCCAGCCCGACCATATTGGCCAGCACTTGCCGGTCAAGGCCAAGACCGCGTGCCTGGCCGGGGCTGAGCGGTTCGCCAATTTGGCGGCTGACTTCGGCCAATTGCTGCGCATAGCGCAAACGGAACTCATTGCGGGTCAATTCCTGATCGCCGACTTTGGCGACTATCTGGTTGGAAAAGCCGGTAAATGTGTCGGCAATGCCCCAAAGCGCAAAGGCAAAGACAAGAAGCGCAATCAGGAAAAGGCCGACAATGCCGCCGGCGGTTTTGCGAAGGGATGCGAGCATGGAACACTCTTTCGTTTGCGAGATGAACCCGATGTTGAAATTTGACGCATCATAGTGCCAGCTTGCCACAGACGCAAGCAGGTGGCACCGCTTTGCCGATTATGTTATGCAACCGGCATTGGCGGTCCGCGCCGATAATGAGCTTTGGGGAGAGCGTTGATGACACAAGCAAAAAAGACTGCAAAAGCCGCGCCGCCAAAGGCCATCAGACCATTGGCGGCGGGCAATTGGAAAATGAACGGCACGGCGCGCGAATTGGGCGAGTTTCGCAAGCTGGTCAAAGCTCTGTCGGGCAAAAAACGCTATGATTGCGATGTGATGATTTGCCCGCCTGCGACCCTGTTATCGCGATTGGCAGCGGAAAAAGCCGGTCGGCTTGTCAAGCTGGGCGGGCAGGATTGCCATGCCAATGCATCCGGCGCGCATACCGGCGATATCAGCGCCGCCATGCTGAAACATGCCGGGGCGACGGCGGTTATTCTCGGCCATTCCGAACGGCGCGCCGATACGAAACAGGGCGGCTATGCAGAAAGCGACAAGCAGGTGCGCGCCAAATTGGCGGCTGCCCATGCGGCCGGGCTGACGGCGATTGTTTGTGTTGGGGAAACGCTGAAACAGCGCCGTGCCGGTCAGACATTGAAAATTGTCGGTGCGCAATTGCGCGGCTCACTGTCGAATGGCTGCACGGCCAAAAACACCATAATTGCTTATGAGCCGGTCTGGGCGATTGGCAGCGGGCTGACGCCGACGCCGCAACAAGTGGCGGAAGTGCATAAAGCCATGCGGCAAAATCTGACGCGCCGCTTTGGTGCGGCGGGCAAGGCGATGCGCCTGCTTTATGGCGGCTCGGTCAAGCCGGACAATGCGGCTGAATTAATGGCCATTGCCAATGTCAATGGCGCGCTGGTCGGCGGGGCGAGCCTGAAAGCGGCGGATTTTATGGCTATTGTCAAAAGCTGGCAGAAATAGGCGCGCGCGGTTTTGAGGCTGTAAAGGGGGGCTGGTCAAGCCGCCGCAAATGGTCTAGAACACGCCCCAATGTTGATGATTGTGCCGCATGGCGCTGAATTAAAGGTGTCGCAATGACAACCATTTTGCTGGTTATTCATATGATGGTCGCTGTGGCGATGATTATTCTTGTGTTGCTGCAACGCTCTGAAGGCGGCGCGCTGGGCATTGGCGGCGGCGGTGACGGCATGATGTCAAGCCGTGGGCTGGGCAATGCGCTGACCCGCAGCACCGCTATTTTGGCCGGCATTTTCTTTCTGACCAGTATTGGCCTGACGGTGACCGGCACAATGGAGAGCAATCGTTCGGTGCTGGATGAAGTGATTGACAGCGAAGGCGGCGGCACAATTCAGGCACCGGCACCGGTATTGCCAACACCGCAAGCCCCGGCACCGGCTTTACCGGTTCCCGAATAGGCCCGTTCCCGAATAAAATAGTCACCGAAATAATGCCTCGAATCGCTTGATTCGTGATTTTCGACTCGCACGAATCATCCATTCGGTATAATTTCTCCGTCCATGGCGCGATATATCTTCATCACTGGCGGCGTGGTTTCCTCACTTGGCAAAGGCCTGACATCAGCCGCTTTGGGGGCTTTGTTGCAGGCGCGTGGCTTTTCGGTGCGGCTGCGCAAACTTGACCCCTATCTCAATGTTGACCCCGGCACCATGTCGCCCTATCAGCATGGCGAAGTATATGTCACGGATGACGGGGCGGAGACCGACCTTGATTTGGGCCATTATGAACGCTTTACCGGCGTGCCGGCCAGTCGCGGCGATAATGTGACCACCGGCCAGATTTACCGCGATATTCTGGCCAAGGAGCGACGCGGCGACTATCTCGGCGGCACGGTTCAGGTTATCCCCCATGTGACCGATGCGATTAAGAATTTCATCAAATCCGATATTGATGATGTTGATTTTGTGCTGTGTGAGATTGGCGGCACAGTGGGCGATATTGAAGGCCTGCCGTTTTTCGAGGCGATACGGCAAATGCATAATGAATTGCCGCGCCTGCAAACCGTCTTTGTGCATCTGACCCTGCTGCCCTATATACCGGCTGCCGGTGAGATGAAAACCAAACCGACCCAGCACTCGGTGAAAGAATTGCGCTCTATCGGCATTCAGCCCGATATTTTAATGTGCCGCTGCGACCGACCCATACCGGAAGGCGAAAAGCGCAAAATCGCGCTGTTTTGCAATGTTCGTGAAAGCGCGGTTATTGAAGCGCGTGATGTCGATTCAATTTACGCCGTGCCGCATGCCTATCATGCCGAGGGGCTGGATACGGAAGTGCTGTCCGCCTTTGGCATTACCGAGGCACCGGCACCGGATTTGGGACTTTGGGATGATGTGCTGTCGGCGGTGCGCGAGCCGGAGGGCGAAGTCACAATTGCTGTGGTCGGCAAATATACCGAGCTGAAAGACGCCTATAAATCGCTGATTGAATCGCTGCAACATGGCGGCATTGCCAATAATGTGAAAGTCAATCTGGAATGGATGGATGCGGAGATTTTTGAGCGTGAGGACGCCGCCGCCTATCTGGAAAAAGTCAACGGGATTTTGGTGCCGGGCGGTTTTGGTGAGCGCGGCACGGAAGGCAAAATCGCCGCCGCCAATTTTGCCCGCACCCGCAATGTGCCTTATTTCGGCATTTGCTTCGGCATGCAAATGGCAGTGCTGGAAGCCGCCCGCAATATGCTGCATATCACCGATGCGACCAGCAGCGAGTTTGGCCTTGCCGGCACGCCGATTGTCGGGCTGATGACCGAATGGGCGCGCGGCGAGGGGCTGGAAAAACGCGGGCTGGATGCCGATATGGGCGGCACAATGCGGCTCGGTGCTTATGAAGCCTATTTGAAAGAAGGCAGCCGCGTGGCCGAGATTTACGACACAAGAGTGATATCCGAACGCCACCGCCACCGCTATGAGGTGAATATGGATTACCGCGAAAAACTGGAAGCGGCGGGGCTGAGTTTTTCCGGCGTGTCCCCGGATGGCGTGCTGCCGGAGATTGTCGAGATTGCCGAGCATCCTTGGTATATTGGTGTGCAGTTTCACCCGGAGTTAAAGTCACGGCCCTTTGCGCCGCATCCTTTATTTGCTTCTTTCATTGAAGCGGCGCTGGCGCAAAGCCGGCTTGTGTGATGGTTGAGGAAATAATTATATGTCACTGATAAAACTGGAAAAATATGACATTTCAATCGGCGATGGCGCGCCGCTTGTCGTGATGGCGGGCTTGAATGTGCTGGAAGATGAGGGGCTGGCGCTGGAAGTGGCGGGCGAGTTGAAAACCGTGTGCGCCGCGCTTGAGCTGCCCTATATTTTCAAAGCCAGCTGGGACAAGGCCAACCGGTCTTCCATTGCCAGCTATCGCGGGCCGGGGCTGGCGGCGGGGCTGCCCATGCTGGCGGCGGTAAAGGCGGCGCATGGCGTTCCCGTGGTCACTGATTTGCATGAGGCGGGGCAGGCCGAGGCGGTGGCGGAAATTGCCGAAGTGGTGCAGTTGCCGGCTTTCCTTGTGCGGCAGACCGATTTGGTGGTGGCGACGGCGCAGGCCGTGGCCAAAAATAAAGGCTGGCTGCATGCCAAAAAAGCGCAATTCATGGCACCTTGGGATTGCGCCAATGTGATTTCAAAAGCGCGCGAGGCTGCGCCCGAGCTGCCGGTCATCTTATGCGAGCGCGGCAGCAGTTTCGGCTATAATAATCTGGTCGTTGATATGCTCGGCATTCCGGAAATGAAAAAACTCGGCGTGCCGGTGACAATGGATGCCACCCATGCGGTGCAATTGCCCGGTGCCGACCCGCGCACGGCGGGTGCCTCGACTGGCGGGCGGCGCGACGGCGTGGCGGTGCTGGCCAAAGCGGCGGTGGCGGCCGGTGCCAATGGCGTGTTTCTGGAATTCCACCCCGACCCCGACAAGGCATTGTGCGACGGGCCAAGCTGCCTGCCGCTGTCTGACGCCGCGCCGCTGCTCAAAACTTTGAAAGCCCTGCATGGCGTGATAGGCTGACGCCCGGTAAACGCGCCCGTAACAGGAGAAGGCGCGGAAAGAAGGGCGATGGCAGCAGCGCACCGCCCGCAATCAATCATCCCGAACAAGAAGAAGGGAGGGTGTTGTGTTTCAATTTTGGTGTTGGCTTTTTGACTATCACGGCGCGGTTCAAATCGGCCAGATGTGGCGTTTAACGGACAACCCCAAGACCTAACGCCCCCGATAGGGTGGGACGCCTTGGTCGGGGATGAACAGGCCTTGCGGCGGTTCGCCGGTTTGCCAGAACACATCAATCGGGATGCCGCCGCGCGGATACCAATAGCCGCCAATCCGCAGCCAGCGCGGCGCCATGCAGTCAATCAGCCGCTTGGCGACCATCAGCGTGCAATCTTCGTGAAACGCGCCATGATTGCGGAAACTGCCCATAAATAATTTGAAGCTCTTGCTTTCCACCAAATAGGCATCCGGCACATAGTCAATCACCAAATGGGCAAAATCCGGCTGGCCGGTCACCGGACAAATCGAGGTAAACTCCGGCACCGCAAAGCGGGCGACATAATTCGTGTCGGGATGCGGGTTCGGCACGCGCTCCAGCACCGCCGCATCGGGCGAGGCGGGCAGGCCGGTCTGGCTGCCCAGCATGGTGGCACCGCTTGTGTCGCTGCCGCCTGTTTTCTTGCTGCTTGTTTTATCATGAGCGGCCATGATGGCTCCCCTGATAAAGGCAGGATTGGCCGAGACTGTCGCGAAACACTTCTACCGCGCTGATTTGCGGCAGCTTGGCTTCAAGCTGCGTCCACAGCCACAGGCAGATATTTTCCAGCGTCGGGCTTTCCAGCCCGTCAATATCATTCAGCAGATTATGGTCCAGCGTTGCGCGCAAAGCGGCGATATGGGCGTCAATGGTTTCAAAATCGACGATTTGACCATGCGTGTCGGGCTGGCCTTCCACTGTGATGCGGGCGCGGAAACTATGGCCATGCACGCGCGCATTGGCATGCCCTTGCGGGTAATGCCCAAGATGATGGGCGGCATCAAAGGTAAAATCACGCGACAGCTTCATGCGGCGGTTTATGCCGCATTTAAGGGAGCGGGTCAATTTTCATTGCGGGCTTGGAATATATTGTTTGACAATTTGGGTGGGTCAGCCAGTATGAGTGGTATAGGAAAAGGCTGGCCAGAGTGCCGCGCCAATAAAAAGGAAAACCTATGGAAAAGCGAAGAGCAGACATATGAGCAGGCCTATCAGCAGACATATGGACGAGCCTACACGCAGCCTTGCGAAATCTTTGCAGGCCTATGCAAAGGCGCGGCACATGGAACGACGGCAATCTTTGAAGAGCCTTGCCGGTATGATGCTCGCGGCAAAAAATGACATGCAGTTGGATGATGAGGTTTTTGCACGGCTCTTGTCAGCCATTATTGCCGGCTATGTTGAAAATGAGATAGACAAAAGGATATTGCCGCAAATATATAATGCGCTCCCGGAATGAGAATAAGATGGCAGAAAATAACAAGTCAGAAGACGAGACAAATGACCCTCAATCTCAATCAATCTCAATCAATGCCGATAATTTTATGCGTTTGCAGGCTCAAGCGCCATTGCGGGTTTTGCAGGCAATAGGCGATTGCCGCTTGCACATTGTGGAAAGTCGTTTCCGCCTCGCCCGTATCCATGGGTTGCAGGAAGAAATGCTCAAAATCCATATCGGCAAAGCGGTCGGGCGACAGCGTGTCTTGCGGATAGATGAATTTCAGCTCATGGCCGCGCGTCTGTTGCAATTGCGTGTTCGGCTTGGGGCTGACGCAGACCCAGTCCACCGCTTGCGGCACCGGCAAAGTGCCATTGGTTTCAACCGCCGTCTCAAAGCCCAAAGCGGCAACCGCCGCCAGCAGCGCGTCATCCAATTGCAGGCAGGGTTCGCCGCCGGTGAACACAATATAGGCATCGGCCCCGGCCGGCTGTTCCGGCCACAGCGCGGCAATGGCTTCGGCCAGTGCCTCAGCCGTATCAAACTTGCCGCCATTTTGGCCATCCGTGCCGACAAAATCTGTGTCACAAAATGTGCATTGGGCGGTGGCGCGGTCGCGCTCCAGCCCTGACCAGAGATTGCATCCGGCAAAGCGGCAAAATACGGCAGGGCGTCCGGCCTGTGCGCCTTCGCCTTGCAGGGTCAAAAACATTTCTTTCACCGCATAGCTCATGCTTTGCCCTCGCAATAGGCGGCATAGCCTTTGGCGCGCAAATCGCAGGCCGGGCAGTCGCCGCAACCATAGCCCCAATCATGGCGCTGTGTGCGATCGCCGCGATAGCAGCTATGGCTTTCCTCAACAATCAAATCGACCAGCGCCGCACCGCCCAATGCTTCGGCCATCGCCCAAGTCGCGGCCTTGTCAATATGCATAAGCGGCGTTTCAATGGTGATGCCGCTTTCCATGCCCAATTGCAGCGCCGATTGCAGCGCATCCAGCGTGTCGCGGCGGCAATCGGGATAGCCGGAAAAATCGGTCTCGCACATGCCGCCAACCAGCACGCCCAGCCCGCGCCGATAGGCCAAAGCCGCACCATAGGTGAGGAACAGCAAATTGCGCCCCGGCACAAAAGTCGAGGGCAGCTTATTGTCGAGCATTTTGATTTCGCCATCGCCGATAAGCGCCGTGCCGCCAATCTCGGCCAAAGCGGGCAGGGCCAGCATGTGGTCATCGCCCAGCCGGTCGGCCCATGCGGGGTTGAGCGCGGCAAGGCCCTCGCGCAATTTGGCGCGGCAGGCCAGTTCAACCTTATGCGTCTGGCCATAATCAAAGCCCAGCGTTTCCACCCGCGCATGGTTTTGCAACGCATCAGCCAGACAGACAGCCGAATCCTGCCCGCCGGAAAACAATACCAATGCCGCCTCTTGCCCGTTCATAGACGCATTTGCCCCGACCTGCGCGGCCGCGTCAAGCCAATTCACGCCAATTGACATTGCATCGGGCGCGGTTCCCCTGTATGACACATTTGCCGATAGGGCAGGCCCAATCACCGGCCTAACTGATTGTCAAACCAATGAATTGAGGCAGGCAAATATGACCGAAATCACCGATATTATCGCAAGAGAAATTCTCGACAGCCGGGGCAATCCGACCATTGAAGTGGATGTGCATCTCGATGATGGCGGCTGCGGGCGCGCTGCGGTGCCGTCGGGGGCGTCCACCGGTGCCTATGAGGCGGTGGAATTGCGCGATGGCGACAAGGCGCGCTATCTCGGCAAGGGCGTGCAAAAAGCGGTCAATGCGGTCAATACGGAAATCCTTGATACGCTGTGCGGCATGGATGCGAGCGAGCAGGCGCGGCTTGACGCGACGCTTATCGCGCTTGACGGCACGGAAAATAAGGGGCGGCTTGGTGCCAATGCCATGCTGGGTGTGTCGCTGGCGGCGGCCAAGGCAGCGGCCGATTCCTACATGATGCCGCTATGGCGCTATATTGGCGGCACGCAGGCCAAGACATTGCCTGTGCCGATGATGAATATCGTCAATGGCGGCGCCCATGCTGACAATCCGATTGATGTGCAGGAGTTTATGATTATGCCGGTTGCGGCGGCCAATATAGCCGAGGCGGTGCGCATGGGGGCGGAAGTGTTTCACACGCTGAAAGGGCTGTTGCTGGCTGATGGTCTGGCGACCGGCGTCGGTGATGAGGGCGGCTTTGCCCCGGCGCTGGCCTCAACCGATGCGGCGCTTGGCTATATTATGACGGCAATTGAAAAGGCCGGTTATCGTCCGGCGGAAGATATTTATCTGGCGCTGGATGCGGCGGCGACCGAGTTTTACAAAGATGGCGTTTATGATTTGGCCGGTGAGGGCAAACAACTCAATGCCGGTGAAATGGCCGCCTATTGGGCTGATTTATGCGCTCGTTTCCCTATCATTTCGATTGAAGATGGCATGGATGAAAATGACTGGGAAGGCTGGAAGGCGCTGACCGATGCGATTGGCGACAAGGTTCAATTGGTTGGCGATGATTTGTTTGTCACCAATCCGGCACGTCTGGCTGATGGTATTGAAAAAGGCGTGGCCAATTCGATTTTGGTGAAAGTCAATCAAATCGGCACATTGACGGAAACGCTGGAAGCGGTGGATATGGCCCATCGTGCCGGTTATACGGCGGTGATGTCGCACCGGTCGGGCGAGACCGAAGACGCGACAATTGCCGATTTGGCGGTGGCGACCAATTGCGGCCAAATCAAAACCGGCTCGCTGGCCCGCTCCGACCGGCTGGCGAAATATAACCAGCTTATCCGCATTGAAGAAGCACTGGGCGATATGGCGCTGTATCCCGGCAAGGCGATTTTGCGCTAGGCGAAACGGCCCGGCGAATCACTTTTCGGTTGACGCCGCGAATCAAATCGTGATTCGGTCAGCCAATGATTCGGTTTATGACATCCCGGCCATCAAGCCGCACTGTGGGACGCGCGCCGCTGAAATTGCGCCAGCTCGTTGTGCCTGCTTTGCTGCTGTCAATGATTGGCGGTTTGTCCTATCAGGCTTTACAGGGCAATCGCGGCTTGCAAGGGTGGCAGGATTTGCGCGCTGAAAGACAAGTCAGAAGCGCGTATTTGGCCAAGCTGGAAACCGAAAATGCGGCGCTGCAGGCGCGCGCAAAAAAACTGAGCCGCGACAGCCTTGACCTTGATTATCTCGACGAGCGGGTGCGGGTGGTGCTGGGTCTGGCCGGGCGCAATGACACTATTATCTATCGGCGTTTTCCCGATATTAACTAGCACTTCAATTTGCCCGATAAATGGCGTATAGATGCGCCATGGCTATCGTGATTGACAATCTGGGTGACCGCACACCCCAAAAACCCAGACATCCAGAAAAACAGGCGAACCCGGATGCGCCCATTTCGCGCAAACCGGCATGGATACGCGCCAAAGCGCCGGGCTCGCCTGTCTATCAGGAAACCCGCAATATTGTGCGCACGCATAATCTGGTGACGGTTTGCGAGGAAGCGGCCTGCCCGAATATCGGCGAATGTTGGTCGCAGCGCCATGCAACTTTTATGATTATGGGCGAGATTTGCACCCGCGCCTGCGCTTTTTGCAATGTCGCCACCGGACGCCCTGACGCGCTTGACGCAGATGAGCCGTCGCGCATTGGCGATGCGGTGGCCAAGCTGGGCCTGCGTCATGTGGTGATTACCTCGGTGGACAGGGATGATTTGGATGATGGCGGCGCGCAGCATTTTGCTGACACGATTCACGCCATTCGCAAGACCAGCCCGGAAACATCGATTGAGATTTTGACGCCGGATTTTCTGCGCAAGGATGGCGCGCTTGAGATTGTCGTAGAGGCGCGTCCGGATGTGTTCAATCACAATCTGGAAACTGTGCCGCGTCTTTATCTCAGCATCCGCCCGGGTGCGCGCTATTTTCATTCCATGCAGCTTTTGCAGCGCGTCAAACAGCTTGACCCGACGATTTTTACCAAATCGGGCATTATGGTCGGGCTGGGTGAGGCGCGCGAGGAAGTCATGCAAGTGATGGATGATATGCGCAGTGCCGATATTGATTTCATCACTATTGGCCAGTATTTGCAGCCGACCCGCAAGCATGCGCCGATTGACCGGTTTGTCACACCGGATGAGTTTGAAGCCTATACGGTGACGGCGCGGGCGAAAGGGTTTTTAATGGTGTCGGCAACGCCGCTGACGCGCTCCTCGCATCATGCGGATGAAGACTTTGCCCGCCTGAAAGAAGCCCGTGCTGCCGCCCAAAAATAGGCGCGTCATGCAGAAAATTCACGTTGAAAAACAAAGTCCTTACAGCGCACAGCAAATGTTTGACTTGATTGTGGATGTTGACCGCTATCACGCGTTTATTCCCTATTGCACCGCCTCGCGCGTGCGGTCGCGCGAAGCTGACGGGGCAGATGGTGATGAGGTGATGCTGGCTGATTTGGTGATTGCCTATAAGTTTTTGCGCGAGACGTATTCAAGCCGCGTTTTATTGAGCCATGCGCCCTTGACGGTAACGGTCAATCAAGCGCGTGGGCCGTTCCGGCATTTATTCAATCAATGGCGTTTCACCCCGACGGATGAGGGCTGCCTGATAGATTTCACGCTTGATTTTGAATTTTCCGTGCCGCTATTGCGGCGTGTCATCCAGCCAATTATGGGGCGGGTGGTTGAAAAATTTGTCGCGGCTTTTGAAACACGCGCCCATGCGGTTTACGGCCAGGCGCAAGTGGAAGAATGATAGCCCGCGTCAGCAATCAGAGCCGCGCCAGCAACATGTCCATAGCCGCATCCACTGTCGCCAGCCTGACTTCGGTGCGGCCAATATCGCCAAATTGATGACAGAAATGGTCAACGCCATTTTCAGTGGCGGTCGCCATGTGAACTGTGCCGGCGGGTTTTTCAGGTGAGCCACCGCCCGGCCCGGCAATGCCTGAGACCGCCACGGTGAGATGGGCGGTTGTCATATCGTATGTGTTTTGCGCCATGGCGCGCACCACCGGTTCGCTGACCGCGCCGTGAGCGGTCAATATATCTTCCGGCACGCCGAGAATATCGCGCTTGGCACGATTGGAATAAGTGACAAAGCTGCGCCCTATCACCACCGAGGAGCCGGGGATTTCCGTCAGCAAGGCCGCAATCAGCCCGCCTGTGCAAGACTCCGCCGCCGCGACACGCATATGCCTGTCGCCGCATATTTTCAGCAGCGTCTCGGCTTTTTCCATCAATTTCGCATCAAACAACATATCAGCCTCCCAAACCCAAACCGTATCGTTGCAGCAAGTAGAGCGCAAGCGCGCTCATGCATCCGGCGAGAATATCATCAGTCATGACGCCCTCTGCGCCTTTGAGTTTTGTATCCGCCCAGCTGACCGGCCAAGGTTTCACAATATCGAAAAACCGGAACAGCAAAAATGCCGCCGCCCATCCGGTCAGTGTCGCCGGGGCAAAAGCCAGCGCAATCCACAGCCCGGCCACTTCATCAATGACAATGGCCGAGGGATCTTGATTGTCATCATGCTGCAACCAAATATCACTGGCCCACATGCCCAGCGCATAGGCGATGCCGGTGCCGACAATCAGCCCGCCAAAACCGGCCATTGCATAAAGCACATAGCCGACCGGAACAGCCGCCAGCGACCCCCAAGTGCCGGAGGCAGGGCGCAACAGGCCGCTGCCGAAAAAAGTGGCGACCCATAGAGCGGGCGAGGCGGCGGTCAGACCGGCGGGGATTTTGTGAAACCGCACCATTGGCTTATGCCGCCACCGGCATTAGCAGTGTGGCGACCGCCTGCACTGCCAAACCTTCGCCGCGACCGGTAAAGCCAAGCCCTTCGGTTGTGGTGGCCTTGACCGATATAGCATTGACGGGCAGGCGCAAAAGCGCGGCCAGCCTGTGCCGCATGGCCTCCCTGTGCGGGCCTATTTTGGGGGCTTGGCAAATTAACGTCACGTCAATATGGGTCAGGCGCGCGCCGGCTTGGTCTGCCAGTGACAGCGCATGGCCCAGAAAATCGGCACTGTCGCGGTCTTTATGAGCGTCATCGGAAGGCGGAAAATGACTGCCAATATCGCCCTGCGCCAATGCCCCCAATATCGCATCGGTGATGGCGTGCAGGGCGACATCGGCATCGGAATGACCAACCAGTTGATGGGTATGGGCAATGTCAATGCCGCCAAGCCGGATATGGCCATTGCTTGGCGCATCGGCAAAGCGGTGAACATCATAGCCGAAACCGGTGCGCGGCTGGATTTGCTGGGCAGGGGGCATGAAATCCTCTTCATGGGTTAGTTTGATATTTTGCGCCTCGCCCGCCACCAAGGCGACCGGCAGGCCGGCAAATTCGGCGACGGCGGCGTCATCTGTCAGACCTTGCGGTGCGCGCCGATGGGCCGCCAGCAATGTGGCAAAGGTAAAGGCTTGCGGGGTTTGCGCCTGCCACAGCCCGTCGCGCGAGACAGTCTCGGCAATCTTGCCGTCATTGCCGCGCTTCAGCGTATCGGTCACCGGCAAAGCGGGCACGGCACCGGCGGCAGAGCCAAGCGCCAGCAGGCAGCGCGAAATCAGCGCATCACTGATATAGGGGCGTGCCGCATCATGCACCAAAACCTGTTTGGGCGGGGTTTCAGCAAATTGCGCGGCCAGCCCTTCAAGACCAAACAAAACCGATTGCTGGCGGGTCTCACCGCCAATAATGGGCGGCAGCAATTTGGGGTTGTCGGCGAAATCTTGCACCGCCGCCTCGTATAGGCCCGCATCATCGCGGTGAATAACGACAGCGATAAAATCAATTTCCGAATGGGCCAGAAAAGCCGCCAATGAAGCCGCCAATATGCTGGTATTGGGCTTGTTTGGCAGGGGGCGATATTGTTTGGGCAGGCCATGACCGGCGCGTTGGCCGCGTCCTGCGGCAACAATCAGGGCCAGATTGGTCGGATGGGTGATGGGTTCGGCCATGCGGCGGAGTTTAGACCGCACCCCGCTCTATTGCGAGGAATTTCCTTGATAATTTGGCGCAATGACGGCATTGTGCCTAATCTTTAGGCAAATATAGTCACCTTTAAGGGAGTGCCTTAATAATGACCATCCATATTGGCCGTCATGCTTTGCCCGGCCAAGTCTTGCTGGCGCCCATGTCAGGCGTCACGGATGCGGCATTTCGCCGGTGCGTGGCCCGGTGCAGTGGTGTTGCCGTTGTCTCTGAAATGGTTGCCGGCGAGGAATTGGTCGGTGAGCGCCCAGATGTGGTGCGCCGTGCTGAAGGCACCGGCCTTGACCCGTTTATATTGCAATTGGTCGGTCGCGACCCGTATTGGATGGCCAAAGGTGCCGAGCTTGCTGAAGCTGCCGGTGCCGATATTATTGATATAAATATGGGCTGCCCGTCGCGGCAAGTGACCGGCGGCTTGTCCGGCTCGGCACTGATGCGCGACGAAGAACTGGCCGGCAATATCATCGCCGCCACAATTGCCGCAGTCGGCGTGCCAGTGACGGTAAAAATGCGCCTTGGTTGGGATGATAACAGTCTGAACGCGCCGCATTTGGCCCGACTTGCGCAAGCGCATGGCGCGCAAATGATAACTGTGCATGGCCGCACGCGATGTCAATTTTACAAGGGCAATGCGGATTGGGCGGCGGTGCGGGCAACGGTGGATGCGGTTAATGTGCCGGTGATTGTCAATGGTGATATTGTCGATGGCGCCTCGGCGCGCGCGGCACTGGCGGCATCGGGGGCTGCCGGCGTCATGGTTGGGCGCGCCTGTATTGGCCGGCCTTGGTTGCCCGGCCAGATTGCCCATTTCCTCGCCCATGGCGTGTGGCCGGCTGAGCCGACGCCACAGGCGCAATATGAGATTTTTCGCCAATGGTATGATGATGCTTTGCAAGTTTATGGCGCGAGCCATGGCGTGCGGGTCAGCCGCAAACATATTGCCGGTTTTATAAAATCATTGGTCGGCGCCGATATGGGCGGACGCCATAGCGGTCAGATTTGCCGGATTGACGACCCGCATGAAGTCATCGCGGCGATGACCGATTTATACCGAAACACAAATCTGCATGAGGCTGCTTAATGTCCGAGGTGATGGCTGAACAAAGCCCGTTTGACGAGAAAATCATTCTCGATTCCATGCCGCAACCGGTTCTGGCTGTCGGCAATGACCGGCGCGTGCGTTATGCCAATCTGTCCGCGCAGGAGTTTTTTGGCAGGTCGCTGGCCAGCTTGCAGAAAAAACATATTGCCGACATGCTGCCCTTTGGCAGTCCGCTTGTCAGCCTGATTGAAAAGTGCCTCGATTTCGGACAGCACTTTAATGAATATGGGCTTGATTTGAGCGGGCCACATGCCGGCAATGACCGCATGGCCGATATTCATGTCGCCTCGGTTGATTTGCCGCCGCATGATGCGCTGGCGCTGGTGATTGTGCAGCCGCGCTCAATTGCCCATCATATTGACCGGCAATTGACCCATCGCGGCGCGGCGCGCTCGGTCAGCGCCATGTCGGCCATGCTGGCCCATGAGATTAAAAACCCGCTATCAGGCATTAAAGGTGCGGCGCAATTGCTGGAAGTGGATGCCGACAGCGACAATCAGGCATTGACGCGGCTGATTTGCGATGAAACCGACCGGATTGCCGGTCTGGTTGGCCAGTTTGAACAATTCTCCAACACGCCGACCGATATGGATAATCCGGTCAATATCCATGCGGTGTTGGATAATGTGCGCTTGCTGGCGGTTAATGGCTTTGCTGCGCATGTGCGTATTATTGAAAATTACGACCCGTCACTGCCGCACGTTTTGGGCAATCGGGACATGCTGACGCAAGTGTTTCTCAATCTGGTCAAAAATGCCGCCGAAGCGGTTGATGCCAATAAGGGCGAGATACGGCTTTATTCGGCTTTTCGTCCCGGCGTGCGATTATCCGTGCCGGGGCGCGCGCGACCGATCAGCCTGCCACTCGAATTTGGCGTTGTGGATAATGGTGTTGGTGTGCCGGAAGATATTAAGCGGCATTTGTTTGACCCATTTGTGACTACGAAATCAAGCGGCACCGGATTGGGGTTGGCTTTGGTGGCAAAGATTATCGGTGACCATGGCGGCACAATTGAATGTGACAGCGTGCCGGGGCGCACGCTTTTTTGTGTGCGTCTGCCCATGGCAGGCGATAATATTGGTGAAGGAGAGGCATTGTGAGCACGCGAACTGTCCTGGTGGCCGATGACGACAAGGCCATCCGCACCGTATTGACCCAAGCCCTTACCCGTGCGGGTTTTGATGTGCGCGCGACCGGCACGGCTGCCTCGCTGTGGCAATGGGTTCAAAATGGTGAGGGCGATGTGATTGTCACTGATGTGATGATGCCCGACCAAAATGCGTTTGACCTGATACCACGCATCAGGAAATTGCGGCCCAATCTGCCAATCATTGTGATTTCTGCGAAAAACACGCTGGCGACGGCCATTACCGCCGCCGAGCGCGGTGCTTTTGATTATTTGCCCAAACCGTTTGATCTCGCTGAATTGACCGGCCTTGTGCAACGGGCGATGGATTTGCCGGATGCCGGGGCCAATAAAACGGTCAGCGAGGAGGAAGAAGATACACTGCCATTGGTTGGGCGCTCACCGGCCATGCAGGAGATTTACCGTGCCGTGGCGCGGATGACGCAAAATGATTTATCGGTGCTGATTACCGGCGACAGCGGCACGGGCAAAGAATTGGTGGCGCGCGCCTTGCATGATTATGGTCGCCGCAAGCGCGGCCAGTTTGTCGCTTTGAATATGGCAGCCATTCCGCGCGAATTGATTGAAAGCGAATTATTCGGCCATGAGCGCGGCGCTTTTACCGGGGCCAATCAGCGCATGGAAGGCCGCTTCGCCCAGGCTGAAGGCGGCACGCTGTTTCTGGATGAAATTGGTGACATGCCCATGGACACGCAAACAAGGCTGTTGCGTGTCTTGCAGGAAGGTGAATACACAACCATTGGCGGGCGCACGCCGATACGCACTGATGTGCGCATTATTGCGGCGACCCACCAGGATTTGCGCCGCCTTATCCGGCAAGGGCTGTTTCGCGAGGATTTGTTTTTCCGGCTCAATGTTGTGCCGCTGCGATTGCCGCCTTTGCGCGAACGCTCGGAGGATATTGACGATCTTATTCGACATTTCATGGTGTTGGGTGCGCGCGAAGGTCTGGCCCCAAAAACCTTTGACGCTGAGGCGCTTAACCTATTGCGGGCGCATAGCTGGCCGGGCAATGTGCGTGAGTTGGAAAATCTGGTACGCCGGATCGCCGCCCTGCACAGCGAAGAAGTGATAAGCGCCGATATTGTGCGGGTGGAGTTACAGGATATACAGGCAACCCCGATGACCGGCGGGCAAGTCAGCGGCAGCAGTTTGAGCGACAGCCTGCACCAGCATTTGGCGACTTATTTTGCCAATCATGGCGACAGCTTGCCGCCCAATGGTCTGTATGAGCGTGTGTTGCGCGAAGTTGAGATACCCTTGCTGGAACTCACGCTTGCCGCGACGCGCGGCAATCAGATTAAGGCGGCCGAATTGCTCGGCCTGAACCGCAATACTTTGCGAAAGAAAATCCGCGATTTGGGCGTTGAAGTGGTGCGGGCGCGCCGCGATGAGCTGTAACCAACGCTTCCTGCTTGCGCCGCTTGTCCGGCAGCGATAGTGTTTTCTCACAGCGGTAACAAAGCCGCCAATATGGGAGGACAGAGCAATGGCAACAGGGCCACTGAGCGGAGTGAAAATTCTTGAATTTGCAGGCATCGGGCCGGGGCCGTTTTGCGCCATGCTGCTGTCTGATATGGGTGCCGATATTTTGCGCATTGACCGCAAGGGCGCGCAAGGCGGTTCGCCCAATGACTTAACCAGTCGCGGGCGCAAATCGATTGCTGTTGATTTGAAAAAGCCGGAAGGCATTGAAGCGGTTTTGAAACTGGTCGAAAAGGCCGACATGTTGCAGGAAGGGTTTCGCCCCGGTGTGATGGAGCGTTTGGGGCTGGGGCCGGATGTCTGTCTGGCGCGCAATCCGAAACTTGTTTACGGGCGGATGACCGGCTGGGGCCAAACCGGGCCGCTGGCACATGCGGCCGGCCATGACATAAATTATATTTCCCTGACCGGTGCCCTGCATGCGATTGGCACGGTTGACCAGCCTGTGCCGCCTTTGAATTTGGTTGGTGATTTTGGCGGTGGCGCGCTGTATCTGGCAATGGGCATGTGCGCCGCTTTGTTTGAGGCACAGCGTTCCGGCGCGGGGCAGGTGATTGATTGCGCCATGACCGATGGTGCGGCGTCGCTCATGTCAATGTTTTACGGCATGAAAGCGTCGGGCATTTGGCAAGATAAGCGCGGGGTTAATTTGCTGGATGGCGGCGCGCATTTTTACGGTTGCTACCAAACCGCCGATGACAAATTTATCGCTTTGGGGTCAATTGAGCCGCAATTTTATGCGCTGCTGCGCGAAAAGGCCGGGCTTTCTGAGGATGCATGGAGCGCGCAAATGGACGCGGCCGGTTGGGCCGGTTTGCAAGAAAAGCTCGCTGCGGTGATTAAAACCAAAACCCGCGATGAGTGGGATGCGCTGATGGAAGGCACAGATGTCTGCTATGCGCCGGTTCTCGATATGAATGAAGCGCCAGCCCATCATCACAATAAAGCGCGCGAGACATTGGTGGAAGCCTATGGGGTGATGCAGCCCAATGTCGCGCCGCGTTTCAGCCGCACGCAAAGTGCCATTCAGGGGCCGCCGCCAAAAATTGGCGAGCATAATGATACGGCGCTGGCCGATTGGGGGCTGGATGATGCCGATATTGCGGCAGTGAAACAGGCCGAGGCGATATAGGCCGGATAGGCGGGTTTTAATTATCGTGCGATATCCACCAGCTATCCAGCCTTGCACCATAGAGTGAATGGTCAAATGGGTGGCCGATATAATGCCAATGGGCCAGCCATTGATTTGGCAAATGATAGAGTGGCACGAAATAATGGCCGGTCATAATCGCCCTGTCCAATGCCCGGGCGGCAAGGGTAAAAGCGTCTTGGCTTGCCGCACCGGTCAGCGCGTTAATGGCCGCATCAATGCCCTTGTCTCGAATACCGGCATAATTGCGGCTGCCCGGCGTATCGGCGGCGGCGCTGCCCCAATAATAGGCTTGCTCATTGCCCGGCGACAGTGAGGCATAATAATTATAAATAATGATGTCATAGTCGAAATTCTGCAAATGGCGTTGATATTGGCTTGAGTCAAGCAGGCGCACATTCAACTCAATGCCGATTTGCGCCAACATGCGCCGCCAAGCCAAAGCCAGCCTTTGGTCAGCGCGCTGCTGCACCAGAATTTCAAATTTAACCTGTGTGCCATCCGGTGAAAATAATTTACCCGCTTGCTGGGTGTAACCGGCTTCTTCAAGCATGGTCATGGCTTGCAAGCGCAACATGCGGTCGCGGCCGGAGCCGTCACTGACCGGGGCTTTGTAACCGGCAATAAGAATCTCCGGTTCAATAAGGCTGTCGGCCAGCAATTGCATTTCCACCGGGTCAGCTTCCATGCCGGTTGCGCTCAATGCGGTATTGCCGAAATAGCTTTCAGTGCGTGTGTAACTATTGCCAAACAGGACACGATTGACCCATTGAAAATCAAACATCAAATCCAGTGCCTTGCGCAAATTTCGGTCGGCCAGAAGCGGGCGGCGTGTGTTCAGCACGAAACCACGCAAGCCCGAAGGCGTGCCGAGCGGCACGGTTAATTTGCTGACCCGACCATCGCGCGCTGCGGGAAAGTCAAAGCCGGACAGCCAACGCTGCGGATTATTTTCAATCCACACATCTATGTCACCGGCCTTGAAACTTTCAAATGCCGTGCCTTCATCGCGGAAATAATTATCAACCAGCCGGTCGAAATTATGCCGTCCTGTGCTGGTCGGCAGGGCATTGCCCCAATAATCAGCATTGCGGGTGAAAACCACTTGCGCGCCGGGTGTCACTTCTTCAATCACATAGGGGCCGGAGCCAATCGGCGTTTGCAAATTGGCCGATTTAATGTCGCGGGCTTCATATATATGTTGCGGTAATATCGGCATCAGGCCGATTATCAGCGGCAATTCGCGGTCGGCAAGATTTGTGTCAAAATGGAAAGTCACCTCGCTTGCGCTGTTTTTCTCGACCCGTTTGACCTTGCTGTAATAATATCGGTGATTGGGTTTTCCCTGTTCTTTCAATAGTTTCCAAGAGAATATGACATCATCGGCGCGCACGGGCTGGCCGTCGGAAAATTGCGCTGCCGCGCGCAGGCGAAAGCGCACATATTGGCGCGCCGCATCGGTCTGCACGCTTTCAGCCAGCAGGCCGTAAAGGCTGAAGGCTTCGCCATAATGGCGCGCCATCAGGCTTTCAAAAACCCGCTCGCGTATATTGCGGGCGACATTGCCGCGCACGGCAAACGGATTGAGGCTGTCAAAACTGCCCGGCTGCGCCATGCGCAATGTGCCACCTTTCAGCGCGCGCGGGTCGGCGTCAGAAAAATGCATATAATCCGGCATTAAGGCCGGTTCGCCATGCATGGCCAGCGCGTGATTATTGGCTTGCGCCGGCGCGGTGATGGCGCAAAGCAAGAGCAGCAGAACAAGGCCGAGCTGTGTCGGTTTTATTTTCTGTTTCATCTTATTATCCCTTTCGTCCCGGTCTTATCATTTGGCGCAGCCAACCGAAAAAGGAATTATCCTTATGGTTCAGCCAGTGCAGATATTTCATGGTTTTTTCATAACCCGCCCTGTCGGCAAACATGGTCTCACGGCCTGATATGGCGCGCCCCGCTTCAAGCGGGCGAATGACGCGCGCCGGATTGCCCGCCGCAATCACATTGGCCGGAATATCGCCGGTTACCACTGAGCCGGCCCCGATGACAGTATTTTCGCCAATACGCACCCCTTTGCATAATTTTACCCCTTCGCCCAACCACACATTGCGCTCAATAATAATTGGCGCGGTCGCGCCCGGCGAAGCGGTACGGTCATAGACATCGTGCCAATCTGCGTCGGATATGTAAACATTGCTGGCAATCATCACCTCATCACCTATGGCAATCGATGCGGCGGAGACAATATGCAGACCGGGCGTTAACAGCACATTATCGCCAATAATAATTTTACCGCGCCCGCCATCGGCATTGGGCCAAGTGCAAAGACGCGACATTTTACCTTTGGCGGTTTGGATATGCACATTATTGCCGAGGTGGATGTCATCTCCCCAGATTTCCAGCCTGTGCGGGCCGATAATTTCCAGCCCCGCGCCATGGCTGTCCAATTGCGGGCAGATATACCAGCGCGTATAGGCGGCGCGCAAAAAATTGGTCAGCAGGCGCATGGAATAGGGTTTGTGGTCTTTTCTCACGCCCTGTCCGTTTCCGGCTTGCGCCACTCAAAATTTTTGTAATCTGGCCGTTTTTCAATAGTCGGCTTGACGATATTGAAATAGGGCGAGACATCGAAATCACGCGGGGTGAACAGGGAATGATGCCGGATATGCAAAATTTCGCGCTGATTTTCGCGGGTGATTTCCGGCAAAATCGGATAGCCGACGGTTTGAAAGCCGCGTGCAATCAGGGTGGAGCAAATGGCTTGCGACGGCTCGCCACTGCCCAGCGCAATCATCCGGCGGCGCCAACTGACCGGCACGGGCGGCTGCGGCAGCAAAAAGCGGGCCAGGTCAATGACGTTTTTGACATCATAAGTCATGCCCAAAGAGGCGATAATAAAATCGGAGACTTGCGCCCGGTCTTCTTCGGTTATCAGCTCGGGGCGGCAGATGCGGGTATTATAGCCGAGATATTTGGTCAGTGAGACAGCGATAACCCCTTTGCTTAAATCGGCCTCAATCAATGTGGCGGCATGGCCATATTCATCGCGCAAGCCGGCCTCGCGGCCAACATAATAGGCGGCATGTGACCAAGTAGATTGGGTGAGATATTTAATCGCTGTGGAAATGCGTTGATTGCCTTCAACCAATAACACATCGCCGGGCCGCAACGTGGCCTCCAAATCAGCCAGTGGCAGCAATTGATAGGCGCGATAATTCTGAACCGGCTTTTCAATATAGCCGACAATAAGCCGACCCAAAAACCGCAAAATGGCGCGTAGCATTGAAACTCCGAGGCTGACCGCTAATTGGTTTTGTCAACGCGCACCATATAGCATGAGCCGTCAAAATCATCGAAAATTTCTGCCACTTGTGGATGGCGCACCGGCTTGGCGCTGGTATCGGGCAAAAGGTTTTGCTCGGAGACATAGGCGATATATTCGGTCTCCTCATTCTCGGCGAGCAAATGATAAAAGGGTTGGTCTTTGCGCGGGCGCACTTCTGCCGGTATGGACAGCCACCATTCTTCAGTATTGTTGAAGACCGGGTCAACGTCGAAAATAACACCGCGAAACGGGAAAAACCGGTGTTTCACGACCGCTCCGATTTGAAATTTGGCGATTCTTTCTTCCATTTCTATTGTCACCTTTCCATTTTGCTCCAAAACAGTCTTGCATTATCGGCGGAGCAAATCATTGTAGCTGATAATAGTATAGGGCAGGTAAATTAGGACTTCAACTTGCCCGGCTTTCATGTAACTTGTCGTCGCATGTCAAAGCCATGATTTAGGGAGATTTTCATGACACAATATCCGTCGTTGTTCGAACCTTTTACCTTAAATGGTCTGGAAATACCCAATCGCATTGTCATGGCGCCTATGACGCGTTCCTTTTCGCCCGGCGGCGTGCCATCTGCTGAGGTGGCCGCTTATTATCGCCGCCGCGCCGAGGGCGGCACTGGCCTGATTATTACCGAAGGCACAACAATTGACCATGATGCGGCCAGTGGTGACCCGAAAATCCCGAATTTCCACAGACCCGATTCGCTGGAAGGGTGGAAACGGGTGGCAGCAGAAGTGCATGAGGCGGGCGGGCTTATTATGCCGCAGCTCTGGCATATGGGCGCCATGCGCTATGAAGGGCAGGGGCCGCACCCGGATGCGCGCAGCGTGTCGCCCTCCGGTTTGAAATATCCGGGCAAAGAAGTAGGGCTGGCACTCAGCAAACAGGATGTGCAGGATATTATTGACGCATTTGTGCGTGGCACAGTGGCCGCCCGCGAAGCCGGGTTTGACGGGGTGCAATTCCATGGCGCGCATGGCTATCTGATTGACTTGTTTTTCTGGTCTGGCACGAATTTGCGCGATGATGAATATGGCGGCGCATTGGAGGAGCGCACCAAATTTGCCGCTGATATTATTTCCCGTGCGCGGGCTGAAGTGGGCGATGATTTCCCGCTCATTTTGCGTTTCTCGCAATGGAAGCAACAAGATTTCGAGCATAAAATGGCCGTTGAACCTGAAGCACTGGCGCGGTTTCTGCAACCGCTTGTCGATGCCGGTATTGATTGTCTGGATTGCTCGACGCGGCGTTTCTGGGAGCCGGAATTTGACGGCTCAAGCCTGAATCTTGCCGGATGGGTGAAAAAGCTGACCGGTGTGCCGACCATTACAGTTGGCTCGGTCGGCTTGTCAGGCGAGTTTGTCGCGTCATTTGCCGGTGAAGGATCAGAAGTTGCGCCGATTGATGATTTGGTGAAGCGGCTTGATGAGGGCGAGTTTGATCTTGTTGGTGTTGGCCGCGCTTTGCTGAGTGACCCGCAATGGCCAACCAAAATCAGAAATGGCGATGTTGATTTGCTGAAACCTTACAGCAAGGAAGACGCCATGATGCTGACTTGATTGCCTGACTTGATTGGTGTGCCGGCGGGCTAGTGCGATTTTGCATTCTCAGCCAGCCGCGCCGGTGAACCGGCCAATATCAGGCAAGTGCAGGCCAGCAGGCTGGCCATGCCGACAATCACAAAAGCGTTGCGATAGCCACCGCCAAAATCATAAATCAGGCCGACAATCAGCGGCCCGGCGGCGACGCCGACATTCATCATAAGCTGGTTATAGCTAAGAATACGGGGGAAATCGCGCACTCCAAAAGCCGCGCCAATCAGCAAAGGTTGCGACATTAGCACATTGCCAACCGTCAGACCAAACAGGCCGGACATAACAAGCACCGGCCACACCCCCTCGGCAAAGGCAATGCCGAACAGCGTCATGGCCTGTGCCAAAAACAAGATGATAACAAACGGGTAAATGTCGATATGGTCGAGAAAGCTGCCGGTAATCAAGCGGCCCGAAAATGAGAAAAACGCCATGACCGCAATGGTCAGCGCGGCGGTCTGGGTATCGGCGCGGGCCAGACCCCAATTGTAAATATGGGCGATTGTGCCAACTTGCGCCATCATTACAAACATGGCGGCCAGAACAAGAAAGCCGAAAAACCGCGTGCGCACCGCTTCTTGCGCGCGCCAGCCTTTTTCATGCGCGGGCGGGGCTTCCGGGTCAACATCATCGCCGTCAGGGTGCAGGCCCATTTGCGCCGGGTTGGGCCGCATGGCCAGCGCCGAAACCGGCACCATCAGCAAAATCAAAAAGACAATGACCGGATGGGTCAGCGCATCCATGCCGGACTTGGCAACAAGATTGGCAAGAATTGGCGTCAGCAAAACCCCGCCCAGCGACAGGCCGGAATGGGCGACCGCCAGCGCCAGCGCCCGGCGTCGGATAAACCAGCGCGCCACCAAAGTGGTGGCCGGCACTAAAGCGGTCATGGCATAGCCAATGCCTATCATGCCGTAAATCACATAAATCGCGGTCAGGCTGTCGGCCTCCGCCAATAAATAATAGCTGAGCAAAAGCACCAGACTTCCGGCGGAGACGGAAAAGCGCAAATCATAGCGGGTGATAAGCTCGCCGACAATGACACCGGCAAAGCCGGACATGGCGAGGAAAATCGTATTGGCCAGTGAAATCTGCGCGACACTGTAGCCGGTATTGACGACAATCAGCTCCAGCAAAACCGACATGGCGTAGAAAAAAAGACCGGAGCCGACCATCAAGCAATAGCCGGTGGCGAGAATGACAATCCATCCGAAAAACCTGAACTGGCTGAACAGTGACGCCGCCCAACCGCCCGGCGGGTCTTCCATATTATTTTCCGTTTGCATCAATTCTCCCTTGCGCGGCCAGCGCATTTATCCAAAATATAGGGCAATGCGCAAGGACGCCAGCCCAAAAGGACAGAGAATGAAAATCTACACCAGCAAAATCGGCCCCAATCCGGCCGCTCTGAGAAATGTCGTTGAATTGAAAAAAATGGATATTCCGGTTGAGGAAATTGACCTTGTCGGTGGCGAAAATCGCGGCGAAGCCTATTTGAAAATCAATCCGGCCGGTCAATTGCCTTGCCTGCAAACCGATAGCGGCGCGGTGATTGCCGAAGTGGCCGCCATTGCCGAATATCTCGAAGAATTGCAGCCCGACCCGATTTTATGCGGTGCGACGGCGGAAGAGCGCGCGCTGACGCGGATGCGGATGCGCCAGATTGACTATCTGATATTGGCGCCGATGATGGCCGGGTATCGCCATTGCGAAGGCAAGGATTTTTTTGCGCCGCGCATGCGGATTGACGAAGCCTATGGGCCGCCATCCAAATTGATTGCCGGTGACGGGCTGGCCTGGCTGGACAAGCAGATTGAAGGCCAGACCTATTTATGCGGTGAGCGGCTGACCTATGTCGATGCCGCCTTTGTGCCATTGGTCGGTTTCCTCGCCAAAGTCAGCCAGCCGCTTGACCCGGCCTTGAGCAATATCAATGCCTATATGGCGCGGCTGTCCGAGCATGAAGTTATTGGCAAGAATAAATAGATAAAACAATATGTTAAAAGATTTACCGGATATTGGGGATGACTTGTCCCAAAGTGGGCAGTCAGAGATTGGGGAATTGATTGGGCGTAAGCTGGTCAAA
Organism: Parvibaculales bacterium; assembly: GCA_049597955.1. GTDB lineage: Bacteria > Pseudomonadota > Alphaproteobacteria > RS24 > RS24 > JAYPAN01. Next base: position 206,155 of record JBMYND010000001.1, read on the forward strand.
ATGGAAAATGGTATGTCGGAGATTACCTTCGACATTCCGACTTCATTTTTGAACCTGCAAGGCGTCTTGCATGGCGGTGCCTTTGCCACCATGCTGGACACGGCTTGCGGCGCTGCGGTAAGGTCGGCACTGGATATGGATGCCTATGCGGGCCATGCGACGATAGAGCTGAAAACAAGCTATTTGAAGGGTGGCGCGCCGGGTTTTTACCGCGCGACGGGACGGGTTGTCAGGCTCGGCAAGTCAATCGCCTTTGCCGATGCGGATTTGTTCGATGCGCATGAAGAATTGGTTGGCCGCGCCAGCGCGACATTCAAATTGCGCCGAAGAAAATAAGCGGAGGCAAAAGAATTCATCAGCGCGCCCGTATCATATTGATGCGGCGTTGCGTTGGAAAGGGGAGGAAGATGAACAGCAAAAAGACTGTTTTGGTCGGGCTGGCGACCGTGCTGGTAGTGGCACTGGTTTATGGGGTCGGCATTTTACGTAATTGGTATGGCGAAAATAGAGGGCCGGGAATAATACAGGGCAGCGCCCGACCTGACGTGCTGCTGGCACCGGAAGCGGCGCGGCAAGCGGAAGATTTTGCCAGTGTCGGCATGGCCGGTGCCAAGCAAATCCTGTTTGGCGATTTGCATGTGCATACCACCAATTCCACCGATGCGTTTTTATGGTCACTGCCAATTTATGGCGGTGAGGGGATTCACCAGCTTGCTGATGCGTGTGACTATGCACGCCATTGTTCGGCGATTGATTTCTGGGCGATTACCGACCATGCCGAAGCCTCGACGCCTAAGCGTTGGCGCGATGCCAAGCAGAGCATTCGTGCCTGCAATGCGCTGTCACCAGACCCGAAAAACCCTGATTTGGTCAGCTATCTCGGCTTTGAGTGGACGCAAGTTGGCGGCACGCCCGAAGAGCATTACGGCCATAAAAATGTGATTTTCAGGGATTTGGAAGATGACAAAGTGTCAAAACGGCCAATCGCCTCGGGCGGTGTGGCGGTTGACGCGTTGCGCACAAGGGGCAAAAGCCTTGTGCCACCGGCTATGGCGGTGCTTGATTTTCGCAACCGGCAGGATGTTTATGACATTCGCAATTTCCTCGACGAAGCCGCTTCAGTGCCATTATGCGATGCCGACACGCCGGTGGCGGATTTGCCGGCCGATTGCTTTGAAGTGGCCGACACACCCGGCGCGCTGGTGGACAGTTTGGACGCGCAAGGGCTTGACCCGCTTATTATACCGCATGGCACGACATGGGGGTTTTACACGCCAACCGGTGTGACATTTGACAAACATTTGAAAGCCGAAAACCGGCCCGATGCTTTTCCTTTGGTTGAGATTATGTCAGGGCATGGCAATTCCGAAGAATATCGGGATTTCCGCTCCGTGCTGCTTGGCGAAGACGGGCAGACCGGTGTGTGTCCTGAACCAAGCGCCAATTATCTGCCGGTTTGCTGGCGCGCCGGTGAAATTATCCGCGAACGCTGTCTGGCCCAAGGCAATGATGTGAATGAATGCGATGCGCGCGCCGAAACGGCCCGCGCCAATGCTGCCAATTCAAGCGTGGCGGCGCATTTAACCGTTCCCGGCACGAAAATTGACGAGTGGCTGGATGCCGGGCAATGCAAGGATTGTTTTCTGCCATCCTTTGGCTACCGGCCTGCCAATTCGGTGCAATATGCGCTGGCGATACGTAATTTTGACAATGCCGCGCAACCCAAAAGATTGAATTGGGGCTTTATCGCCTCTTCTGACAATCACCGGGCGCGTCCCGGCACTGGCTATAAGGAAGTGGACAGGCTGCGCAATACAGAAGCGGTGCGGGTAAGCCGCGCTTGGCGGGAACGCATATATCCCAAGGGTGAGATTGCAAGCGCGTCGGTTGTGCTTGACCGCAATGAGATAGCCCGGCGCGGATTTGGCGCGACTGAATTGGAACGCCAAGCCAGTTTCTGGACAACCGGCGGGCTGGCCGCCGTGCACAGCGCGGGCCGGTCACGCGAGGAGATTTTCTCGGCGCTGGAAAACCGCGAAACCTACGGCACAAGCGGGGCGCGTATTCTGCTCTGGTTCAACACAAAAGACGGCGCACCAATGGGCAGCACAGTGAAGCGGAAAACTGCGCCCATATTTGAGGTTAAGGCGGTCGGCGAGCATAAGCAAAAGCCGGGCTGTCCGGATGAAACCTATGCGGCATTGGGGGCTGAGCGGGTGCAGAAATTATGCGCCGGTGAGTGTTTTAACCCGTCCAATGAACGGATGAAAATCACCCGTATTGAAGTTGTGCGCATCCGGCCACAAATATCGCCCGACGAAAATGTCGGCGATTTGATTGACGACCCATGGAAGACCCATCAATGCGATGCGGGCAAAAGCGGTTGCTCTTTCACTTTCACCGATAAGGAATTTGCCACCGGCAAACGTATGGCGACTTATTATGTGCGGGCCATTCAGGAGCCGAGCGAAAAGATTAACGGCGATAATTTGCGCTGCACTTATGATGAAAAAGGCAATTGCGTGGCTTTGAACATTTGCTATGGCGATGACCGGATAAGCGCCAATGATGAATGCGCCGCCATGGTTGAGGAGCGCGCGTGGTCGTCACCCATTTATGTTGAATATGACAAATAGACCGCCAGCGCATCAATCCTGTTGACGCGAAATGGCTTGCTTGCCAATCTATTCTTGGAATGTGCAGGGAGGGCATTATGGATAAGCTTATCATCAGTGGCGACCGCCAAAAGACGCATGAGGAAATCCTTTTTAACGCGGCGCGCGCGGCGCGCGGATTGGAAGAAGAGCTTGGGCTGAAACTGGCCGACAGTGTGGCGATTTTTATGCGCAATGATTTCGGCGTGTTTGAAATGTCGCTGGCAGCGGCGGCATTGGGTGTTTATTCGGTTCCGGTCAATTGGCATTACACGGCTGATGAGGCCAATTATGTGCTGGATAATTGCGGGGCCAAGGCGCTGATTATTCATGCTGATTTATTGCCGCAAATCGCTGCCGGAATACCCGAAAGCTGCAAAGTGCTGGTGGTGGAGACGCCGCCGGAACTCTGTGCGGCCTATCAGGTCTCGGCGGAAGCGGCGCGCCTGCCGGATGGCGCAACCGGCTGGTATGATTGGCTGGGCCAATTTGAACCGCTGGCGCCCCGCGATGTCGCCTCACCCGGCGCGATGATTTACACTTCCGGCACAACAGGCCGCCCAAAAGGTGTGCGGCGCAATGCCGGCACACCGGCGGAAATGGAAAATCTCTATGCCACTGTTAATGAGGCATTTGATATCGGCCCGGGCAGGCGCACCATTATTCCCGCACCGCTTTATCACTCCGCGCCCAATACTTATGCGATTTTATGCGTGGTGATGGGGATGGATGAAACCGTGCTGATGCCGCGCTTTGACCCTGAAGAATTGCTGCAATTGATTGAAAAGCACAAGACAACGCATTTGCAGACTGTGCCGACCATGTTTATCCGCATGTTGAAACTGCCCAAAGAGCAGCGCGAAAAATATGATACGAGCAGTCTTGAATTTGTTGTCCATGCCGCCGCGCCTTGCCCGCCGGATGTGAAACAGCAAATGATTGATTGGTGGGGGCCGATTATCAATGAATATTACGGCGCAACGGAAGTTGGCTCGGTTTCCTTTTTGACCGCCGAGCAATGGCTCAAACATCGCGGCTCGGTCGGCAAGGCAATGGCCAATTGTGAGATTGTCATTCTCGATGATGATGGCAATCGTTTGGGGGCGCATGAAATTGGCGACGTTTATTGCCGCAATATGGGCGGGCCGGACTTCACCTATCACTTGGATGACGCCAAACGCCAAAAAGCCGAGGCGCAAGGGCTGATTTCGGTCGGCGATATTGGTTATTTGGATGAGGACGGGTTTTTGTATCTGTGCGACCGGCGCAATGACATGGTGATTTCCGGTGGCGTCAATATCTATCCGGCGGAGATTGAAGCCTGTCTGGTCAGCCATCCGGCAATTGCTGATTGCGCTGTATTCGGTATTCCCGATGAAGATTTCGGTGAAAGCCTATGCGCTTGTGTGCAGATTGAAAGCGGCCACAGCATGAGCGAAAATGATGTGCGCGCCCATGTGCGTGAATTTATGGCCGGTTATAAAGTGCCGAAAATTGTCGATATTCGCAAAGATTTGCCGCGCGAAGACAGCGGCAAGATTTTCAAACGGAAATTGCGCGAACCCTATTGGGAAGGCAAGGACAGGGCGATTTAACCGGCCTGTCTGGATTATGGTTTAAGTTTGGCAGCGCGGTTGGAAAGTCGCGCCTTTTGGGTTTTGCTGATGGGTTTGTTTGATGAGCGATAAAAAACTGACAAATGGTATCAGGCTTTATTACGGTCTTGGTGCGGCCCCTTATGGCATTAAGGAAAACGGCTTCAGCTATTTTCTGCTGATTTTCTATTCGCAAGTGCTTGGCCTGTCGCCTGTGCTGACCAGTGCGGCGCTGTCCATTGCGATATTATTTGATGCGGTGAGTGACCCGATTGTCGGCTATATTTCGGATAATTGGCGCTCGCGCTGGGGTAGGCGGCATCCCTTCATGTATGTCTCTATTGTGCCGATATGTATTGCCTATGGGTTTTTATGGAACCCGCCGGGCGATATTCTCGACAATCAGACGGCGCTGTTTTTATATTTGGTCGGCATGACGATTGCCGTGCGATTAATGTTTACCTTTTTCGAAGTGCCGAATACGGCGCTGATTTCCGAATTGACCGATGATTATGATGAGCGCACCAATCTTATGGGCTTGCGCTTTATGTTTGGTTGGCTCGGCGGTATTGGCATTGCGTTTTTGAATTATTCGGTTTTCCTGCAACAGGGCGGCGGTTTGCTGGCCGCATCCGGCTACGGCACTTATGGATTCGCCGCTGCGGCTCTGATGCTGGTTGGCATGCTGATTTCATCTTTGGGAACGCATAAAAGCATTACCAATCTGCATGTGCCGCCCAAGCGCGAAAGGCCCAATATCAAAACCGTGTTTCGTGAACTTGGCGAGACTATGCAAAACCGCTCTTTCCGGGCGCTGTTTTTTGCCGCATTATTTTCCGGCACAGCAGGCGGTATGCAGGCGGCCCTGTCGATTTACTTCTCGACTTTTTTCTGGGAATGGAAACCTTCGCAATTGGCCGTTTTTACCATGTTTCAGGCGATAGCGGCGATATGCGCCGTGCCGGTTGCCCGCTTTCTCGGCAGCCGCTTTGATAAAAAGCGCGCCGCTATGGGCAGTTTTTTATTCATGATTTGCTTTGGCCCGCTCATGCTTTTTGGTCGGCTTTTGGAAATTGTGCCGGAAAATGGCAATCCGATTTTATTCCCCATGCTGCTGGCGCATAATTTTATCGAGGTTGGCGTGATTATCGTGTTTTCCATTCTGGCCGGGTCAATGATGGCGGATGTTGTGGAAGACAGCGCGGTTGATACGGCGCGGCGCAGTGAGGGTGTTATCTTCGCGGCACGCGGCTTTGCCGGTAAAATGGTGTCAGGTCTCGGCGTTTTGTTGGCCGGTCTGGTTATCAGCCTGGCCAATTTATCGCGTGATGCCAAGCCGGAAAATGTTCCCGAAGAAGTGCTGGTCGCGCTTGTGCTTTATGCTGTCCCGATACAGGGGCTGCTTTATTTATCGGCGCTGACCATAATGAGCCGCTACCGTATCACGCGCAGGCAGCATGATGAAAATGTCGCAAGTTTGACGATTTAGCGGGGCTTAGGCTTGCAATTCGGCAATTGTGCGATTGGCCGAAACAATTCGGTCGGACATGGTCATGGCGATAAGCTGCAAAAGCGAGTCCACTTCCGGCACGGAATCTTTCAGCATTTGTTCGAACCTGTCGCGTTTCAGCACATGAATGACAGTAAAGCCGCGCGCGACAAGTTGCGCGCTGCGAACCTCATTGCGGACAAACCCCATTTCGCCAAGCATGGTGTGGCGCATATAGGAATAGATGCGGAAAGGCTGGCCGGGATTGTCATGGCTGACGACATCTATGCGACCAATATCGAGGAAGAATAATTCATCCGAGGGTTCATTCTGTTCGCAAATAATCTCATTGTGCTGATATTCGCGCTCTTCCAGACAATCAAAAAGCCGCTTGGCGCGCTCGGCATCGCCAAACCGGTCGGTCAGCCAGTCGGTCAATGTGCTGCGCCCGGCGTCAAATTCGCGTTCGCGCAACAGATTTTCTTCAATCGCTTCCATTGCGTCATAAATCGCCGCATAATTTTGGTCGGCAATCAGCGTGGCCGAGCGTTTCAACAGTCGCGCAATATTGCGCTGTTCATTGGCCGGCAATTCAATCGTCACAATATTGCAATTATGGCGGTCCGCTGCCAAAAAGATTTTCTGTAAACCTTGCTCGGCTGACGCATCAATACCGGAAATATGGCGGAATGACAGAATGATATGGCGAATGGGCGTTTCGGCATTTTCCAACTCATCCTTGATTTTAGCGTAGAAATTATAGGTGGTGCCGAAGAATAAAAAGCCCTGCAATTCATAAATGCGGATGGATTGGCTTAAATCGGCCAGATAGGCTTCCTCATCGCGCGAGCGCACAATGCGCGACTTATAGGCTTCGCCGGAGAGTTCCTGACGCACAACATTGACAATGCTGGCGCGCGCGGCAAACAGAATACAACCGGCGACAACGCCGAGGCTCAGCCCGACAATATAGCCATAATAAACGGTCGAAAAACAAATCAGCAAAATCAGCGCATATTCAATCCGGTCAAGGATGCGGTAGCTTTCAACCAGCCAGCGCCAAGCCAGTTGAAAGCCCAAAAACATGACCAGCGCCGCCAGTGACAATTTTGGCAATAAGGGAATGATGACGCTGCCAAATACCAGCAGGGCAATGCAGAAAATGACAACCATGACGGCGGCAACCGGAAACCGGCTCTTTTTATGCACGTTTAACAATGAGCGGCTGAGCGATGTATAGCCCATAAAACCACCCAAAAAGGCAGATAAACCAATCGTATAGCCATGAATTCGCAGTTCATGGTTAAGGTTGCTGTCAATCCCGCGATCAAGCTCAATACCGGCACTAATCAGCAATAAAGACAGAATGGAGACAATCGCAGTGACAAGAATTTCCGGCAGGAAAGATGCGATAAAGCTGAATGGATTGTCGAGAAATGTCATTTCCAGAAGCGGGAAGAATAAAGTCGTCTCGCCACGCAGGCTGAACAAAATATCAAGCGCCTGCGCCTCTTGGCTGTTTATGCCCGCCGCATAAAGCGCGATATAAACAAGCACAATGGAAGCGATAATGGCAGCCGGCAGCGCCATCTGATTGGTCGCGCGCGTATTGATGTAAAGGAAAGTCGCGGCAAATACCAAAAAGGCAGCCAGTTTGACCAGGGTTAATTGGTCAGTTGTCGCGCTGGAGATAAAGGCAAGCGGTGACATGCCCAACGCCAATTGCCAGGCGCCGAGCATCATTAAAATACCGGCTGCACCCAAAAACCCGCCGGCAACGGAAACCGGCACAAAGCGGATAATATTGCCAAACTCAAACCGGCCCAGCAAATACATGGCCAGACCGGTGACCAGCGTGATAACAAATATGCCGGTCAACACCATCACCACCATTGTTTCCGGCGGCACATTTTGTTGCGCCAGCGAAGCCGAAAACAGGCTGGTGAAACCGGCCAGCACCGCCACAGTATTGCTGTCCGGCCCGGCAATGGCGAAACGGAATTGTGACAAAAGGGCGACCATCAGCGCGGCGACAATCGTGGTGACCGTGGCAGCGGCAATCGCATAGCCGACAAAAGGTGTTAACACCGGCGCAGAAAACAACAGCGCGCCATAAGACAAGGCATAGCTGACAGCAAGCAGCGATATTGCGAAGCCGGTTCCCAAATCGGAACGCGCCGCTTTAGAAATCACACTCTTACCCGCCACAAACAACTCCCCATAACATTACCCAAACTAAATTAGAGACTTTCGGCATGATTCTCAGCATTTTTCGGTGCCGGAAACAGCCATCTCCAAAGCTTGGTCAAAATTAAATTATGCAGCTGTTGTAAGTTCGTGACGCATATTATCGGCAATCGCACCACGGATAAGGCGTTTATTGCGTGTATAGGATTTGGCATCCAGCTTTTGCATGGTCTTGGCTTTTTCCATTGCCGCATCCATCAGCGCCTCAGGCGCGACCAGCGCATCAAGATAACCGGCGGCAATGGCATCTTCGCCGGAATATAATTCGGCGCCAACAAAAGCGCGGTCAAGATAGGTTTTGGCCAATCTGAATTGGGCCAAAGCCAAGCCAAAATGCGGCAGGGTCATGCCAATCGCGGTTTCGTTGAGGCCATATTGGCCATCGCCCTCAACGCCAATGCGATAATCGCCGGTCAGCATCAGCAAAGCGCCCGCCGCAATGGCATGGCCGGTCGAGGCAATAATGACGGGTTTTGGAAAATCAAACAGGCGGGTCAGCAATAAGCCGCCGCCTGAGACCATATCGTCAACTTTATCGGGCTGTTCGCGCATGACTTTCAAATCAAAGCCGGCGCTGGTCACGCCCGCACGCCCGGTAATCACCAAAACATCGCCCTTGGCTTCGGCTTCATCAAGGGCGGCAGAAAAATCGGCCTGCATGTCAAATCCCAGTGCATTTGCCTTGCCGTCATCAAGCGACAGAAGGGCAATACCGTCATTGACGGACAGTTTCGCTTTGCTCATTTGTGGTCTCCCCATTTCGTTTACGCTCGAACATCCACATACCAAGACGTAGCAGAATTAAAGACCAAATCAAAACACTGAAAATTGGTGGTTTGGCGTTTTGCGGCAGCGGCGCAAACATGCCGCTTGTATAAATAAGGGCGAAAATGGCGGCCAGATAATGAATGCTGAAACGGTGCAACAAACCCCAGCGGCGTAAGCCCATCACCCTTATCACAGGGTCAAAGGAGGTTGCTATCATGGCCAGCAGCAAAATATAGCCAAAGCCGCCGACAACCAGCACTGCCAATGGCTGTTGTTCACCCGAAGCGGCAATAAAACCGGAAATGGCCAGCAAATGCACCATATGGGCAAAGCCGAAACACAGGCCGGCATTTCTGCGATTGCGCCGCAGCCATTTTGTGACGATATTTTTGTGCAGGCCGTAAAGCGGCGCGGCGGCATAGCTCAGCAGAAAAAAGATAAAGGCGAGGCGTGCGGTATAGCGTGTCCAGAGCAGCCAGCTATCTTGCTCCAGCGGTGCGGAGAATATGCTATAGGCCAGATAGACACTGGCCAAGACGGTCAGGCTGAACCAGTATATCAGGGCGTTCGGGGCCAGCGCATAACCATTGGCGCGATTGATTTCCATGTTTTGCTTCCCTTGTTATTACCTCTTGGGATGCGTGTGTCGCGTTAAACTGTGACACAATGCATCTTGACGCATATGACACTTGCCTTAAACCTAACTGAATAGAGGAGAAAAGGCCATGACTTTTAAGGCTCCGGTGGAGGAAATTCGTTTTGCCCTGATGCAGGAGGCCGGGTTTGACCGGCTCGTGGCGAGCGGCAAATATCCTGATTTGTCCGATGACTTGCTCAATGCGATTTTGGATGAAGCCGCGAAATTGGCTGATAATGTCATTGCGCCGGCAAGCTGGGATGGCGACCGGCAAGGCTGCCAATTGGACGAAAATGGCGTCACCGTGCCGGAAAGTTTCAAACAGGCCTATCAACAATATGTGCAAGGCGGTTGGCAGACATTGGCCTCGCCGGTGGAATATGGCGGCCAAGGCTTGCCTCTTGCCTTGTCCAATGCGGTAACCGAAATGCTCAATTCCAATATCGGCTTTACCCTGTGCCCGATGTTGTCCAATGGCGGGATTGAGGCACTGACCGCCCATGCCGATGACGCGCAAAAGGAAAAATATCTCGCCAAGCTGATTTCCGGTGAGTGGACGGCGACGATGAATCTGACCGAGCCGCAAGCCGGTTCCGATGTCGGCAATATCCGCACCAAGGCCGAGCCGCAGCAAGATGGCAGTTATAAAATCACCGGCACGAAAATTTATATCACTTATGGCGATCATGACATGGCCGACAATATTATTCATTTGGTATTGGCCCGCACGCCGGGCGCGCCGGAAGGCACGAAAGGCATTTCGCTTTTTGTTGTGCCGAAATTTTTGGTCAATGATGATGGCAGCCTTGGCGCGCGCAATGATGTCAATTGCATCGGGCTGGAAGACAAATTGGGGATTCATGCCAGTCCGACTTGCGTCATGGCCTTTGGCGAAAATGGCGGCGCGACCGGTTGGTTGGTCGGGGCCGAAAATAAGGGCATGGCGTGTATGTTCACCATGATGAATAATGCTCGCCTGCATGTCGGCTTGCAGGGCGTTGGTGTGGCTGAACGGGCAACCCAACATGCGCTGGCCTATGCGCAAGAGCGCAAACAGGGCAGGGCGCCCAATGCCGAAAAAACCGATAATGAGGCGGTGGCGATAATTCATCATCCTGATATTCGCCGCACGCTGATGACCATGCGGGCGCTGACCGATGCGGCGCGGGCCATTTGTTATGAAAATGGCGTGATGGCCGATTTGGCCGAAGCAACAGACAGTGCCGAGGCGCGCGCGCTGAATGATTTGCTGACCCCAATTTCCAAAGCCTTTTCCACCGATATTGCCAATGAGGTGGCAGCAATGGGTGTGCAAGTGCATGGCGGTATGGGCTTTATAGAAGAAACCGGCGCGGCACAGCATGTGCGCGATGCGCGTATCCTGACCATTTATGAAGGCACAAACGGTATTCAAGCGATTGATTTGGTCGGCCGTAAATTGCCGCTCGGCAATGGCGAAGTGGTCAAGGGATATATTGGCACTATGCGTGAAACCGCCGAATTATGTCGCCAGTCCAATCACCCGGCATTGGTAACGATTTCCGCACAATTGGCCAATGCGCTTGATGCGCTGGAAGAGGCGACCGATTGGATGATGGCGCAAGCCAAGTCCGGCAGTTTGGATGTGTTGGCCGGGGCGACCGCCTATTTGCGCTTATTCGGCCTTGCCAGTGGCGGGCATTATTTGGCGCGCGGGGCTTTGTCAGTCGTTCAAGATGATGCGGGCAATGCTGCTTTTGCAGCGCGCAAGCTGGCCTCGGCGCGGTTTTTCGGCGCGCATTTGTTGACCGGCTGTGGCGGTCTGAAAGACAGTATTATGGCCGGCAATGAGATGCTGGACGATATTGGCCTCGATGCGCTGGCCAGCTAACGGGTGAGCCATGCGGGTGTGCGCCGCGTAACAAATCGCAAAACAGTGTGATTTTTCTTGGCCTGTGAAACCCTCTATCACATGGATGAAGCCATGGTCATTTCTATCAAGCAGAGGTTTTCGCGCGCATGACAGGTTTTGCCGCAATCATTCTGGCCGCCGGCAAAGGCACAAGAATGAAATCTTCTTTGCCGAAAGTGCTGCATCCAATTGTCCACCGCCCCATGCTCGGTCATGTGATGGCGGCTTTGGAGGAGGCGGCCGCGACGCATTTATATTTGGTGACGGCACCGCATCAGGAGGCGGTGCGCCATTTTGCAGATAATGAGGGATTGAGCCTCACCCATTGCTTGCAGGAAACCCAGCTTGGCACGGGCGATGCCGTGAAAGCCGCTTTACCGCATTGCGGCGCGCATCAGCGTCTGGTGATTATGTTTGGTGATACGCCGCTTATGCGCAGTGAAGTGCTGCGCGAGCTGGCCAATGCGTCGGGCGATGTGGTGGTTCTTGGTTTTGAACCCGATAATGCCGCCGCCTATGGCCGTGTGCTTCTTGGCGATGACGGGCCGCAAGCGATTGTCGAGTTCAAGGATGCTGACCAAGCCACGCGGCAAATTACTTTGTGCAATGGCGGTGCGATGGCGATTTCGTTGGACGCGCTGCAAACCTGCCTGCCTTTATTGGAAAATGACAATGCGCAGGGCGAGTTTTATTTGCCGGATTTGGTGCGGCTGGCGCGTGAAAACGGCTTTAGCCGGTCATTGGTCATGGCGACAGCAGAAGATACAATGGGCGTGGACAGCCGCGCCGGTCAGGCAATCGCTGAGGGGCGGATGCAAAGCCGATTGCGGGCGCAGCATTTGGCCAATGGTGTGACCATGCAAGACCCGGACAGTGTGTTTTTGAGCCATGACACGATTATCGGGGAAAATGTGACACTGGAACCCAATGTGCAGATTAACCCGGGCGTGACGATTGGCGCGGGCAGTCTTATCCGTGCTTTCAGCCATTTGGAAGGCGCGCAAATTGGCGAAGATTGCCAGATTGGCCCTTATGCCCGCTTGCGCCCCGGCACGATTATTGGCGCGTCGGCGCGTATTGGCAATTTTGTCGAAACCAAAAAAGCGGTGCTGGGAGAAGGCGCGAAAGTCAATCATCTTTCCTATATTGGCGATGCTGAGCTTGGCGCGGCGGTCAATGTCGGTGCTGGCACCATCACCTGCAATTATGACGGGTTCAACAAACATCTGACCAAAATCGGCGATGGCGCTTTTATCGGTTCCAATTCCTCGCTGATAGCGCCGGTTGAGATTGGCGCAGGCGCTTATTTGGGATCCGGTTCGGCCATATCAAAAGCCGTGCCGGAAAACAGCCTTGTCGTGACCCGCGCGCCGGTGCGCGAAATAGCGGGTTGGGCAGAAAAATTTCGTGACAAAAACCGTAAGTCAAAGGATTAGTCATTATGTGCGGCATTATCGGAGTCATTGGTCAGGGCGATGTTGCCGGACAGGTTTTGGACGGGTTAAAGCGGCTTGAATATCGCGGCTATGACAGCGCCGGAATTGCGACATTGCATGGCGGTGACATTCAGCGCCGCCGCGCCGAAGGCAAACTTGCGGCTTTGCAGCAAGTATTGGAGGGTGAGCCTTTGCCCGGCTCGGTGGCTATCGGCCATACCCGTTGGGCGACACATGGCCCGGCGGTAACGCGCAATGCACACCCGCATAAAAATGAGCGTGTCGCGCTGGTTCACAATGGGATTATCGAAAATTATCGTGAATTAAAACAACAGCTTGTTGAAGCAGGCGTCATATTTACCTCAGATACGGACACAGAAGTCGTGGCGCATCTTTTTGCCGGTCATTTGGCCGAAGGGCGCTCGGTTAAAGAGGCGGCGCAAGCGACATTCTCGGCACTTCAAGGGGCATTCGCCATTGGCCTGATTGTGCAGGGCCAAGAAGGCGAAATCATTGTTGCCCGCAAAGGCAGCCCGCTGGCTATCGGCCATGGCGACAATGCCATGTATCTCGGCTCCGACGCTTTCGCGCTGGCGCCCTTTACCAATCGCATCACCTATCTCGAAGATGGTGATTGGGGCATTATCAGCCAAAACGGGCTGGAGCTGTTTTCCTTTGACGGCGCGGCGCGCCAACGGCCAATGGTCAGTGTCGATGCCAGCGCGGCAATGGTCGATAAGGGCAATTACCGGCATTTTATGGCCAAGGAAATCCACGAACAGCCGGAAGTTTTGTCGCGCACATTCGGCCAATATATCGACCCGGAAAACCAGTCAGTGAATTTCCCGTCGCATAATCTTGATTTTTCGTCGATAAACAGGGTGGTGCTGGTGGCTTGCGGCACGGCCTATTTTGCCGCGCAAGTGGGGCGCAATTGGATTGAGCGTTATGCGCGTATTCCGGCCAGTATTGATATTGCCTCCGAGTTTAGATATCGCGACGCGCCCATGTCGAAAGATTGCTTGGCGGTGTTTGTGTCGCAATCAGGCGAAACAGCCGACACGCTGGCCGCGCTCGCCCATTGCAAAGCCCATGGCTTGCCGACTATTGGCGTGGTCAATGTGCCGGAAAGCTCGATGACGCGCGAAGTGGATATTACCTTTCCTACCTATGCCGGGCCGGAAATCGGTGTGGCTTCCACCAAAGCCTTTACCGCCCAATTGGGCGCGCTGGCGGCTTTGGCGATTGGGCTGGGACGCGCCAAAGGCACGATTGACCGGCAGGAAGAAGCCCGCCTCACCGATTTGTTGATGGCGACACCGCGTCAGGCCAATGATGTGCTGGCTTGCGAAGAACAGATTGAAGCGATTGCCAAGGGCTTTACCGACTATACCAGCGCGCTGTTTATCGGACGGGCGACCATGTTCCCGCTGGCGCTGGAGGGCGCGCTGAAACTGAAAGAAATTTCCTATATTCACGCGGAAGGCTTTGCCGCCGGTGAATTGAAACATGGCTCGATTGCGCTGGTCGATGAAAATCTGCCGATTGTGGTGATTGCGCCGGATGATGAGCTGTTCGACAAAACCGTCTCCAATATGCAGGAAGTTTTGGCGCGCGATGGCAAAGTCATTTTGCTGGCCAGCGAATATGGCGCGGCGCGCGCCGGTCAGGAATGTATGGCGACGATTGGCCTGCCGCAGCTTGACGCTTTTGTCTCGCCGATACTTTACGCGCTGCCGCTGCAATTGCTGGCCTATCATGCCGCCGTTGCCAAAGGCACGGATGTTGACCAGCCACGCAATCTTGCCAAGTCAGTTACGGTGGAATAGGCTTTGCACCATGCCCTTATATGTCAGGAAATTCATCTTATCTATTTTTGGCTGGGCAATCGTTTTCGGTCTTTATTTTGCGTTTGTGTTTGAAATTATTTGATAGGTCAAATGGGTTTTGGCGCATTGAAATAATAATGGCTCAAAATCGGTTAAAAAAGAAAAATGCAGTGAGAGGCGCATTATGGAAGCATTGGGCATTTTAGGATTTGTTTTCGGCCTTATCGCCTTTGTGCGCGTTGAAAAACTCGTCAAAACGCTGAAAGAAAAAGGTGTGCTCGAAGAAGATTATAAGGAAGAGTAATCTGCACTGCTTCACTCAAAAAAGAGGAGGACGGAATGGCATTTTGGTTTTTGATGGCGGCGGCGATATTGTCGCTGGCGGGCATGGTGTTTCACGGATTTATCGGTGCGCGCATTTATATGGGCAATGTCAATGACAGCAATTTGCCGGTGCTGACCAAATCGTTGAGCCTGGTTTCTTGGCATGTGTTTACCGTTTTTCTTTTGGTCTCCGGCCTTGCATTGGCCGTTATCGCCTTTAATCCGCAATATGCCATTGCCGCCTGTCCGGTCATTGGTGTCAATATATTGGGCGCGGGCTTGTTCATCATGTTTGGGCTTGGCGGGCATGGCCATTTGCTGCGCTTGCCCGGCGCCTATCTGATGGGCGGCACTGCCTTGCTTGCGCTGGCCGGTATTTTATAGCCTTGTTGTGAGCGCCAAATATAACCGCATTGGCGACGGCTATGACATGACACGCCGCGCCGACAGCCAAAATGAGATTGGTGATTATTGCTTCTTCATTGCCGAAAAGCCGACCAAAGGATAATCTGTCAGCCTCAATGCGCGACTTATAAGGGAGAAGAATATGCGTTTTGTCTATTTCCTATTGTTTATTGTCGGCACCGCCGCGCCATTATCGCTGTTTGGCCCCTGGTTGCTGGCGCATGAGTTTAACCTGTCGCTTTTTGTCGCCGAGGCGCTTGTCAATCCGGTGGCGGCCGCCTTTGTGGTTGATGTATTGATCTGCGGCGCCGTGATTGTGGTGATGGCCGGTAAATTGCCGCGCGGCGAATTATTATGCGTTTTGGGCGCGCTTGGGCTGGCCGGTGCCTCCTCAGCTTTGCCTTTGGCGCTTTTCTTTATGGCAGGCCGCCGGCCAGGTTGATTTCTATTATTTTCTTCGAAGGAAATATAAAAAAATATGGCCATTGATATTTTTCAAAGGACAATGCAATAGACGTGATGGAACGTATGCGTAAAAGGACAAGAATTAGAGTGTAAGACGTTAACTGTAGAGGACTCCATGCGTTCTACTTTCTGCCGCTAAAATCAATTCAATGCAGTTGGTGGCTTTGCCCCGTGACATTTTGCATCTTGCCGCCTTTGCGCCCCGGCCTAATTATCGGGGCATGACTGACAGAAATGATCAAATTGATGTTTCCGAATTGGAAGGCGATGCGCTGGTGGCGGCGGCTGCCGCCTCGCTAATGCAGCAATATGGTGACGATGCGGAAGTTGTGGCGACTTTGCGGGCGGCAGAATTTGCCGCCGCCGGTGATGTTGACGCGCTGCATGCCTGGGATGCGATTATCGCCTATTTGAAAGAGCTGCGCGAAAGCACAGGCGCACCGCAGGGCGGGGTGGTGAATTGAGCGCGCCGCTATTGGAAGTATTTTACAATGGCGATTGCTCGATTTGCGGGCCGGAAATCGAAGCCTATAAAAAGCTGGCAATGCGCCATAATATAAAGACGCTGACTTTCACCCCGATTGGCAGCGGCCTGTTGCCGGATGGCTATGCGCGCGACACGCTTTTGGCGCGCTTGCATGTGCGGGTGCAGGGGGGTGAGATGCTGGTGGGTGTTGCAGCTTTTATCGCCCTTTGGCGGCAGCTTCCTTATTTTGTTTGGCTGGCGCGGGCGCTGGACTGGGTGCCGATGCGGCCTTTGGCCGGTCTGGTTTATGACCGGATGCTGGCCCCGTTTTTATATCAACGTTTTTTGCGCCGCCGCATCTGAGCCGCCGGTTAGGCCCCGTCTTCTTCCGGCCAGCCAAGCTTTTGCGCGGTCGCATAACCGGCATATTTGGGTTGGTCAATAGCCAGCTTGCCCATTGTGGTTTTGGTTAAATGTTGCATCAGCGCGGCATTGTCCAATCCCATCTCACCGGCTGTGATGCGCCGGCACAAGTCGCGGTTCAAGTCTTCCAGCGTGCCGCTATTGCCCAATAAGTTTTCCAACCGCGCTTTTTCTGCCTCTTCAAAGCCGGGGGCGAGGGTTAATTCGCGGTGCAAAATGCCCAGCACATTGGCCGCCACGCGCCCGTGAAACCCGGTATGGCCGGATAATTGCGGCAAAGCTTGGGTCTCAACATATTGCTGAACGGCCAGCATCAAGTCTTTTATATCGGGCTTGTCCTGCATGGGATGTTCCTTTGATTAATCCAATTGCTGCAACATGCGCAGCAGGTCAATTTCTGTTTCTGACGCGCGCCGCCCAATCGAGCCGCGTTCGACCGATGTGTCGAGGCCGGATTCAAATGCTTGCACCATCATGGCGCTGCACATAATCCCCCATTTTAAGGTGCCGAGGATTTCCCAAAACCGCGCCGCGCTTTCATCAATAATGCCGCCTGCCGCTTGATACGCGTCATACATGGGCTGTCGCAGGCCAAACCCGCCGACAGCCAAATCATGTTGGCCGAAACGCCATGACGGTACACATATCCAGCCCAAATCTTCCATCGGGTCGCCCAAATGTGTGAGTTCCCAATCCAATATGGCGGCAATGCCTTTATCCGGACTAATCATCAGATTGCCATTGCGAAAATCGCCATGCACAAGGGTTTGCGCGCGCGGCGGTGGCAAATTGTCGGCCAGCCAGGCAAAGGCCAGTTCAAACACCGGATGCGGATGGTCGGCGGCTTCGTAAGCCTGTCTGTATCGGGTCAATTCGCCCTTGGCATCGGAGACCGGCATATTGGGAATGGAAGCAAGCGGGATATTGTGCAAAGCGGCCAGCGCGGTGCCGCATTGTGCCGCCAATTGCGGGCGAATCATGTCGAATTCCGGGTCGCGCAAAATCTTTCGGGCAATCGTCTCACCCTCAATGAAATTCATAATATAGGCTTCGCCCAGCCCATCCGCCGCTTCGCATATATGGGCGACTTGCGGCACGGGCAAATTATGTTGACCGGCGACTTGCAGAATCTGCGCTTCCGATGACAAGCTCAAAGCGGTTGCCCGGTCGCGCGCAAGGCCGCCCGGCGCGCGCCGCAAGACGTAATTTTGACCGGCAATCGCAAACCGCCAACTTTCTTGGCTGGCACCACCGGACAGGCGGGTGAGGGTTTGCGCCGGCTGGCCAAAAACGCGCTGTGTCATATCGGTCACGCGCCTTTCAAAATCTTGCTTTTCCGTATTGTTTTGTGCCTCTGTCATGCGCCTGCCATTGCCTGTAAAATCTCCCTGCCTGAGCCAAGTCTAGCATTAAAAAGCCGTGCGGCGTCAATTGCTGTAAGGCGGCACTCTAAGGCGGCATATGCCACTTCGATTTAGATTATTGCCTTTGAAATAAATAAAGAAAAATATGAGACTTGCTGAAGAAAGAAACAGCAATAAAAGTGAGTTAAGGGATTCGCTGGGTATTGCCTTCTCTATTTTGCGTTATCGGTTTTGCGTAACGGGATGGTTGAAATCAGGAATGGATAAAACCCGAAAGGGTGTTGCCAGAAAAGGGTGTTGCCAGATTTGGCATCCGGCCATTCACATCTTTCCGAATTACCTGTTCTGAATGTTGTGTTCTGAGTGTCGTGTTCTGAATGTTGCGTGTCGGTTGAGGTGCCCTGCATGGAGGAATCCGCACTTACGAATTGTTAAGCGGTATTGCGTAAATTTGTGCTGGTAACTCGGCAGATTTTTTGCATGTCGCGTTTGTAGCAAGGGTCAAGTTTCACACGGGTCAAGTGTCACACGGGTCAAGTGTAACAAGAGCCAAATAGTGACGCGAAGATATGTGCGACGCATAAGGCAATCAGGGTCAACAAACTGCTTGCCGAAAGACGCAGCAAGCAGGGCGGGAAGCTAAAGGCGGTGAATAAATGGAGAGGGGCAGTTAAAATGGAAGTCAACAAGGCACATAAAGTGGCGGAAGAAAATAATATGGCAACTCAAAATCAACCCTCTGAACACAAACCTTCTCCGACAGGAGATGATGCCTCGGTTGGGGAAGGCGGCTTGATTTTTAGCAATTCGGCGGCGTTTGGTGAAATTGCCGGAGACGCCGAGACTTTGAGTCAAGCTGAAGCGCAGGTAAGGGTAAGGCCTCCTTTTGCGGCAGTCGCTTTTGCCGAAAATAACAGTCAGAAAATAAAACTTTCCGCGCAAGAACCCGCGCGAGGGCTGGCGGGTTTTCTGAAATCATGCAGCAGTTTTCGAAATCTCTTTGCAGAGGATGGCGCTGCGGCTGGTAATGGGCGCAGACCGGTTTTCGGTCGTGGCGCAATGTCGCCCATTATAATGTCGCCCATTATTGCGGGTCTTTTGGCAGCTTGTGGCAATAATCGTTATGTTGCTGTGCCGTCACCGACACCGCCGACACCGCCCGGCCCGCAAGAGCCGCCGACCATTAATCTGCCTGCAATCTCTGCCGGCAGCAGACCTGAAAATACCGAGATTGCGGCCAGCGACACTATTTTTACAAGCCAATTTTCCGGCACGGGTGTCACTTTCGCACTGCAGCAAAATCAGGGCGATGCGAGCCTTTTTTCAATCAACAGCACGACCGGTATTGTTACATTTGCTGCCGCGACCACACCGAATTATGAAGTGAAAGACAGCTATAATTTTCCGGTTGAGGCGACTGTAACCGATGCGGACAATGTGGTTCTGGGTTTGCTGCGCCAAGCGGTTCAGCTCGATGTTGAAAATGTTCAGGAGGAGGGTTCCACGCCGGTGATTTCCGGCACGGTGCAGGTTGCGCAAACCTTGACCGCTTCGGAAGTCACCGACCCGGATGATGTCACCGGCACCAATACAACCGGCTCGGTGACGGAAAGCTGGCAATGGCAGGTCAGCAGCGATGGCTCAACGGGTTGGACAGATATTACCGGTGCGACGTTGAAAACCTATGTCATCACCACCGGCGACTTGGACAAATATTTGCGCGTGCAGGCAATGACTGGCTGGATGGCGGCGCGGGGCTGGCTGATGTCGCTTTTTTCGCCAATGTCAGCCAAAACATCACCATTGATTTGCAGGCAACCGAATGGGTCTTTGGCGACGGAAAATGGATAAAGAGCGGGTTTGGCGAGAAAAATTGGGCGCAAGCCTGGATTGACACCAATCGGAACAACCAGCGCGATGCCAATGATGAATATGATTATTTGCGCAATATTGAAGATTTGACCGGCTTTTTTGGCGATGATGTGCTTTCCGGTGATTATAAAGTCAATTATCTGCGTGGCGGCCAGGGCAATGACCGGTTGGACGGGCGCGGCAATGCTGATGTTTTGACCGGCGGAAGCGGCGCGGATAAATTTGTTTTAACGCTGGATGCCGGATTGCGTGCCGCCGATGTGATTGTTGATTTTCGCGACAGCGGGCAGGATAAAATTGAGATTGGGCTGACTTCCACGCAAATAACGACAATCAATGCGGCGTCGGACAATGCGGCCAAGCTGACTGCGCTGAAAAACGCGTCAAACATTGGCTGGACGTCAAACAGCAATGTCACAACCAATTTAAGCTCCAACAATGCCAGCGAGAATGATACAGCGATTTATTATCTGGGCGCTGACGGGGTGCTGGGCGGAACCGGAAGCAATGCCGATGAATTGGTCATGGTGCTGGAAGATTATGACACGGCATTGGTCTTTAGCGCATTCACGCTGATTGCCACGGATGGGGTTTGAGGGAAAACCGGCCGAATGGGTTTTACCTTTGCCGCGAATTGCGTATAGATAGAGCATGACGGATGCGCCTCAGAAAAAGCGAACCATTTTGGGTGTTTTAAGGAATTATTTTCTGGCCGGTTTGGCGATTACCGCACCGGTGGTCATTACGTTTTATCTGGTCATGTGGATTGTGGAGTTTCTGGATGGCTGGTTCAAGCCGCTTATTCCGGTGGCCTATCATCCTGAAACCTATTTGCCCTTTTATATTCCGGGCATTGGCGTCATTGCCGCTCTTTTATTGCTGACTTTGATAGGTGGCTTTGCCGCCAATATTATCGGGCGGATGCTGGTCGGGCTTGGCGATCGCATTATCCGACACATGCCGGTGGTCGGCAGTGTCTATTCGGCGCTGAAGCAGATATTTCAATCGGCGGTGCGCGAGGATGGGCAGGGCTTTTCCAAAGTGGCGCTGATTGAATATCCGCGTAAAGGGCTGTTTGCTGTCGCCTTTGTCACCAATGCCGCCGATAAGCGCATTAATGAGATAACGGGCGAGGAAATGACCGCTGTGTTTCTGCCAACGACACCCAATCCGACATCGGGCTTTTTGCTGTTTGTGCCGACCCGAGAAATCAGTATTTTGAATATGAGTGTGGAGGAAGGCGCGAAGCTGGTTATTTCCGCCGGTCTGGTCGATGAAGAAGGCGAAGAGGGGGCGGGTGGAACAAGCCCGGCGGAAACAGTCGCGCCCAAAGCAGGCTAGCCCGATTGCAAATAGCGTATCGCCTCATCACGTTCAAATAAATAAAGCAAGTATCTCAGTGCTTTGCCCCTGTTTGAGTCAAGTTTTGCATCACTTTGAAAAATCAAGCGCACATCATCGTGAATGACCGGCAGATAATTGGCGTGGACTTCCAAATCAGCAAGCCGGAATTGCGGCAGGCCGCTTTGGCGCGTGCCAAGCACTTCACCGGCGCCGCGCAAGCGTAAATCTTCCTCGGCGATTTTGAACCCGTCTTCCGTCGCGCGCATGATTTGCAGACGCGCCTTGGCAGTCTCACCAAGCGGGCCGCGGTAAAGCAGCACGCAATTTGAGCGGTCGCCGCCACGCCCGACGCGCCCGCGCAATTGGTGAAGTTGCGACAGGCCAAAACGCTCGGCATGTTCGATAATCATCACTGTCGCGCTTGGCACATTGACACCAACTTCAATCACGGTAGTGGCCACCAGCACGGATAATTCACCGGCCTGAAAGCGTGCCATGACGGCGTCTTTATCGGTCGGTTTCATTTGCCCATGCACCAAGCCCACCTTGTCACCGAAATGTTTTTGCAAATCCGCATAGCGGTCTTCGGCGGCGGCAAGGTCAAGCATTTCGCTTTCATTGACCAATGGACACACCCAATAGGCTTGGCCGCCTTGCGCCAACAAATTGGACAGGCTGCCAACCAATTCGTCATAGCGTTCCATGCTGACAAGGCGCGTATCAACCGGCTTGCGACCGGGCGGCTTGTCGGGCATGGGGGAAATATCCATATCGCCATAGGCGGTCAAAGTCAGTGTGCGTGGTATCGGCGTCGCCGTCATTACCAGCACATCCACGCCTGCGCCATTGCGACCTTTGGCTGATAATTGCAAACGCTGTTGGACGCCAAAACGGTGCTGCTCATCGACCACGGCAAGCCCCAAATCTGCAAATTGCGCATCCTCTTGAAACAGCGCATGTGTGCCAATGGCAATTTGCGTTGTCGCATCACCAAGCCCGGCCATAACGGCCTCGCGCTGGCGGCCCTTATTGCGCCCGGTGACGAGTGACCAGGCAATGCCCATATTGTCGAGATAAGGCCCAATCGTTTCGGCGTGCTGGCGGGCCAGAATTTCCGTTGGCGCCATGAGCGCGGCTTGCGTGCCGCTTTCGACGGCCTGCAACATGGCCATAAGCGCGACCATTGTTTTGCCGGAGCCAACATCGCCTTGGATAAGCCGCAACATGCGCTTGTCACTTGCCATGTCCTTTTCGATGTCGCCAATGGCGGTTTTTTGAGAGCCGGTCAGCTCAAAGGGCAGGGCAGCCAGCAATTTTTGCCGCAAATCGCCCGTGCCGGGCAATTGACGTCCGGCTTGGGCGCGCCGGTCGCGCCGCACCAATGCCAACACCAATTGATGCGCCAGCAATTCATCATAAGCCAGCCGCGCCCGAACCGGCGATAAGGGCGATAATGCTTCCATGTTGTCGGGGCGATGGGCAGCGATGACGGCTTGCTGCCAGCTTGGCCAATTGTTTTTTTCCAGCCATTTGGCTTCTTGCCATTCGGGCAATTGCGGCACATCGGGCAGGGCGGCTTGAATGGCCTTCATCAAAGGGCGCGCGGCCAATCCGGCAGTGAGCGGATAAACCGGCTCTATGGGCGGCAATTTGGCAAACTCTTCCTCCGGCAACATATGATCGGGGTGGATGATTTGAAGCTGGTTGCGAAACCGCTCGACACGACCAGATACAATTCGCCGACTGCCAATTGGTAAAGCGCGGGTCAGCCAATCGCCCTGGGCGCGGAAAAATATCAATGTCAGAAAGCCGGTTTCATTCTGGCAGACCACCCGATAGGGCAGATTGCGCCTTGGGGGTCGGTCATGTTTAATGATTTCGACAGTGAAGCTGGCAATGCGGCCTTCCTCGGCTTCGCCTATCGTCGGGCGGTAATTGCGGTCAACCAGATTGGCGGGCAGGTGAAACATGAGGTCAATCACCCGATTGCCGATAAAGCCGGCCAGAACACGGCTCATTTTCGGGCCGATACCGGGCAGTTTTTCAACCTGCGCAAACAGGCTATCTAGGGCTGATGGACGCATGTATATAGTTTAGCACAGATTTGCGCCTATATCGGCTATACCAAACCCATTGCAGTTTTGCAAAACACCGAACGGCAAGAAATGAGGCCAAGCATGATGACCGACGCGGATAATTTTGAATCGCACAAGCTCGATGCGCGCCGTCGCAAACTTTATTTCCGCTCCTGTCATCGCGGCATTAAGGAAATGGATATTATCTTTGGCCGTTTTGCCCGTGCAGTGCTTGTTGAACTGGATGAGGCGGCGCTTGAGGATTATGAGCGCATGCTGGAATTGCCGGATGACATGCTGTTTGCCTGGGCAACGGGCCGCGAGCAAGTGCCGGAAGATTTGCAATCGCCCTTGTTGATGCGGCTGTTGGACAGCGCCCTGCAGGCTTAAAACGGCTTAATTTACCGGAAGAGACTTATGGCCGACGCTTTGCACAATAAGCTGATTGAGGCACCATCGCTCACTTTGGGGCGGGTGCCGGATGGCTATCAAGCGATAATGTTGGCACAATTATGTCGCATGGAGGGCGGCAGGCTGGTCTTTATTGCCCGCGATGGCAGCCGCATTGCCACGTTGAAGCGCAGTCTTGCCTTTTTTGCACCGGATATAACGCTGATTGACCTGCCGGCATGGGATTGCCTGCCTTATGACCGGCTGTCGCCGCAACTTGCGGTGAGTGCGGCGCGTATGGCGGCGTTGTCGGCATTGGCGGGCATGGGCGACACGCCGCATATTGTTTTGACGACGATTTCGGCCGCTTGCCAAAAAATGCCGCCAAGGGCGCATATTGCGCGACTGAGTTTTCATTGTCGCCCGGGGCAAGTGCTGGATGTTGACGCCTTAACCGCATTTTTGGCCGAAAATGGCTATGCGCGTTGTTCTACCGTTTTGGAGCCGGGCGATTATGCGCTTCGTGGCGGGATTATCGATTTATTTGCGCCCGGTGCCGACGCGCCAGTGCGGCTCGATTTATTCGGCGAAACGCTGGAAAGTATTCGCTCATTCGATGCTGAGACCCAGCGCACGACCGGCCAATTGCAGGAATTGACGCTGACCGGCGCCGGGGAGGTTTTGCTGGACAGCGATGCGGTGCAGCGTTTCCGGCGCGGTTATGTTGCTGTCTTTGGCACGGTGATGGATGCCGACCCGCTTTATGAAGCGATTAGCGGCGGCGCGCGCTATCCCGGCATGGAGCATTGGCTCCCTTTGTTTTATGAAGGGCTGGAAACGCTGTTCGACCATTGCGGCGATGCGCTTTTTGTTGCCGATGCGCAAATGGAAACCGCCTATCAGGAGCGTATGGCGCAAATCTCAGACTATTATCAGGCGCGTGCGGATGCGCTGGAAGCCATGAAAGGTGAGGGGGGCAAAACCGGCAGCATGGCGGCGTCGAGCCGTATTATTAAGCCATTGGCGCCGGAGCAACTTTATATTGTGGCTGATGATTGGGTGGCGGCCTGCGGCAAGGTAAGGATGCGGCGGCTTGACCCGTTCACCCTGCCGGAAGCGGCGCAAGTGGTTAATCTTGATGGCGAAGAGGGCTATCGCTTCGCCGCCGAACGCGCGCAGCAAGATGTCAATTTATTTGCCGCCGTGGTCGAGCATATTGAGGCGCATCAAAAAGTCGGGCGGCGCGTTGTATTGACCGGTTGGAGCGAAGGGTCAACGGAGCGGCTGACCGGTCTGCTGCGCGATCATGGGCTGGATGTGGCGCAGCAAATGACAAGCTGGCAGGAAGTTCAATCGCTGCCGCCAGCCAGTTGCGCCATAGCGACAGTCAGTCTTGAACATGGGTTTGTGACGCAAAATTTAGCTGTCATCACCGAGCAAGATATTCTCGGAGACCGCATGGTGCGTCCGCGCAATCGCAAGCGGGCTGAAAACTTCTTGACCGAGGCATCAAGCCTGAGCCAAGGCGACCATGTGGTGCATGTTGAGCATGGCATTGGCCGTTTTGAAGGCTTGCAGACGATTGATGTGGGCGGTGCGCCGCATGATTGTTTGAAACTTGTTTATCACGGCGATGCGCGGCTGTTTTTGCCGGTTGAAAATATCGACTTGCTGAGCCGCTTTGGTGGCGATGATGTGGCGGTCGCGCTTGACCGGCTGGGTGGCACGGCTTGGCAAATGCGCAAAAGCCGATTGAAAGAAAAGCTGAAACTGATTGCCGAGCAATTGATTAAAACCGCGGCGGCGCGGGCCATGCGCAAAGGCGAGAAATTGCTTGCCGAGCCGGCTATTTTTGACGGATTTTGCAGCCGCTTTCCCTATGAGGAAACTGAAGACCAGCTTGATGCCATTGAGGCGGTGATGGATGATTTATCCGGCGGCAGGCCAATGGACAGGTTGATTTGCGGCGATGTCGGCTTTGGTAAAACCGAAGTCGCCCTGCGCGCTGCTTTTATTGCAGCCATGTCAGGCAAGCAAGTGGCGGTGGTTGCGCCGACAACTTTGCTGGCGCGCCAGCATGGCCAGACATTCAAAGACCGCTTTGCCGGTCTGCCGGTTAAAATCGGCGAATTATCGCGTCTGATTGGCAGCAAGGAGGCGGCGGAGACAAAAGCCGGACTGGCGGACGGGCAGGTGGATATTGTGATAGGCACACATGCGCTTTTGTCAAAGAATATCGCTTTTGACCGGCTTGGCTTGGTGGTGATTGATGAGGAGCAGCATTTCGGCGTCGCGCATAAGGAACGGTTGAAAGAATTGCGGGCCGAGGTGCATGTGTTGACCCTGACAGCCACGCCAATACCGCGCACGCTGCAAATGGCTTTGAGCGGTGTGCGCGATTTGTCGCTTATTGCGACACCGCCGGTTGACCGGCTGGCTGTGCGCACTTATGTCACGCCGTTTGATGCGGTGGGGATACGCGAAGCCCTGTTGCGCGAAAAATTCCGCAATGGCCAGAGTTTCATCATTGTGCCGCGCATTTCCGATATTGAGGAAATGGTCAGCTTCTTAAATGACAGCGTGCCGGAAGTGCGCTTTATCACGGCGCATGGGCAAATGAGTGGCGGTGACTTGGAAAGCCGAATGACGGCGTTTTACGAGGCGCGCTATGATGTGCTGGTCTCAACATCGATTATTGAAAGCGGGCTCGATATTCCAACCGCCAATACAATTGTAATTCACCGCGCCGATATGTTTGGGCTTGCCCAATTATATCAAATGCGCGGCCGCGTTGGGCGCTCTAAAACACGCGCCTTTGCCTATTTAACCTATAATGAAAACAAGCCATTAACAGAAAATGCAGAGAAACGACTAAAAGTCATGCAATCGCTTGACAGTTTGGGGGCGGGCTTCAATCTGGCCAGCTATGATTTGGATTTGCGTGGTGCCGGTAATCTGGTCGGCGAAGAACAATCCGGCCATGTGAAAGAAGTCGGCTATGAATTATACCAGTCCATGCTTGAAGAAGCCGTCGCCCAGCAACAAGGGGTTGAGACGGAAGAAAGCTGGTCGCCGCAAATCAATGCCGGTATTTCTGTGCTTATTCCTGAAGCCTATGTCCCTGATTTGGATGTGCGTATGGGGTTGTATCGACGTTTGTCCGGCCTTGGCGACAGCATGGCAATTGATGGCTTGGCGGCGGAAATTATTGACCGCTTTGGCGCTTTGCCCGATGAGGTGCGGCATTTGCTGGCCGTGCTTGAAATTAAAATTGATTGTTTGGCCGCGGGCATTGAAAAAATGGATGCTGGGCCAAAGGGCGTGGCCGTATTTTTCCGCAATGTGCAATTTGCCAATCCCGAAAAACTGATTGCCTATGTGACGCAACATCCGGCGCAAATAAAAATCCGGCCCGACCAGAGCCTGGTGTTTCGTGTGGCGGCCGATACGGATGAGGCGCGCTTGCAAGCCGCGCGGCGGGTGGCGCGTCAACTGGCGGAACTGGCTGCTGCCTGATTTTGCTGCGCCAGCTTGCTTTGGGCTTTTTGGAAAAACCGCGCCAGCGTCTCCGGCTCTTGTGCGCCGACCACCAGCATTTTGCCGCCGACCAGAAAACCCGGCACACCGGTCACGCCCAAATCGCGCGCGGCGGCGTCATCATTGCGGGTTTGTTCAATATCGGCATCCGAGGCGAGGAGGCGGGCAATCAGCGCCGTATCCATATCATGCATGCCGGCAATATCCAAAAGCACCTCGGTTTCGCCAATATCTTGGCCATGCTCGAAATAGCGCGAAAACAGCGTTTCGGCGACCTGATGCTGACGACCCGTGCTGGCCGCCCAACGAATGAGCCGGTGAGCGTTCATTGTGTTGGGCGTGCGGGTGATTTTTTCAAAGGCAAAATTAATGCCGGTTCCTTCCGCCACAGCCATGATATTTTTCATAATATGTTTGGTGCCATCCGGGCCAAATTTGGCACGCATTTGTTTTTCGCGGTCATAGCCTTGCGGCGGGGTGGCCGGGTCAAGCTGAAAGGGGCGCCACATCAGATTGACCGGCATGTCGCCCAAACTTGCCAGCGCGGCATCAAGCTTGCGCTTGCCAATATAACACCAAGGGCAAATCACATCGGAAATAATGTCGAGTTGCAGGACGGGGTTTTCGCCCGCATTATTTGTATTGTCTGTATCGCTGGCAGTGGTCATCTGTTTCTCCCTGAAGATGAGCAATAAATGTGGCAAAAACCGGTTGGACATGTCAACTTACGCGCCGGTTCATAATGAGATTTTGAACAGATGGGAGATAATTATGGAGAATGGGGATATTTTGCTGGCGCATGGATTGGGCGGCAAAACCGCTTTGGTGACCGGTGCCAGCTCCGGTTTGGGCGCGCGCTTTGCCCATGTGCTGGCGGCAGCTGGCGCGCGGGTGATTATTGTCGCGCGACGGCTGGACAGGTTGGAAGAATTGGAAAAACAGATAAAAAATACCGGTGGTGAGATTATTTCTCAGGAGTTTGATGTTAATAATATCAGTGCAATAGAAGAATTTTATCAGAATCTGGAAAAACAAGGCTGGATGCCGGATATTCTGGTCAATAATGCCGGTATGAATGTTGTCGGTGCGGCGCTTGATTTATCAATTGACGATTATCAGACCATTATTTCAACCAATATGTCGGCGCCGTTCTTTTTGGCGCGCGAATTTGCCCGTCATCATATAGCGGCAGGCAATCCGGCGCGAATTATCAATATTGCTTCGGTGGGCGCGCGCGAAGTGCTGCCCGGCATTACCCCTTATTGCATGTCGAAATCGGGCATTTTGATGATGACGCGGGGGCTGGCGCGCGAATGGGCGCGCCATGACATTAACGTCAATGCGATATGTCCCGGTTATATTGAAACGGAAATCAATGATTTTTGGTGGCAAACGGAAGGTGGCAAAAAGCAGATAAGCGGCTTTCCGCGTCGTCGCTTGGCCGGGCAGGAAGATTTGGACGGCGCGCTGTTATTGCTGGCTGGCGTGCAAGGCAAGGGCATGACCGGCACTTCCATTACGGTTGATGACGGGCAATACATCTGATAGCAGTTAGTGATGCTTGTTGACAGCCATTGCCATTTGGATTTTCCCGATTTCGACCCTGACCGGTCGGAGGTTTTGGCGCGGGCGCGGGCGGCAGGCGTTGGTTATTTGCTGACCATATCGACCAAAATCACCGAAGCCGAGAAAATCATTAAACTGGCGGAAGCGATTCCCGATGCCGGTTGCTCAATAGGCATTCATCCGCATGAGGCCGGGCGCGAACCGGCAACCGACAGCGCCCAGCTTGTTGCCATTGCCGCCCATGAGCGGGTGATAGGTATTGGCGAGACCGGTCTTGATTATTTTTACGAACACAGTCCGCGCAATGCCCAGCAGCGCAATTTTCGCGCTCATATTGACGCGGCGCGCATTTCCGGCCTGCCATTGATTGTCCATGCGCGTGACGCCGATGAAGATACGGCGGATATTTTGGAAGATGAAATGGCCAATGGCGCTTATCCGGGCCTGATTCACTGTTTTACCGCCGGGCCGGAATTGGCGCGAAGGGCGCTGGATTTGGGCCTGTATATTTCAATATCCGGCATAGCCACGTTCAAAAATGCCCGCGATTTGCGTGATGTGATTAAGACCATTCCGCTTGACCGGCTATTGGTGGAAACCGATTCTCCTTTTCTGGCGCCCGTGCCGCATCGCGGTCGGCGCAATGAACCGGCCTATGTCGCCGATACGGCGGCTGCCCTGGCCGAATTATTTGAAATATCGCCAGCGGCTTTGGCAGCGCAGACAACGGATAATTTTTTTCGCCTGTTCAGCAAGGCAAAACGGCCACAACAGGCGGTCGGCTAATGGGGTTAAGCTTTCGATTGCTGGGCTGCGGCTCTTCCGGCGGCGTGCCGCGCATCCATGGCGATTGGGGTGATTGCGATCCGGATAATCCGAAAAATCGGCGGACACGCTGTTCCTTGCTGGTATCCCGGCAAGGGCAGGGCGGCGTAACCACTGTGTTGATTGACACGTCACCCGATATGCACCGGCAATTGGTCGATGCCGGCACCAATTGGCTTGATGGCGTGCTTTACACGCATGACCATGCCGACCAGACACATGGCATTGATGATTTGCGGGCAATGGTCTACGCGGCGCGCCGGCGTATTGATGTTTGGATGGATGCGGCGACAGCCAAAACGCTGACCAATCGCTTTGCCTATTGTTTTGAAAAACTGCAAGGCTCGGATTACCCGTCAATTTTGAACGATAACCGAATTGAAAAACCCTATCGGCCGATTGATATTGGCGGGCAGGGCGGGGTGATTTCGGCATTGCCCTTTCGGCAAATACACGGAAAAATCGACTCGCTTGGCTTTCGTATTGAAAATACGGCCTATTCCAGCGATGTCAGCGATTTGCCGGAAGAAAGCCATAATGCATTGACCGGCCTTGATTTATGGATTGTTGATGCGCTGCGCCGCGACCCGCACCCGACCCATTTTCATCTCGATAAAACGCTCCGCATGATTGAGCAATTCAAGCCAAAACAGGCGATACTGACTAATTTGCATATTGATATGGATTACGAGACATTGTGCCGCGAATTGCCGAGCCATATTCGCCCGGCTTATGATGGTATGATTGTCGCAAAAGGCGGATAAGCGTCAAGCTGTTGCCCAAATATACCTCAAAGCAAAAAGTGACACTATCTCATTTATATTTGTTTGAAGTTGCCAGTCCTTTTATTTAAGTTTGGGGCAGAGTTAAGAGGGGTTAGTTATGCGTGCCGGGTTTTCACTCATCGAATTATTGGTTGTGGTCGCCATTATTGGCATTTTGGCCGCTGTCGGCGTGGTGGGTTATCAGGGCTATATAGACTCAACCAAAAAAGAAGCGGCGTTAGCCAATGGCCGTCAAGTTGCGCGCGCCATTGAGCAAGATTGGCTGTCATTGGCCAATGGTATTAATGGCACGACGGAATTGGGCAATAAGCTGACCATTGCCGGTGTCGAACTGACCACACAAGTGAAGGGCGACAGCAGTTGCTACAAATATAGCGAGAACATTAAGCAATATCTCAATGAGACGTGGAAAAACGCCTATGACAGTGAGATTGACTATGCGGTCAATCTACATACGGAACACGCTAATTCGCTGGCCAGTCCCAAAACAAGCATTAAGCCCGGCCAGTTTGCTTTGCAATGCGCCAATATATGCGAGCCGACAGGCGGCAATTTTTATTTGCATACATGCAATTGCACCGGTAGCGAAGATTGCACTTTGTTTAATTTCTCCAAAGCCGATTATGAAACATTTATTGCCGATTCCGATTGCTATCCGACGCTGACCGCCAGCTGCGCTTATGATGAGGGCGATGCGCCGCGCGATGCTTATGATTATTATCAATTTGCTGAGACGCAGGCGCTGGTTTCACAAGGCATTGAGGTCTGGACTGGCACGGCGAGTGATGCGGATGCGTCGCGTTATGTATCCGTCGGCAATCACATGCCGGAATGGCTGTGTCCGCAGCCGGTTGTGAATATGGCGTCTTCCGCCGTTGGTTGTGCATGTGACAATCCGGGGGATGCCTCTTATCCGTGTCAGTAGGTTTTTGTAACCGGGCAGAATTTGTCGTCCGGTCGTGTTAGGGAGTGGTTCATGGTTGCTGTTAAAAGGCTGAGCTTTATTTTGGTCGCCATTATTTTGGTGGTATCGGTTGCCGAAGCGCGGCGTGGATTCAGTTCATCGGGAAGCGGGAAGGGGCGTTATTCCTCGGACAGCTCAACTTCATCTTGGAATGTCAACAGCACGCTGGATGCTGATTGTCAGGCGCAATATGGCCAGCCTTGCAGCGAATTGACAACCGGGCAATATGAAATTGTTCAGCAGAAATACACGCTGGCGACCAATGCCGGTTATGACTCCAATACAGATTACGATACGGCATCAGCCAATGGCTATGGGCTGACATCTTCAGATGGCTCATTGTGGTCATCCGCCAAATCTTGGGCTGGCAATTCGGCGCAGAACGGTGATTGCAATTCGGCTTATTCCGGCGCGTGCAACGCTATCAGCAAGACCAATTTTAACGAAATTTACAATGGCCGGCAGGATGCGCTCGACAATGGCTTTTCCGGCTATAGCGACTGGCTGGACGCGCAAGCCTTGGGCTATGCGCAAGACAATACCACCGATGACCCGGATTTGGGCGACGATACGAGTGACTCCGAATTATGGGCGGAGGCCAAGGGGAATACAATTCAAGCAGCCTGCCAGGCGGAAGATTCGACTATTACCAATTG
The DNA here is from genome assembly GCA_049597955.1 of Parvibaculales bacterium. GTDB lineage: Bacteria > Pseudomonadota > Alphaproteobacteria > RS24 > RS24 > JAYPAN01. The sequence continues at coordinate 238,162 of JBMYND010000001.1, forward strand.
TAATGAATTGACCCGCACGCAATATAAGGATGCCAAACAAGGCAATGCGCTTATCGCCGCCAAGAAAACCATTGTCACCAATGGCAATTTAGCCGCGTCTGACCTGTCCGAATTGCTCGGCTCGGATTGGGCGAGCAGTTCTTCTCTGTCTTCCAGCCCATCGGCTTGGCAGTTGGATTATCTCGAAACCGTGCTCGGCACGGGGGCAAATATTACCAAATCGGATTGGCAGACGACGATTGACAATTATGACGCCGCCACGGCAAGCGCCTGGTATATTTGGAAAATCGCGGCTTCGTCTGACAGTTCCGGCACTTATGCGGCCAGCAATGCGACAACAAGCTTGTTCAACAATGCCGGTGTTTCGGCTGCGGTGACGGCATTGGGCGTGACCAATAGCCAAATCGCCGCCGACATTCGCTCATCCGGTTTCTCGGCGGCGCCGAGTGCCACTCAAATGAATGATTTTTTGGCAGAGGCGCGTGGCTTTGCTGACGGCACCACTTATGCGTCGGTCACAACAGCGACCGGCAATAGCTGGACAATCGCCAATTATATTACGGCAACGACCAATGGTGGATGGACTTCATCATCAAGCGACAAATCGAGTTTTGATGACTGCCTGACATCATCGGATGATGCAACGGGCGGCAGCTCAACATGCTCTGTATCCAAATCCGGTTGGGAAGCGGTTGACGCGATTGCCAGCGTTGCCGATGGGGATTCAACTTTGACCGCCTCCAATGTGACCAGCATTTTGTCGGCCACCAGTTCGACCGCCAATGCCTCGCTTGATACCACTGACAGCAAGCACATGGATTATCTGCAATCCTGTGCGTCGGGGGATGATGCGGCACAGGCTGTGGCGGATTGTGCTTCCTCCAGTTCCTTCCTTGCCAATGCGACAAGTTTTGAAATCGGCAAGGCGGTCGCGGATAATTCCGGCTCCTATACGCTGGCCAGCGTGATTACCACCAGCACATTGGGTGATGCCGGTATTGCGTCCAACAGCACTAATGTGATTGGTGGCAATTATTGTGGCAGCAATGGCAGCAGTTCCTGTCTCACTGCTTTGCGAACGGCGCTTTCCTCAAGCGGTTTAACAGCAAGTTCAACCGCCGCTCAGGTGACAGCAAAGATAAATGAGCTGATGCGCGCTGAAATGGTGACGGTCGGCAATGGCGCATCGATACCTATGGGCTCGCCTGCATCGGGCTGCAGCACCACCGTCAATCTTGATGTGCCATCCCAATGCGGTCATCCTCAATGGACATGCAGCATGACTTCATCGCCATCGGGTTGGACTTTTTCAAATAACCAGATTGTTGTTCCGGCCAATGCATCCGCCGCGACAAACCAGTCAGCGACGATTCGGATGACGCTGGGGATTTATACGCCAGCCTACACAAAAGATGTTACTCGGTCATACAATATTAAGGCCGCGGTGGCCGGTGCGACCAATGGTTTGAAACGTTATAGCGACAGTGCCTGGAATGCTGAGGATCCGAGGCGTGGTCAGAATAATTGCCGAAATAAAGGCGGTCGCTTGGCTACAAATTCCGAGTTTGGCCAAACCGGCGGAAGTGTTGATTATAGGCTTTTCCACTGGACCACCGCCGATACGGACATCACTTATTCCGGCGGCAATTGGAAGCAAGTAGGTGGTAACACATGTAATTTCGGTTCCGGTAACAAGCGTTCCAAGCTGAATAGCGGCTTTTATTATTGTAATAACACAAGCGTGAATGCCACGGTTTACTATGCTTGCGCTGATTTGCCGACATGTAATTAGAATTTGTCATAATATTTATTATGCGAAATTAAATTTAAGGAGATAGTCATGAAATTAACGAAAGCTACCTGCATTGCCGCGGCAATGTTCATTACCCCTACCGTATCGCTGGCCGCCCAATCTGTTTCGACATGGGATTGCGGCACTGACGGTTACCGCATTGGTATGAATGAAAATGTTTCTTCGGGCGCTTCTATTTCGGTCGCAATTGACGGTGCCAGCGCTGTAAGCGCCAGCCGCGCCAGTGATATTGCAACAATGGTCGAATTGGACGGCTCATATACCTGCCCGCCCAACAGTTCGCTGTCCGTCACAATAGACTCGTCGAGTTACAGCGCAACTATCGATTGATTATTTCCGGCGGTGATTGCTTGTGCTAGCGGCTATTGTCGCGGAAAGCAAAATCGCGGATTGAAATCACATTGCGCAACAGGCCCTGGGCATCAATGACCGGCAAATGCCGGAAATGACCCTTTTGCATCAGCATAAGCCCGTCAATCAGCAAATCGGTCAGCTTGACGGTTTGCGGGCGGCTCATAAATTGGGTAATCGGCGCTGATGACCAGCCTTGCGGCTCATTGGCGACCAGCCGAGATAAATCACGCTCGGTAAAAATGCCAATCGGTGCCCCTGCCTCGACAATACAGGCTGAACCAACGCGCATATCATTCATTTGCCGGCAAACTTCTTTCACTGTGACATCTGGCTGTATGCGCAGTCCCGGGGAGACGGGATGGCGTTGCAGGAAGTCGTCAATCGTGTCATTGGGCGAAATCAATTGCGGCAAGGCCACAACGCGATAGCACATCATCGCGTCATCAACTGTCGCTTGCGCTTTGGCACGCCATATTTTTTCCGCCGCATCAAAATTGTCATAGACCCCTATCAGGTCAAGTTCGGCCATGTTTTCAAACTCAACACCGCCAATGGTGGCCAGCTTACCGCCAAGCACCAGAAACATGCTATTTCTGTCATACATATAAATAATTCCTGATTAATGTCGTCGTGGGAAGAATCGCAACATTATGTCTTAGGTATAAAGGAAAGTGCGATGGCTGCGCAAGCAATAGAAAGACTTAAATCAATTATGGCGGCCTTGCGGACGCCAGAAACAGGTTGCCCGTGGGATTTGCAGCAGGATTTCAAATCTATCGTGCCCTATACGCTGGAAGAAGCCTATGAGGTTGCTGATGCGGTCGAGCGCGGCGATATGGGCGATTTGCGCGATGAACTGGGTGATTTACTGCTGCAAGTGGTGTTTCATGCGCGCATGGCCGAAGAACAAGGCGCGTTTGATTTTGATGATGTGGCGACGGCCATATCGGATAAAATGGAACGCCGCCACCCGCATGTTTTCGACGACACGGAGGCGGCGACAACATCTGATGTGCGGCGCAATTGGGAAGAAATAAAAGATGCTGAACGCGCCGCCAAGGGCCTTATGGCTGACAGCAGCCTGATGGCGGATGTGCCGCTTGCCCTGCCCGGTCTCAATCGGGCGGTGAAGCTGCAAAAACGGGCAGCACGTTGCGGCTTTGACTGGTCGGAAGCCACCCCGATATTTGACAAGCTGGCCGAAGAAATCGGTGAGTTACAAACCGAAATGGTGGCTGAGACTCCATCGCCCGACCGGCTGGAAGACGAATTGGGCGATATTTTATTTGTTGTCGCCAATCTGGCGCGACATTTGAAAGTTAATCCGGAAGCGGCACTACGACGCACAAATGCCAAATTCGAGCGCCGTTTTCGTTGGATGGAAAACCACCAAAATGAACGCGCAGAGAGCCTGTCGGCTCTTAATCTCGATGAATTGGAGATGCTGTGGCAGCAGGCAAAAAAGCACACTGGTTAAGCGGCTCGATTGCCTGCCAGCGCGCTATTCTATCGCAATTTCTACCGGATTATTCGGCATGATTGTTGAAATCGCATGCTTGTAAACAAGCTGCGAATGCCCGTCACGGCTCAACAACATGGAATTATCATCAACCCAAGTCACACTGCCTTGCAATTTCACGCCATTAACCAGAAATATCGTCAAAGGCAAAGCTTGCGTGCAAACATGGTCAAGAAATGCATCCTCAAGGCTTTTTTCTGTTTCGCTCATGGGTATGGCCCCACTCTTCTTGGCTACGGGGAATTATTAGCCTGTTACTGTCTCCGCAATGATCCCCATGCATTGCGCACTTACTCAAGCACTACAACTATTGCTACATTTTTAATATAATTTCAACTAATACGGGCAACCTTTTTTCAAAAGGGTTTATTTCCGCATCCCTTCGGCCAGCGCATCATAACGCTCGGCAAGCGCCGAGGCGACCGGCCCCGGCTTTCCTTCACCAATCACACAACCATCAATCGATACAACCGGAAACACAGCCAATGTTGAAGCTGTTGAAAAACATTCTTGTGCGTCTTTCGCTTCATCGAGCGTGAACGCGACTTCTTTCAGCTGATAGTTTAGCTCATGGGCGATATCAATCAAGACCTGTCGCACAATGCCGTTTAATATGGCCTTATCGGCAAGGCGCGTGCGCAAGCAGCCCTGCTTGTCCACAATAAAGGCATTGGTCGCCGCGCCCTCGGTCACAAAGCCTTGGGCGTCAACCTGCCAAGCCTCGCCAGCACCGGCTGTATAGGCGCTTTGGCGGGCCAAAACATTGGGCAGCAATGAAATGGACTTAATATCGCAACGTGCCCATCTTTGATCAGGCACGCTGATGACGCTGATGCCTTCGCGGCGCACTCTGGCCCGCGCCGCCGGATTGGTGGCAGTCACGGTCATGACCAGAACCGGCCGCAGCTTTGTCCGATATATATGCTCGCGACGGGCCACGCCGCGCGTAACTTGCAAATATAAAACGCCCTCGCCCACGCGGTTACGCCGTATTAATTCGCGCATGATGAGCTTTAGGGAGGCAAGGCTGGCCGGTTCCGGAATATCCATTTCGGCCAATGAGTTTTGCAGTCTTGCCAAATGCAAATCTTCGTCGAGCAAATCGCCTCGGCGAATGGCAAACACTTCATAAACACCATCGGCAAATTGATAGCCCCTATCCTCGACCATGACGGCCGGGTCGCCGGTCGGTTGGTATTGTCCGTCAATATAGGCAATGCGTGCCATGAAACTGCCTCGGTTCTATCTTACCAAACGCCAGAACGCGCCGGTAAACAAAATCAATATGACCAGAAATTCAATGCGTCCTGCAATCATTAGCAGGGAAAGTGTGATTTTCAAAGAATCGTTGAGGCCGGCAAAATCGGTGTAAAGGCCAAGATTGCCAACAATGGACAGGCTATTGCCTGCTGCCCCCAAAACCAGGGGCCATGCTTGTTCCAACGAAATGCCGAACAGGCCGGTCAATAAAACAGAAAAAGTAACAAACAGCAAATAGACGGCGAAGAATGACCAGGCAGCCGAAAAGTTGCGCTGGTCAAGCCGTCGGCCATTTAATGTCATAGGGTTTACAGATGAGGGATAAGCCAGCCGTTCCAATTCGCTGCCAATGTCTTTGGCCAAAATAATCGCCCGCATCACTTTTATGCCGCCAGCGGTGGACAGCGCCATACCGCCAATCAGCGACGGCACCATAATCCAGACCATGGGCCAATTGGCCAATGCCGTATTGTCGAGAAACGCGAAACCAGCCGTTGTTGACAGGCTTATGGATTGAAAAAGCGTCGCCAGCAAGCCGCTGGGCAGCACCAGCCAGGAAACCAAGGCAAAGCCGATAATCAATAAAATGAAAACCCGGAACTCGACTTCCGCATTCAGTTGTTTATAGCGCCCGCGTGTCACGGACATCAGCAAGGGCAGGCTCAAAGCGCCGGTCAGGGTCAGCAGGGTTATCACGGTTTGCGACGCTATATTCATATTGGCCGGGCTTAATGTGCTGTCATTTATAAAGCCGGTGGTGGACAGTGATGACATGGTCAGGGTCAGCGCATCAAACACACCCTGCCCGGTGGCCAGCATCGCCAGAACGCCAATCGCGGTCAGCGATAAATAGACCGGCAAGATAATGAAAAGCGGCCGTCCCAGCCGCGAGGCCAGAGGCGCATTTTCATCATGCTGCAATAAGGGATTGCCGATAAGGGCCAGCCCACCAATCGCATAGGGCGCCAGAACACCCACACTAAACACCAAAGTCCATAATGCCCCCAGCCAAGCCAACAGCATTCGCCACAGCAAAATTGACGGCGCTTCCCATTCGGGATAGCGCATTTGCGTGCCGCCGGAAGTGGTCAGCGCGGAAACAGCTTCAAAATAAGCGCCGATCGGCGAATTTATCTGCACCGCCCCCATAAGCGGAATGGCGGCCAGAATCGGCAAGACCAGCCAGAACAAAATCATGAGAATGAGTAATTCAATATTTTGGGCGCGCAGGCGACGCGCCTGAAACCCGGCCAGAAGAAAAGAGCCGGAAACAAACACGCTGAGCAAAAGACCGATAACAAAGCCCTGCCCTTGCTGCATATTGCCATTCCAAACGCTCATGGCGAGGGGAAACAGCATTAATATGGACAGCATGGCACCGCCATAACCGAGAACATAAAGAAAGGCAGGTAAATGCATAGAAACTATGCGCTTTCTGTTTCGCCACTAAATAGGTTTTCGGCTTCTTCAATTTTATCGGCCATCACGAAAGCAACGGCAATGTCGCCGCTGCGCAAATCCGTGCCGCCGCGCGGCATGATGAGTTTGCGCCCGCGCATAATGGCACCAAAGCGCATGCCATCGGGCAGGTCGGCGTCGCGCAATTTCAACCCCGATAAGGGCGAATTATCCAGAATTTCTGCTTCCAACACTTCGGCGGCGGCATCACCAACCGCATGGACGCGTTTGACGCGTCCCCGGCGCACATGGCTCAAAACCGATGAAACAGTAATGGCGCGCGGATTTATCGCCGCATCCATGCCAAACTGACCGGCCAGTGTTTGCAGGCTGTTTTCATTTATCAGGCACAAGCCGCTTGCGCTGCCTTCCTGGCGCGCGAGCATGGTGGATAATATGTTGATTTGGTCATCATTGGTCAGGCCAAGCGCCAAATCTGCCGAGCGCACACCGGCCTCAACCAGAATTTCCGGCGTCAGACAATCGCCTTGCAAGACAATGGCGCGCGGCAGTTTTTCGGCAATCTGGCGCGCCCGCTCCTCGCGGTTTTCAATGACACTGACTGAGAACCGGCTGCCTTGTAAAGATAATTGGCGGGCAACCTGAAAGCCGATATTGCCGCCACCCATAATAACAATGCGCTGGGCGGCGCGTTCTTCATGGCCGAAAATTTTTAACGTCCGTTCTGTATCCTTATGCGAAGTGACGACATAGGCTTCGTCGCCGGCTTCCATTGTATCATCAAAGCGTGGCACATAGAGTTTGCCATTGCGACGAATGCTGACCACAATCGCGCCAAGGTCTGGAAACAGGCCGGTCAATTGATTGAGCGGCGTATCAACCACCGGGCAATCTTCTTCAATGGAAATGCCGATAAGCTGCACATCACCGGCACAAAAACTCGCATTGTCAAAAGCGCCCGGCAATGCCAAACGCCTTATGACCGCATTGCCAACTTCGGTTTCGGGCGAAATAATAACATCAATGCCAATACCGCCATGCCCGTCGGTTTTGCTGCTGTCAAAAAGCTGCTGCCAACGCGGTGTCAGATATTGCCGGTCGCGCACGCGCGCAACTGTTTTGCGGGGCTTAAACAGTGTTTTGGCCACTTGGCAGGTGACCATATTCACTTCGTCACTGGCTGTTACGGCAATGAGAATGTCGGCGTCCGCCGCGCCGGCTGTCTCAAGCACATCGGGATGACCGCCATGGCCCAATACCGGACGAACATCCAGCGTGTCACTAATGCGTTGCATCAGCGACGGGTCACGGTCAACAACCGTCACATCATTGCCTTCTCCGGCCAAATGTCTGGCAATGCCAAACCCGACTTGACCTGCCCCACAGACAACGACTTTCATATCCGCCTCTTCAAAATGCCTCAGGCATGGCTTTTAGCATGATTGCCACCGACGATACCAAGCGATTTAAGCTTTCGGTGCAGCGCCGAGCGTTCCATGCCGACAAACTCTGCCGTGCGCGAAATATTACCACTGAACCGGTCAATTTGCGCCAGTAAATACTCGCGTTCAAATCTTTCGCGTGCGTCGCGCAAAGACAGCGACATAATATGACCGGAATTGACGACCGCTTCATTAATGTCTGTTTCCGATAAAATTTCGCTTGGCAGCAATTCGGTTTTCAGCTCATCGCAATGTCGCGCCAGGCTGGCCAGCATCATATGTTCAATGCAATTGCGGAGCTGGCGGATATTGCCCGGCCAGTCATAGGACTGCAAAACCGCCATTGCGTCAGGCGCGATTTCCCGCGCCGGCATGTTGAACTGGTCAGCCACGGAAGTGATGAAATAGTCAACAAGGAAAGGAATGTCATCGCGCCTTTGCGACAGGCCCGGCACTTCCAATGTCACAACATTGAGGCGATGATATAAATCCTCCCGCAATGTGCCATTTTTGACAGCTGCTTGCGGGTCGGCATTGCATGATGAGACCAGACGCACATCAATTTCAACCGGCGCATTGCCATGAATGCGGGTCACGCTTTGGTCAAGAATAACTTTCAGTAATTCCTGCTGCACGCTGGCGGGAAAGCAGCACACATCATCAAGATATAATGTGCCGCCATGGGCTTGCTCAAACAGGCCGGGTTCAACCCGACCATTTTCCTCTATGCCAAAAAGCAGGCGCGAAATTTGTGCCTCATCATGTTCAAGCATGGCGGCATGAATGGCGATGAAATTCTGTCGCCCGCGCGGCGAACGATAATGCAATTGGCGCGCTGCTGCTTCCTTGCCGCTGCCGGGTGGGCCCATAATCATCACCCGGCTGTTGGACTGAGCCAGCTTGTCGATTTTGGTGTTTAACTGCTGGATAACACCGGCCTCCCCCAACAGGGTGAAATTAACCCCGGCTTTGCGCCGCAATTCGCTGTTTTCGCGCTGCAGTCGGGTCATTTCAATCGCGCGGCTGACAGTCAGCAGCAATTTGTCCGATTTGAACGGTTTTTCAATATAGTCATAAGCGCCGGAACGAATAGCCGTTATGGCGGTGTCGATATTGCCGTGACCGCTGATAATTATCACCGGCAAATGCGGATGGCGTTCGCGCAATATATTCAGCACTTCCAAGCCATCCAGCCGACTGCCCTGCAACCAAATATCCAGCACAACAAGGCTCGGACAGCGCGTGCTGATAGCGCGCAGCGCGCTGTCACTGTCTTTGGCCAAGCGGGCCTGATAGCCTTCATCCTCAAGAATACCCGCAACCAAGTCGCGAATATCTTTTTCATCATCAACGATTAACACATCTCCAAACATTATACTTCCTCATGAATTTTGGAATGTCCCACCGTTTCTTCGTGATAGCGCGGGAAAACCAGCACAAGACTGGCGCCCGTGCCGCCCTCAATGCAATCGGGTGCATCTTCGAGCAGCAATTTGCCGCCATGGTCAGCCATCACTTTTTTCACAATGGAAAGCCCCAGACCCGTGCCGGTTGGGCGCGATGTCCTATAGGGTTCCAAGAGTGAATATCTGTCGGCTTCCGGCCAGCCGGGGCCGGAATCCGTAACTGTTATGCGCACTTCGCGTTCATTTGCGTCAATGCTCAAATCAATCTGTCCGATATTGCTGTGCAGCGGATTGTCAACACTGCCAATAATCGCTTCCTGCGCGTTTTTAATCGCATTGGTAATCACCTGCGCGACAAGGCGCTCATCGCCCTGCATCAATGTCGGGCCCGGATTGTCATAAATAATGTCAATGCCCGGATGGGTGATGCGCTGCGAAAACACGGTTTGTGCGAGGCAGGCAGCAATATCGAAATCCTGTATCACAGCCTGCGGCATGCGGGCAAAAGAAGCAAATTCATTGACCATGCGACCAATATCGTCAACCTGACGCAAAATTGTATCCGTGCATTTTTCAAATACTTTGTCTTCATCTTCAACGGCTTTGGAAAACTTATTGCGCAAGCGTTCGGCTGAAAGCTGAATCGGCGTCAGCGGATTTTTGATTTCATGGGCAATTCGGCGGGCAATATCGGCCCATGCGGCATTGCGCTGGGCGGCCAGCATATCGGTAATATCGTCAAAAGTTATCACCAAAGACTTGCCTTCTGCCGTATCGCTCATGGCGGCGGCGGCGAGCAGCACATGTTCAGAGCGCCGCGCGCCGGTTTTGGCAATTTGCTGGTTTTGCACCCTGCCCGCTGCGCGCGCCATTTTTTCAATATTGGCAAATTCCGGCATGGCTGTTTTTAACGCTGCGCCAATCAATTCTTCCGGCTGCTTATCGAACAAGTCGCAAGCAACCGTGTTGGCGTGACGAATAATGCCGTTTTCATCGGCCCCAACCACGCCGGAACTGACGCCGTTAAGCACCATTTCGGTAAAGCGCGCCCGCGTATCGAGCTTGTCGCGCGTCTCAACAAGCTGTTTTTGCTGCGTGCCGAGGCGTTCGGCCATAATGTTGAAACGATGCGATAATTGGCGCATTTCATCGTCTTGCCGGGCCGAAATATGCATGACGCGGGCATCCAAATCACCATCCGATAATTGTTCAGTGGCACGCATAAGCTGGGCAATGGGTCGGGTCAGACCGCGCGCATAGCCAAGGCCAAGCCATATTGCCGACAGCAAAATCACCAAAGTCAGAACAACATAGACCAGTGAAAAAGTGATTTGGGCGTCATAGCGGCGTGACTCCATCACTGTATATTCAGACAGCGCGGCATCGGTCTGTTGCAAATAGCCGATAATCTCCGGTGAAATCAGGCGCGCAACATAAAGATAGCCATTGTTGAAGCCCTCAATTTTGGCGAGCGCCTGCACTTGGGCTTTGGATGAGACAGTCAGCACGGCCGGCTTATCATTATCGGCGGCCAGAAAGGCGCTATTGGGCGGCAAATCGGTCAAGATTTTCTGGTCGGGCGAGGCAGCCACCAGCACTTTGCCATCGCGTGTCACAATCAAAGCTTGCGGCAAGGAGCGCAAAGCGGCTTGGGCCTGCATGAATTTTTGAAACCGCACCGGATCGCGCTGATAAACACCGGCGGCACGGCCAAGATCGGTGGCCATCATGGCAATATCACGCTGCAAAACATCGCGCTGCTCGAGCAAATAGGCACCGGCAATGGCGGTGCTGCCCGAAATAATTGATTTGGTGCGGTCGGAAAACCAGCTATCCAACCCGCGATCCAGCGTCACTGAAGCAAAAATTGCCACCAACACAGCCGGCAAAGCGGCGATAAAGGAAAATAATGATACCAGATGCGCGTGCAGCTTGGCGCCTGCTTTGCCTTTGCGGCGCGCGCGCGCAATGGCAAAAAACTGCCAGCCAATAATGAATAACAGGCCGGTGACAATAAAGATATTGGCCGACAGCAATGTCCAAATAATCACCGGGGTTGGTCGCAACGGCGTCAGATTGGACAGCACCGCATAAGTCGCCACACCGGCAACAAGGCCGAGAAGACCGAAAACCAGTGCTGAAAATCTGGCCAGCCGACCGCTCAGCCCGTGCGCCCGAAAATAGGCACCGAGGCGGAAAGTTGTTTTTTGTGGCTCAGCCAGTGCCATGCGGCCTCCTAAGTCCCACCCTTTGTGACCATCCCCATAGAGCGACAACAGCTCAAAGGAAAATTATGGAAATAATGGCATGGCTGACCGAATGTTGCAAACACGCAACAGCTATGCACGCGCCTATTCGCTCTCTGTTTCGGTATTTTCCATCGGGCTGAGCCGCGGAAAAACCCCTTCCGGTGTCGGTAAATGGGTGCCATGCGTCAGCCTGTTATCGGCACCGAGATGAGCAAAGCTTCTCTTATCTTCGGCGATAGCCAGATAATCGAGCAATCGGGCAGCCCCTTCCGGCACGACCGGTTGCAACAAAATCGCCGCCTGTCGCACCACTTCCGCTGTGACATATAAAATAGTGCCCATGCGTTGCGGATTGTCCTTTTTATGCGCCCAAGGCTCTTGCCCGGCAAAATAGCGATTGGCTTCCGATACGGCCTCCATCACATGCGCCAGATATTGGTGCAACTCATAATTCTGCATATCGTCACGCGCCTTGCCATACAGGCTGTCAAACAAGGTCAGCAATGCCTCATCGGCCTGTTCCAATTTATCGGGCATTGGCAATTGGCCATTACAGTTTTTGGCAATCATGGACAGGCTGCGCTGTGCCAGATTGCCCAAATCATTGGCCAAATCGGCATTGACGCGATTGACAATCGCTTCATCGGAAAAACTGCCATCGCGCCCAAATGGCACTTCGCGCAGGAAAAAATAGCGCAGCGCATCAACCCCGTAATGGGCGGCCAGCACAGACGGGTCAAGCACATTGCCAAGTGACTTGGACATTTTCTCGCCCTTCACGGTAAGGAAACCATGGGCGAAAATCTGCTTGGGCAGTGGCAGGCCGGCGGCCATTAAAAAGGCGGGCCAATAAACCGCATGAAACCGCGTAATGTCTTTGCCAATCACATGCAGGGCGGCAGGCCAGAAATTTTGATAGGCCGCGCTTTGGGTGTCGGGATAATTGACGACGCTCAGATAATTGGTCAGCGCATCCATCCAAACATAGACAATATGCGACGGGTCATCCGGCACTGGCACGCCCCAATCGAAACTGGTGCGCGAAATTGACAAATCTTTCAGCCCCAATTTAACAAAGGAAATGATTTCATTGCGCCGCGCATCCGGCTGGATGAATTGCGGATGCGCCTCATAATGGGCCAGTAATTTTTCCTGATAGGCTGACAGGCGGAAAAAATAACTGTCTTCTTCCACCCATTCGACCGGCGTTCCCTGCGGCGATAATTTTGCGCCGCCCTCGTCCTGTGTCAATTCGCTGTCCGCATAAAAAGCTTCATCGCGCACCGAATACCATCCGGCATAAGTATCGCGGAAAATATCGCCATTGGCAGCAATGCGCCGCCAAATATCTTGCACGGCCTTGTAATGACGCGGCTCGGATGTGCGGATAAAATCATCCTGGCTGGCATTTAACAGCCCGGTCATGTCATGAAAGGCAGCGGTCATTTCATCGGCCAGGTCGCGCGCCGTCATATTGCGGTCGCGCGCCGTCTGAAACATTTTCTGACCATGGTCATCCGTGCCGGTGGAGAAATAGACATGACGCCCGTCAAGCCTTGCAAAGCGCGCAATCGCATCGGTTGCCATTAATTCATAAGCATGGCCGATATGGGGCGGCCCGTTCGGATAGGAGATAGCCGTTGTGATAAAAAAGTTTTTGTCTGTCATATTTGTCATTCGACTATATCGCGCCACTAAAACAAGTTTTCGCTGCCATCATCCAATCAATAATAATTTGCTTGCGGTCAAGATTAAGACTGTCGGCTTCGCGCCTGTCTTGGCCGACCTTGTCCCATAAGGCAATGGTCGGTTCAAGCGCCATTTGCGCTTGCAGTCGCTCGGTGGCTTCTTGCTCACCGGCAAAAACCGGCTGCCAAGGCATCCCGCTTTGATGGCTGCGCACCATGCGATACAGCCAATTGGCAAATAATTCAGCAAAACTGCCAAAACTGTCAGCCTGCGCACGCATGGCAAAGCGACCGGCCAATGCATGGACAGCCTCAATGTCGATTTGCGGCAATGCGCCAAGCAGGCCAATCAACTCCTGATACAGGCCCAGCCCGCCATGCGCGGCCAATTGCAAACCGCGCCCGGCACTGCCTTCGGCCAGAAACGCCGCCGCCGCAGCCTCTTCCGGCGCGGTTTCCGGTCGCTTGTCGAGAATAATTTGTTTCAAAATATCAGGCGACAATGCATTGAATGGCAGCTTGCGACAGCGCGATTTAATCGTATCCAGCACCATTCCCGGATTGTGACAAACAATAAAAAACAATGTCTTATCGGGTGGTTCTTCAATCATTTTCAATAATGCATTGGTCACATCGGGGCGAATGTCATCAATCGCATCAATCAAGCCAATGCGCCAGCCATCGCGCGCGGCAGACAGGTTGAAACCGCTTTGCGCCGCGCGCAATGTCTCAATGGAAATATTTTGCGGAAACTTTTCTTCCTTGGCCTGCCAGCGCCGTTTCATCACAAAAAAATCAGGATGTGCGTCGCTCAGCAAAAGACGCAGCTCTGCATTGTCGCCGGTCATTGGCACAGGTGAAAAAGCATTGGGTGTTTTGGCACTCAGCAATGAGGCTGACATGTGATAGGCAAAGCTGGCCTTGCCGCAGCCTTTTGGGCCGCACAGCAGCCAAGCGTGATGCAGCCGGTCGCCCTTGCAGGCTTTTTCAAACAAGGCCGTCTGGCTTTCCAGCCCAAACAAGCGCGGTGTGAAACGCGGCGGAAACGGGTCATCAATATCGGGTATTTCAATATCAGTGTCGGCCTGGCTCATGGCCTATTTTACCCTGTCAGGTGGTTTTCCGGAAATCAGATTTTGAACCGGTTGCTTATTTCTTGTTGAATGTGCCCGGAGACGCGCTCAAAGCTGTCGGCGCCATCAATGATGACAATCCGGTCAGGCTCTTCATTGGACAGTGCCAAAAACCCGTCGCGCAAAGTCTGGTGGAAAGACGCGCCCTTTTTTTCAAACCGTGCCGCACCGCCGCGTTTTTCAGCCCGTTGCAATCCGGCTTCCGGTGGCATATCAAGCAAAAAGGTGATGTCGGGCAAAGTGTCGCCAATGGCTTGATTTTGCAGGCTGCGTGTCATCTCCAGCCCCAAGCCGCCGGCAATGCCCTGATAGGCCAATGTGCTGTCGGCAAAGCGGTCGCAAATCACCCATTTGCCGGCTTGCAATGCCGGCTCTATCAGCCGGTCAACATGCTCTTTGCGGGCGGCCGTCATCAGCAAAAGTTCCGATAAGGGCGACCATCTGTCCGGGTCGCCCTGCACCAGCAAATCGCGCAAATCTTCGCCTTGTCTTGTGCCGCCCGGCTCGCGCGTTTCGATGACGTCCAAGCCTTTGCCGCGCAAATAACCGGCCAGCCTTGTCGCTTGGGTTGTTTTGCCGCCGCCCTCGCCGCCTTCAAAAGTAATAAATTTGCCGCGCATTTTATTTCCCCATAACCCTGTTCGACCCGTTTAATGTTTGCCGGACAGCAAATAACCCAGACTGCCAAAGGCGCGTGACAGGAAATTGCCGCGTCCGACATTTTCGGCGGCCACAAGCGTTGTCTCCTGCGGCATTAAACCCGGCACAGTCACTTTCAATTGCGCCAGCCGGTCGCCGGCCCGCACCGGTGCCAATATCGGCTTTTCATAAGTCAGTGTGACCGCCATTTTACGCCGTCCACTGCGCGGCAGCACAACCTCAAACAGGCTGTTGGCGCGCACTGGCACAGATGATTTCTGGCCATGCCAAACCGGCAATTCGGCGACAATCATATTGGCGTCAATCATCACTTCGCGCGAGAAGGAACGAAACCCCCAATTCATCATTTTGCGCGCTTCCGCGGCGCGGGCGCGTTTGCTGGTCAGCCCGTTAACCACCAATATCAGCCGCCGCCCTGATTGCTGCGCCGAGGCCACCAAGCCATAGCCCGACGCCTCTGTATGGCCGGTTTTCAAGCCATCAGCCCCCATATTGGCATAGAGCAGCGGGTTGCGATTGGTTTGGCGTATCTTGTTCCAAGTAAAATCACGCTCGGCAAACAGCCGATAAAAATCGCCATGCTCTTTTATCATATAGCTGGTCAATGTCGCGAGGTCGCGCGCCGACATGCGATGTTCAGCATGTGGCAGGCCGGTTGCATTTTTGAAGCGCGATTTGGTCATGCCAATTTCCTGCGCCCGCGCCGTCATCATATCGGCAAAGACTTCCTCGCTGCCGCCCAAAACTTCCGCCAAAACAATACAGGCATCATTGCCTGACTGGATAATCACGCCACGCAGCAAATCGGCGACGCTGACTTGCGAGCGCGCTTCGAGAAACATGGTCGAGCCGCCCGAAGCCGCACCGCCGCGCCGCCAGGCATCATCGCTGACACGCAATTTATCATCGAGTGCCAATGAGCCATTTTTGAGCGCATCAAACACCATCAGCACGGTCATCAGCTTGCTCATGCTGGCCGGGCTCATTGCCGCATCGGCATTTTTCTCAAACAGCACAACGCCGGTTTCGGCATCGACCAGCAGCGCATAATCAGCGCGCGTGTCAAAAGCATGGGCCGAAAAAACACTGCCTAGCAAGGTAAGCATGCAAAGCGAAACCAAAAATTTATGAATTTTATCAGTCATTTATCTGCCTATTGTTCAATTATTACAGCATCTTGATGGCCAGCGCCGATAAGCCGGTCAAGAACCAGGCGGGCATCGGCGCGGATATTGGCCCCACCCATTTTTACGCGATATAATTTTTCGCCATCGAGTTCAAATTCCACAATATCAACCGGTGCAATGCGTTCAAGTCGGGTTTTCAACTGCTCGGCATTTTCGCGGCTGGAAAACACACCAACCTGCACGGCATAGCGCGTTTCATATTGGCTTTGGCGCATTGGCACCGGGCGCCCGTCCAAATCATAAGCGGCGACATCATCAACCGGTGCGGCACTGGCGACGCGTCTTGCTTCAGCCGGTGTGGGCGGCTTTTCGGCGATAAATACATCAGGTGGCTGGCCGCTTATGGGCCGCCCGGCACTGTCATAAAGCGCGGCGCGGCCAAGATATTCCACTCGCACTTGCGCCGTGCCTTGTTGCATAAAGCCCAGCATTTCAGCGGCGCGGCGTGACAAGTCGATTTCGCGGTCTTTGGCAAACGGGCCGCGATCATTAATGCGAACGATAATTGAGCGGCCATTTTCGAGATTGGTGACGCGGGCGCGCACCGGCATGGGCAAAGTCGGGTGTGCGGCAGTAATTAAATTCATGTCGAAAATTTCGCCATTGGCGGTGCGCCGTCCGTGAAATTTCGGGCCATACCATGAGGCAATGCCCTCATTGACATAAGATGTGTCTTCGCGCGGGAAATACCATTGCCCTTCAATTTTATACGGCGTGCCAATTTTATATATGCCACCGGCGGCGGTCATGCGCCCGCGCTTGTCCACCACTTCCTGTGCGCCTCGCCCACCGGCGCAGGCGGCCAGAAAGCACGCCAGAAAAACAACCGCCAAGGTGGGCTTGTCAGAAAAATATCGCATGGCCATCAATGCATTGCTCACATCATTGGCGTTGATGCTATGAGATTCGCCAAGGTCTGGCTAGTCGGCTCGTATAAGCAGCCGCTTGCCGCTCAGGCAAGCCCGGTGCGCCTTTGCGTAAAATATGTTTCCACGCACCCCCTTGTAATTATCGGCATGATGGATATAAAACCTTGGCACGGAGAGGTGGCTGAGTGGTTGAAAGCGGCGGTCTTGAAAACCGTTGAGCGTTTGCGCGTTCCGGGGGTTCGAATCCCTCCCTCTCCGCCACGCTAAAAGCACCTGCTTGCCGGTCAGGCAAGCCCGGTGCGCCTTGCGCCAGCGAAGTCGGCCCGTATAAGGGCTGGCCAGCGGCGTAAACGTCCGGTTTTACAAGATGAATAATTTATCTGTTTGTTGGCGAACTTGTTACAAACATGTCCCCCACATGCAGCCCAAGTCAAAATCGCGCCAAATGCCGAAATTGACCAAATCTGGAAACATATTGATAAAACGGTAGAAAAATTGGTGAGCCCGGAAGGATTCGAACCTTCGACCCACTGATTAAAAGTCAGTTGCTCTACCACCTGAGCTACGGGCCCCACAATTTGTGCCTTACTACACTGACCTTCACTTCTTCGCAATAGGTTAAAGTGCGACAAAACAGGTTTATCGCCCTGCCGGCCTTGCCCTTTCTGTGTTCGGAAGGGCGCGGGCGGTCAGGGTTTATTGGCGTTTATTCGCGTTCATTTGCTTTCATTCGCTTTCAAAGCCGACAAGCCGGCTCAATTGTTTGAAATCTAGCCTTTCAACCGACGCATCCTGCGTCAGCAATTGAGCATAAGCGTTTTGCAGGGCCGCCGCCGCCGCCGCCATGGGCGCGACCGGATAAATCACGAAATTAAAACCCATTTCGGCCAATTGCGCGCGCGGCAAAAGCGGTGTGCGACCGCCCTCAACCATATTGGCCAATAATGGGGCATGGCCCAGTTCACGCCCGATAATGGCCATTTCTTCTACGCTTTCGGGCGATTCAATAAATAAAATATCGGCGCCTGCCTCGAAAAAACCATGGCCGCGTGCAATCGCCTCGTCCAGGCCATTTTGTTCGCGCGCATCGGTGCGGGCGACAATCAGAAAATCCGGCGATTGGCGCGCCGCCACGGCTTGCTCAATATTGGCAATCGCCTCGGCGCGCTCTATCACTTCGCGACCGGCAATATGGCCGCAAATTTTCGGCACTTGCTGGTCTTCAAGCTGAATACCGGCCGCCCCTGCCGCCTCATATTGCGCGACTGTTTCACCAATATCGCCAAAACCGGTATCGGCATCGGCAATCAGCGGGGTTTGCAAAATATCGGTCAGGCTTTTAATGCGTTGCGCCATATCTTCGCGGCTCAGAAAACCATTATCGGGCTTGGCCAGCAAGGAAGACGAAACGCCATAGCCGCTCAGATAAAGGACATCGAAACCGCAAGTATCGGCAATACGCGCAGACAGGCCGTCATAAACACCGGGCGCAATGAGTTGCCCGCCAGCGTCAAGCCTGTCGCGCAGCGCGCGGCGGGTTTGGGCAATATGGCCGGGTCGGTCGGTCAAGCCTGCCTGCTCAATTCTTTTTGCCCGTATTATTGGCTGCATTATTGTCAGGCGGGCTGGCCCATTTGGCGCTGCTGGCCATAAATGCCTCATCGGGCGTGGCCAGCATGGCTTGATAGACATCTTGCGGATAATGATTATGCGGCATGTCAGGGTCATAAGTCGGCTGGGCAACCGCCCCGCCTTCACCTGCATATTCCGCCGGTGACATAAGCGCGTGCAATTCGGCATCTGAAATACCGGCCAACACCTGCACTTCGCGGTCAATCCAAGTGCCATCATTGTCAAGCGGGGCTGCCGCCTCGCCAGATGTCGCAATTTCCAAGGCCAAACCTTCCGGCCCGGCAAAATAAATTGACTGGCACAGCCCATGCTCCAATGGGCCAATGACATTGACGCCGCGCGAGCGAATACGGTCGCGCATGGCCAGTAAATCGGCCTTGCTGTCCACATTCAGCGCAATATGCTGCATGCTGCCCGGCGCGCTGTTGCCGGCGCCGCTGCCTGCATGGGTGACGCCATATTCAATGTCGATATTTTCATTGCCCGGCACAAAGGCAAAGGCGATTTGTTCATCGCCCATTTGCATGAAAGCATGCCAAGCACCCTTCACGCCATGCATCCAGTAAAGCCCTTGCAGACGCAGGCCCAGCACATCGCTGAAAAACTGCAATTGCGCCTTCATATTGCCGGTGGCAATGGCGATATGGTGAAGTCCGTTTACCTTGCCCATTTTATCATTCCCCGTTTCGCGCATTAGTTTAGCCAAGAAGCGATTGCGTTTCCATCCAATTGCGCACAATGGCGACGGCTTGGGCCGCCAGTTCGGGCTGTCCCATATAATAATGCGTCGCGCCTTTGACTTCCGCTCTTTGCTTATTGTCATGGCCGATCGCGTCAAACAGCGCCTGTGTGTGGCTGGGCGTGCAAGCATCATCGGCCGAATTGCCAATCACCAGAGCCGGCACGCTGATATGTGCCAGGCTGGCAGGCCCATCGGCATTGGCATCATCATAGCTCCATTGCGACAGCCAACTGCGCAAGGTTGAAAATCGCGCCAGACCAACCGGCCCATTATTGACGATGCGCGGCACACCGAGATAGCAATGGCCGGGCATACGGTCATTCGGGTCAATGGCCGGGTCAAGCCAGCGCGGGTCGGCCATTGTGCCATGGGTTACAAAAGCAAACTCCTCATTCTCGCGCCCCTTATCGGCCAATGCCTGCAATTTATACTTTACCCAGTCAGTGATTTTGCGATTGCGGGCAATTTGTGCCGCGCGATAGCGGTCAAGAAAGCCCGCATCATAAGGCGGTTCGAGCATTTCCCCATAAAGGTCAAGCGCCGGGTCGCGCATGTCGGGATTGGTCTCATCGGTGATGCTGGCATCCAGCCATTGGGTTAATGTGCCATGGCGCGATATATGCGCCGCCATTAAGACCAGCCCATTGGCGGGCATGAAATCGGCCTTGGTTAAATCCGGGCCGCCGCCGCACGGGCTTGACGTGACAGTCGGGTTTTCGGCTTGCGATTGGTAAAAGGCCGAAAGCGAGCCGCCGCCGCTCCAACCCAGCAGGATAATTTTTTTATAGCCAAGCTTGTCGCGGGCATGGCGCACTGCATTGCCCAAATCAAGCGTTGCTTTTTCCATGTTCAGCGCCGAGTCAACGCCGCGATAGCGCCCGTCACAGGCCAGCACATGCAAGCCTTGGCGGGCAAATTCGGTCATTATCGGCAGCCAGCCCGTGCCGCCAATCGGGTGCATGGTCACAAGACAGCAATCGCTTTCCGCTTCGCTTCGGATAAGCTGGCACAGTGACACCACCACATCTTCCGTCCCGCCATAAGTCTCCTTGAAATCCGACTTTTCGACACTGACAATCGGAAATGGCAGGCGCGATATTTTGACATTGGCCATAATGTTCCTCCCGCAATCAGACTAACCCGCCCACAGTGAAAGTAAACCGGGAAGAAAAGCCGACGCAGCACTTATTTGCTTGCCAGATTGGCCCGCCCCGCCCTATTTTCTGCCCTGCATTTGTGAGGGAGAATAAATTATGGTGGACATTCCCGCTCTTCTGGAGGGTTATGAACTCTGGGCCGGCGATGAGCCTTTTGAAAATCATGCCGGGCCATTTTTCATGAAACATGACCCAGAGCATGGCAAGCATTTATCGGCTTTTATTGCTGAAGCGCGCCACATGAATGGCGGCGGTTTTTTGCATGGCGGCATGTTAATGAGCTTTGCCGATTATGCGCTGTTTGTGATTGCCGCTGACGTGATGGCGGAAGGCCAGCACAGTGTCACGGTTTCTTGCCAGACCGAATTTCTGAAAGGTGCGGCACCGCTTGGCCAGCCGGTTTTTGCCGATGGCGAAGTGACCCGCAATACGCGCAGCCTGATATTTGTGCGCGGGCGGATATATACAGAAAATGATGGTGTTCTCGCCAGTTTTGGCGGTATCTTGAAAAGGGTTGGTGTGGCCTGACGGGCTGGTTAACACGCAGAGGGACGAGCAATGAATAATATGGCCATTCATCCGATAACCGGTGCATGTGGGGCGGAAATATCCGGCGTGCAAATTAATGCTTTGGGCAATGCGGAATTTGACGGTATTCATCAGGCATTGGTGACACATGGCGCGGTGTTTTTCCGCGACCAGAATATAGAGCTGGATGAGCTGGTCGCCTTTGGCCGCCGCTTTGGCCCGTTGGAAGTGCATCCGATTGTTGACGGCATGACGCATGCGCCGGAAATTACCAAAGTGTTGAAACCGGCCGGAGAAAGCGCCTCTTTCGGCACGGGCTGGCATACGGATAATTCTTTCTTCGAAAAGCCAAGCATGGGATCAGTGCTGTTCGGCAAGACGATTCCGCCCTATGGCGGCGATACTGTCTTTGCCAATCAATATCTCGCCTATGAAAGATTGTCAGATAAAATGAAGGATATGTTGGCCGGGTTAAAGGCGGTTCATTCGGCGTCGCGCGCCTATACGGTAGATGGCACAAAGGAAAAATATGAAAAGAAAACCGCCATCACCTATAGCTGGTCAGAGTCTATTATGGATGAGGTGGTGCATCCGGTCGTGCGCACGCATCCGGTTAGCGGGCGCAAGGCGCTTTATGTCAATGACATGTTCACGCTGCGTTTTGAAGGCATGAGCGAGGCCGAAAGCCGTCCGCTTCTCGATTATTTATTCGCCCATTGCACCAAGCCGGAATTTTGCTGCCGTTTTCGCTGGAGCGAAAATGCCGTCGCCTTGTGGGATAATCGTGCCGTGCAGCATTATGCGGTGGATGATTATCAGGATTTTGAGCGGCTGATGTATCGCGTGACGATTGAAGGCGAAAAACCGGTTTAGCCGTGACGCGGTTTCTCATTCTTGACTGCTATGATGCAAATGGGCGCAAAGGGCTGGCCGCTGCCCGCGCGACACCGGCGGGTGAACTTTACCGCGACATGCTGTTACGCCACCGGCCCGATGCGGTATTTGATATTGCCTTTCCGGCTGATGCCGATGCGGCGATTGATTTGACCGGCTATGATGCGCTTTTATGGACGGGCTCCAGCCTGACTATTTACGAGCCAATGCCGCAAGTGACGCGGCAAGTCGAATTGGCGCGCGAAGCCTATCGGCGCGGTATTCCCGCTTTCGGCTCGTGCTGGGCATTGCAAATCGCCTGTGTCGCAGCGGGCGGCACTTGTCGCAAAAACCCCAAAGGGCGCGAATTTGGCCTGACCCGCAAAATCACCCTGACCGAAGCTGGCCGTGCCCATGCTTTATTCGCCGGACGTGATTATGCTTTTGACGGCTTTACCAGCCATTTTGACGAAGTCGAAAGCCTGCCGGCCGGCGCCGTGGCCCTGGCCGGCAATGCGGCGACTGAAATCCAAGCCGCCGATATCAGCCATGACAAGGGACGCTTCATTGCCCTGCAATATCATCCGGAATTTGATTTTTCTGTCATGGCGGCACTGACACGGTTTCGCGATGAGGGTTTGATAGCCGAAGCACGCATGAAAAACCCGCAAGATATTCAAGACTTTATCGAAAAATGCGAAGAAATTGACAAAACCCCCAATGATTTTGCGCTGCGCTTTGCGCTGGGGGCGGATGATGATGTGCTTGACCGGAAAATCCGCGAAAATGAGTTTGCCAATTGGTTGCAATTCGGTTTGGCCGCCAGCTAGACCGGTTCAATATCGCCCTGTTCCTGCTGGGCTTTGAAATGCTCACGAAATTGCCCAAAGCGACCTTCTTCTATGGCTTCGCGTATGGCTTGCATCAATTCCTGATAAAAGGCGAGATTGTGCCAAGTCAGCAGCATGGCACCGAGATATTCACCGCACCGATGCAGGTGATGTAAATAGGCGCGGCTATATTGGCTGCTGGCCGGGCATGGGCTGTCCACATCCAGCGGGCGCGGGTCGGCGGCGTGGCGGGCATTGCGGATATTGACTTTCCCCCGCCATGTATAGGCCGTGCCGTGGCGTCCGGCGCGGGTCGGCATAACACAGTCAAACATGTCAATGCCGCGCGCGACCGCCTCGACCAAATCATCCGGCGTGCCGACCCCCATCAAATAGCGTGGCTTGTCTTCGGGCAGCACGGGTGTTGTCAAATCCAGCACTTGCAGCATGGCCGCCTGACCCTCGCCAACCGCCAGCCCGCCAACCGCATAACCGTCAAAGCCGATATCCATCAACCGCGCCGCGCTGGCATGGCGTAAATCTTCATAAGTGCTGCCCTGCACAATGCCGAACAGCGCATCGCCCTCGCCCGCATCATATTTGGCAAACGCCACCTTGCTGCGCTCGGCCCAGCGCATGGATAAATGCATGGAGGTTTCGGCCTGCTCATGGGTTGCAGGAAATGGCGTGCATTCATCCAGCACCATGCGGATATTGGCACCGAGCAGGGTTTGAATTTCAATCGAGCGTTCCGGTGTCAGCATATAATCGCGCCCGTCAATATGGCTTTGAAAGCGCACGCCCTCCTCGCTCATTTTGGCCAGCTTGGCCAACGACATGACTTGAAAGCCGCCACTATCGGTCAGAATCGGCCCGTCCCATTGCATGAAATTTTGCAAGCCGCCCAGCGCCGCCACTTCTTCTGCGCCCGGGCGTAGCATTAAATGGTAAGTATTGCCCAGCACAATATCAGCGCCCAAATCGCGCACTTGGTCGGGATACATGGCTTTCACCGTGGCCGCCGTGCCGACCGGCATAAAAGCAGGCGTGCGTATCGTGCCGCGCGGTGTCTCTATTGTCCCGCGCCGCGCCTGCCCGTCCCGTGCCAGTAAATTAAACTGCATCGCCCTGTTTTTCTCCGTCAGCCAGCTCCAGCAAGCAGGCATCGCCATAGGAATAGAAACGATAGCCGGCGTCAATGGCATGGGCATAGGCCGCTTGCATTTTCTTGAGACCGGCAAAGGCCGAGACCAGCATGAAGAGTGTCGAGCGCGGCAGGTGGAAATTGGTCAGCAAAAGGTCAACCGCATGAAATCTGTAGCCGGGTGTGATAAAAATATCCGTAACTGTTTCAAAAGGCTCAATTTTTCCATCCGGTCGAGCGGCGCTTTCAAGCAGGCGCATGGCGGTTGTGCCGATACAGACAATGCGCCCGCCTTGCGCGCGCGCCGCGTTCAGCGCATTGGCGGTGTCGGCTGTCACCTGCCCCCATTCACCATGCATTTCATGAGCGTCCGTGTCTTCCACTTTGACCGGCAGAAATGTGCCGGGGCCGACATGCAATGTCACCTCAAAAATCGACACGCCCTTGCCTTTTAATTTATCTATCAGTTCCGGTGTGAAATGCAGACCGGCGGTCGGCGCGGCCACCGCGCCTTCAGTTTTGGCGAAGACAGTTTGGTAATCCTCATTATCTTGCACATCCGGCGCACGCCGCGCGGCGATATAGGGTGGCAGAGGCATCGTGCCAAGCGTTGCCAATACCGGCTCCATGGCATCGGGCGCAAGCTCGAAGGAAAGACACGCCGCGCCCTGCTCACGCATGGTGACATCGGCCGATGCCCGATTTTGTCCGTTTTCAAATATCAGCCTGTCGCCAATGGCTACGCGCTTGGCCGGTTTCAAAAAACACTGCCATTCGGTTGGCCCCAGCCTTTCGGTCAGCGTGACTTCGACTTTCGCCCCATTTGCGCCCGTGTCAATTTCACCGGCCCGCAAGCGCCGCCCGACAAGCCGCGCCGGAATCACTTTGGTGACATTAACCACAACCGCATCGCCGGCTTTCAGCAATTGCGGCAAATCGGCAATATGCCGGTCGTTAAACGGCGCATCACCGGCCCCTGCTTTCGGCACATGCAACAGACGCGCTGCTTCGCGCGGCTGCGAGGGCCGCAGGGCAATCAGCGCATCCGGCAGGTCAAAATCAAACAGATCGACCCGCATCAGCGTCAGTCGGAAAGGGTAAGCGAGATAATTTTATCCGGGTCGGCCGGCGGCTCACCACGGGTAATGGCGTCAATATGCTCCATGCCGTCCACCACTTCGCCAAACACCGTATATTGACCATTCAGCCATGAGGCATCTTCAAAACAGATGAAAAACTGGCTATTGGCGCTGTCTGGATGTTGCGAGCGGGCCATGCCCAAAGTGCCACGGCGGAATGGCTCATCAGAAAACTCGGCGCGCAAATCGGGATAATCAGAGCCGCCCATGCCGGTGCCGGTCGGGTCGCCCGTCTGCGCCATAAAGCCGTCAATCACGCGATGGAACACAATCCCATTGTAAAAGCCTTCTTCAACAAGCTGTTTTATGCGCGCCACATGGTCAGGCGCCAAATCCTCACGCAGCTTGATTTTGACCGTGCCGCTTTTTAATTCCATCAACATTAAATTACCCTTTCCGGCCGCAAAAGCCCGATTGTCAACATTACTCACACCAATAAAGACCGCGACAGCCAAAATGAGAGAAACGAGAAAACGCATTATCTTATCACCCTAATTATTTAATTCAGTTGCAATGATTTCAAGAACACTTGACGGCACAAAAGCACTTATGTCACCGCCCATGGCCAATATCTGCCTGACCAAAGTGGATGAGACAAACCCGACTTCCGGAGAAGCCGGCAGAAAAACCGTTTCAATTTCCGGGGCCATGCTTCGGTTCATCGCTGTCATTTGCGCTTCATACTCGAAATCGGCTGCCGTGCGAAGCCCGCGTAAAATAATTGTGGCGTCATGTCGCTGGGCTGCATCGACCAGCAAATCATCGAAATCAACCACTTCCAGCGTCACGCCAAGCGATTTGGCCATTGGCGCAATCTCGTTTTCAATCATGCGGACACGCTGTTCAAAAGTAAAAAGCGGGGTTTTGGTTGCGCTGACACCAATGCCGATAATCAACCGGTCAACCACGCGCAAGCAGCGTTTGATAATATCAACATGACCGACCGTAATCGGGTCAAAACTGCCGGGATAAAAACCGCTTTGCATTATTCTGCCTCACCTGCTTCCTCATCCATTGGCGGCTCGGGCGCCTCATTGGCATTATCGCCCTCATTGTCGCCGCTCCCGCCGGTTTCGCCGAGCCGTGCGACTGAGACGACTTTCGCATCTTCCTCGGTCTTGAAAATCGTTACGCCTTGCGTGTTGCGCCCCGCAATGCGTATGTCATGCACCGGGCAGCGAATAAGCGTGCCACCATCGGTCACCAGCATGATTTGGTCGGTTTCCTCAATCGGGAAAGCAGCCAGCAAATCGCCATTGCGCTCGGTCACCGTCATCGCAATAATGCCTTTGCCGCCACGCCCGGAGACGCGATATTCATAGGCGGATGAGCGTTTGCCATAGCCATTTTCGCTGACCGTCAAAATAAACTGCTCATTGGCCCCCATAGCAGCATATTGTTCGGGCGACAGATTGGCTTCTTCCGTGCCATTTTCTTCATCCGGCAGGCTTTCTTCAATTTCCTCACCGGCGGCGCGGCGCATGGCGGCGGCCTGTTTCAAATAAGTGTTGCGCTCGGCCGGTGTTGCGTCGCTGTGGCGCAATATGGCCATTGAAATGACATGGGCTTTGGCATCGAGTTTTATGCCACGCACGCCGGTTGAATTGCGGCTGCGGAACAGCCGCACCATATTGACGGGAAAGCGTATCGCCCGGCCATTGGAAGTGGTGAGCAGCACATCATCATCTTCTTGGCAGGTTTCGACGCCAATAATGCGCTCGCCCTCATCCGGCTTCATGGCAATTTTGCCATTGCGGTTAATTTGCACAAAATCGGATAAATCATTGCGCCGCACATTACCGAGGCTGGTCGCAAACATGACGTTCAAATCGCGCCAGCTTTCCTCATCTTGCGGCAATGGCATAATAGTGGTGATAATCTCGCCTTCATCCAACGGCAGCAAATTAACCAATGCCTTGCCGCGCGCTTGCGGGCTGCCAGCCGGTAATTTCCAAACTTTCATCTTATAGACCATGCCGGTATTGGAGAAAAACAGCACGGGCTGGTGGGTGTTGACGACAAATATGCGGGTGACGAAATCTTCGTCCTTGGTGCTCATGCCGGAACGGCCCTTGCCGCCGCGCTTTTGCGCCCGATAGGCCGATAATGGCACCCGCTTGATATAACCGGCATGCGAGACAGTGACCACCATATCCTCTTGCGGGATAAGGCTTTCATCATCAACTTCGCCATCATCTTCGACAAATTCAGACCGGCGCGGCGTAGCAAAGGATTCCTTGGCCTCGCTCAACTCATCGGTAATAATGCCCATCACCCGTTCGCGGCTGCGCAGAATATCCAGTAAATCGGCAATTTGTTCGCCAAGCTGTTTCAGTTCGTCACCAATTTCATCGCGGCCCATAGCGGTCAGGCGTTGCAGGCGCAATTCCAAAATGGCGCGCGCCTGCGCATCGCTTAACCGATAAGTGCCAGCATCAGAGACGCGGTGCAGCGGGTCATCAATCAGCGCAATCAACGGCGCAATATCGGTGGCTGGCCAGTCACGCGCCATTAATTGCGCGCGCGCTTCTTGCGGCGAAGGGGCCGAGCGTATCAAGGCAATCACTTCGTCTATATTGGCCACGGCAATGGCCAGACCGGCCAGCACATGGGCGCGGTCGCGGGCTTTATTGAGTTCAAATTTGCTGCGCCGCGTGACAACTTCTTCGCGAAAAGCGATAAAGGCTTCGAGCATTTGCCGCAAATTCATCAATTGCGGCGTGCCTTGATTGAGCGCCAACATATTGGCCCCAAAACTGGTTTGCAGCTGGGTGTAACGATAAAGCTGGTTCAGCACGACATCGGATACGGCATCACGCTTTAATTCCACCACCACGCGCAAGCCGTCGCGGTCGGATTCATCGCGTATGTCAGCCACGCCCTCAATCACCTTGTCGCGGACAAGCTCGGCGATTTTTTCAATCATGGTCGAATTATTGACCTGATAGGGTATTTCCGTAATCACAATCGCTTCGCGGTCTTTACGGATATTCTCAATCTGCGTGCGCCCGCGCATAATGATAGAGCCGCGCCCTGTAAGAACAGCATTGCGTGAACCGGCGCGCCCCAAAATCATCCCGCCGGTCGGAAAATCCGGCCCCGGCACAAGCGCCAGCAATTCTTCATCTTCAAGCGCCGGATTGTCTATCAGCGCCAAACAGCCATCGACCAATTCGCCAAGATTATGCGGCGGCACATTGGTCGCCATGCCAACCGCGATACCATTGGCACCATTGACCAGCAAATTGGGGAAGCGCGCCGGCAGCACCACGGGCTCGCGTTCGGAATTATCATAATTATCCTGAAAATCGACCGTATCCTTGTCGATATCGTCCAGCAATGAATGGGCCGGTTTGGCCATGCGCACTTCGGTGTAGCGCATGGCGGCGGGCGGGTCGCCATCAATTGAGCCGAAATTGCCCTGCCCGTCCAGCAAAGGCAGGCGCATGGAAAAATCCTGCGCCATGCGCGCCAAAGCGTCATAAATCGACTGGTCGCCATGCGGGTGATATTTACCGATAACATCGCCGACCACACGCGCTGATTTGCGATAGGGTTTGTTGAAATCATACCCATTCTCATTCATTGAGAATAATATCCGGCGATGCACCGGCTTCAGCCCGTCGCGCACATCGGGCAATGCGCGCGACACAATCACGCTCATTGCGTAATCGAGATAGGAGGTGCGCATTTCTTCTTCGATTGATATCGGGCTTACATCAAAGTCATCACTGCCGCCATCATTACCTGAGCCGCCATCGCGGCCGCCTCCCCCGGAATCGTCACCGCCGGAGCCGGCATCATCCGCCAAGGTTTCAACCTCGTCAATCGGGTCATTGGGGAGCCGGTTTTCCTCGGCCATTTCGTCATTATTGTCAGTCAAAATACGTCCCTGAACGCTGTTATTTCCGGAGTTACTCTCTACCCTGTTTTTAGCATGAAACCGGCACTGATTCCTAATCAAAACGGCCACAAACAGGGTTTGCAGCCGCTTGAAAAATCAACCTTTTCGGCGCTTAAAACGGGATTTCGTCATCCATGCCGCCACCGCCGGAAGCGGCCATTGGCGCAGCGCCAACATCATTGCCGACGGCCTCAAAACCACCACCGGAATTGCGGCTGTCAAGCATGGTCAGCGTGCCGCCATAATTTTGCAGCACAACTTCGGTTGAATAGCGGTCATTGCCATTGTCATCCTGCCATTTGCGGGTTTGCAATTGCCCTTCAATATAGACTTTCGAGCCTTTTTTGAGATATTGCTCGGCAATCCGGCACAGCCCTTCCGAAAACAGCACAACGCGATGCCATTCGGTTTTCTCGCGGCGTTCGCCGGAGTTTTTATCGCGCCAGGACTCGCTTGTGGCGACGCTCAGATTGACGACGGGGCGTCCGTCCTTGGTGCTGCGAATGTCGGGATCAGCGCCGAGATTTCCTACCAATATTACTTTGTTTACGCTTCCAGCCATGATTCTCTCCTTTGTATGCCTCAATCTATCCGAGTTGCGTCAACAAGCCTATGCCCGTTTCAGGGTCAATGCGCCTTTCTGTGGATACTTGTGCATAGTCTTTGCGGCAAGCTGTTAAGGCGTGGCAAAAAAACGCTGTTTCATTTGTTTGGCGCAGCGCCAAACGAGGCTACATTAAAGGCAGCATAAAGCAGGAAAACGCATGTCGGCACGCAAACCATCCAAGCCCAAGGCACCGCAAGCGCGCAAAATCCGCATTGTTGGCGCGCGCGAGCATAATCTGAAAAATGTTTCGCTGGATTTGCCGCGCGACCAGCTCATTGTGATTACCGGCTTGTCGGGCTCCGGCAAAAGCTCGCTGGCCTTTGATACGATTTATGCCGAAGGGCAGCGCCGCTATGTTGAAAGCCTATCTGCCTATGCGCGGCAATTTCTCGAAATGATGCAAAAGCCCGATGTTGACCAGATTGACGGATTGTCACCGGCGATTTCGATTGAACAAAAAACCACATCGCGCAATCCGCGCTCGACGGTTGGCACAGTCACTGAAATCTATGACTATTTGCGGCTGTTATTTGCCCGTATCGGTGTTCCCTATTCGCCAGCCACCGGCTTGCCGATTGAAAGCCAGACCGTCAGCCAGATGGTTGACCGTATTGTCGCCCTGCCGGAAGGCACACGCGCCTATTTGCTGGCGCCGATTGTGCGCGGGCGCAAAGGCGAATATCGCCGCGATTTTGCCGAGCTGCAAAAACGCGGCTTTCAGCGGGTGAAAGTGGACGGTCAATTTTATGAAATCGCCGATGTACCGGCACTCGACAAAAAACTCAAACATGATATCGACATTGTGGTTGACCGGCTGGTGATTAAACCGGATTTGGGCAATCGGCTGGCTGACAGTCTGGAAGTGGCCTTGGGCATGACAGACGGCATTGCGGTTTTGGAAATGGCCGATAAAAAATCCGGTGATACGGATGAGTCCGAGCGTTTGATTTTTTCAGCCCGCTTTGCCTGTCCGGTTTCCGGTTTCACCATTGACGAAATTGAACCGCGCCTGTTTTCCTTCAATAATCCTTTCGGGGCGTGTGCCAGTTGCGACGGGCTTGGCACGCAATTCTTCATTGACCCGATTGCCGTAGTGCCGGATGGCGGGCTGACTTTGTATAAGGGTGCGATTGCGCCCTGGTCGCGCAGTTCCTCGCCCTATTACACGCAAACATTGGAAGCCCTGTCACGCCATTATGATTTCAAAATGTCAAGCAAATGGAATGATTTGCCGGAACATGCCCGCAATGCGATACTTTATGGCAGTGGTGAGGATGTGATTACCTTCACCTATGATGACGGTTTGCGCTCTTATAAAACCAAAAAGCCTTTTGAGGGCGTGATACCCAATCTTGAACGCCGATACAGGGAAACAGACAGCAATTGGGCGCGCGAAGAAATTGAGAAATATCAATCCATTACTGATTGCAGCGCATGTGGTGGGTATCGTCTGAAAGATGAAGCTCTGGCGGTAAAAATCAACGGCCTGCATGTCGGTGAAGTCAGCCGCATGTCCATTCGCGCGGCGCAGCAATGGTTTGATGCGCTGGAAGATGTGTTGAGTGACAAGCATAAGCAAATCGCCACACGGATTTTGAAAGAAATTCGGGAACGTTTGCGCTTTTTGAATGATGTGGGGCTGGATTATCTCACCCTGTCGCGCAATTCCGGCACGCTGTCGGGCGGTGAAAGCCAGCGTATTCGTCTTGCTTCTCAAATCGGCTCCGGCCTGACCGGTGTTCTTTATGTGCTGGATGAGCCATCTATTGGCCTGCACCAGCGTGACAATAATCGCCTTCTGGCCACCCTTACCCGCTTGCGCGATTTGGGCAATACGGTGGTTGTGGTCGAGCATGATGAGGAAGCGATTCTCACCGCCGACCATGTGGTGGATATTGGCCCCGGTGCCGGTGTCAATGGCGGGGAAATTATTGCCGAGGGCGTGCCGTCAAAAATCAAAAGCAATAAGAAAAGCCTGACCGGTCAATATTTGTCCGGCGCAAAATCCATCCCCGTCCCCGCGCGGCGGCCGGTCGATACAAAGACCCGGCAAATCACAGTGCATGGCGCGCGCGGCAATAATTTGAAAAACGTCTCGGCCTCCATCCCGCTTGGCACTTTTACTTGTGTGACCGGCGTGTCAGGCGGTGGCAAATCGACTTTTCTGATTGATACGCTTTATAAATCGCTGGCGCGTAAGCTGAATAATGCGCGCGCCACGCCAGCCGAGCATGATACGATTGACGGCCTGCACCATCTCGACAAAGTGATTGATATTGACCAATCCCCTATCGGGCGCACGCCGCGCTCCAATCCGGCGACCTATACAGGCGCATTTACACCGATACGCGAATGGTTTGCCGGTCTGCCGGAAGCCAAAGCGCGCGGCTATAAGCCCGGGCGGTTTTCGTTTAATGTCAAGGGCGGGCGGTGCGAAAGCTGTCAGGGCGACGGCGTTATCAAAATCGAAATGCATTTCCTCCCCGATGTCTATGTCGAATGCGACAGTTGCCACGGCAAACGCTATAATCGGGAAACATTGGAAGTGCGCTTCAAAGATAAAAGCATTGCTGATGTTCTCGACATGACCGTTGATGAAGCGGCCATGTTTTTCCGCGCTGTGCCAATGGTGCGCGAAAAAATGACAACATTGCAGCGCGTCGGGCTGGGCTATATCAAAGTCGGCCAGCAAGCCACCACTTTGTCGGGCGGTGAGGCGCAGCGCGTTAAATTGGCCAAGGAATTGTCCAAACGGGCGACCGGTCGCACATTATATATTCTTGATGAGCCAACAACCGGCTTGCATTTTCACGATGTCGCCAAGCTGCTCGAAGTGCTGCATGAGCTGGTCGATACCGGCAATACGGTAGCGGTGATTGAGCATAATTTGGAAGTTGTGAAAACAGCGGACTGGATTATTGATATTGGGCCGGAAGGCGGCGATGGCGGTGGCGAAATTGTTGCCGAAGGCACACCCGAACAAGTCGCCAAAGTCAAACGCAGCTATACCGGGCAATATTTGCTTTCCCTGTTAAAAGCGGGCGCTCCCAAATCACCGGCCCGCAAAAAACCGGTTGAACAGCCAAAGGCGGCTGAGTAATACTGTCCTCGCAGAACACAATAACAAGAGGATTTGCGTTCATGACTGTTCGTTTGCCGCTCAGCGCGGAAGACGTTGCGCGCGTCTATAAAAAACATGCGCGCTATTATGATAAAACCTTTGCCTTGGTCATACGTCAGCCCTTGCGCGCCGTGGTGCGCGAAGTCAATAGCGAGACACAGGGCCATTTGCTCGATGTCGGTATTGGCACGGGCATGAGCTTGCCCATATATAAGCCGGATTTGCAAATCACCGGCATTGATATTTCGGTTGATATGCTCAAGCGGGCGCGCCGCCGCGCTGCCAAACACGGGCTGACAAATGTGGCTGGTTTGCTGGAAATGGATGGCGGCGCAATGACATTTCCTGACAATCATTTTGATGCGGTGCTGGCGACATTTGTCTTGTCAGTCGCGCCCAATCCGGCGCAAATGCTGGCTGAAATGCATCGTGTGTGCAAACCGGGCGGCAAAATTTATGTGTTCAATCATTTTCACGCCGGTGGCGACCGACCTTTTTTGAAAAGGCTTGAGCGCAAATTGGCCTCTGCCTCACGCAATCTTGGCTGGCACCCGGATATTCAAAAAAACGCCCTGAAAATTGACGAGCTTGACTTACGCCTAATATCGGAAAGGCGCTTGGGCATGATGGGATTGTTCACTTTTATCAAGCTGCAAAAGCCAGACTGACGCATGGATTATCGCGCGCCAATGGCTTATATAGCTGGCATGGGTGGTAGAAAAACTGATGAGTCAAAACATTTTACATATTGTCGGTGGCGGGCTGGCCGGTTCTGAGGCGGCTTGGCAGGCGGCGCAACAGGGGCTGGATGTCCGGCTGTATGAAATGCGTCCGGTGCGCGGCACGGATGCCCATGTCACTGACGCGCTGGCCGAGCTGGTCTGCTCCAATTCATTGCGATCGGATGATGCCGAAACCAATGCGGTCGGCCTGTTGCATGCCGAATTGCGCGATGCAGGCAGTCTAATCATGCAAGCCGCCGATGCCCACCGAATCCCCGCTGGCAGTGCGCTGGCCGTGGACAGGCATGGTTTTTCGGCCTATGTGACTGAAGCCTTGCAAAACCACCCCAATATTAAGATTGAGCGTTGCGAAGTGACAGAGCTGCCAGCCGATTGGCGTCATGTGATTGTCGCCACCGGCCCGCTGACATCTGATGCGCTGTCCAACTATATCTCAACCCTGACCGGTGATGACCGGCTGGCCTTTTTCGACGCCATTGCGCCGATTGTCTATCATGACAGCATTGATATGGATATTTGCTGGGCGCAATCGCGCTATGACAAATCAGCGCCCGGCGGTGACGGCAAGGATTATATCAATTGTCCAATGGATGAGGCGCAATATAACGCCTTTATTGATGCACTGCTGGCAGCCGACATAACCGATTTTAAGCAATGGGAAGCTGACACGCCCTATTTCAATGGCTGCCTGCCGATTGAGGTAATGGCCGCACGCGGGCGCGATACGCTGCGCCATGGGCCGATGAAGCCACGCGGTCTGACCAATGCCCATCAGCCCGATATCAAGCCGCATGCCGTGGTGCAATTGCGCCAAGATAATGCGCTCGGCACGCTGTTCAATATGGTGGGCTTTCAAACCAAATTAAAATATGGCGCGCAAGCCGATGTGTTCCGGCTTATTCCCGGCCTGGAAAATGCCCGTTTTGCGCGGCTTGGCGGGCTACACCGCAATACATTTTTGAACAGCCCGACTTTGCTGGATGAAAGCCTGCGTCTGCATAATGCGCCGCATATTCGCTTTGCCGGTCAAATTACCGGTGTTGAGGGCTATGTTGAAAGCACGGCGATTGGTCTTTTGGCCGCCCGATTTGCCGCCGCCGAAATGCGTGACCGGCGGATGAATGCACCGCCGCCAACCACCGCTTTGGGCGCTTTGCTGGCGCATATTACGGTCAATGCCGATGCAAGCAGTTTCCAACCAATGAATGTCAATTTCGGCCTGATGCCCGACATGCCGCGCGGGGCGCCACCGGTTGATGCGGCGGGCAAGAAACTGCGCGGCAAGGCGCGTATGGCCGCGCGCAAGGAAAATCGCCAACGCGGTTTCACATCTCGTGCGCGCGCCGATTTCGCGGCATGGATAGGCGAGGATAATATCGCCGCCGAATAGGCTAAAGCCGTCCAATCAGCGCCATTTTCAGCAAATGCATTTGATAGGAAAGCAGCGATTTGCGTTGCGGCCAAGCCCGCGCCTGTCGCCGCGCCATGCCAATCGGCAAAAACACCGGCAGCGCCGCCTTGCGTTGTTTGGCTGGCAGGCGGTTAAAGCCAATGCAGGCCGCGTTGAGCAAGTCACGACACGGCTCAATGCTTATATCATCCGGCACGCTGCGAAGGCGCTCAAAACCTTCGCCGCCCTGCACTGCCAATTCAATGAGTGGCGTATCATCAAGGCCAAAAATCTCAAGCGCCAGCATCATCAGCGCCCTGCCCGCGCGCGCGGCACCATCCATTTTGTCGCCGCCTTCTTCAATGAAAGTCTCGCGGGCATCGACCAATTCGTGCAAATGATCAATCGTCAATTGGGCTGCCTGCAAGGCTTGGCCAATCGGCGCATCATGTGTTTCGCCGCGCGCTGTCATGTCAAACATATCGCGCCACCATTGCAGGCGAATGGCGGCCAGCATGGCGTCGCTCACCTCATAAGGTATGCGGGCAATATCGGCATGGGCGTGATAAAGAGCAAGCAGTGCCGGGCGTTTATCTGCCGGTGCGAATAAATGGCAGAGATATAAATCGCCATCAAGGCCGCGCAATTCTTCGCGCAATATGGCCTGTAAATCGGCTGTCACCTAAATATCTCCTCAAAACCCGTCTAAAGAAAAGGGCCGCTCGAAAGCGGCCCCCTCCCCCGAAATCCGATGGCCTCAATATATATTCTGGGCCGCAACCATTGAAAACAGCATTGGAATAGACAGCATGGTATTGGTGCGCGAAAACAGCATGGCTGTGCGCGCCGAAGCCGCTTTGGTCTCCGCGTCAGCCTCCACAATACCGAGTGCTTTTTTCTGATTTGGCCAAATCACAAACCAGACATTGAACCACATGATTGAGCCGAGCCACATGCCAATGCCAATGGCGATATTTTTCTGCACTTCGAAATCATTGACAAAGCCCAGTGTCAGCGCATCGGCCAGATAGCCGTTAAGATGCGCCAGAATAAGGCCGGTGACAATAGTTGACATAGCGCCCCAACGGAACCACCACAGCGCCGCGGGTGCAATGACACCGCTAATGGCAGGCTTTTGCTCATCCGGGATATTGGGCATATTGGGGATTTGCACGAAATTGAAATAATATAACAGGCCAATCCACATAATGCCGCTCAGCACATGCAGCCAGCGGAACAAAAACGCATAGAAATTCTGGTCAAAAACACCTCCCGATTGCAGGTAAAGAAGCTCTAGCACAAAGGCCAGAACAAAACCGGCAATGACGGTATTGCGAAGCGATGTAAGAATGGATGCCATGGTTTCCCCCTCTTTTCAGCGAATCCGAACTGGTTTTGAATCTACTACCCCGAACCGTGTTCGGCAATTGCAAAATATCCGGTTTGACTGACCGGCGTTAATTGGTTTGCGTGCCCGACCAGTCACGTTTGACGCCAAGGCGCAGCAAAAGCGGCGCGGCGATAAAAATTGAGGAATAAGTGCCGATAAACACGCCCCAAATCATGGCAAAGGTAAAGCCGCGAATAACTTCGCCACCAAATACATAAAGGGCTGTTAAAGCCAGCAAGGTTGTTACCGATGTCATGACGGTGCGCGACAGGGTTTCGTTAATCGCCAAATCGAGCAGGTCGCTTAATTCCATTTTTTTGAATTTCCGCAAATTTTCACGCACCCGGTCATAGACCACCACTGTGTCATTCATTGAATAGCCGACAATCGTCAAAATCGCGGCCAGAATGGACAGGTTAAAGTCGAGTTGCAGCAAAGAGAACACGCCCAGCGTCAGCACCACATCATGCACCAAGGCCAGCACAGCGCCGACCGAAAACTGCCACTCAAAGCGGAACCAGATATAAATCAACATGCTGGCAATAGCGACCAGCACGGCGGTAATGCCGGATTCAATCAATTCGCGGCTCACTTGCGGGCCAACAATTTCGACCCGGCGGATTTCATAATCTTGCTCAAGCGCAGCGCGGATACGCGCCACATTATTCAAATCCGATTGCGCCGATACCGCGTCGGGTGCTTCGGCGACCCGTATCAGCGCATCATTGGGCGCACCAAATAGCTGTATCTGCACTTCACCCAATTGCATGGCATTGAGTTGTCCGCGCAAGGCGGCAATGTCTATATCTTGCGGCGCGCTGACTTCAATCAATGTGCCGCCGCGAAAATCAATCCCGAAATTCAGCCCATTGCCAGCCAGTGTCGCCACGGAGCCAAGAATAAAGACCAAAGACAGCACAAAGGCGGTCAAATGGTGACGAACAAAGCCGATAGCGGTTTTGGTCGGAACAAGTTTCAGCGTTTTCATGGCAAACCCTCTTATTGACGTTAAACCGGCAGCGTTTCGGGGCGCCCGCGGCTGCGCACCCATAGCGCGATAAACATGCGTGTCAGGGTAAAAGCGGTAAAGACGGAAGTGACAATGCCAAAGGCCAGCGTGACCGAAAAGCCGCGAATCGGGCCGGAGCCGAGCTGAAATAATATGACGGCTGCCAGCAATGTGGTGATATTGGCGTCAAGAATTGTGCCAAGGGCGCGCGAATAGCCGGCATCAATGGCAATAATCGGCGCTTTACCGGCTGCTAATTCTTCTCTTATGCGTTCAAAAATCAGGACATTGGCATCCACCGCCATGCCGACCGTCAGCACAATACCGGCAATGCCCGGCAGGGTCAGCGTCGCTTGCAAGGCCGACAGCAGCGCCATAATAAGCACCAGATTGGCAATCAGCGCGACATTGGCAAACAGGCCAAACAGCGAATAGCTGATAATCATAAAAGCAATCACCGCCAGAAAGCCGATAATCAGCGCAATGCGACCGGCGGCGATACTGTCTGCCCCCAGTCCCGGCCCGACCGTGCGTTCTTCAAGTATCTGCATGGGCGCGGGCAGCGCCCCGGCGCGCAGCAAAATTGCCAAATCATTGGCTTCTTGCACAGAGAAATTGCCGGTAATGCGGCCCGACCCGCCTAAAATAGCGGTTTGGATGACCGGGGCCGATATGATTTTGCTGTCGAGAACAATGGCAAAGGGACGCCCGACATTGGCCTTGGTCACTTCGCCGAATTTCTTGCCGCCCAATGCATTAAAGCGGAAATAGACTTCCGGCGCATTGGTTTGCTGGTCAAAGCCGATTGACGCTTCGACCAAATCTTCGCCGCTGACCATGGCGCGTCGGCGCACCAGATAGGGAATCGCCGGCTCAGTATCGGTGTAAAGCAACATTGTGCCGGCCGGCACGCGCGCGCCATTGACGATTTCATAGCCGCTTGTGTTTTGGTCAACCAAATGGAAAGACAATTTAGCGGTCTGGCCAAGCAGATTTTTAAGGCGTTCCGGGTCGTCAAGACCGGGCACTTGCACCAATATGCGCGTATCGCCCTGGCGCTGAATGGTCGGCTCAGTCGTGCCAAGCTCATCAACCCGCAAGCGAATAATTTCCATTGATTGCTGCACAGTGCGTGTATTACGCGCCTGCACAGCGTCATCGGTGATGGTCAGATGAAACACCTGCCCTTCAGGATTGCTCACATCAAGGTCAAGCGCCTGATTAAACCCGCCGAAAACATTGGCCACGACGGGCTGTGCCAAACCGCGCAATAATTCCTGCGCCCGCGCCATGTCATTTTCGTCGCGTATGGCCACTTTGGCACCATTTTTTAATTGGCCAAGACCGGTATAGCCAATCCGCTCCTCGCGCAAGGCAAGGCGAATATCGCTGACAAGCTGGTCTATGCGTTCGCGGGTGACGGCATCTGTATCAACCTGCAAAAGCAAATGCGACCCGCCTTGCAAATCCAAGCCGAGATTTAATTGACTGCTTGGCAGGAATTCCGGCAAAGACAGCCTTGTATTTTCCGACATAAAATTCGGCGCGGAAAACAGGATACCGGCAAATATGACCAATAATATGCCGGAGATTTTCCAATTGGAGAAATGCAGCATGCGCCTTTCCTATTGTTGGGCCTTTTGGGGCCGAATCCTTTTGACCTAATCTTTTTGTGCAGGCTCGCCCTTGCTGCGCACTGAAATCACCATAGAGCGCACAACTGAAACGCGCGTGTTATCGGCAATATCAATTTCAATCTCATCATCATTGATTTTGGCGACTTTGCCAATCAATCCGCCTTGCGTGACCACCCGGTCGCCGCGGCGAATGGCGTCAATCATTGCCTGATGCTCGCGCTGACGCTTTTGTTGCGGACGGAGAATAAGAAAATAAATAATGGCAAATACCATTACCAACGGGAACAGCATTTCAAAAATAGACCCGCCCCCGGCGGCGGCCTGCGCATGGGCTGGCGAAATAAACATTGAACAACTCCGTTTTTGCTGAGCGGACTATACTTATAAACCGCTGCGTCGCCAAGCCTAAGCCATGGCTTTTCCTGCGAAAATTTATGAAAAAACAGAAATCGCGGGCGGCAGGGTTAAATCAGTGATTTGGGGTTAATGGCGCGTGTGCCTTTGCGCAGTTCAAAATGCAATTGCGGGCGGTCAACATTGCCGCTGCGGCCGACTTCGGCAATCACCTCGCCTTGGCGCACCCGGTCGCCCTGCTTGACGCGAAAGCGTGATGTATGGGCATAGGCTGAAACCCAGCCGCCGCTGTGGCGCAGCAACAGCAAATTGCCATAGCCGCGCAATTGATTGCCGACATAAACCACCACGCCATTTTCCGATGCTTTTATTTCGGCACCGATTGGCGCTGCGATATTAATACCGTCATTGTGCAAACCGCCCTCTTTCGGGCCAAACTCGGATATGACGCGGCCTTTCACCGGCAGAATAAAGCGCCCCGACCGCACTGGCGGTGTCGGTGCTTTAACGGCGGAACGGGCAGATTTGGGCGGCGCGGCGGTTGGGTTACTTGCTTTTGAACTGCTGTTTGGCGGTGCAGCGCGACTTGCCGTTTTGGTCGATGTCGCATCCGGCGCAGAGGGAATAATCAAATTCTGGCCGATTTTAATCGTGTAAGGTGCGCTCAGCGCATTTTCCCGCGCCAGGCTGGCGACATCAATTTGATAGGCGCGCGAAATCGCGTAAAGCGTTTCCTTGCGCCGCACAATATGGGTTTTCTGCTGCGGCAATTGCAGTTTCTCGCCCGGCTTCAAATGATAAGGCGGGCTGGCATTATTGGTTTCCATCAAAGCTCGCAAGGAAACCCGATAACGTCGTGAGAGGCTGTGATAAGTGTCACCACTGCGCACAATTATCACCCCATTTTCTGGCGCGACACCTTGAATGCGCCGAATGCCCGCGCGCATTTTATCGACCATATTGTCAATAAGATTTTTCTGCACCGGTGCCGTCTTTGTGGTTTTTTCGCTGTTTTTATCGCTGTCATACCATTTGCCGGATTTAACCGGCGCGCAGGCTTGCGCCATGCCCAAAAACAGCAACAAGGTTGCAGCGACAAGGATATTATTCCGGTTTTTGTGGTCGCGACAGGCCATATCAGTCAAAAGCGCCCCATTACTCAAAGAGCGCGTGCAGTTTCCTTTTCATTGCGTTTGCCGTGTGATCCATATGCAGCGGGGTAATCGACACATGCCCCTGCATAATCGCTTCAATATCAGTGCCTTTGCCCGGCTTGCTGATGGCGCGGTTAAAGTCATACCAAAAATAGGGGTTATTGCGCGGGTCCATACGCTCCTCAATGCATAAAAGGCGCTGGTCGCGCTTGCCCTGTTTGGTAATGCGCACCTGACATTTGCTGCTCGGGTCAATATCGGGAAAATTTATATTCATCAGCGTATCGGGCGGCCAACCGACACTGAGCAATTTGCGGATAATGGCCGCGCCGTGTTTTTCGGCCACGCCAAAGCGCACATTGCGGCTGAAACTTTCCGGATTAAAGGTCAAAGCTTGGCTCATGGCGATAGAGGGTATCCCAAAAACCGTGCCTTCCTTGGCCGCCGAAACCGTGCCGGAATAGCTGACATCTTCGGCAATATTCTGGCCGAAATTCACGCCTGAGAGAATAAGGTCGGGCGGTGTGTCACGCAGCATTGAGCGCGTTGCCACCATTACACAATCGGTCGGCGTGCCGGTCACCGCATAGCGTTTTGGGCCACGTTTTATCAAGCGCAGCGGGGCATTGAGGCTCAAAGAATGGCTGGCGCCGCTTTGCTCTTCGCGCGGGGCAACAACCCAAACATCATCGGAAAGCTGTTTGGCGATTTTGACCGAGCTGCGCAGACCCGGCGCGTCAATGCCGTCATCATTGGTCACCAATATGCGCCCTATTTTTCCCGCCATTCTACCCATCCTCGTCTTTGGTAATTGCCGTCATGCCGCCCATATAGGGGCGCAAAACATCCGGTATGGCGATGCTGCCATCGGCCTGAACATAATTTTCCATCACTGCCACCAAAGCGCGCCCGACCGCCAGACCGGAGCCGTTTAATGTGTGAACAAATTGCGTCGCTTTTTCCCCTTCGGCGCGATAGCGGGCATTCATCCGGCGGCCTTGAAAATCGCCGCAATAGGAACAGCTTGATATTTCCCTGTATCTTTGCTGGCCCGCCATCCAAACTTCAATGTCATAGGTTTTGCGCGCCGAAAATCCCATATCGCCCGTGCAAAGCAGCATTGTCCGATATGGCAGTTCCAGTTTTTGCAACACAGTTTCGGCGCATTGTGTTTTGCGCTCAAGTTCGGCCTCGCCATGCTCAGCGGCGACAATGGAAACCAGTTCGACTTTTGAAAACTGGTGCTGGCGTATCATGCCGCGGGTATCGCGCCCTGCCGCACCGGCTTCGGAACGGAAACATTGGGTCAGCGCGGCAAAGCGCAAAGGCAGTTTTTCGTGCGCCAATATTTCTTCACGCACCAGATTGGTCAGCGTCACCTCGGCTGTCGGCGTCAACCAGTAACCATCTTCCGTGCGAAACAAATCCTCGGCAAATTTCGGCAATTGGCCCGTGCCGAAAACCGCATCATCGCGCACCAGAACCGGCGCAACTGTCTCGCTATAGCCAAATTCCTGAACATGCAAATCAAGCATGAAATTGCCCAAAGCCCGTTCAAGCCGCGCCAGCCCGTTTCGCAATACAACAAAGCGCGACCCGGACAATTTCGCTGCCACGTCAAAATCCATTTGTGCCAAGGCTTCACCGATTTCAAAATGCTCCGGCACGTCGCGCTCAACCGGTGCGCCAGCTTTGCGGATTTCAATATTGGCATCTTCGTCAGCCCCGTCCGGCACATTTTCCAATGGCTCATTGGGCAAGGTGGACAATGCTTCATCCAATGCGGCGGTTAATTGGCGTTCGCTTTCTTCGGCAGCTTGCAGTGCCTCTTTCAGCCCGGCCACTTCCGCCATATAGTCAGCCGCCGCCGCCTCATCGCCCTGCGCTTTGGCTTGCCCGATTTTTTTGGACACTTCATTGCGCTTGGTCTGCAAGGCTTGAGCCTCGGCAATTGCTTCGCGCCGCGCCGTATCTCGCGCCAGCAAATCGGCCGATGCGGCGTCAACACCGCGTCTTGCAAGCGCCGCATCAAATCCTTCCGGGTCGCGGCGTATCCGGTTTACATCATGCATTGTTTTTTCCCGTCATTCTTCTCAAAGCCAGTTTAACTTTCATCTTTCCGTTGACCCGCCTGAACCGAGGCAACCGACAGAATGGATAATTCATATAAAAGCAGAGTCGGCACGCCAAGGCCAATCTGGCTGATAATATCAGGCGGCGTCAATATGGCGGCCACGGCAAACACAATCACTATGGCGTAGCGCCGTTTCGCCCGCAATCCAGCCGCGCTCACCAGACCGACCCGTCCCAGCAAGGTCAACACGACCGGCAATTGAAAACAAAATCCGAAAGCGGTCATCAATATCATGGTGAAAGACAAATACTCGCTGACCCGATTGACCATACGGATATTGGCACCATCCGACCCGCCCGATTGCATGGACAGGAAAAACTCCAGCGCCAAGGGCATGACAAGGAAAAACACCAAAGCCGCGCCCGCCAAAAACAATAAAGGCGAAGCGATAAGAAAAGGTAAAAAGGCGCGGCGTTCATTGGCATAAAGGCCCGGCGCGATAAACCGATACACATGCCAAGCCAGAAATGGAAAGGCGATAAACAGACCGGCAAACAGGGCAAGTTTAATCTGGGTGAAAAAATACTCATGCGGCGCGGTGTAGATGAGTTCCAGACTTTCTGCCGCGCCCGCATGACGCATCACCGCCTGTTCAAACGGCCACAGCAAAAACCGGTATATAGGCTCGGCAAAGCCGATACAGCCGAGAAAGGCCAAGATAAAAAACCCCAGCGACCATAAAAGGCGGCTGCGCAATTCAACCAAATGCTCGAAAAGCGGTGCTTCCGATGTCGATAAATCATCCCGCACCATGCTCAGCCCTGCTTCTCATCATCGGTTTTGTCGTCGGCCAATTTTGGTGCTGCAAACAAATCGGGGCTGTCAGTTTTGGTATTTTGTGAAATGGCCTGTGGCGGCACCGCCTCGCCGGGCGCAATCTCATTATCGAGATTGTCTATATGCATGCGAAATTCGGCGGCTAAAGCGCGCATACGCCCAAGATAATGGCCAAGCGTGCGCAAGACTGTCGGGATTTCGCGCGGCCCCATAACAAGCAAAACGACAATGCCCAGAACCAGCATTTCGGCCCAGCCAATGTCAAACATGCCCTGCCCCGTCAGTTTTTGGTGTCTTGTGAAGCCGCGCTGGACTGGGAAGCTGCCTCATTATCAGCCGGTGATGCTGTCGCCTCACCTTCAATTGTTTTGCTTTCAGAAGCGTCCGATTCATCATCATCAAGCGTTTGCCCCTCGCTTATGCCTTTGCGGAAACTGGTGATACCGGCACCAATATCTCCCATAAGCGACGAAATCCGCCCGCGACCGAATAAAAGCAGCACCAAAACGGCAACAACAAGTATTTGAATCCAGCTAATGCCCACGGCCTATACCCATTTCTTCTGTCTCACTCTCACTTCCGGTGAATAGCATAATATGGGCAAGCGGCACAGAAAATTTATCTCCGACGGGTTTTTCAGCCCTATTCAGCAATCCTTCAATAATTTGGCCGTCAGCCAATTCAATCTGCACCAAATATTGCCGCCCCAAAGACTTACCCAAGATTAT
This sequence comes from Parvibaculales bacterium, assembly GCA_049597955.1. GTDB lineage: Bacteria > Pseudomonadota > Alphaproteobacteria > RS24 > RS24 > JAYPAN01. The sequence continues at coordinate 282,154 of JBMYND010000001.1, forward strand.
TTTGCCGGTAAATGTCACCGCGTCCTGCGTTTGGCCGCATTGCACATCTTCGGGTCGAAAACCAATCTGACAGCTCGGAGCAGGTGCCGGCAGCGCGATATTACCCAAGGCACAAGCCAGGCCGCCATTATTTTGCGTGGCAGCCATAACATTAACCGGCCCGAAAATCTCTGCCGTCGGTAAGTCAGCCGGCGCGTTGAATATGGTCTCCGGCGTGTCTGTCTGCACAATCCGGCCATTTCGTTGCACAGCGATACGGTCGGCCATGCGCAATGCATCAGCCGCATCATGGGTAACAATCAAGGCCGCCGCGCGGTTGTCGCGCAAGACGCGCACTGTCAAATCGCGCATATCATCGCGCAATTGCGGGTCAAGATTGGCAAAGGGCTCATCCATCAAAACCAGTCGCGGATTGGGGGCCAGCGCACGGGCCAAAGCGGCGCGTTGCTGTTCGCCGCCGGACAGCATTTCCGGATAGCGTTTTTCGTAACCGGTCAGCCCAACCGCATCGAGCATTTCCGCAATCCGCCTTTTGGCGCTGTCGGATGTCATGCCGCGCAGGCCAAAGCTGATATTTTCAGCCAATGTTAAATGCGGAAACAGCGCATAGTCTTGAAACAAAAACCCAATGCCGCGCTTTTCCGGTGGCAGAACATAATCCGGCCTTGATACGGATTGACCATCCAGAAAAACCGCGCCGCTTGACGGGGTTTCCAAGCCACCGGCAAGGCGCAGGCTGGTGGTTTTGCCGCAACCGGAATGGCCCAACAAGCAGACAATTTCTCCGGCAGCGACGTCAAGATTGACCGCATCGACCACTTTGCGCCCGCCCAATATGCACGACAGCGCGCGCAGGCTGAGAATATCTGTCATGCCTCTCCCGCAGGGTTTTGCGCAGGCGCGACATCGGGCAAGTCCATTTCAAGTGGCTCCAGACTTTCCAGACTGCCATCATCACCCTCGCCCAACGGGTCTTCATTTTCATCATTATCCGGGTCAGGCATGGGCACGGCAAAACCGGGCGGCAAACGGTCATCGAGCAAACCTGCCGCTTTCAGCTCTTCAAGTCCCGGTAAATCTTTCAGGCTTTCCAATCCGAAATGGTCGAGAAACGCATCGCTTGTGCCATAGGTAACCGGACGGCCCGGCACTTTGCGCCGCCCGCGAATTTTCACCCAACGGCTTTCCAACAGCACATCCAGCGTGCCGCGCGATACGGAAACACCGCGAATATCTTCAATCTCGGCGCGGGTAACGGGCTGGTGATAAGCGATAATCGCCATTGTCTCCAAAGCGGCGCGCGATAATTTGCGTTGCTGCACAATGTGTTTTTGCAGAACATGAGCCAAATCCGGCGCCGTTCGGAAAGCCCATTTATTGCCGATTTTTATCAGATGAAACCCGGCTTCGGCATATTTTTCGCTGAGCTGCGCCAGTGCCATTTCGACATCTACCCCGGTCGGCAGCTTGTCGGCGATATTTGACAAATCAAGCGGCTCTTCGGCGGCAAACAATACGGCTTCGACCATGCGGATATGCTCTGGCATTGGGGCTTGCAGTTCAATCTCCTGCTCTGCCGCGTCCGAATTTTCATTCATAATGATACCCATCCTGTTTGTTTTGATATGCCGGTCAGGACAAATCCTTATCCGCATCGGTTGAAGCGGTCGGTGATATTGCAGCTTTGGGCCGGGCGCGGCGCACCAATAGCGGTTCAAAATTACTTGATTGTTGTAATTCAATGCGCCCGTCACGGGCAAACTCCAATGCCGCGCTGAACATGCTGGCCATTGTTGTCCGGCGCTTTTCCTTTTCGCGCATATTGCCCAAAGCCATTTCGCCGAGCGGTTGCCAATTATCCAGCTTGCCAAACATGCTTTCCATGCGCGTGCGTGCGCGCTCAATGCTCAGCACATCAATCTGCGCCGGTTTCCAACTCTGATAATGATTGCGCAAACGCTGGGTTGAATAGCTGGCCAGCACATCATACAGGCTGGCGTCATATTTGCTTTCGCGCCGAATGCGAATCCCTTCCGGCATGCCATGAGGGAAAAAGTCTCGCCCCAGCAAGTCGCGCGCCATCAGCTTGGCCGCGCAATCGCGCATGGCTTCGAGGCATTGCAGGCGAAACACCAGCCTGGCGGCCAATTCCTCAGGGCTGGCCTCTTCACCATCCGGCGCAACCGGCAAGAGCAGGCGCGACTTCAAATAGGCCAACCATGACGCCATCACCAGATAATCGGCGGCAATTTCCAGTTTCAGATTTTGCGCTTCGCGAATGAAATCGAGATATTGCTCGGCCAGTTGCAAAATCGAGATTTGCGTTAAATCCACTTTTTGCGCCCGCGCCAATGTCAGCAGTACATCAAGCGGGCCTTCATAGCCGTCAAGGTGAACATCCATGCCATGCTCGGCGGTCGCCTTTTCATAGGCCACCCCTTCGGCAAACGCATCCTGCGGGCGCTTATCGGCAACAGAATCAGATGTGGTTTCAGTCATGGCTTATTATACAGCGTTCAACGCATCAGGAAAAACATCGCTGACAAGTTCTCCCCAATCTTGCGCAAGCGCCCGTCTTTCATTTTCCGGCAAGGCCGCGACCGGCAAGCCTGCCAAAGCAGCATGAACCGCCGCAAGGCGCGGCATATCAGCCTGCAATTGCGGCGCCGGCAAAGCCGAGGCCACGCCGAGCATTTCCTCCATATCGCCATTGCAATGCAGCACCATATCGCAACCAGCCGCCAAGGCTTGTTGTGTGCGGCTGGCCATATCGCCATCCAATGCTTGCATGGATAAATCATCGCTCATCAGCAACCCGCCAAAGCCGATAATCTCGCGTATCACCTGTTTGATAATGACGCTCGAAAATGTTGAAACATGCGCTGCGTCAATCGCCTCAAACAGCAAATGACCGGTCATGCCAAGCAGCGCGCCGCGAACTTGCTTGAAAGCGGCAAAATCAGTTTGCTCAAGGGTTTCAACAGCTTCTTTAATAATTGGCAAGTCATGATGACTGTCAACACGGGCCCGCCCATGACCGGGCAAATGTTTGATAACCGGCAGCACGCCGCCCGCTTCCAGCCCTTTTGCAAAGGCCGCGCCCAGCTGGCCCACCACATGCGCATCGGCACTGAAAGCACGATCGCCAATCACATCCGACATATCAGGCAGCCCCAAATCCATGCAGGGCGCACAGCTTATATTAATGCCGAAACGCAGCAAATCATCGGCCAATAAAGCGCCCCCCAATTGAGCGGCATGCAAAGCCCTTTGCGGGTCTTTTTCAAAAATCGCGCCATAATGGGCTGCCGGTGGATGCGCCATGGCCAGAGGCGGTTTTACCCGCGCCACGCGCCCGCCTTCCTGGTCAATGAGGATTGGTAAATGCGGCCGCCCCGACAGGTCGCGCAGGCTGTCGGTCAGTGCTTTTAATTGTGCGCCATCAATTATATTGCGGGCAAAGAGAATAATACCCCACGGTCTCGTTTCATGAAAGAAAGCGGCTTCGGCATCCGAGACTTGGGTTCGGGCAATGCCGAAAATAACCGGTCGGCAATCAGGGTTGTTTGCGGACAAGGCAGTCCTGCCCCCGTTTTTTCAGATTGGCGCAAAATACATCGGCGCTGTTGCGATTGGCAAAGCCCGGCACATTGACGCGGTAGAAAATCCCTTTATCGCCCAAATCAACTCGCAAAATAAGCGGATTGCGCCGCCCCAGCAAATCCGAATAATTGCCCTGCAAGCGGCTGTAAACACCGCGCGCCAAAGCCCGTGAGCGCGAGGCGGCAAGCTGCACCATGAAATCCTGCCTTTTGCCATTGACCACCGGTGCCGCCTTGGGTGCCGGCGTAGCCGCAGCAATTTGCGTCTCCCCGGTTTTCGAAACTGTTTTCGGGGCCGGTTTTGAGGCCGTATTGGGCGCGGGGGCGACCGGTTGCGGACGCGGCGCCGGTGCCGTGGCACTGTCACGGTCGCTAATACGCGGCGCGCGGTTCAAATCAGGGCGCGGCGGTGACACTTCAACACCGGGCCTGTCCGGCAGCACGGTAATCGAATTCCCCGGCGGCAGCGCGCTGTCAGCCTTTCCAGGCGGCGTAGCTGATTGCATATCCGAAGCCACATCAAGCTCGGCAAATGGGTCAGGCGTGGCCGCAATCAGGCTTTCAATTGAGCCATCCGCATTGTCAGCCGGGTCTTCGACAATTTCAGTGCCGGTTTCGGGCGCACCGCGCATCACATCATAAATGCGTAAATCATCCGGCGCACCGGCCTGACCTCCGGGAATGTCTTCCGGTGGCAGTTTAAGCGGCTTGGTATCGGCCAGCACGACCGGCGGCAGGCTGCGTTGACCGGCTTCCAAACCTTGCTGAAAGGCATAATAATAAAGACCGCCCAGCCCCAAACAGACCAGCCCGACCAAGCCGCCCAATACCGGCCATGACGGCAGGCCGAACCCATCGCCGCGATTATATATTTCGGCATGCGGCGAGGGATGCGCAATTTCCAGCTCCACATTGGAAGCCAGAAAATTATCGTCAAAATCATCATCCCGCCCGGGCGGTGTAGAGCTTGGGGTCATAGCGCCATCCTTTGGAATCAAAACTAGCGCAATTCGACCTCAGGTTCCACGCCGATAACATCCAATCCACAAGCCAAGACAATGGCTGTGGCGCGCAATAACCCCAATCGCGCCAATGTCTGTTCCGGCTTGTCTTCCTGAATAAAGCGCAATTCCGGGCGCTCTTTGCCGCTATTCCAAAGCGCATGAAACAGCGCCGCCAAATCTTGCAAATAAAACGCCACACGATGCGGCTCGCAAGATGCGGCTGCCGATGCCAGCATGCGCGGATAGGCCGCCAATTGACGCAGCAGATTCATTTCCGCGCTGTCTTGCAAATGGCTGAATGCGGCATTTGTCAGCGCCGTGTCGGTCAAATTATCGCCCGCAAAGCCAGCCTCTTGCGCATTGCGCAATACCGAACAAATGCGCGCATGGGCATATTGCACATAAAACACCGGATTATCGCGCGACTTTTCCTTGACCAGCGAGAAATCGAAATCCAGCGGCGCGTCATTTTTGCGGGTCAGCATGATAAAGCGCACCACATCCTTGCCGACTTCATCGACCACTTCGCGCAAAGTAATAAAGGAACCGGCGCGTTTGGACATTTTGACCGGTGCGCCATCGCGCATCAGCTTGACCAGATTGCAGGCGCGCACGTGCAAATCACCCTGCCCTTGCGTGACCGCCGAAACGGCTGCCTGCATGCGCTTAATATAGCCAATATGGTCGGCTCCCCAGACATCAATCATGCGGGTAAAGCCGCGATCATATTTGTTTTTGTGATAGGCAATATCGGGCGCAAAATATGTCCAACTGCCATCTGATTTTTTCAAAGCGCGGTCGCTGTCATCGCCAAATTGCGAGGCGCGAAACAAATCCTGCTCGCTGGCTTCCCAATCCGGCGGCGGCTGTTTGCCCTTGGGCGGCTCCAAAACGCCGCGATAAATCAAATCACGCGCGGCCAGTTCGCCAAAAACAGCCTCAACCGAGCCGTCATCATGTAAAGCCTGTTCAGAGACGAATACATCATGGCGCACCCCCAATGTCGCCAAATCATCGCGTATCATATCCATCATCATCGGCAGGGCGACCGCTTTGGCCGCAGCCAATTGTTCGGCTTCCGGCGCGTCCAACAAAGCCGCACCATGCGTCTGCGCCAATTGCTGCCCGACCGGCACCAGATAATCGCCCGGATATAAGCCTTCCGGTATATCGCCTATCGCTTCACCCAAAGCCTCGCGCATCCGCAACAGCGCCGAGCGCGCCAGCACATCAACCTGTGCCCCGGCATCATTGATATAATATTCGCGCGTTACCGCATATCCGGCACGCTCCAATAACCGCGCCAGCGCATCGCCAAACACCGCACCGCGCGCATGGCCAATATGCATCGGGCCGGTCGGATTGGCCGAAACATATTCAACATTGACCGACCCGCCCTGTGCCGCGCCGACGCCATAATCTGCGCCAGCCCGCAATATGGCCGGCACTAGACTTTGCCAGCTTGCCGGTTGCAACCGGATATTGATAAAGCCCGGCCCGGCAATATCGGCCTCGGCAACTTGCTGAAAATCCAGCAAGGCCGGGCATATTTTCTCGGCCAGCTCACGCGGCGTCACCCCCGCCGCTTTGGCCAGCACCATAGCGGCATTGGTCGCCATATCGCCATGCGACGGGTCACGCGGTGGCTCAACAATCACCCGCGCCATATCGGCCTCGGCCAGTTCCGGCATAGACTGCAACACCGCCTTGATGGCGTCTTCCATTTCGGCAAATAAATTCATCGCCCGCCTCTACACCAAACTGTCGGAAATGTCGAATAAGCGGCGGTGTTCTTCCATGGCAAAGCGGTCAGTCATACCGGCAATATAGTCGCAAATAATCCGCGCGCGCATGGTTTTGTCGTCTATTTCAGCCTGTTTGCGCCAATCCTCGGCCAGCAGGTCAGGCTCGTTGAAATACAGTTCAAATAAATCGCGGATAATCCGCCGAGCCTTGCTCATCTGGCCATTGACAATATGATGCCGATAGACTTGCTCATAAAGAAATGCCTTTAATTCCTTTAGCTTAGGCCACAAATCATCAGAAAAAGCTGCAATCGGCATATTGGCGGCGCGAATATCATCAACATGGCTCGCGCCTATTGCCTCAATGCGTTTTGTTGTCTCTTCGGTCAAGTCGCGTATCATGATGGAAATCAATTCGCGCACCAATTCATGGCGCAGCAATTTCTTCGGCAAGTCGCCATGCTGTTGTTGCAAGGCATGAAGCACATGACCGGTCAGCGGCAGGCCATGTAAATCCTGCAAAGAAATAAGCCCGGCGCGCAAGCCATCATCAATATCATGATTATTATAGGCCACATCATCCGACAGCGCCGCCACTTGCGCTTCCAACGAGGGATAGCTGTCGAGGCACAAATCTTGCGCTTGCGCGTGTTCCTGAATGGCAAAGGGCAAATCGGTCAGCTTGGTGTCGCCGGTCAGAAGCGGGCCATTATGCTTGACCAGCCCTTCCAGCGTTTCCCATGTCATATTCAACCCGTCAAACGGGATATAGCGTTTTTCCAATCGCGTCACGATACGCAATGTCTGGGCATTATGGTCAAAACCGCCATAGGGGTGCATGGCGGCGTGCAGCGCATCCTCACCGGCATGGCCGAAAGCAGTATGGCCAAGGTCATGCGCCAATGACAGGGTTTCGGTCAAATCTTCATCCAACCCCAACATGCGCGCCACTGAGCGGCCAATCTGCGCCACTTCCAGCGAATGGGTCAGCCTGGTGCGATAATAATCACCGACATGGGCAACAAAGACTTGCGTCTTGTGCTTCAGGCGGCGAAACGCACCGGCATGCAAAATCCGGTCGCGGTCGCGCTGAAATGGTGTGCGGGTTTTGCTTTCCGGCTCATCATGCTGACGCCCCAGCGAGGCGGCCGGATGACAGGCAAAAGGCGCACGGGTCACATTTAACGGGTCAATCATCGCTCTTGTCTCTCAATGCGGGTCAAACGCATAGCGCAGCCGCACCATATCGCGGCACAGAATAGCATTTTCATAAATCGGTTCGGGATAATTGGCAAAGAAATCCGGCACAACAGACTCCATCCGAAAGCCAAGGCGCTGGTATAGCCGCAATTGCGCCAGGCTGGAATTGCCCGTGCCAATCATCAGCGCGCGCGCCCCGCCCGCTTGCGCCGCCTGCTTGGCGATATGCAGCATGGCCGAAGCAATGCCCCTGCCCTGATATTGTGTTGCCGTGGCGATATTCTTGACCTCCCAGACATGCGCGCCTTCCGGCGCATGAGGCAGCAGCACCATCAGCCCATAGGGCGCATCCGCCGCGCCGCAAATATATACCTGCCCCTGCGCCAGATAGGCGGCCACGGCCCTTGCATTGGGGTCCGCCGCCCGCAACAATGCCTGCATGGGCGGCGTCACCGGCCCGTCATAAGCCGAAATATCAGATACAGAAATATCCGATATGGAAATATCAGGGGCAGAAATATCCGGCGGTGCATCCATGCGCCAAATTCAGCAGGTCACCCCATATTTTGCAAGTGTGTTGGGGGTAAGAGTAATCAACTTATCCTTTTCTTCACTTTAGCTTTTCCCAATCCCCCGCCAGCAACCAATGGTTGTAACCCCCGCCTCTTGAAACGCCGGGGAAACAGGCCTATCTTGCGATTATGGGTGAGACATCACAAATTGCGGCGGATGGCCAATTTTCCATCACACCGGCGGCGGCGGCGCAAATTGCCCGCATCCTTGAAAATGAGGGTGGCGATGCAGCTTGCCTGCGCGTGGCGGTTCAGGGCGGCGGCTGCTCCGGCTTTTCCTATGTATTCACCATTGATGACAAACGCGGCGCAGATGACCATGCCTTTTCCCGCGGCGGCGTGACTGTGCTGGTCGATGATATGTCGCTGGCCTATATGACCGGCGCGGAGATTGACTGGGTGGATGACATGATTGGCGCCGCATTCCAAATCAAAAACCCCAATGCCACAGCCGCTTGTGGCTGCGGCACATCTTTTGATATTTGAATGAAAATCGCCTGCTGGAATGTTAATTCGGTAAAGGCGCGCCTGCCTTTGGTGTTGCGCTGGTTGGAAGAAGCCCAGCCCGATATTGCCTGCCTGCAAGAATTAAAATGCGTTGATGAAGCCTTTCCGCGCGCCGAGATTGAGGCGCTTGGCTATCATGTCGAAACGCATGGCCAGAAAACCTATAATGGCGTGGCGCTGCTTTCCAAACGGCCTTTGGAAGATGTGACGCGCGGCCTGCCCGGCTTTGAAGATGAACAAGCCCGTTATATTGAGGCAGTGGTCAGCACGGATGATGCCGCCCTGCGCGTCGCTTCGCTGTATCTGCCCAATGGCAATCCGGTGGACAGTCCGAAATACCCCTATAAGCTGGACTGGATGGCGGCGCTTGAGGCGCGGGTGAAGGCGCTGTTGCCATTGGAAGAAGCCTTTGTGCTGGCCGGGGATTATAATGTCATCCCGCAACCGCAAGATTGCTATGACGCCAAAGCTTGGGAAGATGATGCGCTGTTCCGGCCGGAAACGCGCGCCGCCTTTCGCCGCCTGCTCAATCTTGGCCTGACCGAGGCGGTCGCCATGCGCGCGGTCACCGGAGATGACACTTACACATTTTGGGATTATCAAGGCGGTGCTTGGCCGAAGAATAAAGGTATTCGCATTGACCATCATTTGCTCAGCCCGCGTGCCGCCGATGCGCTTACCGATTTTGGCATAGACAGCCATACGCGCGACTGGCCAAAGCCGTCCGACCATGTGCCGGTCTGGATTGATTTGCAAATCTGACCGGCTGGCTTGTGCTGTTTCAATTGCACTTGAAGGCAATAAATTAAATCATTGAATATATTGCAAAATAACATGGATGACATGCATCCGATTCCGCCCCATCATGGCTTTGTGGACATCAGAATAAGGATGAAATGCCATGAAGCATTTTTCAGAATCTTCCAAATGCGGGAGGCTTGTCTGCCTCTCTTTATTGGGTGTGATATTGAGTGGCGGTGCGGCGTTGGCACAATCGCCCTATCCGCAAAACAACCCAATCTATGCCGGGCTGGCGCTGTCGCACATGGAGAGCGAAAGCGACAAGCCGGTTAAGCGCGATATGGATGCGGATGGCTATGAGCTGACCCTTGGCTATCGCATCACGCCCAATCTTTCGGGCGAGCTGCAATGGGCCGATTTGCAATATGACGGTTTTACCGCTGCTGGTGGCGTGACCGTGTATGGCACGGATACGCAGCTCGTGAAAGTGAGCGCGCTTTATTATCCTGATGCGGTGCATGTGCGGCCCTTTGGGCGTGTCGGCTATGTTAGCGAAGACACAGACACAATTGTCAGCAGGCCAGAGAATAAAGCGGCGGCATTTGGCGAAAGCGACGGGTTTTTTGTCGGGCTGGGCATTGATATACCGGTTGTGCCGCGCGCCTATTTCCGCGCCGAATATCAGGTCTTTGACGATAATTCAGGCACTGGTTTCGGGCTGGGTGCGGTGTTTCATTTTTAGGCAAGCCGCATGAAGCGGCGCTGCCGATAAAACTCAATTACCGCTAAACATCAGCATATTGGCGTTTTTCCAGCGCGCCACCCGGATGGGTCACCGCACCCTTGCGCGCCGAGCCAACCGTCTGCGCATATTTCCACAGCGTGCCGGAGGTGAAATCGGTTTCGCGCGCTTGCCATTTATTCCGCCTTTCGGCCAAAACCGCTTCGTCAACCAGCAGGTCAATCGTGCCGGCCTCGGCATCAATACGGATATTGTCGCCATCTTCAATCAGCGCAATCGGCCCGCCCTCGGCTGCTTCCGGCCCGACATGGCCAATGCAGAAACCGCGCGTCGCGCCCGAAAAGCGGCCATCGGTAATCAGCGCAACCTTGTCGCCCATACCCTGCCCGTAAATGGCCGAAGTGGTGGACAGCATTTCGCGCATGCCCGGCCCGCCTTTCGGCCCTTCATAGCGGATGACAATCACATCACCGGCCTGATAATCGCCCTTTTCAACGGCGGCGAATGCGTCTTCCTCGCAGTCAAAGCAGCGTGCCGTGCCGTCAAATTGCAACACTTCCATGCCGGCAACTTTCACAATCGCGCCATCGGGGGCCAGCGAGCCTTGCAGGCCGACCACACCGCCGGTTGGTGTGATTGGGGCGCTGACCGGATAAATCACTTTTTGGTCAGGGTTAAAGGTAATTTCTTCCAAATTTTCAGCCAATGTCTTGCCGGTGACTGTCAGGCAATCACCATGCAAAAAGCCGCCCTCAAGCAGGGTTTTCAGCAGCATTGGCACACCGCCCGCTTCATACATATCTTTGGCGACATATTGCCCGCCCGGTTTCAAATCAGCGATATAGGGGGTTTTTTTGAAAATCTCGGCCACTTCCATCAAATCGAAATCAATGCCCGCCTCATGCGCCATGGCCGGCAAATGCAAGCCGCCATTAGTGCTGCCGCCGGTTGCGGCCACAACAGTCGCGGCATTTTCCAGCGCTTTGCGGGTCACAATATCGCGCGGGCGGATATTATTGGCAATCAGCTCCATCACCGCCTTGCCTGATGCCTCGGCATAAGCATCGCGGCTTTCATAAGGTGCAGGCGCACCGGCGGAATTGGGCAAGGCCAAGCCTATCGCTTCCGACACACAAGCCATTGTATTGGCGGTGAACTGACCGCCACACGCGCCGGCACTCGGACAAGCGACACATTCGAGCGCGTGCAATTCATCATCCGGCATATTGCCCGCCGCGTGTTGGCCAACCGCCTCAAACACATCCAGCACAGTCACATCCTTGCCTTTGAACTCGCCCGGCATGATTGACCCGCCATACATGAACACGCTCGGCACATTCAACCGCAACATGGCCATCATCAGACCCGGCAAAGACTTGTCACAACCGGCCAGCCCAATCATGGCGTCATAGCAATGGCCGCGCATGGTCAGCTCAACACTGTCAGCAATCACTTCGCGGGAGACCAGCGAAGATTTCATGCCCTCATGGCCCATGGCAATGCCATCGGTCACGGTAATGGTGCAAAATTCGCGCGGCGTGCCGTCACCCGCCAAGACACCGCTTTTGGCCGCTTGCGCCTGACGCATCAGCGCAATATTGCACGGCGCTGCCTCATTCCAGCAAGACACCACGCCGACAAAAGGCTTGGCGATATCTTCTTCGGTCAGCCCCATGGCGTAATAATAGGAACGGTGCGGCGCGCGCTCCGGCCCGACTGAGACATGGCGACTTGGCAGTTTCGATTTGTCAAAGCGAGACATAGGACTCTCCCGTAAAATTCAGAAATTGATGTAGCAAGAAACCGGCGGTCAAGCGACCTAAATCTGCGCCAGCCGCGCCAAGGCTTGCGCCAGTTTCTTCTGTTTGGCTTCTTCCTCGGCCAGTCGGGCGCGATTTTCTTCAATCACCTCGGCAGGCGCTTTGGCCAGAAAACCTTCATTGGACAGCTTGCCGGAGATTTTGCGGATTTCGCCCTCCTGTTTGGCGATTTCTTTTTCCAGCCGCGCTTTTTCCGCCGCAATATCAATGACCCCGGCCAATGGCAAAGCCAGTGTCGCCTCACCAACCACGATTTGCACCGCGTCGGCTGGCGGCGCATCGTCATGTGTTATGCTTGAAAGCCGTGCCAGACGCGTGAGCAGCGCGGCATTGCGCGCCATTTGCGCTGTGCCGTCATCATCAGCCCCGACCACGATTAATGGCACTTCGGCACCGGCCGGCACGTTCATTTCCGCCCGAACGGAGCGAATTTCAGAAATCATCTCAATCAGCCGGTTGATTTCCGTATCCGCCGCCGGGTCAATCAGGCCGCTATCCAAATCCGGCCAAACATCAAGCATCAGCCAGTCTCGCCCATGCCCGGTTTTTTGCCATAATTCTTCCGTCACAAAAGGCATGAATGGGTGAAGAATATGCAGCGCATGGTTGAGCGCCCATTGCGTTGCCGCCTGCACTTCGGCGCGCGCTTCGGCGTCCTCGCCCTGCAAAACCGGCTTGGCCAGTTCCAGATACCAATCACAAAAACTGTTCCAAATAAATTGATAGGCGGCATTGGCCGCGTCATTAAAACGATAGGCTTCAAGCGCCTGCGTCACAGCCTGTTGGGCGCGCACGGCTTCACCGGCCACCCATTTGGTCAGTGGCAGGCTGGCCTGTTCCGGTGCGAAATCCCCGGCGCTGAAACAGCCATTCATGTCGCAAAACCGCGCCGCATTCCAAAGCTTGGTGCCGAAATTGCGATAGCCTTCAACGCGGCTTTCCGACAATTTAATATCGCGCCCCATCGCCGCCATGGCCGACAGGGTAAAGCGCAACGCATCTGCCCCATAGCGGTCAATCAAATCCAGCGGGTCAATCACATTGCCTTTGGATTTCGACATTTTGGCGCCTTTTTCATCGCGCACCAGCGCATGAATATAGACTGTGTGAAATGGCACATCATCCATGAAATGCAGGCCGCTCATCATCATCCGCGCGACCCAGAAGAAAATAATGTCAAAGCCGGTAACCAGCACATCGGTTTTATAATGCCGTGCCAATGTATCGGTTGTTTCCGGCCAGCCAAGCGTCGAAAACGGCCAAAGCGCGGAGGAAAACCAAGTGTCGAGCACATCCTCATCGCGGTGTATTTCGGTTGGCGCGCCATAATGGGCATTGGCCTTGGCCTGCGCTTGCGTTTCATCCAGAGCGACAAAAATTTCACCATCCGGCCCATACCAAGCGGGGATGCGATGCCCCCACCAGAGCTGGCGCGAAATACACCAGGGCTGGATGTTTTCCATCCAGTCAAAATAGGTCTTTTCCCAATTTTGCGGCACGAATTTGGTGCGCCCGTCGCGCACAGCAGCAATGGCCGGTTTGGCCAGCGTGGCCGCGTCAACATACCATTGGTCGGTCAGCCAAGGCTCAATGATTTGGCCGGAGCGGTCACCAAATGGCACCATATGGGTATTGTCTTCAATCTCGGCCACCAGCCCAAGCGCATCAAGCTCTTGCACCACACGCTTGCGCGCGTCCATCCTGTCCATGCCCTGCCAGCTTTCGCGGCCAATCATGTCGTCAAAAGCCGGGTCGGATAAATCAATGCAGCCATGCATGTCCATCATATTTATCGCCGGCAAATCATTGCGACGCCCGACTTCGAAATCATTGAAATCATGCGCCGGTGTTATTTTAACCGCACCGGAGCCTTGTTCCGGGTCGGCATATTCATCGGCCACAATCGGGATTTTGCGCCCGACCAAAGGCAGTACCACCATTTTGCCAATCAAGGCTTGATAGCGCGGGTCGTCGGGATGCACGGCAATGCCGGTATCACCGAGCATGGTTTCCGGCCTTGTGGTGGCAACGGTAATATGCCCGCTGCCATCTTCCAGCTTATAATTGAAATGCCATAAATGGCTGTTCACTTCGCGTTGCTCGACTTCCAAATCGGAAATCGCCGTCAGCAGACCGGGATCCCAATTGACCAGTCTTTTATCTTTGTAAATCAGCCCCTGCTCATAAAGCGTGACAAACACTTTCAACACTGCCGCCGACAGCCCGTCATCCATTGTAAAGCGTTCGCGGCTCCAATCGCAGGAAGCGCCCAATCGGCGCAATTGCGTGGTAATGGTTGAACCGCTTTCAGCCTTCCATTGCCAGACCCGCTCAAGAAATGCCTCACGCCCCATATCGCGCCGTGTCATATTGCCGGCTTCGGCCAATTGGCGCTCAACCACCATTTGCGTTGCAATACCTGCATGGTCAGTGCCGGGTTGCCACAGCACATCGCGGCCACGCATCCGCTCAAAGCGGCATAAAATATCCTGCAATGTATTGTTCAGCGCATGCCCCATATGCAGACTGCCGGTCACATTGGGCGGCGGAATAACAATTGTATAAGGCTCGGCCTCCGGCACCCGCCCGGCCGCAAAACAGCCCTCAGATTCCCATGACTGATACAGCGCAGCCTCAATGGCAGACGGCTCATAAGTCTTGTTGAGCGCGGTTTCGGCTTTGGTATTATCGGTCTCGGACATGAGAGTCATTTTCCGGCAATTGGCGTGTCACTATCGATTGTGAGTGGTTACACCAAGGCCAAAGGCGCTTCAAGCCCGAAACGCGCTTAGGGCTTAATCTGCCGCCACATAGGTGGCGCATCGGCCTCGCTTTGGGCAGCGATATAGGCTTTAATTTCATCGGCTAACAGCCGTTCCGCCATAGCAGCAAGGTGATGGTCGGCCCATTCACGCAAAACCGGCTCCAATGCCTCAAGGATAAGCGACTCAAGCAATGTGGGCGGGGTTTGCATGCCGCCGGTCAGCCGGTTCAGCGCCGCTTCGATGCGTTTCGCCATATCCGCTTCTTGCTTGGCCGCGACCGGGTCGGCATCCAGCAAAGCGCGGGTCTCATCTGAGACGATTTTCTGCACCGCCTCATAAATCGCCTGCGCGCCAATATCTGTGTCATTATCGGTTTTGTCCTGTGTCATGCGTCGCGTCCTTAAATTATGCGGACGGCGCAAAACGGCGCATTAAAAAAGGGAAGCCATGCATCCCAAACTAACATAAATCTACAGAACAAGTGCGCCGGTTTTGACCGGCCTGTTTTCAGTCGTCAAGTTTAGGCAAGTCGCGCGGCAGACGCAAGCGTTGCGGTGTCAACTGACCAATACTGGCCAACAGGCTATAGGCGGCAAGCTGGTGATTGCGCTCGGCCTCAACCAGCCCGACTTGTGCATTGAGCAATTCCTGTTCGGCATCCAAAAGGTCGATATTGGTGCGCGTGCCAAGCGTGTTTTCTTGCTTAACCCCTTCCAGCGCCAATTGCGATGCTTGAATCTGTTCTTCGCGGGCGTTAATCGCCGATTCAGAAGCGCGAAAATTATTCCACGCAATAATCACGCCGCGCTCCAATGCACGCGAGGCGGAATGAACCTGTCGGCGCAATGCATCATTGTAATCAGACGCGCCGGACACAGCCGCCAAAGAGCGCCCCCCACGAAACAGCGGCACAGAAAGACGCGCGGCAATTGTACTGCCCTCGCTTTCAAAAGCCGGATTGGATGGCAGGCCGTCTTTAATATCATAGGAGCCGGTAATGGTGACGCTGGGCAAAGCCGAGCCAAGCGTGCTGTAGGAGGTGAATTTGCCGCTGCGCGCCATGTGCTGCGCCTGCTTCAGGCTTGGACTTTCAACCCGCGCCACATCAAGCGCCGATTGCAGCGAAGGCGGCATGGACGGCAAGTTAACCGGCTTGTCCAAAGCGCCGGGCCGATAGCCTAACACTTCCTCAAAAACCGCCTCGGCACCGCGCAAATTGGCTTCCGCCAGCAAAGCAGATGATTTGGCACCGGCCAGTCGCGCTTGCGATTGGGCAATATCTGTGCGCGTCACAACACCGACTTCAAACCGGTCGCGCACCGCATCGACTTGCTCTTCCAACACTTTGACATTGCTTTGGCGTAAATCCAGCGTGGCGCGCGCTTGCAGGACATCGAGAAAAGCGCCAATGCCCTGTAACATGATATTTTGCTCAGTATTGCGCAGGCCGCTGCGCTCGGCGTCAATTTCGGCGCGTTTGCTGCGAAAGGCAAAAAGGTTTTTGCCGGATGTAAAAACATTATACCGCATTTCGACACCATAGCTGTCGAAATCCTGCGCATCATTGTCAGCCCCGACGCGCAAGCCCTGCGCATCGCGAATCGTTTCATCGACCCGCACTTCCTGAACGTAACCGGTCACGGTTGGCAGCATCTCCGCCAGCGTGACAAATTGTGATTTATAAATCGCTTTGAAATTAGACCGCGCCGCCGCCAGAGACGGGTTTTGCTGCAGCATTTTAGCCAATGATAAATTGAGCGATTCGCTTTGCGCCGGTGATGCCGCAATGCTGACAGCCAGCAGCCCGGACAACCATAGAGCGGATTTTCCCATTTTCATATTTAGCTCCCCATCCGCCCAGTGATGAATATAATTTGTTAATGGCTTTCCTGGCCTGATATGAGTGGCAATCCGAAATATTCAAGCCGTCAGATATTATAGGGCGATATTGCCTGCCTAAAATTCAAAAACCGGCACCGGGTCGAATGCAGTCAAAACCGGAACCGTCAAATCAAACGCAATAATACGGGCAAAACTGTCACCAATACGCCGATAAATAACCGCTTTCTGGCTGCCTTCAACATTTTGCACACAAACCAGACGCCCGTCCTTGTCAAGCTGCGCCAAAAGGTTTTCGGGTAGTTCCGCCACACAGCCATTGATAAAAATAATGTTGAACGGCCCCTGCTTGGGCTGGCCTTCGGGCAACGGGCCGGTAACGGCGACCGCATTGTCGATTTCCAGCTTGCGCCAATTATCACCGGCTTTTTCGCTCATGGCCTCATCATCTTCAAGCGATATTACCGTGCTGGCCAAACCGGCCATAACGGCTGCCGCATAGCCGCTGCCACCGGCAATATTCAATATCACATCACCCGGCTCAATATCGGCCAGTTCGGCGAGACGGGCAAAGGCCAAAGGCGCAAGTATGGCGCGGCTGACATCACCGCGCGAATATTCCAAATTGCAATCAGCATAGGCGATTTCGCGGTTCTGCCCGCCAACAAAGGCTTCGCGCGGCACAGCCAGCAATTGCCGCGTCAGGCGATAATCGCGCACGCCGCCCGGCTTAATTTGACATTCCACCATATTAAAGCGCGCCTGCGCACTCATTTCACTGTCCATCAAGCTCATTATCTGCTTCCATCTGAAAGGCTGTTCTGCTCCTATATACCCACACGAAGCGGTTAGCACAATCGGCAAAGCGTCACAACACAGCCGGATATTGTCAGGGCGAAAATGACGCGAAGAATGGAAAAAACCGGTTGCGCCGGGCGGCCAAGATTTATACAACAGGCGAGTTTTCCAGCCCGTCAGGTCTGGTCAATGGCCACGTGGCGGAGTGGTGACGCAGCGGCCTGCAAAGCCGTGTACCCCGGTTCGATTCCGGGCGTGGCCTCCATTTTGACTGTCCGATATTCTGTCGGCGATCAAAACAACAGTAAGTGGAATTTCAACTTGGCGCATGCGGCAAGCTCTGATATACCCCTTCAACGTTGACGGAAATGTTCCCCGGTAGCTCAGTTGGTAGAGCAAACGGCTGTTAACCGTTCGGTCGCTGGTTCGAGTCCGGCCCGGGGAGCCATTCCCGCCATTCCCTTCAAAAATGATTTTCCGTTCTCCGGTCGCCGACGCATCCAAATTGGCGTTTTCTGCGTATATCTAATGTGTTTCGCGGAGGGCATGGCTTGGCACAAGCGGTTATCTTTTGGTTCAGACAGGATTTGCGATTATCAGATAATCCGGGTTTGCAGGCGGCTTTGGCGCATTGCCGCAATGAGGATGCGGCGCTTATTCCGGTTTTTATTGATGATGAAAATTTAGGGCGACGCCCGGGGCGCATGAGCCTTTGGTGGCGCGATGGCGCGCTTGCAGCACTTGACGGCGAATTGCGTCGGCGCGGCAGCCGCCTTGTCTATCTGACCGGTGAAACCGCCCCTGCCCTCATCCGGCTTATTGAAACAACCAAGGCCGGTGCAATCTATTGGAACCGCCAATATGACGCGCCAAGCGTTGCCCATGACACCGCCCTGAAAGCAGATTTGCGCGCGCGCGGCCTGTTCGCCGAAAGTCGCAACGCCCTGCTGATGTTTGAACCTTGGGAGATAAAGGGCAAAACCAGCAATGGCCCGATGCGGGTTTTCACACCTTTCTGGAAACGCTGCCGCGAAATTGGTCTGCCTGAAGATTTATCGCCCGCACCGCAATCCATACCGGCACCTGATATTTGGCCCGATACCGCGCCCCTGCCGCAAACCCCGCCGCATGACGAAGCTGATTTGTTGGCCCAATGGATGCCCGGCGAAACCGGGGCCGAATTGGCATTGGATAATTTTCTGCACGGCAATGGCCATGGCTATGCCGAAAAGCGCGATTTGCCGGCCATTAATGCCACTTCGCGCCTGTCGCCGCATTTGCGTTGGGGCGATATTTCCCCGCAACGCATCGCCCATGAGGCAAGCGGCTCAAGATTGTCGCCGCTTGATAAAGACAAATTCCTGGCTGAGCTGGGCTGGCGCGAATTCGCCTATCATTTAATGTTCCATAATCCTGAAATCGGTGATGCGCCGCTGCAAAAGAAATTCGAGGCTTTTCCGTGGCGCGATGATGCGGCGGTCGAACAGGATTTTCAGGATTGGCAAAATGGCCGCACCGGTTATCCGATTGTCGATGCCGGCATGCGGGAGTTGAAGCGTAGCGGCTATATGCATAATCGTGTGCGGATGATTTGCGCGTCTTTTCTGGTCAAGCATTTGCTGATTGATTGGCGGCATGGTGAAGCATGGTTCTGGGACAGGCTGAACGATGCCGACCCGGCCAATAATACAGCAAGCTGGCAATGGGTTGCCGGTTGCGGGGCCGATGCCGCGCCCTATTTCCGCATATTCAACCCTATCACACAGGGCAGTAAATTTGATGCCGAAGGCGTTTACACCAAAGCCTATGTGCCGGAACTGGCAGGCTTGACCGGCAAAACCCTGTTTGCCCCCTGGGAGGCCAAGCAAGATTTGCTGGCCAAGGCAGAAATTACAATTGGGGCGACCTATCCGGCGCCGATTGTTGAACATAAACAAGCCCGTGAGCGCGCGCTTGAAAGTTTTGGGTCACTGAGTAGCAGTTAGGAGTAGACCTATGAAAATTGCCATTATCGGCAGCGGTATTTCCGGAAATGTCGCTGCCTATCATTTGTGCCGTCAACATGACATCACCCTTTATGAAAAACGCGACCGGCTTGGCGGGCACAGCGCGACCAAGCAAATCGATTATTATGGTGATGGCGAGACCATGCGCGTCGATACCGGCTTTATTGTCTATAATGAGCTGAATTATCCCGGCCTGACCTCGCTGTTTGAGGCGCTGGATGTGGCCACGGTGGAAAGCAATATGAGCTTTGGCTTTTCATCGCATGAGGGCGGCTTTGAATGGTCGGGGCAATCGCTTGACACAGTGTTCGCTCAAAGGCGCAATTTCGCCTCGCCGGTCTTTTGGCAGATGATTTCCGGCATTTTCAAATTTAACCGGCTGGCCGCACAAGCCCATGAAAGCGGCTCGGCAAGCGGCATGAGCCTTGGCGATTGGCTGGCCGGTCACGGATTTGGGCAAAGCTTTATCAATCGCTATTTGCTGCCCATGGGCGCGGCTATTTGGTCAAGCCCCGCCGATGAAATTATGGCCTTTCCAGCCGACAGTTTTTTGCAATTTTTTTACAATCACCGGCTGATAAATGCCGACCGGCCGCAATGGCGCACCGTCGCCAATGGGTCGCAAAGCTATGTTGAAAAACTGACCGCCAATTTCCAAGACCGCATCCGTTTGGCCAGCCCGGTAACGCGCATAGAGCGCGTCAGCGACGGTGTGGCGGTGACCGCCAATGGCGCAACTGAGATATATGACCAAGCCGTGCTGGCCTGCCACAGCGATCAGGCTTTGGCCATGCTGCATGACGCGGCGCCGGAAGAACGCGATGTGTTGTCAGCAATCCGCTATTTGCCCAATCAGGTTTATCTGCACAAAGATGCTGCACTTATGCCCAAACGGCGCAAAGTCTGGTCGGCATGGAATTATATCAGCCATGCCGGTGCCGGTCGCGATGAGATAATGACAGTCAGCTATTGGATGAACCGGTTGCAAAATCTTGATGAGAAAAAGCCGCTTTTTGTGACCCTCAACCCGCCTGTGCCGCCGCGCCCTGAATTAACTTTTGGCCATTATGAATATGACCACCCGCAATTTGATGCGGCGGCGCTGGCCGCACAGAAGAAATTGCCGGAAATCCAGGGCAAAAACCGCCTTTGGTTTTGCGGTGCTTGGGCCGGGTTTGGCTTCCATGAGGATGGGTTGCAATCGGCATTGCGCGTTTGCGAAAGCCTGCAAGCGCAAGATGGGCTGCCACAGGCAGCGGAATAAGCGGTTCATGGCAATGAGTGGCGAACAAGACATATCGGCGCAAAGCTGCCTGTATTTCGGCACGGTGCGCCATGCGCGCTACCGCCCGCGCCGCCACCGTTTCACCTATCGGGTTTTCAATATTTACGCCGATATTGATGCGCTGGAAGCCGGGGCGCTTAATTCGACCCTGTTCAAATATAACCGCTTTGCCCTGTTCAGCCTGCGCGCGCGCGATCATGGCGCCAAGGATGGCAGCTCAATTCGCGCCTTTGTGGACAAGCTGTTGCAACAAGGCGGCATAGCGCGGCCCGATAAGGTGATGATGCTGTGCTATCCGCGCCTGCTCGGCTATGCCTTTAACCCGATAACTGTTTATTACTGTTTCACCGAGGGACGCCCCTGCGCCATGATATATGAGGTGCGCAATACATTTGGCGATGACCATATTTATACCATTGCATGTCCTGACGGCATTGCCGACATCAAACATAGCCGCGATAAGCTGATGCATGTCTCGCCTTTTATCGGCATGGCGGCGACCTATCATTTTTCGACTGCAACACCTGAACAGAATTTACGTTTGGTGATACGCGAAACCGAAGGGTCAGACCCGCTGCTGGTTGCCAGCTTTGTCGGGCAGCGCCGCGCGCTGAACGCGGGCAATCTCATATCGGCGTTTGTGCGTCACCCGCTTATGACACTGAAAGTTGTTCTTGCAATCCACTTTGAAGCTGCCAAACTCTTTGTTAAGGGCGTTCCCTTTATAAAACGCCCAGTGCCGCCCAAAAGCCGGATAAGCTTTTAATGAACAGGCTAAAGGGGAGAGAAAATGAGTAAAACAAATACAGATAACAGCCGGATGACCGATGCGGCGCGCGTTGTGTCCACCGGCAAGGCCAGCTTGAACGGCTATGCAAGGCTGGTATTATTCATGCTGCGCAAAATGCGCGGGCCGTTGCTGCAAGTGCAATTGCCCGATGGCACAGTGCATGAATTTGCCGGTGATGACCAAGCAACGCCGCCAATTGTCTTGCGCATTGTCAATATGTCGTTTTTCAAAACCATTGTGCGGCGCGGCAGTTTGGGATTTGCCGAAGCCTATATGAATGGCGATTGGCGCAGCCCCGAAATTGCGCGCCTGCTCTGCTTTTTTAATCAGAATATGCAAATGATTAAGCAGGAGATTGATAATAAACGCATTTTTTCATTTATCAATCGGCTGATTCACAAATGGCGGCCCAATTCGCGCGCCGGTGCCAAGCGCAATATTCATGCGCATTATGATTTGGGCAATAATTTTTACAGCCTGTGGCTCGACAAATCCATGACCTATTCATCTGCCCTGTTCAAAGACAGCCAGACCGATTTGCGCGCCGCCCAGACAGAAAAATATCGCGCCCTTGCCGAAGCAATTGATTTGCAAGCTGACCATCATGTTCTCGAAATTGGTTGCGGCTGGGGCGGGTTTGCCGAATTTGCCGCGCGCGAGATTGGTTGCCGCGTCACCGGCATCACCATTTCCCAAGAGCAGTTGAAATTTGCCCGCACCCGTATCGCCAATGCCGGTTTGCAAGACAAGGTTGATTTTCAGTTCCTTGATTATCGCGACGTTACGCAGACTTATGACCGCGTGGTTTCCATTGAAATGTTTGAGGCGGTCGGCGAGCAATATTGGGCGACTTATTTCGAGCAATTGCACAAATTATTGAAACCGCAAGGGCGCGCCGGTTTGCAAATCATCACGATTGAAAATTCCCGCTTTGACGCCTATCGCAAAAGCGCCGATTTCATTCAGCGTTATATTTTCCCCGGTGGCATGTTGCCCTCGCCGGAAAAACTCTATGCTGCATTTGACAATGCGGGCCTGCAATTGACCGGACAAAAAGACTTTGCGCTGGATTATGCGCGCACGCTGGCGGCATGGCGCGCGCGTTTCATCGCCGTCTGGCCGGAGGTAGAGGCGCTTGGCTTTGATACGCGTTTTCGCAATATGTGGGAATATTATCTGGCCTATTGCGAGGCTGGGTTCAGCACGGGCAGTATTGATGTCTCACATTTCACGCTGAGCAAATAGCGCGGCGCTGCTATTTTCCTGTGCCGCGCGCGACCAGCGCAACATAGGCGCGCCGTGGCAACAAATTTATCAACCGCAATAAAAACGCAAAACGCCGCGGGAAAGAAATATGCGTGCGCCCTGCGGCCAGACCATCGGCGATACGCCGCGCCGCCTCTTGCGCCGAAATGATAAACGGCATGGGAAACGGGTTTACATCCGTTGCCGGTGTTTTCACAAAGCCCGGCGCAATCATTGAGACATGCACATTATGCGGCGCCAAATCCATCGCCAATGACTCGCCCAAATTAAACAAAGCCGCCTTGGTCGCCCCATAGGCGGCAGAGGTTGGCAGGCCGCCATATCCGGCAACCGAAGAAACCAGCGAAATATGGCCATAGCCGCGCTGCGTCATCAAGGGCACAAGCGGTGCCAAGCCGTTTATTGTGCCGGTCAAATTGACCTCAAATGACCGGTCAAACAGGCTCGGGTCAAAATGCGGCATATTGGTCGGCAAATATATACCGGCATTCATCACGCCCAGCGCAATCGGGCCAAGCGCCTTTTCAATATCGGTCACCATTTTTGCCATGCCGGGCCGGTCAACAACATCGCCTTCAAAGCCGGTTATATTTTCATGTGTGGCGGCAATCTCATCCAAGGCGGCCTTGCTGCGCGCGGATATGGCGACGTGCCAGCCGCGCGCGGCCATTTCTTGGGCCAGTGCCGCGCCAATGCCCGATGAGCCGCCGGTTATCCAGACACAGCCATCTGCCGGTGTCATTTTTTTACGCAAATTTCCCATATATTCCGCCCGATAACTGTTTTACGGCATTCGCCATTTGCGCCTTGGCGGCAAAAATTCCGGACTGATGGGGCGAATTTCAGCACGTCCCGCCTTGCTGTCAAATTCAGTGCGCACCCAACGCCCGGCCTCGGTATACCAAATATCTATTTTCAAATCGCCATCCAGCCGAAAATGATGCGCCTGTGTTTGGCCATATTCGACCGGCACCCACTCCTCGCCAATATAGTCAACCGACACGTTGAGCAAACGGCCATCTTGTGAGCTGAGCAATTTATTCTGATGAATGAAATTCGGGTTGAAATAGCTGGTTGAAAGAAGCGGTTGCAGCAAATTATTTTCAAAATTCGACGCCGCCCCTTTAATCACACCATTGGCCGTCGCCAAGTCAACAAACACATCCTCGCCATTATTATCGGTTTTGGAAACAACCGAGCTGAGCAAGCCGTCGCGCCATATTTCAGTATTGCGATGGGCATAACGAAACACCGGAATAAAGCCGAACTTAATGTTCAGATTTATCGTAATGTCCACTTTCAGCGCACCATCTTCCAGATTTTCAAAGGTAAAATATTGAAAGCCGACCCGCTTGCCTTTCAGGCGCACCTCATAGGCAAGCACACCATTTTCCGGCACACCTGCCGACCAATTGCGGGAAATCGCATTAAAATCAGCCGCACCCTGCCCCGGCAGGACGGCAAAAAACGCCATTAAAACAAGAAATGCTTTACGATTAGGAACGTGCGAAGAAATCGCGCGCCACACGCCCGAGACTATCTGTGAAACGAAGTGCGCCATCGGTCACCGCCAAACAAATACAATCCTCATCACCTTCCGCCCGCGGACGGTGCTGAACATGCTGGTCGGCCAAAGCAAGTTGACCGCGTTCATACAGACGATTACCGTCCCGAAACGCACCACGCAAGACAAGAGTTGCCTCAATGCCCTTATGGGTGTGACGCGGCGCGGCTTTGCCCGGCTTAATTTTCAGCAAACGCACTTCTTCACCGGCATCACCAATCGGCAATTTGAAATGACGCACGCCCGGATAGGCAAACCGCCAGGGCAATTTATCAAATGATTGGTTAAAGACATCGCGCAATGGCAGTGGCAAATCTTGGTCGGCCGGTTGCTGCTGACCCGCATCATCGGCCAGACGGATTTCTTCATTGTCGTCATCGTCCAGCCTGCGCAAGACATTGTCGAGGCATGTTTGTGCCATCGGTGCCGCTTCGGCTTCTTCAAGCAAATAACCATTCAGCGATTCAAATGCATCAAGCTGACGGCGCGCCGAAGGTGACAGCGTCGCAAAACTGGCGACCAGAACGGACATGCCATGGCCTAAGCTGCCCACGGCATATTGCGCCAGCAGCGATTCAAGGCTTGGACTAAGCGGTATATGTGCGTTCAAAACGGCTCCTGATATTGCGGTCTGTCTGCATCTCCTATACACATACGATATAACGCAGTTTTTGGATTAGACCAATTCAAAATTTCCCGAAGATCGGCCATGACAGGCGCATGGCCATGCTTTTGCCTTGAGGGTTAGGATGAACTATCGCGAGAATATGATTGCCGCCATTGGCAATACGCCACTCATAAAATTGCAAAAAGCCTCACAAGCCACCGGCTGCACGATTTTGGGCAAGGCCGAGTTCATGAATCCCGGCCAATCGGTCAAGGACAGGGCCGCGCTGTATATTATCAGGGATGCGGAAAGGCGCGGCACGCTGAAACCCGGCGGCACAATCGTTGAAGGCACTGCCGGCAATACCGGCATTGGCATCGCGCTGGTCGCCAATGCTTTGGGCTATAAATCGGTGATTGTTATCCCCGAAACCCAAAGCCAGGAAAAAAAGGACATGCTGCGGCTGGCCGGGGCGGAGCTGATTGAAGTGCCGGCTGTGCCCTATAAAGACGACAATAATTATGTGAAATATTCCGGTCGTCTGGCTGCCGAATTGGCACAAACCACGCCGGGCGGTGCGGTATGGGCCAATCAATTTGACAATATCGCCAATCGTGAGGCGCATATTGAAACGACGGGGCCGGAAATCTGGCAACAGACCGAGGGCAAGGTTGACGGCTTTACTTGCGCGATTGGCACAGGCGGCACGCTGGCCGGCACTGGCATTTACTTAAAACAGCAAAATGAAAATATCCGCATTGCCGCCGCAGACCCGATGGGAGCGTCCATGTATCATTGGTATAAGCATGGCGAATTGAAAGCCGAAGGCAGCTCCATCACGGAAGGCATTGGACAGGGGCGCGTGACCGCCAATCTTGAAGATGCGCCAATTGACGATGCCTATCAAATCCACGATGCCGAAGCTTTGCCCATTGTCTTTGATTTGTTGAAACAGGAAGGGCTGTGCCTTGGCGGCTCAAGCGGCATTAACATAGCCGGTGCCATGCGCATGGCAGCCGATTTGGGGCCGGGCAAAGTGATTGTCACTATTTTATGCGATTACGGCACGCGCTATCAGTCCAAACTTTTCAATCCGGCCTTTTTGAAGGAACAGGGCCTGCCCTGCCCCGATTGGCTCTAGGCGCATGAAAGCCTATAAAACAATTGTGACACATCTTGAAATGACGGCGCCCCTGCCGGTATTTCCTGCGCCGGCAGCATTTGACAAACCGCTCAGCTACAGGCTTGAGCGCAATATGGCATTGGCCGATTATCGCGAGCTTTACGACAATGTTGGACGGGCTTGGCGTTGGGTCAATCGGCGCAAACTGACCGATCGCATGTTGGCGGCGCTTATCCATCACCCTGATATTGACATTTTCGTCTTGCGCGACGCCAATCGCCCGATTGGCTATGTTGAATTGAATTTTCGCAAGAAAAAGCAGGCTGAAATTGTTTTTGTCGGCTTGGTGGAAGATTATATTGGCCACGGATTGGGGCCGCAAATGCTGAGCCATGCCATGCACCATATTAATGCCCGCGCGCCGCAACGTGTCATTATTCAAACCTGCACGCTTGACCACCCTGCTGCCCTGCTGCTTTATCAGAGCGTCGGCTTCACACCTTATTCACGCAAAAAAGTGGTGATTTATGATGATGCTTAACAGGCCTGACCGGCCTTTCGCATCAATGCCAATTTAATGCTGCAAAACCTGACTGAGGAATAATTTAGTGCGGTCATTTTGCGGGTTGGAGAAAAACGCTTGCGGCGCGTTTTGCTCGACAATCTCGCCGCCATCCATAAAAATCACCCGGTCGGCGACTTGTCGGGCAAAGCCCATTTCATGCGTCACACATAACATGGTCATGCCATCTTCGGCCAGCTCGACCATCACATCCAGCACTTCCTTAATCATTTCCGGGTCAAGCGCCGAGGTTGGCTCATCAAACAACATGATTTTCGGCGTCATGCACAAAGCACGCGCAATCGCCACGCGCTGTTGCTGACCGCCGGATAATTGCCCCGGATATTTATCGGCCTGGTCAGGAATGCGCACGCGTTCAAGATATTTGCGGGCAATATCTTCGGCGTCTTTTTGTGTCATGCCGCGCACCCAAATCGGTGCCAGCGCGCAATTTTCAAGCACGGTCATATGCGGAAAAAGATTGAATTGCTGAAACACCATGCCCACTTCAGAGCGGATATTTTCTAGATTTTTAAGCCCGGCATCCAGCACCATGCCATTGACTTCTATCACCCCTTCTTGATGTTCTTCCAACCGGTTAATACATCTGATGAGGGTAGATTTGCCCGAACCGGAAGGCCCGCAAATCACAATTTGCTCTCCCCCTGCAACTTGCAAGTCAATGTCGCGCAGGACATGAAAATTGCCATACCATTTGTTCATTTTTTCGATACGAATAATCGGGTCGCTCATCGCTGAATTCCTGTCCAATGCTTTTAATCAGTGTCCGTTGACAGCCGTTTTTCCATAAATATTGAATATCGTGACATGGCAAAACAAAATGCCCAGAACACAAATCCGGCAAAAACATAGCCGGTTATGTGGGTTTCCGGTGTTGCCCAGCTGGCATCGGTAAAATGTAATTGCACAATGCCCAATAAATCGAATAGCCCGACAATCAGCACCAAAGTTGTGTCTTTGAACAAGCCGATAAATGTGTTCACAATGCCCGGTATCACCATTTTCAAAGCCTGCGGCAAGACAATCAGCCGCGTTGTTTTCCAATAGCTCATACCCAAAGCCGCCGCCGCTTCAACCTGCCCTTTCGGTATTGCCTGCAATCCGCCGCGCACAACTTCTGCCATATAGGCTGAAGAAAACAGCGCCACGCCAATCAGGCAGCGCATCAGCTTGTCGAAATTCACCCCATCGGGCAAAAACAAGGGCAGCATGACACTGGCCATAAACAAAACCGTAATAAGTGGCACACCGCGAAAAACCTCGATAAAGCCAATGCACAAAGCCCGCAGCACCGGCAATTGCGCGCGCCGCCCCAATGCCAGCGCAATGCCCAACGGCAAGGAAGCAACAATGCCGGTAATCGCCACCACCAAAGTCACCAATAAACCGCCCCAATCGCTTGTGCTGACCGCAGCCAGTCCAAAAACGCCGCCGGTCAGCAAGATAAACGCAAATATCGGGAAAAAGCCGAGCAGGAAAAGCGCATTCAGGCGTTTATAAGGCGCGGCGGGGATAAGCATGGGCAACAGGCCAATAAAACCGGCCGCAAAGACCAGATTGACCCGCCAGCGTTCCTCTTCCGGATAGCGACCATAAATAAATTGCCCGAATTTCGCCTCGATAAACGGCCAGCACGCGCCCTGCACTTGCTTCAGGCAGGCCGCCCGGTCAGCACCGGAAAAGCTGGCATCAAAAAACGCCCAGCCAATGATCACATCAAGCAGCCAGAAAATAAACACAGCCGCCAATAAAGTCATCACCATATCGCGCGGTGTGGCCATGAGATTGCGGCGCGCCCAGCCCCATGCGCCAATCGTATTGGCCGGTGCCGGCCGCGCCGGTGTCGGTGTCCACGCCGTCATGTGCTTTGGCCCACCAGCGCCACGCGCCGATTATATTGGTTCATGGCAAAAGAAGTCAGCAGGCTGAGGGTCAGGTAAATCATCATCGTGATGAAAATAATTTCGACTGCCTGTCCCACTTGCGTCAGCGTCGTGCCGGCGAAAACCGAGACAATATCGGGATAGGCAATCGCCACGGCCAGCGAAGAGTTTTTCGTCAAATTGAGATATTGGCTGGTCAGCGGCGGGATAATCACCCGTAAAGCCTGCGGCAGCACGACCAAGTTCAAAGTTTTGGTTTCCGGCAAGCCAAGCGCCGAAGCCGCCTCGGTCTGGCCTTTATTGACCGACATAATACCGGCACGCACGATTTCAGCGATAAAGGCGGCGGTGTAAAGGCTGAGCGCCAAAAGCAGCGCGGCAAATTCCGGAATAACAACCAACCCACCGCGAAAATTAAAGCCTTTTAATGCCGGCATATCCGGCGAAAAAGGAAAGCCGACAAAAACATACAGCAAGGCGACCAGCAATAAGGCCAGCCCGGCCATAATACGCCAAACAGGTGTTATTGCGCCGGTCAGCAAGCGGCTGCGCCTGGCACGGCGACGCAAAAAAATAAAAGCCGCAATCAATACACCGACAGCAGGCAAATAGACCCACGCACCTGCCCCTGCCTCAAACCAAGGCAGAATAAGCCCACGATTGGTCAGGAAAATACTGTCACCAATCGCCGTCGCCCGGCGCGGTGACGGCAAATTGCGCAAGACGCCGAAATACCAAAACATGATTTGCAGCAAAAGCGGCACATTGCGGAATATCTCGACATAGACCATGGCGATGCGGTTCACCAGCCAATTGCTCGAAAGCCGCGCCACGCCGATTGAAAAGCCAATCAGCGAGGCAAAGAATATGCCCAGCACAGAAACCAGCAGCGTATTGGACAGGCCGACCAGCAAGACGCGAAAATAATTATCGTCTTCATTATAGCGAATAAGCGTCTGGTTAATGCCAAATCCCGCGCGCTCCGACAAAAAGCCGAAACCGGTCGAGATATTTTGCCGTTCAAGATTGGAGATGACATTGCCGACCAACCAATAAACGGCCAGCAAAAACAGCGCAGCGGTGACCAGCTGCGCCATCACATCGCGGCGTTTGAAATATGACATAACCCCGTTTATAGCGGATTCTCCCTTTTGTTATCGGGCGATTTTGCCTGTCATATTATCCGGCCAATGACCCAAGCGCCAAGCCGCAATGGCTCAGCGAATGGGCGGTGCGTATTGCAGCCCGCCATCACGCCACAGGGCATTTACCCCGCGGGCAATGCCGAGCGGCGTATTCTTGCCGACATTGCGCTCAAAAGTTTCGCCATAATTGCCAACTTCAGTGATGATATTGGCCGCCCATTTGGCTTTCAAACCCATATTTTCGCCAAATGTGCCGTCAACCCCGACAAGCCGCCGCACGGCGGGATTTTTTGATTTGGCCATAGCTTTGACATTGCGCGAGGTGACGCCCAATTCTTCGGCATTGACCATCGCCCAATGCGACCAACGCACAATATCGCCCCATTGGTCATCGCCTTGGCGGACAACCGGCCCCAAAGGCTCTTTGGAGATGATTTCCGGCAAAACAATATGGTCTTTCGGACGGGTCAGTTTCAAACGCTGTGCATAAAGCGCCGATTGGTCGGTGGTGTAGGCATCGCAACGCCCCGTATTATAGGCGGCGACTGCTTCATCTGCTTTTTCAAAAGCGACAATTTCATATTGCATATTATTGGTGCGGAAATAGTCAGCCGCATTCAATTCCGTCGTTGTGCCAAGATTGGTGCAAAGCGATGCGCCGTCCAATTCGCGCACTGATTTAATGCCCAAATCCCGGCGCACCATAAAGCCCTGCCCGTCATAATAATTGACGCCGGTAAAATCGACCCCCAAAGCCGTGTCACGATGCATTGACCATGTGGTGTTGCGGGCCAGCAAATCAACCTCGCCCGATTGCAGGGCGGTAAAGCGTTCCTTGGCCGACAGGGCGGTGAATTTCACATATTTCTGACCGGGGCCGAAAACCGCCGCCGCAACCGCGCGGCACAAATCAACATCAATGCCTGTCCAGCGCCCTGTATCATCGGGATTGGAAAACCCCGGAAGACCTTGCGAAACGCCGCAAGATACATAGCCGCGCTTTTTGACGACGGACAAAGTGCCTGCCGCTTGCGCCGAAACAATGCTGGCTGTGAAACCCAAAACAGCAAATAAAGACAAAAAACGAGAGCTTTTCAAAAACATGCGTTAACCTCTGACATCGAATAGGTTGCAATTCTAACATCAATTTGAGAGAAAAAAACAGTTATGAAGGACGAAACCAAAACTATTTTGGCCGGGCGCGACCCGGAAACCCATTTTGGTGCGGTCAATCCGCCGGTTTATCATGCTTCGACCATAATTTATCCATCACTGGCTGCCATTCGCGGCAAAGAAAATATCCCCTATACATACGGGCGGCGCGCCACACCAACCACTGATGCGCTGACCAAGGCAATGTGTGAATTGGAACAGGCCGATGGCTGTGTGTTGGCCCCAAGCGGCCTGTCTGCTGTCACGCTGGCTATTTTATCCGCCGTCAAATCAGGCGACCATTTGCTGATGGTTGACAGCGCCTATGCGCCCACGCGCAGTTTTTGCGATAAATATCTTGTCGATATGGGGGTTGAGACCGAATATTATGACCCGCTGATTGGCGGCGATATTGCCCAATTGATACGGCCCAATACGGCTTTGATTTTCACCGAAAGCCCCGGCTCGCAAACATTTGAAGTGCAGGACATACCGGCTATTGTAGCGGCTGCCAAAGCGGCCAATGTGTTGACCGCCATTGATAATACATGGGCAAGTCATCATTATTTCAAGCCCTTGGCGCATGGTATTGATATATCGGTTCAGGCCGCAACCAAATATATTATCGGCCATGCTGACGCGCTGTTGGGAACCGTTTGTGCCAGAGGCGCGGTTTATGCCAATGTCAAACGCCTGTGGAATGTGCTGGGCATGAGCGTTGGGCCGGATGATGTTTATCTGGCCTTGCGCGGCTTGCGCACACTGCCCGCACGCCTGGCGCAGCACAGCAAAACCACGCTGGATATTGCCGCTTGGCTGGAAACCCTGCCCTTTATTCGTCAGGTTTTTTATCCTGCCCTACCCAGCCATGCAGGTCACGCGCTTTGGCAGCGCGATTTCACCGGCGCAACCGGCCTGTTTGCCATTGAAACAGCACCCTGCAGTGAAGACCGGCTTGCCGCCATGCTCGACAATATGCGACTGTTTTCTATGGGCTATAGTTGGGGCGGCTATGAAAGCCTGATTGTGCCGGGCGAATATACCCGCCAATGCCGCCCGTTTGAAACAGATGGCCATTTGCTGCGCCTGCATATCGGCCTTGAACATGGCGAAGATTTACAGGCCGATTTGGCTGACGGCTTTGCCCGTGCCGGTTTTGCGACCGCTTAATTTGCCCTTATGGCGTTTCGGGAATGAAATTATCGGCGCGGCTTTCTGCTTCGGCCAATTGCTCCGCCGTCATTTCTGAAGCCATTTGTTCCAGCGCCTTATTGGCAAAAGGTGCAAAGCCCTGATCGCGCGACAAGAGATAAAACTTATAGGCTTCTATTTTATTCTGGTCGATACCCTCGCCTGTCTCCAGCATGGAAGCAATATTGAACATAGCGGCAGGCATGCCCAGCCGCGCCGCCTGCAAGTAAAGCTGCGCCGCCCTTTCGCGATTTACCGGCACACCCGTGCCATAATCATAAAGCGAGGCCAGATCGGTCAGCGCGCGCGGGTCTGCTTTTTCTGCTGCTTGTTTCAGATATTTGAACGCCAATGCAATATCGCGCTTGACCACTTTGGCATCAAAAAACTCCTCGCTCAAACGATAGGCCGAGCCGGCATCGCCCGCTTCGGCGGCTTTTTTCCAATATTCTATGGCTTCTTCATATTGGCCGCGGCGGTAAATATCTTGTCCTTCGCGTTCCGACAATGCATGCGCATCGCCAATCAAAAGGGCAATCCCCATCACACCAAGCTTGGCAGACAAGCCCCAAACGCGCGTCATTTTTACCATTTCACTTTCCCAACCTGAAATTGACCTTTGCCGGGCAATGCCCCATAAACGCCCTATATTCTTCATCTACCTAGCAAAGGTCAAGTCGCCATGTCGTCCACACCGCTTGTCGGGATTATGTGCAATAAACGGCCCCATGAGATGGATTGGCTGCAAATTGTCAACCATACCTATCTTGAGAGTGTCGCGCGCTATATGCAGGTGCAACCGGTTTTGATACCCGCACCGCTATCACCCGATGACGGGTTTGACAGCGCGGCTTTGCTTGACCGGTTGGACGGTTTGCTGATGACCGGCAATCGCAGCAATCTGCACCCTTCCCATTATGGACAGGCGGCACAGCCCGCCCATGAGCCATTTGATGAATTGCGCGACATGGCCGCCCTGCCCCTGATTAAGACCGCCATTGCCCGCAATATGCCAGTGCTGGCAATATGCAGGGGGATGCAAGAACTCAATGTTGCTTGTGGTGGTTCACTGGTCGCCGAATTGCCCGATATGGCGGACGGCTTTAATCACCGCACACCCGATGGCACATGCCATGAAGATATATATGTCGCCCGCCAAGACGTCGCCTTTCCTGAAAATGGCTATTTCGCGCAATTGTTGGGCGTTGGCGAAGCCAAGATAAACTCGCTGCACCGACAGGCGATTGACCGACTTGGCGACCGGTTGAAAATTGAGGCGATTGGCCGTGACGGGGTGATTGAAGCCGTATCACATGAAGATTGCCGCTTTTGCATAGGCGTGCAATGGCACCCGGAATTGCAATTTGGCGAGAATATCATTTCCGCGCCGTTATTTGCCGATTTCAACCGCGCCATTTATGCTTACAGCAATGACACAGAAAAACAGCAATGACATCACCGCTGATTATCGCCGCCGGGCCAAGCGCCTATGCCCATATTAAGAAAAACGGTTTGTCGCCGGATGATGTCAGCGCCGTATTCGGTGCATCAGGGGCAGCCAAATGGCTGACCATTGCCGGGCTTGATGGGTTGATTTTCGGAGATTGGCTGGCGGCAAGGCAAAACCCGGCGCCGATTGATTTATTCGGCACTTCCGTTGGCGCATTCAAACTGGCCGCTGCCGCCCGCACCGACCCGCGCAAGGCGCTCGATAAAATGGCGCATGCTTATGTGCATCAAAGCTATGCCGACGCTTTGACCTATGACGCGATTAGCGAGCAAACCGACAAGACTTTGCGCAAATTTCTTGGCGATGAAAATGGCACAGATGATATTTCAGTCGGCATTGACGAGATTTTGAGCAATCCGCATTATCGCCTGCATATTGGCACTGTGCGCTGTCATGGCCCGTTAAATCAAGAAGGGTTGAACCCGCAACGTTTGGCCATGCTGCGCGCCGGGCTTTTATCGCCCTTCACCGACCGGCATTTGCGCGGTCTTGCCGAACGTGTGGTGTTTTCTGACCCGCGCCATGCACTTACTTTTCAAGCCCGCGACGGGTTTGCCGTTTCCAATAAAACGCTGACCGCCGATAATTTTGAAAACGCTTTGCGCGCTTCTGGCGCAATTCCGGTCTATATGCGGCCAGTGCGTTTAACCGAAGACCCTGACCATATTTACCGCGATGGTGGCTTGCTGGACTATCACCCGCTGCCCGGTAATTTTTGGCCGGAACGTGACGGTTTTATTCTTTATCCGCATTTTTACGACCATTTCAAAAAGCGTTGGTTTGACAAATTCTACCCTTGGCGCAAGGCGCGCGCGGCTGAGCTTGACCGGGTTATCATGCTGGCGCCCAGTCACGCCTTTATCAAATCTTTACCCGACGGCAAAATACCCTCGCGGCAGGGCTTTGTGGCCTATCGCAAAAATGAAGCCGAACGGTTTGACAAATGGACGCAAGTGGTTGAGCGCAGCGCGCAATTGGGTGCAGAATTTATCGATGCCTGTGCCAGCGGCAAAATCAGCCAGCTTGTGCGCCCGCTTCCTCTGTGACCGGCGCGGGCAAAATAAACGCGAAAACAACCAGCAAAACCCAGCATGTCAGATAATGAATGCCGGTCGTCATGCCATAGCCGAACATGCCATTGACCAGCAATAAAGCGGTCATGGCGAGCATAATTGGCCGCCTTCCGCGCCATAATTTCGCTCCGACAAGAAAGGCCAGAAAGCCATAAGCCAGCAAGCCGAACAAGCCGAGCGTCAGCAAAATATCAAGCACGATATTATGCGCGCCATAAATGCCCTGAACGGATTCAAAATAGCTTTGTGTATGCATGCCATGGCCGAAAAACGGACGCTCGACAAAACGGGCAATAATGATTTCCCAAGTCTCCAACCGATAAGAGGATTGCATGGCCAGCAGACTGTCAAGCCGGTCGCGCAAATGCGGCTCAAGGCAAAACAAGCCAAGCGCGACGCCGCCCAGCCCCAATAAGGGCAGCAGGCTTTTCCATTGTTTTGTGAACCCGATTTCGCAAGCCGCATAGACCAATCCAAAGGCCAGGAGCGACAGCCATGCGCCACGCGAACCGGCTTGCAAACAGCAGAATAAAAACAGCGCAGCAAGGCCAAACCACAGCCCGGCCCAAATCTTCTGACCGGCGCGAATGGCGCGCAATAAACCATACAGAGCCAATCCGACACCAATCGCCATATAAAAGCCGAAAGGATTCGGGTTTTCCACCGCACCGGTAATGCGCCACCCCTGATAGAGACTGGCCAGTATATTGCTGTATTGCAACACCGAAATCCCCGCCTGTATCAAAAGCGCCAGCAGGGCAAAAATCATAATGCGCCGCGCCGATAACAGCCCCAATCGGTGAAAATAAGTCAGCGCGAAAATCAGCAGGCCATAGCGCAGCGAGAAATTGACGGCGATTGACCAGGCATCGCCATTGCGCCCGTTCAGCGCATTGGACACCATCATAATAATGCTGACCGCCATGCAACCGAGCAATAGCGGTGCCAGCGATTTAAGCTGGTCACGCAAAACCGGTCGAAACGGTCGGGCCAGTGTGACACAAAGGCAAAACAGCAAAACAAACAGGGCAAAATGGTAAAACACATTTTTGAACGGCAAAGCCACCAGCAGCAGCGCCAATGTCGCATGTATCAGCGCCGATAAATTGCCTGTCCATGGCATATTCGTTTTCAAATCATCAAAACGGGTTTCGGGCATTATTTCTCCAGCCGCGCTTTTTCTTCTGCGTCAGACGCATATATTGCATGGCATCTTGCTATCCGACGGCCTGTTAAATTTCAATCAACACTACCATTTTTCTTGCCAATTATGGCTTTTCAGAGACAGGCTTGAAAAACTGGCGACCCCGGTAGGACTTGAACCTACAACCTCAAGATTAGAAGTCTCGCGCTCTATCCAGTTGAGCTACGGGGCCATATATTCTTGTTCAAAACAGCCATGCGCCGCGCAATTGCGCGCAGGCCTGTCGAGTAGATACAGTATTTCATTGCAATCGCCCAGTGCCAAATCCGATTTCGGCTTATCGCGCTTGAAATAAGTAAAATTTCTGCTTTCGCTTGGGCTTGTGCGGGCTATCCTATTGATTGGGATTCAAAAAGGGAGGCGCTTATGGCTGAGACAAATGACATGGAAGAACATGCGATATTGACGCGGCGGCTTGGGGCGGTTTTCATCATTGAAATCAATCGGCCACAGGCAAAAAATGCGGTCAATTCCCCCACAGCGCGCCGTTTGGCGGCAGCGTTTCAAGAATTTGATGCTGATGACACATTGCGGGTTGCGGTGTTTCACGGTGCCAATGGCAGTTTTTGTGCCGGAGCTGACCTTAAACATGTCAGCCAAGCCGATTTTCAAACGCCGCGCCTTGAGTTGCCAATAGACACAATGGATGGCACGGCGCCAATGGGGCCAAGCTATATGCGCCCGTCCAAGCCGGTCATCGGCGCAATTGCCGGCTATGCCGTCGCTGGCGGGCTTGAACTCTCCCTGATTTGTGATTTTCGTGTGGTCGAAGAAACCGCGATTTTTGGCGTTTATTGCCGCCGATGGGGTGTCCCGTTGATTGATGGCGGCACAGTGCGCCTGCCGCGTATTATTGGCATGGGCAATGCGATGGATATGATATTGACCGGCCGGCCGGTCGATGCGCAAGAGGCCAAACAAATGGGGCTGGCCAATCGAATTGTGCCGGAAGGGGCAGCCTTGGCCGAAGCGATTGAGATTGCCGAGCAAATGGCCCGCTTTCCGCAAAAATGCATGCTGAGCGACCGGCAATCCGCTTATCAGCAATGGAGCCTGCCTTTTGAAGAGGCCATGCAGAATGAAAATCGACTTGGCCATGAGGTTATCGCATCGGGTGAGACGCGCAGCGGCGCAACCCGTTTCGCGCAAGGCAAGGGGCGCGGCGGTTCGTTTGATGATATTTGACTATTTGCGCCAGCTCTGTCAGTTGCAATTGCGAATGCGTTTCAGTTTCAACACATTGTTTTTATTGTGAATTTTTGACTAAACCACCAAACTGACCTATATATAAACCAGAATCATGAAAGCGCGACACAAGTGAAGAGGTAGCGAGATGAAGGGCAGCGAAGAGGTCATTAAACACCTCAATATTATTCTGAAAAATGAATTGACCGCCATTAACCAATATTTCCTGCATGCGCGCATGCTGCGCGATTGGGGTTTTGAGGCGCTTGGTCATAAAGTCTATGAAGAAAGCCTCGGCGAAATGAAACATGCCGACTATCTGATAAACCGGATTTTAATGCTGGAAGGTCTGCCCAATTTGCAGGATCTCGGCCTGTTGAAAATCGGTCAAAATGTGCCGGAAATGTTTGAGGCTGATTTATCGGTTGAAATGCTTAACCAGTCTTGCCTGAAGGAAGCTGTCCAGCTTTGCGAAACTGAGCGCGATTTTGTCTCGCGCGAGATTTTGGTGAAAATCCTCGACGACACTGAAGAGCATATTGATTGGATTGAAACCCAGCAGGGCTTGATTGAAAAAACCGGCCTGCAAAATTATTTGCAAGAGCAAATGAACCACAGCAGCGACAGTTAACGCCCGTCCCTATTCAGCAGCGATAAGCCTTGTTTCACTCTCGGCCAATATATCGCGCATACGTTCCAGGCAACGCCCACATTGCGGGCTTTTACCGCAATGCGGGTGAATATGCTCAGGCGTCAGACAACCCTCTTTAATGGCTTGCGCCACCTGGCTTTCGGTTATCGCTGTGCAATTACACACATACATTGCCTGTCTTCCCTTGCTTTAAGCGGTCGCCTTTATTTGCGATTGATTATTAATTACAGCATACGGCAAAAAAAGGCAAGCACGCTTCCATGCATAATATCTTTCGAGGCAATAAAAGGTTAATGCGACCAGGGGCCATAGCGGTCATGCCGGAAATTATCGGCATAGGCTTTGGCAGCACGGCGTTTTTGCAAAGGCTTTTCAACCCGCACGGCCAAACCCTGCGCCGCCGCATAGGCTTCGGCCTCGCCGAGCGAGTCAAATGTCAGTTTCACTTGCGTTTGTGTTTCATCAATACTGTGCCAACCTGTGAGCGGGTCTTTGCGACGCGGCGTTTCGGCTGAAAACTCCAATATCCATTTACGGGTTTTCGCTTGCCCTGAAGACATGGCAGTTTTACTTGGCTGATAGATGCGCGCGCTCATTGTGTCACCGAAATATTGAAACCTTGGCATAATTTGCAACTCTGGTTTATCACCGCTTTGCGACGTTTTTCAAGTGCCTGTCCATTGTTTTCATGGCAAATAAACCGGTGAAACGCTTGTGCGAACATGTTACCTGTTCAAAGCCTGCCGCAAGCGGACAGGCGGGCGGTGATGCAAATTGAGTGAGGCCGATGCGGCATATTGTTGAAACCATTATTGCGCGTGCCATTTTGGCCATATACCGCGTGCTTGGTATTCGGCGTGGCACGGATTTTGGCGAACTGACCGGCACTTGGCTCGGCCGCTTTGTCCAAGAGCGCCATGTTGTGCTTGACAATCTGGCGCTGACCATGCCGCATTTAAGCGAAGATGAACGCAAGGCGCTGGCTGAACAAGCATGGCGTCAGGCCGGGCGTTTTATCGGCGAATTTGCGCAAATGGACAGAATAATCGCCGAGCCGGAGCGCCTTCATCTGCAAGGCGAACAGCATGTCGAAGCGGCCAAGGCGACCGGTAAAACCATTATTTTCGTGTCCTGCCATTATGGCAATTGGGAAATGCTGATGGTCGGGATTGCCCGTCTGGCCGGGCGCGCTGCCTCGCTTTATCGCACCGCCAGCAATCCTTATATGGAAAAATGGATTGTCAAAATGCGCGGGCCGCATATGCCAATTCAAATCCCGAAAGGGCGCCAAGGGGCCAAAAAAATGCTGTCGCTTATCAAGCAAGGCACAACGCCGCTTTGCCTGCTGATTGACCAGCGCATGACCGAGGGCGATAAAGTGCGCTTTCTGGGACAAGAAACAACAGCACCATCAGCAGCGGTTCGGTTGGCACGCCAATATGAGCTGCCGATAATTCTGACCCATATTAAACGGCGACCAAATCAAAAAGACGGTGCCTATTTCACACAGATATTTGACGAAGCTTTGTATATTCCCAAAACCGACAATGCCAATGGCGATATTGAAGCGGGCATGCAGGCCATATTCAATCAATTTGACAAATGGATATATGACGACCCTGCCCCTTGGTTTTGGATGCATGATCGTTTTGAAAAATAGATATTTGTGACAGAAAAATCACTTTTAATCTTGGCGAAGCGTGCTAGACAGAAATCCGCAAACTCTTATCATTGAGGCTATTATGAAAAAATTGGTTGTTCCTGTTTTGCTGTCGCTGGCATTGGCTGGTTGCGGCATTCCATTTATTGACATTCCCTTCGTTCCCGGCATTTAAGCCGAGCCCCAAAGGGAAATCTCAAACGCCCGGCTCTGCCCGGGCGTTTTATTTGTCAGAAGGTTTATTTTTCTTCTGCCTGTCAGGCCGGTGGCTGTGAAATCCGGTTTCCATGCGCCGATATTGATGGCGCTGCCGGTGATGACGCGACCCCCGCCAAATCCGCATGAACCAGCGCCCAAAGCGCGCGCCAAACTTCATCCGCAAATTCAAAACCGGTGGGATGATGAAAAGAAAAATCAGCAGCACACCCCAGCCATCAAACAGAAAATCAAACAGGCGGCTCGCTATATCACCCGACATGATACCCCTCAAACACGCAAAGCGCGCGCATTAACTGTCCGGAGCCACCTCAAGGCGTTGCTGCATTTCCTGTAATTTACCCTGTTTGCCGGAAATGGCAGGCAGGATGACAAACAGGCCTACCCAAACAAAGGCCAGAAAGACAACACCCAGAAAAACATGACGGGCCGTAGATTGCGGCTTTTCATCCATGCTTTGCTCCTAATAATTATCGACAAATTAGGCCATAAAAGCCGGATAGGCCAATAAAATCACAGCCTGTGCATGATTTATTCGCGCGGCAATAATGGCCCGACCGGCAATCCATTTATCGGGTCGTGAAGTGCCGTCATCGCCGCGCTTGATGAGGCGCCGAAAAACTTATCATCCATTGCCGAGGCAATCACTTGCACAATCACCGCCCCGATAATCTGCCCCAAGGCGCTGCTGTCACCTTGTTGTTGCCGGTTTTGGCGCTCATCATAGACCAGATTTTTCTGCCATAGCGTATTGCCGGTGGCGGCATCGACCAATTCAAGATGGGCATCAATATAAGCATAGGAGTCAATCAGCGCGAATTTCTGCCCGAAATAGTCAATATCCGTGTAGAGAATGGCATCGGGTGCAAATTGCGCATTTAATTTATCCAGCGGAATCTGGTTCATCTCCTGCGGCAGGGTCACCCCATTGGCCTTGATATAGCTGTCCACCACAGCGACCGGATAGACATAATAGCCGCGCTCACCCAATGGTTTGGAAATCGTGGAGAGAAAAGTATAAGTGCCTTTAATTTCCGGCGAATTATTTTGCGGCGGCAAGACCAATATGCGCAGCGGATTGACCTGCTCCAGAGCTTCAAACCGTTGCGGCTCGACACAGGCGACAAGCCCGAAAGCCAAAACAGCCAGCGCGGCGGCCGATTGGCTCAATTTGTTTAACCTTCCCATGCCAGCACCTTTGCAAAGACTTTTGCGCTGAATTGTTCCGACATGGGATAGAGTTCCCGCTCAATCTCGACAAAGCGTTTGGCCGAGGCCATATCGCCCATATCGGCGTAAAGCATGGCCAGATGCAGATTAATGCCCGGGCCAATTTTCTTGCCCGCGCTTTGTGCCTTGTCAATATCATTGAGCAAAAGCTCTATCTGCTCTTGATGGCTGATGCCCTCTTCCGATTCATAAAAGCGGTAGAGAACCGGCTCATAATCGCCCCAGTGAAAATGCGCCGGCGTCTCACAAGCAGCAACAAGCGCCGCCATGCTGACCGCCATCGGCAAGCGCCATAAATTCTGCTTATAAAACAAGATTGCGCACCAAATCATCAACCGCTTCGCGAATGGCCAGATTCAGCACTTTACCATTCAAAGTGGAATCATATCCGGCCGTTCCGCCAAAGCCCAGCACTTCCCGATTTGATAACGCAACTTCACCCGCGCCTTGCGCGGTATAAACAATTTCGGAGGTTGTGGTATTGACCAGCAGCAAATTAACCTTGGCATAGGCGACTTGCGCCTTGCCCTTGCCCAAAATGCCGAACAATTGCTGGTCGCCGACATTTTTTTTACCAAACTCAACAACATCGCCGGTCACAATATAGCTGGCACCGGCCAATCGCTGATTGGTGCCTGCCAAATCCGCCTCGCGCGCCAGCGAATTGATATTGCGCCTGTCCAGCACGCTGAAGCGGCGACTTTCCTGCAAATGGGTTTTCACAATTGTGCGTGCTTGCGTGCCAAGCATATCGCCGCCATTGGAAAAAACACCGCGCATGTAATTGGTGCGGTTCTCAAACGCGCCAAGCGCGACTTTGACTTTCGGCCCATTATAAACCTGTTTCGAGGCCACCGTTTTTTGCGGCGTTAAAGCGGTTTGGCTTTCCACTGCGCAAGCAGCCAAGCCAAGCGCAAACACCAAAATCAATGGCCAATGGCTAAGTTTTTTGAACATGGTCACTTCCTTTTTGTTACCTGTTCTATAATTTAGCGACCCGCCGCTGTGTCGGTCAAGCCCAAACATGGCTTACCGCCACAGCGTATCAGCGCGATAGAGCCTTGGTTTTGACTGGAAACATAAATTTACCCCCATCGCCGCAATCATCATATATCCGCTCAAAGCTGATTTCCCTTTTCGCCGCCAAAAGCCGCCGCGCCAAATCCAGCCCTGCCCCTTTATTTTCAAAACTTTCATAAGTCAGCACTTCACCGAAATAGGCCGACAAAAAACCTTTGCGAAACACATGCACCTCATCCGGCGCGCCGGGTTCCGTGACAAGTTTCCCGTCAATATGGATGCGAATTTCCCGCTCAATGCCGCAAATATAATTATCGCCATAATTGAACACAATATTGCGGTAATGGCTGCCAGTGCCGCCATCCAGTGCCGGCAAGGCGCGGCGCGGCTCAATAAGGATATAGGGGCGGCCAGATGTTTCCGCATCACCGGCCACCATATTGCCCTCAATTTTCATGGCTTGCCCGCCTTCATGCGCGACTTGCCGCCATGCCACCGCCGGGCTCGACAGCACGGTCAGCGCGCCGATAACCCTTGCTATTTTTAACATATTATGCCGCCAATGTATCAAGGCTTACAAATCATAGCCAAGCGCGCGCAGGCGTGGAATTTCGATTTTCGGACAGCGGTCAACGACCAGCGGCACGTTATGGGCAATCGCTTCCTGCTCGGCGGCTTCATCGCGCACACCTTTTTGTGTCCAAAGACATTTAATATCGCAACCTTTCACAGCCGCGACAATCTCCGAAAGAAAACGACCCTGCCGAAACACATCAACCATATCTATCGGCGCGTCAATATCATCCAACGACGCCACACAGGGGCGTCCGAGAATGCTCTGCCCGGCCAAACCAGGATTAACCGGTATCGCCGAAAATCCCTCATCGCATAAAAAGCTGAAAACTTTATGGCTCGGCCTTTCCGGCTTGTTGCTGACGCCAATCACAGCAATGGTTTTTATATTCGGCCAGAGCGCAGCAATCTCTGCATCTTCTTGCAGGCGCATCTCAATCCTCGCGCCAATTCGGCTCTCGTTTTTCAAAAAAGGCGCGCCGCCCCTCATCAGAATCACCGCCCGACAATACCGCCTCGCGCATCACCTGATTGGCATGGGTGAACGCATCAGCCAATGGCATTTCAATTTGTTGGTAAAATGCCGCCTTGCCGTCACGAATGGCCTGCGCCGAGCGCGCCGCGATTTTTTCAGCAAGCTGCCGCGTCTCATCGACCAGCCGATTGCCCCCAACATGACGGTTAATAAGACCAAATTGCACCGCCTCATCAGCCGAGAACATATCCCCGGTCAGCGCCATTTCCATGGCATGTTTGCGCGACAGATTGCGCCCGATACCGACCAATGGCGTGGTGCAGAACACACCCATATTGACGCCGGGCGTGCAAAAGCGTGCTTCACTGTCGGCAATCGCCATATCGCAGGCCGAAACAAGCTGGCAGCCTGCCGCCGTCGCCGTTCCCTGCACACAGGCAATAACCGGCTTGGGCGCATTGACAATGCCCATCATCATTTGTGCGCAATTATCGAGCAAATCGGCAATGCGGGCGCTGCGCGTGGCTTCCGCCTCGCCTTCTGCCGCGTTAAATTCCGTCAAATCATGACCGGCACTGAATACCGGCCCCTCCGCCGTCAGCACAATCACCCGTGTTTTCGCGTCTTCATAGGCATGGTGCAGCACGTTGGATAGGGTCGCAATCATTTGCGACGATAGCGGATTGCGCTTTTCCGGCTGATTCAAAGTCAACCACAGCACACCCTTATCCTGCCGCGTTTTTACAAGTTCCGATTGCATCATCCTGTCTCCCCTGCAGATGATTTATCCTAAAGTCACTTTTGCCCCTTATTCAAGGGCAAATGAAAAGCCGATTGGCACAATAGGCGATTTAGCGGCGGCGGCGCATTTTATCCTTTATTTCCTGCGGCTCCTCGCTCAGCGAATCCCAGCACAGACCGGCCGGGGTCACATATTCCATCGCCAAGGGCGGCTCGACCGTGAATTTATAATTGCCGGTTTCATTAATCCGCAAAGTGCCAATGCGCGCTGGCTGGTTTTCCAAAGCCAGATTGAGTTGATAAATACCGGCCGGGCTTTGTTGACCGATTGCCAATCTCTCGGAAGAAAACCGGCCCTTCATCTTAATCCATGCATTGTCAAATTCGCGAATTTCAAAACTCGGATGCGGTATTCCCAAATAGCTGATAAGGAAACGCCCATCCTGGCGCGATAAAATCACAAAATCATAGAGCGATTGACCACTATTCCAGTCAAACTCACCATCCGAGCAAAACACAACTTTTTCAGCCCGAAATGGGTTAATATCGGGCTTTTTCGCCGCCGCCGGTGACAGATTCCAAAATACAGCCGCAACAAGCAGGCAGACCAAACCCTGCCCGCGCTTTGCGATAATTGGATTTGCCAACATGTGACAGCCCTATCCGGCAAGCGCCATGCTGATTAAGTGGCGCCCGACATCAACCAAAAGATAGGCCGAGGCAAACAGG
This sequence comes from Parvibaculales bacterium, assembly GCA_049597955.1. Lineage (GTDB taxonomy): Bacteria > Pseudomonadota > Alphaproteobacteria > RS24 > RS24 > JAYPAN01. The sequence goes on from JBMYND010000001.1 coordinate 326,352, forward strand.
CCGATAATGAAAAAATAGCTGCGCGGGCTGGGGTTTTTCTCCGTCGCAATGCGGTAATATAAAACCATGTGAACAATCCGCACCAGCGCATAAATCCATACAATCACCGCCAAACGCGACGCATCATAACCGGCCAAAATCGCCAGCACGCTGGTGCCAAAAAGCGGCAGGATATTTTCCAGCGAATTGCGAAAAGTGCGGTCGGAGCGAAAGACAAAACTTTCATGCCCCAAAGCCGGGTCAACAACCCCCGGCACCACTTTTTTCTGCCGCCTGTGAGCCGCTACAGCCACCAAAAACTGCACAAAAATTGTCATAACGACAACCCACAGCCCAACCAAACTGCTTGCATAAGCACTCATCTTTATCACCTCTGTCTATTTGTTAACCGCCGCCCGCGCGCCGGGCTCATTGCATTTGGCTTGGCTTATAATCCAAGCTCGGCCTTTGCCAATATATTGCGTTGCACTTCGCTGGAGCCGCCATAAATCGTCGCCGCGCGATTATTCAGAAAATCAGCAATAGCGACCGGCGCTTTGGCGTGGCCTATCGGCTTGACATTGCTGCCCAGCTCGCGCGCCTCCAATTGCCAAGGCATGGCGTGATAGCCAAGCGCCGCCATTGTCACTTCATCCATTTCCTGCTGTGCTTCCGTGGCAATGATTTTCAACCGTGATGAAGCCGTGCCGGGCGACTGCCCCGCCGCCAAAGCGCCCTGCACCCGAAACTCCGACATTTCAATGGCTTTGACGCTCACCACCAATTCATTGAAGCGCGTCATCAGCGCCGGTTCATCAGCTTCCAAAACCAGCGGTTTCAACTCACCCAATTTGGTTGTCAGCCGTCCGGCATAGGCGCTTGACCGCTCAAAAGTCAGCAATGTCTTGGCGACTGTCCAACCTTCATTTTCCGCGCCAACCAGATTGGCAACCGGCACACGCACATTGTCGAAAAACACCTGATTGACCTCATGGTCACCGGCCAATGTGATGATGGGCTGGACAGTAATGCCCGGCCTATTCATATCAATCAGCAAAAAGGAGATGCCCTGTTGCGGTTTGCCCTCGGCATTGGTGCGCACAAGGCAGAAAATATGATTGGCGTGATGGGCGTAGCTCGTCCAGATTTTCGTGCCATTGATGATATAATCATCGCCGTCGCGCTCGGCGCGGCATTGCAGGCTGGCCAAATCCGAGCCGGAGCCGGGTTCAGAATAGCCCTGACACCAGACATGCTCACCGGACAGCAATTTCGGCAGATAATGTTGTTGCTGCTCGGCAGTGCCACACACCGCCAATGTCGGCCCTATCATATTCAAACCAAGCGGATAAAGCCGAGGCGCATTGGCGCGCGCGCAAGCACTTGACCAGATATAGCGTTGCATATCCGTCCAACCAGTGCCGCCAAACTCAACCGGCCAATGCGGCGCAACCCAACCCTGCGCGTGCAAAATACGGTGCCAACGCATGGTCGGCTCATGTTCGCCGCAAATACCGCTGGCCAATTGGCCGGCCCGACGCAATTCCGCATCCAAATGGGTTTCCAGAAAATTCTCAACTTCTGCCTGAAATGCCAAATCTTCAGATGACAGCCTCATTTCCATCGCCAACTCCTGCCCAAAGGGTTATTGCCGTAAAATCAGTCGCGCCTGCACCGATAAAACGCAGACAGGCGCGAATCCCAAGCGAGTGCATCATCTCTGCATAATACTGTCAAGGCGACTTGGCGCGTTTACCGGCCTTTCAGCACCTTATATTGCGGCTTGGTGCCACTGCGACACCATTTGACATGGTAAATGCCAAAATATAGCATTGATGACAATGGCTCGGTCATGGGCAGGCTGTCAGCACAGAGGGGGATGATTATGACAATAGATAAACCGATAAAATTTGTCGGCGGCACTGGCTCACCCTACACACAGAAAATGCTGGCCTTGATGCGCTATCGTCAAATCCCCTATTCCATAATTTGGGGGCAGCCTGCCGATTATTGCGCCGCAATAGGCGTAGAGCCGCCCAAGCCGACATTCATGCCGACTTTCTTGTTCGAGGACAATGACCAAATCACCGCGCAATGCGACTCAACGCCAATTATTCGCCGTTTGGAGGCAGATTTCACAGCGCGCTCAGTCTTGCCGCGCGACCCTGCCCTCGCCTTTATCGATTATTTGATTGAGGATTTTGGCGATGAATGGTGCACAAAATATATGTTCCACTATCGCTGGCACTTTGAGGCCGACGCGGAAAATGCGTCAAGCCTGTTGCCATTAAGCATGAACTTGCATTTATCGCCTGAACAATATGCGCAATATAAAGCCTATATTAAAGACCGGCAGGTCAACCGGCTTTACGTTGTTGGCTCGAATGATATTACCGCCCCGATGATTGATGCCAGCTATCGGCGTTTTTTGCAGGCTATGGAAAACCATCTTGCCGCGCAGGATTTCATGCTTGGCAAGCGCCCGGCGGCAGGTGATTTTGGCATTTACGGGCAATTGACGCAGCTCATCGCCTTTGACCCGACGCCGCGCGCCATTGCCCATGAAATATCACATCGCACTGTGGCCTGGATTGAGCATATGCGGGATTTGAGCGGTATTGAGCCGACAGATTCAGATTGGGTGGCATTGGGAGACCAGCCGGACAGTTTGCGCGCGCTGCTGGCAGAAATTGGCCGTGTCTATGCACCGGCGCAAATGGCCAATGCCAAAGCGGTTATGGCCGGTGATGAAAGCTGGACGGCGGAAATTGACGGCGCGCAATGGACGCAGCCAACATTTCCTTATCAGGCCAAATGCCTCAAATGGACCAATGAGCAATATCAGGCGCTGGATGCCAGCGCCCGCAGCCAAGTCGATGCGCTGCTGTCCGGCACCGGTGTCGAGGCCATGCTGTCTGCCGAGTAAACGGCAGGCGCAAGCCAGCTCAGTCTTTCAGCTCAGTTTTTCAGCTCAGTCTTTCAAACCGGCCGACACAATCATGGTCATGAATTGCAAAACATGGCCATAAAGCGGGGTCAAAAAAGCAATAGACAGGGCGGCAAAAATTTGCGCTGCTGTCAGCTCCGGCTGCGCGGCATAGGCGCTTGAAATCATCACAACACCCATCAAAAAGCCGACCCAACCGGCCAATGCTGCCGCCCGTCCGGTATGCTCCCAAAATGCACTTCCCGATTTATTTCGCGACGCCACCAAAGCCAGCGCTCCGGTCATTAAAATAACAAAGGCAAATGCCTTGGCATCGATAAAGGCCGCTGAATTGGCAATCCAAACCAATATAACGCCTGCCAGGGCAAGCCCCCCATAAGCCAACTTATCCATTGAATACTCCTGCAAACTTCAAATGCCGGTTATCCGGCAATAAGCAGCCTATCGCAATTACCCCTTTCGGAAAGGAAAATCCGGCAGCCTGCCTGCCGTCAAATATGCATAAATTTTTGGTAAGGCTCCAAATCGGCGGCGAATGTGTCCAGCGCAAGCAGCTTTTTGATATGCTTATGCAAAGCCGGATAGTGCCGTAATTTTGGCAGAATAGGCGCAAGGCCAAGACCGGTAAGCTTGTCAACCATTCGGCCCTCATGGCTCATCAAGGCAAACTCGCAAACCATCACAATATCAGCCAAGCTCAATTCATCCGAAGCGAGATATGCCTGCCCCGTCAGAATATCGTTCAATGTCGCGCAATAGCGCTCAAAGGCACTGTCCATTGTCGCGTGCAGCGCATCAGTCAGCCCTTCTCCGGCCAGAATATATTTCTGTATCAAATCGGCGAATAACAGCGTCTTGTCGAGAAACCCGTCAATGCGCGCCCGTTCAGCCGGACTTGCACCATAAACAGCCGGCGCATTGGGGCCGGTCAAGGCGGCCAGACGCATAATGCTGTTGGATTCAAAAACCCCGATACTGCCATTTTCGGCAAAAGCAGCGGGAATGTCACCAAATGGATTGGCTTTCATAAAAGCATCTGTCTTATAAACCGTGCCGCTAAAGCCGGTGCTGGCCGTGCGCTGCGCCGCTGCATGGGTCTTGCGCCCTTCATCATCCAGCTTGACCGCCGCATAATCCCACAGCCAATTAACCATTTCCGGCGGCGTGTCACCTATCACTTCAATGATGGCGCCGGAATAACGGGCTGCAATCAGCGCCTTATAGACGCGCGGATTGGGCAGATAAGAAAAAATTCTGATATCACTCATGCGACCATGCTCCCCTTGCATTTCAGACTGCCCGAGCCGGATTGAGCCGTCAATATGGGGCAAGGCCCCTATTTTTTGGCAATATCGCAAAATTGACCTTGGCAGCGCGCGCGTCATCTGTCTAAATCAAGCGATGCAACTCAGCCAGCTTGTCGGTGATTTAGGCCAATTCATTATCGCACAACAAAGCACCGCGCCCTTTATCTTTGCCATTTCCGGCGGTCAGGGGGCGGGCAAATCAACCCTGTGCCGCGCCTTGACCCAATATCTTGCCGATAAGGGCAAAATAGCGGTCACGCTGGGGCTGGATGATTTTTACCTATCCGCATCAGCGCGCCAAGAATGCGCCGCCCAAGTGCATCCGCTTTGTGCGACACGCGGCGTTCCCGGCACGCATAATGTTGACCTGATGCGCGCGACCCTTCGCGCATTGCAAAGCGCCTCGGCAAATGCCGAAATCCGCATCCCCATTTTCAGCAAAAGCCATGACGATTGCCTGCCGCGCGAAGAATGGGCGCGTTTTACCGGCCGACCCGATGTCATATTGCTTGAGGGCTGGTGTGTTGGCGGGCGCGCCGATTTCATTTCCCCTGCCCCGCAAACCGATTGGGAAAATCGCCATGACCCGGAGGGCGTTTGGAAAGGCTGGACATATCAACAAGCCGCCGCCTATGGCGATATATGGGATGCTTGCCATGCCCTGCTTTTGATACGCCAGAATGATTTCGATGCGGTGATAGACAGCCGGTGGCGACAGGAACAGGACAATGCTGCGGCAAGCGGTGTCTGGCAATTTGCCAATCGGGCGGAAGTCGCCGATTTTTGCGCCCATTATGAAAGCTGGACATTGGGCATTTGGAAAGAATTGCCGAAACAGGCAAATTTTGTCATTGGCCGCGACGCCAATTACATTTATCAATATCTCTAGTTGTTCTTAAGTTTCCTCCCATGCTGCAAGACATACTGACAAAACATATTGAATTGATTTATCCCGACCTTGACGCGCCGGCTCTGGCGACGCGCCTATGTGAACTATTCGCGTTGGCGCCGGAAAGCCAAGCCCAATGGCGCGACAATTTATGGTCGCAGGAAGACAGTTTCCTGATTACCTATGGCGACAGCATTATTTCCGATAATCGCGCGCCATTGCAAAACACGCTGCATCTGATGAAGGATTTATTGCAGGGCGCAATTTCCGGCATTCACATTCTTCCCTATTTCCCTTTTTCATCAGATGATGGTTTTGCCGTAAAGGATTATGAGACAGTGCGCCCCGATTTGGGTGATTGGGATGATATTGCCGAAATTGGCAGCCAGTTTCGGCTTATGTCGGATGTGGTGATAAATCATGCTTCCGCCGGTCATAAATGGTTCCAGCAATTTCTTGCCGATGAAGCGCCGGGGCGTGATTATATTATGACCGCCACCGCCGATGATGATGTCTCGCAAGTCATCCGGCCACGCCCTTCTCCGCTTTTGGTGCCGGTGCAAACAAAGGCGGGCGAGAAGTTGGTTTGGTGCACATTCAGCCCCGACCAAGTGGATTTGGATTTCTCCAATCCCGAATTGCTTTGCGAATTTATCCGCCTGCTGAAATTTTACATTGATGCGGGCGTGCGGGTATTTCGTTTGGACGCTGTTGGCTTTTTATGGAAACAGCCCGGCACAAATTGTCTGCATTTGCCACAAACCCATGAAATCATCAAACTTATGCGCACTTTGATTGACCATTTGGACGAAACGGTTTTGCTGGTCACCGAAACAAATGTGCCAAATCATGAGAATGTCGCCTATTTCGGTAATGGCAATGAGGCGCATATTATTTACAATTTCAGCCTGCCGCCCTTGCTGGTTCACGCCCTGCTGACCGGCCAATCGAGCTATTTGCGGCGCTGGATGATGTCCATGGCACCCAGTCAAGACGGCTGCGCCTTTCTCAATTTTTCTGCCTCGCATGACGGTATTGGCCTGCGTCCGGTGGAAGGTCTGTTGCCACAAGAAGAAGTCGACAAAATGGTTGAGGCTGTGCAGTCATTTGGCGGCCGTTTGACCATGCGCACCTATCAAGACCGGCAAGTGCCCTATGAGATGAACACCACGCTTTTTAGCGCGCTGAAAGGCACAATTGACGGGGCGGATGACATGCAAGTGCCGCGTTTTATCGCGTCACAAACCATTATGATGTCGCTGGAAGGAATACCCGCCTTTTATGTGCAGAGCTTTCTGGCTTCGGAAAATGATGAAGCCTTGGCCGAAAAAACCGGCCAAAATCGATCGCTGAATCGCCGCCAATGGCGGGCCGAACAAGTTGATGGCGAACTGGCCGACCCGACCGCGCCCATGGCACAGATTTTCCATGAGCTCAAACGCCGCTTGCATATTCGCAAACAGCAAAAGGCATTTCATCCGGATGCCACTCAATTTACCTTGCACATTAATCCCGGCATGTTCGGCTTTTGGCGGCAAAGCCTCGACCGGCAACAATCGCTTTTTGTCGTGACCAATATCACGCCGGAGCCAAAAACATTGAGTCTGCGCGACATTAACCTGTTCGCCAATACGCAATGGGTTGATTTGCTGCGCGATAAAGAGGTTAATCCGGAAGATGAAGAGCTGGTTTTGCAGCCCTATCAGACCGTATGGATTACCAATCTGGCGCGCTGACAGTGCTTGTTAATCAGCATTATCCAGCCGCACAGCCTCGGCATAACGGGCCAGAAAATCGGGGCTGGCCGCATTGACGCGATTCCAGCTTGGCAGGAACGGCGTCTCCATCGGATTGCTCAAATAGGTCTCACCGGCAAGCATGATATTTTGGGCAAACAACTCCACCGCCGCCTCTTCGGAATGGCGGTCAAGCGTCAGCCCGTTCATCAACGCATCATTGTAATAGCTGTCAATCCTGTCGAGCGCCTCGCGGAAATATGTGGCCTTGATGGTGCGGAATTTTTCGGCTGAGAAAATCTCGCCATCCGTGGCCAGCTTGCGGAAAATCGCTTTGCTGATATCCACGCTCATACGCGACAGCCCCTTGCCCGCATCATCGGCGGAAACCTCCTGATGCTTGTGGTCATATTGGTCAGCAATATCGACCTGCGCAATGACACGATTTGAATAATTGCGCCGCACTTCGGACAATACGCCAATCTCCAGCCCCCAATCGGACGGGATACGAATATCGGCGACCACATGGCTGCGCATGGCAAACTCACCGGCCAGCGGATAGCGGAAACTGTCGAGAAAGCGCAAATAGCTATTATCGCCGCAAACTTTCCGCAATGCCGCCAGCAAGGGCGTGATAAGCAGCCGGGTTACGCGCCCGCCCAGCTTGTCGCCATTAATGCGCGGGTAATAGCCTTTGGAAAACACATAAGGAAAAACCGGATTGACCACCGGATAAAGCAGGCGCGCCAGCATGGTGCGCTCATAAGTGACAATATCGCAATCATGCAGACCGATAACATCGACTTTGCGACTGGCCAGCATATAGCCAAAACAATACCAGACATTGCGCCCCTTGCCCGGCTCCGGCGGCGCCAGCCCCATTTCCGCCAGTTCCGCATCAAGCGCAGTCAGACGCGGCCCGTCATGCCACAACACAACGTGATTTTGCGGCAAGCGCGAAAAATATGATTTGGCATGGGCATATTCATCACCATTGGCCCGGTCGAGGCCAATTACGATTTGCTCCAAATAGGGCACTTTGGCCAGTTCCGATACGATATTTTCCAGCGCCGGGCCGCTTAACTCGGAATACAGGCTGGGCAAAACCAGACCAATTGGCCGGCGCTGACCAAAACTCGTTAATTCATTTTCCATATCCTCAACCGAGCGACGGGTGAGATTATGCAAGGTTGAAACATTTCCATTTTGGAAAAAATCGGACATGGGAGACTATCCTTTACACATACTGTTCTGACTGTTTTACCCTATTTCTTCCCCCAAGAAAAACGCAATCGCGTCGCACCAGCCTTGAGGCCCGGCTCGCTTTGTTTTGTAAATATGATTGCCCGGCGGCAGAAGCGGTGGTGCGGCCAAATGCGGATTGGCAACCAGCGCACCGCGGTCGGCAGCCAGTAACATGGCAATATCATTTGGCCCATCGCCCAGCGCCCAGCTTTCGCATGGCTTTGCCATATCAGCCTTTACCGCCCGCATGGCGGCGGCCTTGTCGCGTTTCGGCACAATATGAAAAAACCGCCCGCCACGGGTCACGCCGTAACCTTGCGCCGCCAGCATATCGGGCGGTGGCGGCCTATCGCCTTGCCAGATAAACGGTTCGCTTGCCGCGCGGGCGGCAGCGGCTTGCGCCGAAACCATATCAAGCCCGGTCAAAGCGGCAATCTCAGCAATCTCCATATCACCGAAACAATGCATATTGTCGCGAAGTGCCTTTGGCAGCTGGTCAATGGCCGCGCGAATATCGGCAATATCTGCCGCCTTGTTCACATGTCCGGCCGCATCAACAATCACCGCACCATTTTCAGCAATAAAGCCGCCACGCAACCCAATTTCGTCCATGAGCGGGCGCAATTCATCACAAGTCTTGCTGGTAACAGGCATGACCGGAATATCGCGCGCCGCCAATGCTGCCAATGCCGGCTTCGCCAAATCATGCGCATAAGTCTCGTGGTCGAGCAATGTGCCGTCCAAATCGGTGAACACGATTATATGGGTCATAACAGCAAATTAGCTTATTTGGCCGATTCGAAAAGCCGGATAACATCCTCCGAAACAGTTGAAACAAGCGGTGAAAACTTTTAACCTTCGCGCTGATACAGTCTTTGAGGGAAGCGGCGATGACATTGGATATCAGCAAATCAATTGAGGCTTGCGCGCAATATTATGGCGATGATGCAGACGCCATGCGCGCCTATTTGAAACAGGGGGAGGCGCAAGCCTTGGCGCTCGACAATCGAGGCCCCATTCGTTTCGATGAAAGCGGCAATCTCGACCAAGCCATTTTAGACGCCTATGCCAAATATGGGTTTTATATTTTTGAAGACGTGCTGGATGAAGAAGAGCTTAATGATGTCAAGGCCGACCTTGACGCAATGCGCGACAAATTCCCGACCGGCCCGGACAGTAAAGTCAATCACAAGGGCGAGAAAGCCTTGGGCGCTGACAATAAGGCGCTCAATCTGATTTGGTCAAAGCCTTTGGGCGACCCGCTGGGTGGCTCAACATTGGCCAATGGCCGCCATGAAGTTAAAATGTTCGAGCCGGAAGCCAAGGCCGACACACCGGAAGCCGCGCCCTTTATATTGCTCGGCTCGCTGCAATTTTCCGATGCTTGTCTGCGCGTTTATGGTCATCCGCAACTTTTGAAAGTGGCCGAAGCGATAAATGGCGAAGATTTCGCCCCTTTTAATGAGGCGCTGTTCATCAAGGATCCGGGCATTGGCGCGGCGGTCTCCTGGCATCAGGATGGGGTGACGCATTGGGACAATCCGGATTTCGACCAAGATATTCACGGCTTTAACTTTATGGCACAGGTTTATGGCAGCACGGCGGTGAATGGTGTTTGGGTGCTGCCCGGCACGCATAAGCTGGGCAAGTTGAGCATTGCCGAGCTGGTTGAAAAATCCGGCAGCGAACGCCTTGAGGGCGCGGTGCCAATCGTTTGCAATCCCGGCGATGTGGCGATTTGCAATCGCCAATTGCTGCATGGCTCATTTCCCAATTGCGGGTTTGAGCCGCGCGTCACGGTTAATTTCGGTTTTCACCGGCGGTCTTCCGTGCTTGGCGTAGATGGTGGCGGTGTTCACAGCAAGCGTCAGGTTTTCGATGAAGAAATCGTAACCCGCCGCGCCCGCACAATCGGTTATGCCATTGAAGCGCGCAAGCAGCGTTTCCCCGATGAGCGGCCTTATGTCTATAAGCCCTTTGCCGATAATAATTGCGCCTTTGATTGGAACGATGCGGCGCGCGCCGATTTGAAAGATTACAATCTCGAAGATTTGAGCATTTAGTTTTTCGGCTGGCGAAATTCGCCCCGCCAATGATAGTCTTGAGAGATAATTGGCGGGGAGATAAATATGCGCGAAATCACATCAGGATTGCTTTTCCCTGAAGGGCCGATTGCCATGCCGGATGGCTCGGTCGTTCTGGTTGAAATCGCCCGTGGCACGCTAAGCCGCGTGACAACAGACGGTAAAATCGAGGTGATTGCTGAAACCGGAGGCGGGCCGAATGGCGCTGCGCTTGGGCCGGATGGCGCGGTCTATATTTGCAATAATGGCGGCTTTGAATGGCATAATGTTAACGGCCTGCTTTTTGCCGGTGACATTGCCGAAGATTATTCGGGCGGACGCATTGAACGGGTTGATTTGGCCACCGGCAAGGTTGACGTGCTTTATACTGAAGTCAATGGCCACCCTTTGCGCGGGCCGAATGATATTGTGTTCGACAGACAGGGCGGCTTTTGGTTCACCGATTTGGGCAAAGGACATGGCCGATTGAAAGATCGCGGTGCGTTGTTTTACGCCAAAACCGATGGCAGCCATATTGAGGAAATGGTGTTTCCCGTCGAAACCGCCAATGGGGTCGGCCTCAGCCCGGATGAAGATTATGTTTATGTCGCCGAAACCCAAGGCGCGCGCCTGTGGCGCTGGCAGCTTGACGGGCCGGGCAGGCTGGCCGAGAGCGGGCGCACGGGGCAGAAAAACTTTGTTGCCTCGCCCGCCGGTTACAGCTTTTTCGATTCAATGGCGGTGGAAGCTGACGGGACAGTCTGCGTCGCCACGATTATCAATGGCGGCATTTCGCGGATAAACCCGCAAAGCGGCGACATTGCCCATATCCCAACCGGCGACCCGATGACCACCAATATCTGTTTTGGCGGCGCGGATTTGAAAACTGCCTATATCACCGCCTCCGGCACCGGACGGCTTTTGGCCACAGACTGGGATACGCCCGGCCTGCCGCTTAATTTTTTGAACCGGTAAGAGGCACCGACCAATCGCCTGTTTGGTGCGCCCTGTCCATAATCGTCAAACCAGAAAATTTGTCCTATATGTCTTGACCGGAAGGATGCGCAAAGCCAAATTAACAACCGATTCTTGCAGATGAGGTGTAAAATGGGTCAGTCAAAGCAGAACAGCCGGGCTTTGAGTTTTTATTCAAATGTTTTGGGGTTGGAGCATCTGCATTACGGCATTTGGGAGCCGCAGGATGAATTGACTCTGGCCAATCTGAAAACAGCGCAGGAGCGATACCAGCAAGCCATTATTGACCTGATGCCGCCCGCCAATGACACAATGCTGGTATTGGATGTTGGATGCGGCACGGGCGAATTGTCAAAAGCCCTCAAAGCCAAGGGCTATCAGGTGGAAGGCCTGTCGCCCGATATTAATCATGCCGACAGCTATGCCGAGAAAGTCGGCCAGCCCTTTCACCAGTGCGTGTTTGAGGATTTCGCACCCGACAAAAACTATAATGTGGTTATCATGTCGGAAAGCTGCCAATATATTGCGCTCGACAAACTTTTTCCAACAGTCGAAAAATGCCTCGCCAAAGGGGGCACATGGATTGTCGCTGACTATTTCGTGCGCGACGGCGTATCCGGTATTATGGCCAAAAGCGGCCATACTTATACTGAATATCTGAACGCTGTTGCCGACAGCAAAATGACCCTGGATTTTGACCGCGATATTACCGAGCCAACATTGAAGACGCTGGATTTTGCGCAATTATTGGTCGAGCGCGGGGAGTTGGCGCTGTCCATGCTGAAACAGCGCATTGACCAAAGAAATTGGGCGCTCTCCAAAATCGTGAAATTTATTCTGTTCCTCGCCCGCAAGGAAATCAGAAAGCTGGATGAAAACCGCATCCTGATTGACAGTGAAGAATTCCAAAGAACCAAAACCTATCGGCTGATGCGCTTCAAAAGCGACTAGCCAATTTTTGGCCTGCCCCGTCTTTGAAGAATTTGGTCGGGGCTGCAAGATTCGAACTTGCGACCCCCTGGTCCCAAACCAGGTGCGCTACCAGACTGCGCCAAGCCCCGACAAGTGACGGTTTAGTCTTTTGTTGCGGCTTTTTCAAGCCATCAATCATCATCGCTCTTCGAGCAGGCGAAAAACCGCACTGGCGGAAAACACCAAATCATCATGGGCGATTTCCGCCGCTTCGCCGACCCATCCATAGGCTTCAACGAAAGCCATATTGCGCGTTGCACGGGTCAATTTGGCGGTGCCTTGCAGCCAGTCACCGGCCTTGGCACTGCGTAAAAACTCCGTATTCAGCTTCATCGTCACCGAGCCGCGCCGCAATTGGCGGAAAATCGCTGTCGCCGTCAACCCATCGGCAAAGGCGGACAGAAAACCGCCATGGGCAATGCCGCGCCCATTGCAATGGCGCTGTTGCAACCGCACACCCTGTCGAAAATCTGTCTCATCGGCCCAATGATACCAGGGCCCATTATGGGTGGTGAACGGGCCGCGCCGGACGCTTGGCTGGAAAGGCGGTGGCGGGTTATCGGGAAAGCCGCCCTCGCCGCCATGGGCGGCAGATAATGGGCTGGAAGACGAATCAGACATGCCTTTCCATGTGCCACAGGCCAAACAGGCTGGCAAGCATCAAACGGGCCAACACGAGAGAGGCAATCATCAAACGGCCAATTCAAGCCGGACGATTATTTTTCCGGCTCGAAATCGGTTTCCGGCTCGAAATCGGTTTCCGGATGAGGCTCCTGCAGCACATATTCGTCTTGATGCTCGGCCATAATGCCACTGTCAACGCGCTGGACTTGTGTTGCCATCAACCCTTTTGGCCCGCGTCCATAGCGCACCATGATAAATTGGCCCGGCACCAAAACCTCAATGCCGACTTTGCGCAAAACTTCCATATGCACAAATATGTCCGGCCCGCCATCATTAACATTGACGAAACCAAAACCGCGCACCCGATTAAACCATTTCACCGTAGCGCGTTTGAAATCAGCCATTGGCTCAACCGGCCCGAAATGGCCGGTGGAACGGCGATAGCCACGCGGTATTTCGGCCTCCGAATTGTCCACGGAAAGAATTTTATCGGCCTGAAGCCCCTGCAAGCGTTCGACAACGGTGCATTTCACCCTTGTGCCGGGGTAGAGAATATCATACCCGCCCCGTCGCAGGATGGAATGATGCACCAGAACATCAACGCCGCCACTTATCGGCACGAGGAAACCATAACCTTTAACCGGGTCAAACCACTTAACGATTCCCTCTATGGCTTTAACTTCGGCAGACGTTTCGTCCGCCGCATAGGTAGAAGACATAGCATAACCTCAATCTTCTTGTTGTTGATCACAGACTTGTTACGCAATACTGAGCTTACGATAGCATAATTTGCCAAACAGTAAACAAGGAAGGCCAATTTAGCGTCAATTTTCTGACATTTTTCCCAAATCGGGAGCGTTTACGCCGGCAGTTAACTGTTCAACCCAACCAATTCTGCCAGAATTGGGGTTATTTCTTCGTTAAGCACCAAATCGGCGGCCTCATCCAAATCGGTTGGCTCGCGGTTGAGAATAACCAGCCGCGCACCATTATGGCGCGCCAATATCGGAAATCCAGCCGCCGGGTAAACCTGCAAAGAAGAGCCAATGGCGATGAATAAATCGCACGCCAATGCGGCCGCTTCGGCGCGGCGCATTTCTTCTTCCGGCATGGATTGGCCAAATGAAACAGTCGCTGTTTTGACCATGCCGCCGCATATATCGCAGCTCGGCGCGATTGTTTCGCCCATAGCCTCAAAACTTTGGCGAATATCGTCCAATTCATGCCGCGCCCCGCAAGAAAGGCATGTTGCATAGCTGCCATTGCCATGCAATTCGACAATTTGTGTTGCCGGCACGCCGGCATCAGCATGCAGATTATCGATATTTTGGGTAATCACAGTCGAAATTTTGCCGGCTCTGACCAAATGCGCAATGGCGCGATGGCCCGCATTGGGGGCTGTTTCGCCAATCTCATCCTGCATGGCAAATTTGCGCCGCCATGCCTCAATGCGATTATTTTCATCCGCAATAAAATCTTGAAACATAATCGGCGCCATGCGCGTCCACAAACCACCCGGGCTGCGAAAATCGGGTATGCCGCTATCGGTGCTGATGCCAGCACCGGTAAACACGACGACATTGGTGCTTTCTTCAACCCATTGGCGCAATTGCATGCTCATCGTCCCAATATCTCCCGGAAAAAAGCCACCGCCTCGCCAATGGCGTTTTTGCGGCTGGATTTCTTGAGCAGGTCAAAATGGCCACCAGCATAGTCACTATGCCGCGCCAATGGGCCCATCCGGCGCAAAAACCCATGCACAGCCTCATGCGAGACAAGGCTGCTTTCGCGGCTCATTTGCACCAGCACCGGCACGCCCAGCCGGTCGGCCAAATCACCGGTCACGCCGACCGGGTCATTTTTGTGCAAATGCCCACGCATGAAAGTTTTTGTGGAAACCGCATTAACCCAGCTAGGGCCTGCAATATCAGCCATTGTGGCAGCGGCCATGGCGTAAAAGGATGGCGTTTGTGTTTCATCTTTGAAAAGCGGCAGCATATTGGCTTGCCTCTGCCCCAGACTGACCGGCCAAGCATCGGCGTCAATCAGTTGCTTCATCGTGTCGCTCGCGCCTTGGCCGCGCAGAAAATCAAGTGTCGCGCGCCATAAGTGAAAATCCAACATTGGGTTTTGCATGGCAATTGCCGGAATATCACCATCTTCTACCGCCAGATGAGCTGCCAGACCGGCGGAAAAATCCATGCCCCACAGGCCGATACGATGCGCGTCAACGCCGGCATGATGCCGCAAAGTCTTGATAGCGGCCCGCCAATCAGCCTTTTGCTTGGTAACACTGACCATTTGTCGCGCGCCGCCCGGGCTTTCTCCAAATCCCTGATAGTCAAATACCAAACTGTAAAATCCGGCTTTGGCAAAAGCTTCGGCATAGCCAAACAAGCCGCTATCCATTGTGCAGCCGAAACCGGGCGCAAGGACGATCCCGCCACCTTTTGATTTGCCGCGTGCCGGATTATAAATACGCGCAGCACAATGGCCGCGCCCGACATTCAAGAAAACAGCTTCAAACGGCTTTTCTATTTGGGAGACAATGTTCATTCAAAATAATGCCTTTAGGCCGCAGCTTTGCGATATGGTCAAACTCTTGAATTTGTGCCAGTCTCGCTGCAAGCAATCAAGAGGTAAACATGAAATATCTTCATACAATGGTGCGCGTGGCTGACCTTGAGTCAAGTCTGGCATTTTACTGCAATCATCTCGGGCTGGAGCAAATTGGCCGCTATGATGTGGAAGCAGGCCGGTTCACGCTGGTCTTTCTCGCCGCCCCCGGGCAAAAAGAAGCGCAAATCGAACTGACCCATAATTGGGACGCAGAAGAACTGGATGAAGGACGCAATTTTGGCCATCTCGCCTATGAGGTGGAGGATATATACGCCACTTGCCAAAAATTGCTGGATGCCGGTGTTACGCTCAATCGTCCGCCGCGTGACGGGCGAATGGCTTTTGTCCGCTCACCGGATAATATCTCTATCGAATTGCTGCAAGCCGGCGGCGCACAGGAGCCATGCGAGCCCTGGGCGTCGATGGAAAATATCGGACACTGGTAGTGGCAAAATATATCCTGCCGGTGATTTTTGCGCTGCTTTTGCCGGTGCAGGATGTGATGGCGCAAACCGGCAGGGGACGCGTCAGCGCCTCGGATGAATTGCGCGCCCGCGCCCAGCAGCGCAAACCCGTTCGCAACCCGTATTGGGACGGGTTTATTTTGAAACTTGAAGGCAATTGCGCCGACGCGCAGGACAAATTGCGACCGATTGCACGGCAGGGCTTTGGCTATGAAGAAGCGCAGACCGCTTTGGGCGAATGTCTGATTTATCTTGCTGGCCTGAATCCGTCGCGCGAGACCCTGCCCTCGCGGCAGGAAATTGCGCAAAAGCCGGAATTTCAAGAAGGTATAGGCTGGCTGGAAATGGCAGCCAATGCCAATAGTTTCACCGCGCAAGGCATATTGATTGCCCTTTATGCAGCCAATCTCGGCCCCACAGAAGACCCGGTTGAGGCGGCAAAATGGGCGCATCTTTATTTATCCAATCCGGTGCGGCTCAATCTCGGCGTGCCGGTTTTGGCGCAAGTCTCCATTGATACGCTGCGCGACGGGATGGACAAACAAAGCTGGCTGGAAGGCAAGGAAAAGGCGCGCGCTTGGGTGCCTGCCTTCACACCGCCACAATCAGCCGGTAAGACAGCCACAGATCAGAAAATTGCCCGTTAATTTTGCCTGTCTCAGGAGTTTTTGATGTCACATGCCCCCATTCGCGCCTTGCGCTGCATCGGCCTGTTGAGCCTCATGCTGGTATTGTTTTGTGTTTCGGACATGCAAAGGGCGCAAGCACAATCAGAGCGCGTTGCCAGTGCCTATTTTGCCGGTGGCTGCTTTTGGTGCACTGAAGCCGATTTTGAGAAAATCCCCGGCGTGATTGCTGTCACTTCCGGCTATATGGGAGGAAAGAAGGCCAATCCCGCCTATCAGGAAGTTGCGTCAGGGCGCACAAAACACCGCGAAACCGTGCATGTGCAATATGACCCGCAAAAACTTGATTACCAAACCCTGCTCAGTGCGTTTTGGCGCATGCATGACCCCAGCGATGCGGGTGGCAGTTTTGTGGACAGGGGACGCCAATATGGCAGCGCCATTTATTATGTCAATGAAACCCAACGCAAACTGGCGGAAGGCGCGATTGCCGCGCTTGCGGCCAGCAATAAGTTTGACCGGCCAATTGCGACAGAAATCACCGCCGCAACGCCGTTTTACATTGCGGAGCAATATCATCAGGATTATTACAAAACCAATCCGCTGCGCTATAAATATTACCGCTATCGCTCCGGGCGCGACCAATTTATCGCGCAATATTGGCAAGGCGACACACAACTCTACCAAGCCGCAAAAGACCAATAGTAACTGACGGTTTTAAGAGAAATTACAGTTTTTACGGAAAAAAGCCATGGCACGCCCTAGGGGAATCGAACCCCTCTTTCCAGGTTGAAAACCTGGCGTCCTAACCGATAGACGAAGGGCGCTTCATGACTTGTCCGAGGATATATATGAGATTTTCAGAGATTTCAAGCGCTTGTATGACCTGCGGCATCATGCACCATGAATTGCACATCACGCCGCCCATTCCAATCATCGGCCCGCAAATATCCGGCAATATGCAGGCTGTCGCGGGCCTGTAACAACATCATTCTGACCGCCTCATCAACCGAGGCAAAAGCCATGGCCTTAAGCCTGCCGCCATCTTGGCCAGACAGCACGCAACGCACATGTCCGTCACCGACAATATCGGCTTTGACAACCCGCACATGCGGCAAAACAAAACGCGGCTCCGGATTACCGGCACCAAACGGGCCGACTTGCTGCATCATGTCGAACAATTCGCGATTGGCTGCGCGCGGCGTTAAGCTGGCTTGCAATGTCATTTGCCGCGCCCCTTCCGGCACATAATCGGCCAAGGCTTGCGTGATAAATGCCTCAAAACCGGCCAATTGCGCGACTGACAGGCTGACCCCTGCTGCCATGGCGTGACCGCCACCGCTTTCAATCACGCCAGCATCGACAGCCGAGGCCACCAATCGGCCAATATCAATATGACTGACCGAGCGCGCCGAGCCTTTGCCCTGCCCGTCTTTGTCGAAACTCAGCACAAAAACCGGACGGTGATACATATCTTTCAGCCGACCGGCCACAATACCGATAACGCCGGGATGCCAATTATCGCCATGCAGCACAAATGCCGGTGGCACCATATTACTGCCCGCCTTTTGCACCTCGGCAATTTTTGCCTCCGCCATGCGCTCCGCTTCGGACAAGACAGAGGCTTCAATATCACGGCGCTCCGTATTAAAGCCATCAAGCCGCAGGGCCAGACCGGTCGCTTCCTCGGCATCCTCGCAAGTCAGCAACCTTGTGCCAAGCCCCGCCTCGCCGACGCGCCCGCCCGCATTAACACGCGGGCCAAGCTGAAACCCAAGCTGGTAGGTTCCCATTGGCGGCTGGCTGCGCGAGACGTGCGCCAATGCTTGCAAGCCGGTATTGGCGCCCTGCTCCATCACTTTCAAACCTTGCACAACAAAAGCCCGATTAATGCCGGTTAATGGCACGACATCACATACTGTCCCAAGCGCCACCAAATCGAGCAATTGCAATAAATCCGGCTCATCCATGCCGTTTTGCTCAAACCAGCCCATTTGCCGCAAACAACGGTTCAACCCGACCACCAGCAAAAAAGTTACACCGACAGCCGCCAAATGGCCCATATCGCTGCTGTCATCCGCGCGGCGCGGATTGACCAACGCATAACAATCTGGCAAACCGCCTCCCGTCTGGTGATGGTCGGCAACAATCACATCAACCCCTTGCGCACCGGCATCGGCCAATACATCATGCGCCATAGTGCCACAATCCACCGTCACTACCAGCCGATAGCCTTCATTATATAATTGGCGGAAGGCCGCCGCATTGGGGCCATAACCCTCTTTGCGCCGGTCGGGAATATAGACCCGCGCTGATTGTCCCAATAAGCCCAAATAACGCACCAGCACCGCTGAGGAAGTCGCCCCATCAACATCATAATCGCCGAAAATGGCGATAGGCTCGCCCTGTTTGACGGCATCGGCCAGCCGTGTCGCTGCCTTGTCCATATCAGCCAATGAAGACGGGTCGGGCAAAAGCGCGCGCAATGACGGGCTGAGATAATCCGCTATCGCATCCAGCGCAATATCCCGCTGGGCAAGCAATTGCGCGACCAATTCAGGCAGGCCGTGGCGTTGGCTTATCGCCAGAACGCGCTTGTCATCAAAGCTTTGTAATATCCAATGTCGCCCGGCCGCTGAGCGCGTGACGCCAAATGCCGTATGCGCCTTGGCCTCAGTCATCCAAACGGAATTTATTGCGCTGGCTGTGGCGCGCCTTTATCCAGCGAATTGTGCCGGTAGAAGAGCGCATAAGCAGCGTTTCGGTGGAGACGGCATTTTGGCCATGGGTAATACCGTCAAGCATATTGCCGCCGGTCACACCGGTTGCTGACAACACCACATCGCCCTTGGCCATTTCTTCGACATTATATTTCTTGTCATAATCCTGAATGCCCATTTTCGCGGCGCGTTGTTTTTGACCTTCATCCTTCAGCACCAGCCGGCCTTGCATTTGGCCGCCCGTGCAGCGCAGGGCCGACGCCGCCAACACGCCTTCCGGTGCGCCGCCCGTGCCCATATAGAGGTCAATGCCGGTGGACGGGTCGGTTGTGTGAATAATCGCCGCAATATCGCCATCGGAAATCAGCGTCACGCGCGCACCGATTTCGCGCAATTTGGCAATCATTTCGGCATGGCGCGGACGGTCAAGAACGCATACATTGACCAAAGCCACATCAACCCCTTTGGCCGAGGCGACGGCCCGCACATTTTCCGCCGGGTCAGCATCCAAATCAACCAGACCGGCCGGATAGTCGCCGCCCAGCGCAATCTTATCCATATAGACATCTGGCGCATTGAGCAGGCTGCCCGCCTCCGCCATCGCAACCACAGCCAATGCATTGGGCATGCCCTTGGCAGTCAGCGTCGTGCCTTCAAGCGGGTCAAGCGCAATGTCAACTTTCGGGCCTTTGCCTGTGCCGACTTTTTCGCCAATATAAAGCATGGGCGCTTCGTCACGTTCGCCCTCGCCGATAACAACTTCGCCGTCAATATCCAGCCGGTTCAATTCGCGCCGCATGGCATCCACGGCGGCTTGGTCGGCGGCTTTTTCATCACCCCGCCCAATCAGCGTCGAAGCGGCCACGGCAGCGCGCTCGGTCACGCGCGCCAGCTCCATTGTTAATATCCGGTCAATCCTTGCTTCTGTCTGTTTTGAACGCGCCATAATTGTTTCTTTACTCCCCAGTTCCGAAACCCGCACCATAGACCGGCAATGTGACCACATCTTTGCAAATCTGTGTTTGCTGACGCAGCGCCGTCAATGCCTGTCGCAACGGCGCATGCGCCGTGTGATGGGTAATAAAGACCGCAGGCAAATAGCTGTCATCTTCATTTCGCGACCTTTGCACAACTTCTTCGATTGATACGCCATTTTCCGCCAAAATCTGCGTTGCCGTGGCCATGCTGCCCGGCTTGTCAGCCAATTGCAGGCGCAAATACCATTCGCGCGCCGGCGGCACCTGCGATACTGATTCGCGCATATCGCCGCTGGGCACATCAAAGGCCAGACGGCCAAAACCTTGCGCCAAATCGGCTATATCGGCCAGCACGGCAGATGCCGTCGCCCCGCCGCCCGCACCGGGGCCTTGCAGGAATAAATCGCCCAGCGGGGCCGCATTTATCGCCACCGCATTGGTCTCATTGACGACATTGGCCAGCGCATCGCCCTTTTTCACCAGCATGGGCGTCACTTCGGCATAGACACCATCTGCTTGTTTTTGCGCTTGCGCGATAAGGCGCACAACGCAGTCAAATTGAGCTGCCAGTTCAATGTCAAGCGTCGTTAAATGAGCAATACCGGTCACTGGCATAACCGCCGTGTCGGGCCGCAAACCAAAAGCCAAAGCTGCCAGCAACGACAATTTCTGTGCCGCATCCGCACCGGATATGTCCAAAGTCGGGTCGGCTTCAGCAAATCCCTTATCCTGTGCATCGGCCAGCGCATCCTCAAATGACGCGCCATTTGTCGCCATTTGCGTGAGAATATAATTGCATGTGCCGTTTAATATGCCGCCAATGCGCGCCACGTGATTGCCGGCCAGCCCTTCGCGCAGCGCCTTGATAACCGGTATGCCACCAGCCACGGCCGCCTCATAAGCCAATGGCACATTATGGTGCGCCGATAAAGCCGACAGCGCGTCGGCATGGGCCGCCAAAAGCGCCTTATTGGCGGTAACGACAGGCTTGCCAGCCGCCAAGGCAGCGCGCACCAAATCAAGCGCCATGCCATCAGCCCCACCGGCCAGTTCGACAACAACATCCACATTGTCATCGCCAACCATATCCAGCGGATTATCGGCAAAATGCACGGCTGACAAATCAATGCCCCGCTCGCGCATGCGGTCACGCGCGCTGACCGTTGTCAATTTTGCGCCGCGCACCGCGCCATTGAGCAGCCGTCCGGCGACCGTCGCCCCGACTGTGCCCAGCCCGACCACACCAATACGCAAAACGCTCATGCTGTTTTCCGTTTTTCCTGATGAAAATCCATAAACCGCTTCAAATTGCGACCCGCCTGACGGATGCGCTGCTCATTTTCCACCAGAGCAATGCGCACATAATCATCACCATATTCCCCAAATCCAATACCCGGCGAGACGGCAATATCAGCCTCTTGCAAAAGCAGGGTCGAAAATTCCAGCGATTTCATGTTTTGAAACAAAGGCGGTATCCGCGCCCAGGCAAACATGGTCGCTGCCGGTGATGGCACATGCCAACCACCGCGCGCAAACACGTCTATCAGCACATCGCGGCGTTCTTTATAAATTTGCCGGATTTCGCGGATAACCTCTTCCGGGCTGTCCAAGGCCGCCGCCGCGGCAACCTGAATGGGTGTAAAAGCACCATAATCAAGATAAGATTTTATCCGCGTCAGCGCCGCTATCAGGCGCTCATTGCCAACCGCAAAACCCATACGCCAACCCGGCATGGAGAATGTTTTTGACAGCGAGGTAAATTCAACCGCCACATCGCGCGCGCCTTCAATCTGCAAAATTGACGGTGGCGGATTATCCTCGTCGAAAAAGATTTCTGCATAGGCCAAATCCGACAGAATAATAATGTCATGCTTTTTGGCATAGGCGACGGCTTCTTTATAAAAATCCAAATCAACCACTTGCGCGGTCGGATTGCCCGGATAATTGAGAACCAGCGCCTTGGGCTTGGGATGGCTGTGCGTCACGGCCCGATCCAGCACTTCAAAAAAGTCGCAACCTTCTTCAATCGGCAAATGGCGGATGGTCGCGCCGGAAATAATAAAGCCAAAGGCATGAATGGGATAGGTCGGGTTTGGCACCAGAATAACATCTCCCGGATCGGTAATCGCCTGCGCCATATTGGCAAAGCCCTCTTTCGAGCCAAGCGTGGCAATGACTTCTGTATCCGGATTGAGCTTCACCCCGAAGCGGCGCTCATAATAGCGCGCCTGCGCCTTGCGCAAACCCGGTATGCCCTTTGACGCCGAATAGCGATGGGTGCGCGGATTGCGCACCGTTTCCACCAGCTTTTCAACAATATGTTTCGGCGTCGGCAAATCCGGATTACCCATGCCGAAATCAATAATATCCTTGCCCTCGGCGCGCGCCTGGGCTTTCAGCCGGTTAACTTGCTCAAATACATAAGGGGGCAATCTTTGAATACGCTGAAATTCCTGCTCTGTCATCGTCTTTACTTTCCGTCCGCCTATTGTCTCAGTGCCGTTGCAAACAGCCTTTGACTACAGACATCATGCCGCCCGATTGCGGCATGAAAAAGGCCATATCAGGGAAAAAGCGGTTGCTGCATCAAGCCACAACTTTCTTCCAGCCCAAACATTATATTGAGATTCTGTATCGCCTGCCCGCTGGAGCCTTTCACCAGATTATCAAGCGTTGAGAACAAAATCACCCTGCCCTCTATCCGGTCATCAAAGGCCGCCAATAAGCAGAAATTAGAGCCGCGCACATGGCGCGTGCCGGGCACATCATCAACAATACGGATAAATGTGTCATCGGCATAAAATGCTGACAGCGCCTGTTTCAAATCCGCCGCTTTCGCGCCATTCGCCGTGCGCGCATAGACCGACAGCAATTCGCCGCGATTCATCGGCACCAAATGCGGTGTGAAGCTGACTGTCACCGGCGCACCGGCTTTGAGCGCGATTTCCTGTTCAATTTCCGGTGCATGACGGTGCGCGGCAACGCCATAAGGGTGCAGACCTTCAGCCACTTCAGCAAACAGATTTTGCTCCTTGAGGCTGCGCCCGGCACCGGTCACACCGGATTTGGCGTCAATAATCAAATCATCGGCATCAATCAGACCGGCGGCAATAAGCGGCAAAAGCAAGGTCAAGGCGGCCGTCGGATAACAGCCCGGACAAGCGACCAGCCGCGCTTCACCAATCGCTGCGCGATAATGTTCACTCAAGCCGTAAACCGCCTCACCCAACAGTTCAGGCGCATCATGTTTGCGGCCATAAGTATCGGCATAGACCGACGCATCGCGCAGCCTGAAATCAGCCGACATGTCGATAATTTTCAAATGGTCAGGCAGGCGCGCAATCACATCTTGCGCGGTCGAATGAGGCAGGCCGCAAATCACCGCATCAATGCCGTGCCAATCCACCGCCTCCACCTTGACCAAAGCCGGCAGGTCGAGACCGGCAAATTGCGGATAGAGCGCGCCATAAGCCTTTCCGGCATGGGCATTGGCGGTCAGCGCGGCGATTTCTGCATGCGGATGACCGGCCAGCAGGCGCACCGCATCGGCACCGGTATAACCCGATGCGCCAATAACGCCAATTTTAAGCTGCTTGTCGGTCATAACGCTTGTTCCACTTATCGCCTAGCTGCCACCATCATGATTGACCGCCATAATTTCACCTTCGGCCACCAAAGTGTCGCCGACATAGACATTGCCCTTGAATTTATAGGCCATGCCGCGCCGCCGGATTTTCTCAACATGTATCCGCATTTGGTCACCCGGTATGACCGGATGACGGAAGCGCACCTTATCCACTGTCATAAAATAAATCAGCTTGGTTTCAATTGGATTGCCCGACAGCTTGGCATTTTGCATCACCAATATGGCCGAGACTTGCGCTATCGCCTCAATAATAAGCACGCCGGGAAAGACCGGCCGCTCCGGAAAATGACCGGTAAACCAAGGCTCGCTGGCCGTGCAGTTTTTAATGCCGACCGCGCGCTCCTCGCCTTGCATTTCCTCAACCCGGTCTACCAGCAAAAACGGATAGCGGTGGGGCAGGAAATCAAGAATTTCCTGAATTGTTACGCTTGTGCCATCAATAATATCGCTCATCGAATCCCCCGAATAAGACTCACCCTTTAATATCAAAAAAAGGGACCTTTCGGCCCCTTTTCTTTGCCACAAGGGCAAAAAGTGAAAAGAAACCTAACGTTTCGAGAATTGGAAGCTGCGGCGCGCCTTGCGACGGCCATATTTCTTGCGCTCCACCACGCGGCTGTCGCGGGTCAGGAAACCGCCGCTTTTCAGCACCGGACGCAAGCCCGGCTCATAATAGGTCAGGGCTTTCGACAGGCCATGGCGCACCGCACCGGCTTGACCGGACAGGCCGCCACCGCTAACCGTGGCAACAATGTCAAACTGGCCATCACGCTGCGCTGTCACCAAAGGCTGACGCACCATCATCCGCAAGACCGGACGGGCGAAATATTTTTCCTCTTCGCGGCCATTAACCGTAATCACGCCGCTGCCCGGCTTAATCCAGACACGGGCAATCGCATTTTTCCGCTTGCCGGTCGCATAGGCACGGCCTTGCGCGTCAATTTGCGGCTCCACCGGCGCGCTTTGCGCTTCGCTCACAGGCGCAACATCACCGCCGGCCAGAGCCTGATCCAGATTTTCAAGAGTGGTTTCAGACATCTCTAATTCCTTACATTTTTTGCATTCATGGCGGCCACATCCAGCACTTCCGGCGATTGCGCCGTATGCGGGTGTTCGCTGCCTGCATAAACCCGCAAATTGCCCATTTGCTGACGGCCAAGCGGGCCGCGCGGCAACATGCGTTTCACAGCCAATTCCAGCACGCGCTCGGGAAAACGCCCTTCAAGGATTTTCTCCGGCGTGGTTTCCTTAATGCCGCCCGGATAGCCGGTATGGCGATAATAGGTTTTGTCGCCGCGCTTTTTACCGGTGAATTTCACCTTTTCGGCGTTAATTACAATCACATTGTCGCCGCAATCCATATGCGGGGTAAAACTGGGCAAATGCTTGCCGCGCAGACGCATGGCAATGACCGAAGCAAGACGGCCCACCACCATGTTTTCGGCATCAATCAATATCCATTTCTTATCAATATCAGCCGGTTTTGCAGAATAGGTTTTCATCATTTTGTCCATCATCAACAAAGGCGACGCGATGCGCCGCCGAATGAGCCGGTTATAAACAGCCCACTTGCATTAAGCAATGCTTTTATCACCCAAAAATATTATTAAAAACAATGATTTATAAAATTGGTAAATAATTACCGCTACAACAAAGCACCGGAATGGCGAAGCAAATGCAAATGCGCTATCGCCAGCCCCAGCACCAGCACCGCGCCAAGCTGGTGCGCCGCCGCCAGCCCCATAGGCAAGACCAGCACCAGCGCGACAATCCCCAAAACAACCTGCCCGGCCATGCCCGCCCCCAGCCATAGGGCGGATTGGCGCACGCTGCTGTCCTTATTGTTTTTGCGCACACGCCAGACATGCCAAAATGTCAGCCCGACCAAAAAATAAGCCATAAGCCGATGGTCAAACTGCACGGTCAGGTGATTTTCAAAGAAATTGAGATAGGCCGGTTGTTGCGCCAACAGGCCGGACGGGATGAAATCGCCATCCATGGTCGGCCAATCATTATAGGTCATGCCGGCATCAATACCGGCGACCAGTGCGCCCATTAAAGATTGCATGATAACCAACCCAATCAGGGCCGCTGCCGGATAATGCAGCCCCGCCCAAGGCGGGCTGGCAGCGCGCAATGTGCCGCGCCAATAAGACATAGCCAGCCAAAAACAGGCGGCGAAAATAATCAAGGCCAGCCCCAAATGCATGGCAAGGCGATATTGGCTGACATCGACCCGTTCGGTCAGCCCGCTTGCAACCATATACCAGCCCATAAAACCTTGCAGCCCGCCCAACGCAAACAGGGCCAGCAGGGCAGGCAAATCACCGCGCCGGATTTTTCTTTGCAGCAAAAACACCATAAATGGCACGAAAAACACCAGCCCGACAAACCGGCCAAGCTGGCGATGGCCCCACTCCCACCAGTAAATAAATTTGAATTCGGCCAGGCTCATGCCCTTATTGACCAGTTGATATTCGGGAATCTGCCGGTATTTCTCAAATTCCACTTCCCAGGCTTCCGCATTGAGCGGTGGAAGCGCACCGGCCACAGGTTGCCATTCGGTAATTGACAAGCCGCTATCGGTCAGCCGCGTCAGCCCGCCGACCAGCACCATCATCACCACAAAAAACGCCACGGTAAACAGCCAGACAGCGATTTGCCGGTCATGCTGGCGCGCGGGCGCAATGATTGCCGTTTCACTCATGGCGTTGATATAGCCTGTCTATGCCGTGCTGGCCTTGCGACCAAAGACCGCGTGCATGGGCGCCGCAGCCATTGTATAAGCGGGGCATGACTTCGCCAAATGACAGCCCAAACACGCCGGAACCCCCGCACAAGCCCTTGCGCAAGCCGTTTCGCAAACCCTGGTTGCCCATGCGTGTGCGCAAGCTTATCGGGCTTGTCATGATGCTTGGCTTTTTATTCTTCTATGCGCTGCTTATCATGACGCTGGCCGTAGCCGGATGGGCGCCTGAAAACGGTTTTGCCGAATTTATATTTTATCTGGTCACCGGCCTTGGCTGGACGCCACCGGCCGCCCTCATTATCTGGTGGATGCAACGGCCTGACACACCGCCCGAACCCTCGGCCTAGGCGCGCCCGCGCGGCAAACGCGCCGCTTGTTCATGCGCCAATAATCAGAGCCGATAAAAAGGCCGATAAATCAGGGCAATCTATTAATCAGCGCGCCCGAACTGAAAAATATTCAGCGCAACCATAACAATAATGAAAATAACAATAGGCAGAATGGCAGTCATAATTTTTCCTTGCTTACCAAACCCAAAATGGCTTGGAAATGGTCGGAGCGGCGGGATTTGAACCCACGACCCCTTGTCCCCCAGACAAGTGCGCTACCGGGCTGCGCTACGCTCCGACTGACGCCGTTTCTAGGTTGTTTTTGCGCGAAAGGCAAGCACCGCGCTAGGCGTCATCTTCAGCCAACAAATCGCGCGCATTTTGCAGCTTTTGGCGCGCCGAGCTGAGTGAGCGCCGTTGCGCCGCCGACAATCCGGCAGGCGCGGCACTGGCCGCCGCCGGCACGGAAGCCGCCAAGGTTTCAGCCGACTGGCCAGCCAATTGGCGCACATGATTGACACCATGGTCTTTAATCAATTTCTGCACGCCTTTAATCGTCATGCCCTGCCCGTGCAGCAAATGTTTAATGCCGGTCACCAGCGCCACATCTTCGGGCCGGTAAAAGCGCCGATTGGAGGAACGCTTCAAAGGCTGAATCTGGGTGAATTTGCTTTCCCAAAACCGCAAAACATGCGGCTGAATCTCAAGCAGCCCGGCAACTTCGCTAATGGTGCGATAGGCGCTTTCTGATTTTTCGGCACCCATAAGCTATCCGGTCAATCGGCCAGCCCGGCCATTTTATTGATTTTTTGCTTTAGCACATTGCTGGCGCGAAAAGACAATACGCGGCGCGGCGTGATAGGCACTTCTTCGCCGGTTTTCGGATTGCGCCCGATACGCATTTTCTTGGCGCGCACGACGAATGAGCCGAAGGATGACAATTTGACCGTCTCGCCCCTGACCAACGCATCCGACACTTCATCCAGCAAAGTCTCAAGGATTTGCGCCGATTCATTGCGCGACAGGCCAATCTCATTATAGACCGCCTCGGATAAATCATATCGTGTGATTGTTTTTCCCGCCATGCCGTGTCTCCTCACCAAGATTAAACACAAAGGCGATTTTTTTGGCAACCCAATTTACCGGCTAAATCAATGTTTTTTACCAACGAATGAGATTGGCGCCCCATGTCAGCCCGCCGCCCATCGCCTCGGTCATCACCATGTCACCGGGTTTTATCTGCCCTGCTTCCACCGCTGTATGCAGCGCCAGCGGAATGGAGGCGGCGGATGTATTGGCATGGCGGTCAATGGTGATAATGGTTTTTTCCGGCGGCAAGCCAATTCGGCGCGCCACGCCGTCTATAATGCGTCGATTGGCTTGGTGCGGGACAAACCAGTCAATATCGTCAATGCTGTAGCCGGTTTGGCGCAACAGGCTGTTAATCGCATCGGCGATATTGCCCACCGCATGACGGTAAACTTCGCGGCCTGCCATGCGCAAATGCCCGGTCAGGCCATTGGTTGACGGCCCGCCATCAACATGCAGGATTTCCCATAAATTGCCGTCACTGCGCAAATAGCTGCCAAGCACTTGCCGGTCATCCGGCGCGCATGTTACGCCCTCCACAATCACCGCAGCAGCGCCATCACCGAACAAAACAGCGGTGCCGCGATCTTGCCAATCCAGCAAGCGGGTCATGGTCTCCGCCCCAATCAGCAATGCGCGCTGCGCCGAGCCATTTTCTATCATGGCCGACACAACTGACAGGCCATAAACAAAACCCGAGCAAACCGCCTGCACATCAAAGGCAGCGCCGCCGGATATGCCCAATTTTTGCTGCACCAAGGCCGCCGTGGCCGGAAAAGTCAGGTCAGGCGTTGTGGTGGCAACGACAATCAGGTCAATATCATTGGCTGCCAAACCGGCATTGGCCAAGGCAGCCGCACCGGCTTGCATCGCCAAATCTGATGTTGTTTCGCCCTCCGCCGCCTGATGGCGCGCGCGAATGCCGGAGCGTTCGGTAATCCATTCATCCGACGTGTCCATGATTTTGGCCAGGTCATGATTGGTGATGATTTTTTCGGGCAAATAGCTGCCGGTTGATATAATTTGTGCGCGATTGTTCATTTTTGCCCTTCTCTGTTTCAGCCGCTTCCCTCAATCCAACATTTCGGCCCAAGCATCATCCAACAAGGCTTGCATATTCTCTATATCTTCGGCAATTTGCGCCGAAATATCCGCCTGCGCAACCTCAATCGCCACTTCAACGGCTGTGGCAAATCCGGCCGCATCGGCACCGCCATGACTTTTGACCACCGCCCCGTTCAGGCCCAAAAACATGCCGCCATTGGCACTGTTTGGATCCATGCGCTCGGCCAATGAGGCAAAAGCCCCGCGCGCCAGCAAATAGCCGAGCTTTGAAATCAGGCTGCTGGTCAGGGCTTGGCGCAAATAAGTGGCGATTTGACGGGCTGTGCCTTCTGCCGTCTTCAAGGCGATATTGCCGGTAAAGCCGTCCGTGACCACCACATCAGCATCACCGCGACCAATGCCGTCGCCTTCAACAAAACCAACATAATTCAAGTCAGAGCGTTCAAGCAAATCATTGGCATCACGCACGCCATCCGTGCCTTTAATATCTTCAACGCCGATATTTAACAGCCCGACTGACGGCTTGCCCATGCCAAAAACAGTGCGCGCATAAGCAGCACCCATAACGGCAAATTGAACATATTGGGCCGGTGAGCCGCCAATGGTTGCGCCGACATCGAGCACCACGCTTTCGCCGCGCACAGTTGGCCAGACGGCGGCAATGGCAGGACGCTCAATGCCGGGTAATGTGCGCAGAATAATTTTCGCCATGGCCATCAGCGCCCCGGTATTGCCCGCAGATATGCAAGATTGCGCGCGACCGGCTTTTACCGCATCAATGGCACACCACATGCTGCTGACTTTGCGGCCCTGCCGCAAGGCAATGCTGGGCTTGTCATGCATGCTGATTGCGACATCGCAATGCTCTATGGTGCAAAGAGCAGCCAATTCAGGGCGCGCGGTCAATTCGGCTTCTATTTCTTCCGCTTTGCCGAATAATAAATAGGATATTTCAGGGCGTTGGCGGCGCACATGCTCAAGCGCCGCAATCGTGACGGAAGGGCCGAAATCACCGCCCATTGCGTCCACTGATATCACCAAATCTGTCAAATTCAGGCCCCCGACACTGACAGGGTTCACATCAAATATGCCGATACACCCATTTCCGCGATGGAAAATGAAACAGTTTGCAGGATATTTCAACCCTCATCCGGCAAATCGCGCAATTTGGCCAAAACAGCAAAGGGAGAAGCCGTTTGGTTTTCTTCATCATCATCGCCATCACCAAAATTATCAAATTCAGCATCGGCGTGACGCGGCCAAGGCGGAATGGCCAAAGCCAGATATTGCATTGCCATATCACCAATATCCGCCTGCCCGTCGGTCAACGCTTCGGGCAAATCAGTTTCAACATCATCATCAGGAATCACAAATTTGGCGAGAATATCAGCCGGTTGAAACTCAATTGTGAAATCCTCTTCAATTTGTGTCCAGACCGGCTCAAGCGTCACACCGCAAATCTGCTGCACACGACCACAAACCCGACCGGTGGCGCGCAAACCGGCCTTGTCAAATGGCACAATATGCGATTGCACGCTGACCGCTTCCAATGCTTCCAGTTGAAACTGCTGCGCCAAGGCAGCGCAGGTCGTGGCATCTGCCTCAAAATTGACATCCAACCCATTGGGCGGCACATCATCACGCAGAACAATATAGCTGAAAAGCGGCTGTTGATTTTTGAGCGCATCAAGAGCAGCCTCCTCATCATCCGATTGGGTCATGCTTTATCTCCACTCAAAACCGGCAAACGCATCGCCGTCCAATATGGTTTCGAGCGGCAGCTTTGCCAAATGTGCCTCCAATGCCAGAACATATTCGGCCAGCCGGTCATATTGCTTGTCTTCATCTTGCGGCGACAAATTGCGCCCCAGCACGTCGCCAATGCGGGTTTTGCGGTCTTGCGGCGCGGGAATATCCTTGCCCATTGCCTCATCATAAGCGGCGGCGCGGCCATAATAGGCTTGCGCCATTTTGCGGATTTTCTTGCCGACGCCCAAATCACCAACACCCATTTCGCGCATGGCTTGATCCATATCGCGGAAAAACCGGTCAAATAAATCTTGCCCAAGTGCCTCGCGCGCAATCCCCTCGGCACGCAAGCGCCGCAGAACCAAATGCACATGCAGCACCATCATGTCAAAACGTCCGTCAAAACTGTCAGGCGCGCCATTATCGCCAAACAAAGCCGGTATGCGTGCCTGTTTGACAATCAAGGCATAGACGCCTGCCATATTGGGCATTTTTTTACGTCTGAAAAAATCCATTAAAGCCATAAGGATGCTATTGCTCCATTTGTCACCCGAAAGCTGCAAATTGCGCTTGCAAGCCGCCACGTGATGGGTATGGTCACGCTGATTTGTGTTTTAGGGATTTCGCTCCACATGGCAAGACTGGACGTTAAAAATTTGGGCGCAAAGGGTCGCACCCGCGAGATAGAGGGTCGCACCCGCGAAATAGAGGGTCGCACCCGCGAGATAGAGGGTCGCCTGCATAGCCAACAAAAAACAGCGCCAAAACTGGCAATGGCGCTTTTCGGCACCGCCTTGCTTGCCTGCGCGCCGATGATTGACAATCGCGGTTATGTTTTTGATGAGGGTCTGGTA
Organism: Parvibaculales bacterium; assembly: GCA_049597955.1. GTDB lineage: Bacteria > Pseudomonadota > Alphaproteobacteria > RS24 > RS24 > JAYPAN01. Next base: position 357,976 of record JBMYND010000001.1, read on the forward strand.
ACCAAGCTGCAAAAAGACAGTATGACATTGCAGCAAGCAACCGCCCTGCTCGGCTCCCCCTCAACGCGCTCGTCGATAAATGGCGAGGCGCTATATTATATTCACAGCGTCATTGTTACCGAATCCTATCGCGCGCCGGTCGAGACCGACCGAAAGGTAATGGCGCTTTATTTTAATGCTGACAAAGTGCTGACGGATTATGCGGTTTACGGCCTGCGTGATGGCTTAATTGTGCCGATTGTGCCGCGCACAACCCAATCACAAGGACGCGAATTGTCTTTTATTGAGCAGATATTTGGCAATCTTGGCCGCTTTGACGGCGATCCGAGCGCGCAATTCTAAAAATCGGCACAAAAAACCCCGGCACAGAAAACTGCGCCGGGGCTTTTATTGTGCGCCTTATTAGTGAGCCAGAATGGCCAGCATCAGCAGCGCAACGATATTGGTGATTTTAATCATCGGATTGACCGCCGGGCCAGCCGTGTCCTTATAGGGGTCACCCACTGTGTCGCCGGTCACGGCAGCTTTATGGGCTTCCGAGCCTTTGCCGCCATGATTGCCATCTTCAATATATTTCTTGGCATTGTCCCATGCACCACCACCGGCGGTCATGGACAGGGCGACAAACAAGCCGGTCACAATCACACCAAGCAGCATGGCCCCCAGCGCCGAGAAGGCAGCAGAGCGGTCAGCAATTGTCTGAATAACGAAATACAGCACAACCGGCGACAGAACCGGCAAGAGTGACGGCACAATCATTTCCTTAATGGCCGAGCGCGTCAGCAGGTCAACGGCTGCCGTATAATCCGGCTTTTCCGTGCCTTTCATAATGCCCGGCTTTTCTTTGAACTGACGGCGCACTTCTTCAACAATGGCACCGCCGGCACGGCCAACGGCCATCATGCCCATCGCACCAAACAGATAAGGCAGCAGGCCGCCAACAAACAAACCTGTCACCACATAGGGGTTGGACAAAGAGAAGTCAGGCGTCACACCGGCAAAATACGGATATTGCTCGGCATTGGCGGTGAAGAAGCGCAAATCCTGTGTATAGGCGGCAAACAGCACCAGCGCACCCAGACCGGCAGAGCCAATAGCATAGCCTTTGGTAACCGCTTTGGTGGTGTTGCCGACAGCGTCCAGCGCGTCGGTTGTATTGCGCACATCTTCCGGCAGCTCGGCCATTTCCGCAATACCACCGGCATTGTCTGTCACCGGGCCGAAAGCGTCGAGCGCGACCACCATACCGGCCAGTGCCAGCATAGTCGTCACCGCAATGGCGATACCAAACAGGCCAGCCAGTGAATAAGTGGCGATAATGCCAACCACAATCACCAGAGCCGGCAGCGCCGTGGCTTCCATGGAAACCGCCAGACCTTGGATAACATTGGTGCCATGTCCGGTTTCTGAAGCGGCAGCCACCGATTTCACCGGACGGTAATTCACGCCGGTATAATACTCAGTAATCCAGATAATCGCACCGGTGATAATCAGGCCGAGAACACCGCACATATAAAGGCTCATGCCGGTAAAGACCTGCGCCTCAATAACCCGTTGCGTGTCCAGCCCGATAAGCTGGTCGGTCACAAAATAAAGCGCAATCAGCGACAGCACGGCAGAAGCGATAAAGCCCTTATAGAGCGCGCCCATAATGCTGTTATTGGCACCCAAGCGCACAAAGAATGTGCCGATAATCGAGGTCACAATACATGTACCGCCAATGGCGAGGGGATAGACCATCATGTCGAGCGCGTCGGCGGTGAAGAAAATCGAGCCCAGCACCATAGTGGCCACAATGGTCACGGCATAAGTCTCGAACAAATCAGCCGCCATACCGGCGCAATCGCCTACATTGTCGCCAACATTATCGGCAATTGTTGCCGGGTTGCGCGGGTCATCTTCGGGAATACCGGCTTCAACCTTGCCAACAAGGTCGCCACCAACATCAGCACCTTTGGTGAAGATACCGCCACCCAGACGGGCAAAAATCGAAATCAGTGATGCGCCAAAGCCGAGTGCGACAAGCGCGTCAACCACTTCGCGGCTGTTCGGGTCAAGGCCAAGCCCGTAAACCAGAATGGCAAAGTAAACAGCAACGGCAAGCAAGGCCAGACCGGCCACCAACATGCCGGTGACAGCGCCGGAACGGAACGCCATGGACAGGCCGGCGGCAAGGCTTTCACTGGCCGCTTGTGTGGTGCGCACATTGGCGCGCACTGATACCAGCATGCCGACATAACCGGCCAAACCGGATAATGTCGCGCCAATAATAAAGCCGATGGACACTTTGACACCCAACAGCCAAGCGACCAGCAGCGCAATCACTACGCCAACAATGCCAATTGTCCGATATTGGCGGTTGAGATAGGCACCCGCCCCTTCCTGAATTGCCGATGCAATTTCCTGCATCCGCTCATTGCCGGCATTGGCCGCCAAAATGCTGCGAACGGCCCAAACGCCATAAATTATGGCCAGAATACCGGCCGCAATGATAAGCCACATTGACGTGCTCATTTCATCACCTTTCGTTTTTCCTGATAAAGATTGTGCCGAAGCACATTCCCTCCGTTAAAGTCGGGCGAACATGCCAAAAAAAACCCGCAAAAGCAAGAAACCCAACGCAAAAACCTGCATTTTGAACGAATTTGTTCAAAAATGCCGAAAACCGCGCTCGCTCATCACGATTTCCGCCCCTTCCGCACCCTGCAATATGGCGCGCGCCGCATTTTTATCATCCCCGGCGGCACCGCTTGGCAATGCGGTGACTTGGCCGATTCGGCGCAGCGTAATATCGGCCTGCCGCGTCATTTGCGCGAGCCCATCGCGCGCTTGAGGCGGTGCGGTGAAAGCCAATTGGCCATCATCACCGGCGCTGACCAATTGCGCCAAACCGTTTTCTTGCGACTCGGCAAAGGCACGGCCCGCCTGCGACAAGCAGATTGCTTCTGCCGACACAGTCATGGCGACATTGGAGGCTTGGCAAATATGGTCAAGGTCAGCCATCAACCCATCCGACACATCAATTGCCGCATGGGCCAATTGACGCAAAAGCGGCGCAAGGCCAACCGGCGGCTGCGGGTCGGCATAGGCGGCAGCCAGAAGCTGCTGGTCAAAAGCCGACAAAGCGGGCGGCAGATTGCCGGTCACGGCCAGCAGGCCAATAAGGCCATCGCCAATCGTGCCGGTCACATAAACATCATCGCCCGGTTGCGCATTGGCGCGGCGCACCATCTCGCCTGACGGCACAAGCCCATGCGCGGCCAGTGACACAAAACCGGTAGCCGAACGCACCGTATCGCCACCCCATAGCGGCAGGTCGAAGCGTGCCAAACGCATGGCCAAAGCCTTGGCAAATCCGGTCAAGAAATCTGTATCCCAATCTGGGCCAACCCCCAAAGTCAGCAGACACCCGGCCGGGGCCGCCCCTTTGGCGGCAAGGTCAGCCGCATTGCAGGCAACCAAACGCGCGGCAATCATATCGGGCGGTGCATTGGCCGGAAAATGCACATCCGCAACCAAAGCATCGGTTGTTAAAACCATGTCCATATTTGGTGGCGGTCGGAACAACGCCGCGTCATCGCGCAGACCAAGACCGGCATCGCCAGCCATAGGTCGGAATAATTGCTCAATCAGGTCAAATTCACCGGTCATGCGGTGTCTCAATCATCCGCCATGCCAGTTTCAGATAATTGTCGGGCGATATTATCAAGCAGCGCATTGGCCATGCCGCCCTCGGCACCGTCGAAAAAAGCATGCGCCAAATCGACATATTGGGAAATAACAACTTTCCTTGGCACATTTTCGCCATGCGCCAATTCCTGCACACCGCACCGCAATATCGCCCGCAGCGTGCTGTCGAGCCGCGCCAATTGCCATTTATCGCCGAGATAGCTGTCAACCAGCCGGTCAATTTCAACCTGATGGGCAATCACGCCGCGCAAAATGAATTCGAAAAATTCGGCATCGGCGGCAGGCAGGTCAATCCCGGCCTGCAAATTGTCAAGCGGCGCGTCAATATTATGGGTCTGGAACTGGGCAATTACCTCATCCAGCGACGTGCCGGCCAGCTCCATTTGGTAGAGCGCCTGCACGGCCAGCAAGCGCGCGGCCAGCCTGTTATCATGGGTTTGAATAGTCATGCTTCGTCTTATCGCGAAGCAAAGTCATCGCGCAAGCGCAATAGCGCCAAACAGGCATTTGCCGCGCCGCCGCCCTTGTCTTTCTCTGTGCGCCGACAGCGCGCCCAAGCTTGCGCCGCATTTTCCACTGTCTGAATCCCATTGCCAATGGCCAGCCCGTCGCGCAGGCCCAAATCCATCAGACCGCGCGCGCTTTCATTGCAGACAATCTCATAATGGGTGGTCTCGCCGCGTATAACCACGCCAAGCGCGACATAGCCGTCAAACAGGCCGGTTTGCGCCGCTTGTTTTATCGCGACCGGCACTTCCAGCACGCCCGGCACGGCAATTCTTTCATAAGTGCAGCCTGCTTCATCCAATATGGCCGCCGCCCCTTCGGCCAACGCATCGGCCATATCTTCGTAAAACCGCGCTTCGACAATGAGAATGTTTTTCGACATGCTAACCTCTATTTCAAAATCGGTCGCTGACCGGCAATTTTCAAATCATAACCTTCCAGCGCGACAACTGTGCGCGGCGTGTCCGACAATAATTCAATTTCATGCAATCCCAAATCCAACACAATTTGCGCGCCGACCCCGTAATCGCGCAGCCGCGTCGGCTCGGCATCACCGACTTCGCGCGGATTAAGCGTGTCGGAAAACGGCGTCGGCGACGTATTGCGAATAAAAACAATTACGCCGCGCCCTTCCTGCTCAATCAATTCCATTGATTTTTGCAAGGTTTGCGCGCGTGGCATGTCCGAACCCAGCACATCGGCGACAATGTTTTCGGCGTGAAAGCGGGTCAAAACCGGTTGTGGGCCGGAAATATCACCCTTGACCAGCGCGATATGCTCCTCATTTTCAATAGTGTTCAGATAAACAATGGATTTGAACGTGCCGGCATTGGCAGTTTTGAAATCAGTTTCATGTATCCGCGTAATCAGCGTGTCATTGCGACGTCGATAGGCAATCAAATCGGCGATTGTGCCAAGTTTCAGCCCGTGCAATTGAGCGAATTGCACCAAATCGGGCAGCCGCGCCATTGTGCCGTCATCATTCATAATTTCGCAAATCACGCCGGAGGGATACAAGCCCGCCAGCCGCGCAATATCAACCGCCGCTTCTGTATGTCCGGCACGCATCAAAACGCCGCCTTCGCGCGCGACCAGCGGAAATACATGGCCGGGCGAGACAATATCGGTCTGTCCCTTGGTCGGGTCAATGGCGACAGAAATTGTGTGCGACCGGTCATGAGCGGAAATACCGGTGGAAATTCCCTCCCGCGCTTCAATGGAAACGGTGAAGGCGGTTTGATGGCGCGACTGGTTTGTTTGCGCCATGAGTTCAAGATTGAGTTGCTGGGCGCGGTCGCGCGGCATGGCCAGACAAATCAGGCCACGGCCGAATTTGGCCATGAAATTTATCGCTTCCGGTGTTGCCATTTGCGCCGGAATGATTAAGTCACCCTCATTTTCGCGGTCTTCCGCATCGACAAGCACAATCATTTTGCCATTGCGGGCATCTTCGATAATGTCTTCCGGCGGCGATAAAAATTGACTGAATTCGCTCATTGCTTTCTCCCTGTTGTTTGGCCAGATTATCAGTCGGCCAGCAAATCGGCACTTTCCCGCAAGCGCGCGACATAGCGCGCCAGCACATCGATTTCCAGATTTATACGGTCATTTTCCTGCGCCTGCCCCCAGCAAGTCACATTTTGCGTGTGCGGTATCAAATTGACACCAAATGTCAGCCCCGACACTTCATTGACGGTCAGTGAAGTCCCATCCAGCGTCACCGAGCCTTTCGGGGCAATAAAGGGCATTAGTTTTTTCGGCGTCTCGAACACATAGCGCAGACTGTCACCTTCCGGCGTTATCGAAGCGATACGCGCAATCCCGTCAACATGGCCCGATACAATATGCCCACCCAGCTCATCGCCCATTTTCAGGGCGCGCTCAAGATTCAAATGCGTGCCTTCCTGCCAATCGCCGGCTGTCGTCACATCCAGTGTTTCTTTTGACGCTTCAACACCAAACCAATGGCCGTTTTCATCACTGCCCTTTTCAATCACGGTCAGGCAAACACCGGAGCAGGCGATTGACGCGCCAAGGTCAATATCCGCCGGGTCATAAGCCGTGGCAATATCAAAGCGCGTGTCACCGGCGCGGGTCAGCCGGATGATTTTGCCAATATCTGTAATAATGCCGGTAAACATGCCTAGCTTCCTTTCACGCCCCGCAAAGACGTTTCCATCGCGTTATCCTGCTTGTGCCACAGGCTGAATTGGTCATCCCCCAGCATCCGCATCTCACTGCGGGTAAAACCGGCCATTTCGGCCAGCCCCATGGCTGATATATCACTTTCGCCTTGCATATCTAGATTATGCGGCGCGGCGAACAGGGCAATCGCATCAACCATATTATCAGCCAGAAAACCGGCAGCGAGGCGCGGGCCGGATTCCAGCAAAACCCGGGTAAAGCCGCGACTGGCCAGATGATGCAAAACCGCATGCGGTGTCAAATGCTGAAAGGCCAATTGCAAAAAGGCTTTCGGCGCAGCCTCGCCATTCTCGCAATAAAGCAGCACCGGCTCGGTCTGCGCTTTTTGCGCCAGCTTGCAGGCTTCGGGCAATTTGCCATCGCGGCTCATAATGGCAATTTGCGGAGAGGCTTGCGCCATGCCGGGCAGGCGACAATCAAGCGACGGGTCATCGGCAGTCACTGTGCCGCTGCCGGTCAATATCACATCATGCCGGGCGCGCAATAAATGGCCATATTGGCGCGCCAATCGGCCGGTAATCCAAGGTGATTGACCTTGCGGCGTGCGCATAAAGCCGTTTTTGCTGACCGCCAGTTTCAGTGTCACCATGGGCCGCGATTGCGTCAACCGCGTCACAAAACCCAAATGGGCTTGCCGCGCATGCTCGGCCAGCAAGCCCGATTGCACATCAATACCGGCGGCGGCGCATTTTTGCGCGCCCTGCCCCGCCGTGCGCGGGTCGGGGTCAGCCATAGCATAAACCAGACGGGCAATGCCCGCATCAATCAGCGCGTCAGCGCAAGGTGCGGTTTTGCCATAATGCGCACAAGGCTCAAGTGTCACATAGGCGGTCGCGCCGCGCGCGCGTTCACCGGCTTCAGCCAAAGCGACCGTTTCGGCATGCGGGCGACCTGATTTTTGCGTCCAACCCGTGCCGATAATTTGGCCCGCCGCAGAGACCAGCACGCAACCGACAGCCGGATTTGGCGCGGTCAGCCCGGTGCCAAATGCCCCCAAGCGCAGTGCTTGGTGCATAAAGTCAATGTCGGTTTGGCTGAAGTCAGCCGCGTCCTGTGTCATCCGACCTCCGTTCCCGGCGGTCAGTAATCCCGTTTGGTCGGGCTGGACATCTCGCCGAGAAATTCTTCAAAATCCTTGGCTTCGCGGAAATTGCGGTAAACCGATGCGAAGCGCACATAGCCGACTTGGTCAAGCGCATAAAGGCCTTCCATCACCATTTCGCCAAGCCGTTTGGCGGAGATTTCCGACTCGCCCTCGCTCTCAAGACGACGCACAATACCACTTACCATACGCTCAATCCGCTCCGGCTCAACGGGGCGTTTTCGCAGAGCGATTTGCACAGATCGCATGAGCTTGTCGCGGTCAAACGGCACTTTGCGTCCGGTATTTTTAACAATGGTCAATTCGCGCAATTGCACGCGCTCAAATGTGGTGAAGCGCCCGCCGCAATCGGGACATTCACGCCGCCGCCGAATAACCGAACTGTCTTCGGTGGGACGGCTGTCCTTCACCTGTGTGTCGGCATTCATACAATAGGGGCAACGCATGACAGGCTCGTCAGTAAATCGGGAAATCGGCGCACAGGGCTTCCACTTCGCCGCGCACTTTGCTCTCCGTATCAGGCGCGGCTTCACCGCCATTGGCCGCCACAGCTTCCAAAACTTCAGCAATCCAATCGCCGACTTTCTGGAACTCAGCAACACCAAAACCGCGTGTTGTGCCAGCCGGTGTGCCAAGCCGCACGCCCGATGTAATGGTTGGCGGTTGCGGGTCAAATGGCACGCCATTTTTATTGCAGGTGATATGCGCCCGCTCCAAGGCCGCCTCGGCGATATTGCCGGTGACATTTTTGGGCCGCAAATCAAGCAATACAAGATGATTATCCGTGCCACCCGACACAATATCAAAACCATGGCCGGACAGGGTTTCTGCCAGCGCCTTGGCATTGGCCACGACTTGCTGCATGTAAAGTTTGAAATCGGGCTGCAGCGCCTCACCAAAAGCAACCGCCTTGGCAGCAATCACATGCATGAGCGGGCCGCCCTGAATGCCGGGGAAAATCGCCGAATTGAATTTTTTGCCGAGGTCAGCCTCATTTGACAATATCAGACCGCCGCGCGGGCCGCGCAATGTCTTATGGGTGGTTGTCGTTACCGCATGGGCATAAGGCAGCGGGCTGGGATGCACACCGGCAGCGACCAGACCTGAAATATGCGCCATATCGACCAGCAAATAAGCCCCAACTTTGTCAGCGATTTCGCGGAATTTTTTGAAGTCAATAATCCGCGGATAGGCCGAGCCGCCGGCAATAATCATTTGCGGCTTATGCGCCTCTGCCAGTGCTGCCACTTCATCATAATCAATCAAATCATCTTGCTGGCGCACGCCATATTGCACTGCATTAAACCATTTGCCTGACTGGTTGGGCGCCGCGCCATGCGTCAAATGTCCACCGGCGGCAAGGCTCATGCCCAAAATCGTGTCGCCCGGTTTAATCAAAGCCTGCATCACCGCCTGATTGGCCTGCGAGCCGGAATTGGGCTGCACATTGGCATAGGCGCAATCATAAAGCTGTTTGGCGCGCTCAATGGCCAGCTCTTCGGCAATATCCACATGCTCGCAACCACCATAATAACGCCGCCCCGGATAACCTTCCGCATATTTATTGGTCAGCACTGAGCCTTGCGCCTCAAGCACGGCGCGCGAGACGATATTTTCCGACGCAATCAACTCAATCTGGTTTTTCTGCCGACCGGTTTCCAGACCAATCACATCGGCAATGGCCGGGTCGCGGCTGGCCAAGGAATCACCGAAAAAAGCGGCAGCGCCGAGATCGGTCAATTTGGTTGATTCAGACATTGCATTTCCTTTTCAAAACAATGTAGCAGCACCAAGCAATAAGGCACAGCCTGTGTCGTCTATCTGTCCCGTGTCTAGCACAAAGCCAAAGCCAGTCCAACCATCACGGCGGCGCATCTCGCCGCAGGTCAGGCTTATGCCCAGAAATCCCGCTCAATCAGAACTTTTTTCAACAGGGCACAGTCATCGGTCATAATGCCATCCACACCCAAATCCAAAAGTCGGTGCATTTCCGATTCGTTGTTTATCGTCCAAACATGAACCTGCAAGCCAAGCACATGCGCATGGGCAATGCTGGCCTGTGTGACCATGGTGATGCCATATTGTGAAACCGGAAATTGCAGGCAGGCGGCGGAAAATCTCGGTCGCCAGCCCGTCCAGGCCGAGAGCATGAATTGTGTCGCCCGTTTCGGGCCGACACTGTGGCATAGCGGCTTGTCGGACAGGCGCAGCACGGCCGCAATGCGCGCATCGCTGAACGCGCCAATACATAGGCGGTCATGGCAAGCCGTGTGGTTGATAAGCCGCGCCAGCGGTTCGGTCACGGCCGCGCTTTTGGCATCAATGTTAAAACGCGCTTCGGGAAAAGCTTCGAGCAGTTCGCGCAGGCGCGGTATTTTATGGCCGCCAGCCAATTCCAGCGTGTCAATCTCGGCGGCGGGCAATTGGTTTATCGCCACATCCATGCCGACCATGCGCGACAAGTCATTATCGTGAAATGCATAGACTTCTCCGTCCAGCGAGGCATGAACATCGGTTTCCAGATAATGATAGCCCTGCGCCACCGCATCGGCAAAGGCGGCCATTGTGTTTTCCGGTGCCACACGGTCGCCGCCGCGATGGGCAAAAGCCAGCACGCCGTCATGTTCCAGATAAGCCATTTTGCCCGCATGCATGGCATTTCCCCCCGACCGATTAAATTTTAGCGTTTGCCAATCAGCATAACAATTCTAAACTCTAAATCGAAAAGCGGATAGGGAGCGCATTATGGTTTTATCGGAATTGTCATCATTTCAGGCAGGCGGTCTTGCCATTATTGTCATGCTGACAGGCGTCTGGATTTTCAGTGTCGTCAAAAAAGATGCCGGCATAATTGATGCTTTCTGGGGCTTGGGCTTTTCAATTGTGGCGCTGGCAGGGCTTTTAGTGTCGGATAATCTGTCAACTGTAACCTTGGCCACCGGTTTGCTGGTTATTGTTTGGGGTGTGCGGCTGTTCACCCATTTGCTGCGCCGTTGGCTTGGTGAAGAAGAAGAAGACCCGCGCTATCAGGCCATGCGCAGAAAGCGCGGCGACAGTTTTTGGTGGCGCAGTATCTATATTGTGTTCATTTTTCAAGGCTTGCTGATGTGGTTGGTCGCCATGCCCTATATGGCTGCCTTTTATATTGGCGGCCAGGCGGCACTGCCCGGTCTTGCAATATTCGGCCTGCTGGTCGCTTTGGCCGGTCTGACCATGGAGACATTGGCCGATATTCAACTGACCCGTTTTCGCGCCACTGCCCAACCGGGTGATTTGCTGACCGATGGCTGGTGGAAATATACACGTCACCCGAATTATTTCGGCGATGCGCTGTTTTGGTGGGGCATTTGGCTGGCCATTGTCGCCGCAACACCGGAAGCGATTTGGACAGTATTTGCACCGGCACTGATGAATTTTCTGCTGGTCAAAGTTTCAGGTGCCGATTTGCTTGAACACAGGCTGCGCAAAAAGCCCGGCTATGAAGCCTATATGGAGCGCACAAACCGGTTTGTTCCCAAGCTTTTCGGGTGATGATTTTTCACCTTATGGTTTATTGCGCAACATATTGATAATACCAGAAAAATCAGTTTCCGAATTACCGCTTTCAGCCATTTGCTCATAGAGCCTTGCGGATGCTGTGCCAAGCGGTGTTGCGCTATTGGCCGATTGCGCGGCCGCCTCGGCCAAATGCAAATCCTTCAACATCATGGCTGCGGCAAAACCGGCCGCATAATCTTTATTGGCCGGGCTGGACGGCACCGGCCCCGGCACCGGACAATAGCTGGTCATCGACCAACATTGGCCGGAGGCGGTGGAGGCAATGTCAAACAATGTCTGCCCGTCCAACCCTAATTTTTCGGCCAGCAAAAAAGCCTCGCAAGTGCCAATCATGGAAATACCCAACAGCATATTATTGCAAATTTTGGCGACCTGCCCATTGCCCGCTTGCCCGGCGTGGAAAATATTTTTGCCCATAGCAGCAAGAATGGGCCGAGCGCGGGCAAAGGCTGTGTCCGTGCCGCCTGCCATAAAAGTCAGGCTGGCCGCTTCAGCACCGCCCACCCCGCCGGAGACCGGCGCATCGACCATATCAAAACCGGCCTGTCCGGCAGCTTCAGCCACACGCCGCGCCGTTTCGACATCAATGGTGGAGCAATCAATCAGCAGAGCCTCCAATGGCGCTGAGGCCAGCACACCAGCCGCGCCCGTATAGACGCTTTCAACATGCTGACCGGCAGGCAACATGGTGACCACAAGCTGTGCGCCCGCCACCGCTTCGGCCACAGTTGCGGCAACCGCCCCACCCGCGCCGGCCAGGGCGTTGCAAGCATCACCGGATAAATCAAAACCGGTGACATCATATCCGGCAGCGACAAGATTGCGCGCCATGGGCAGCCCCATATTGCCCAGCCCGATAAATCCTGTTTTCAACATTTCATTTCTCCCCGAAAGTCAGTTCTTCTTCACCCAAGGATGCAAATATCGCGTCAATCTGCGCTGCTGTCACATCAGCATGCCGCGCCGGCGTCCAAAGCGGCGCATTATCCTTATCAATAATAATGGCGCGCACGCCTTCATAAAAATCCGGCAAAGCCATCAACCTTGTCACGGCGCGCATTTCAATCTGCATACAGCAATCAAAATCTTGCGCCGCGCCATCGCGCATTTGCCGTAAAGCCACCGCCGCGCTGGTCGGTGATTTGGTGTTGATAATGTCAATCTGCTTTTGCGCCCAAGCGGCTTTTTCATCGCCGGCGGCGGCTTGCTTTTCCAAAGCCGCCAATATGTCGGTTACTTTGTCACCGGCAAATATCGCATCAATATCGGCTTGCAAATCGGGCAATTGCGCCGCGCCTATCGCCTCATGCATGGCGTCCAATGTCGCCTCAACCGGTGCGCCCTCGGCCAGCGCCGCTTTTAATTGCGGCAGGCGCGCCGCCGGCATAGTGTGTGTGGCAATACCGGCATAAAGGCAATCAGCCGCCTTTAAGCGCGCACCGGTCAGCACCAGATAGCTGCCAATCTGACCCGGCAGGCGCGGCAGAAAATAAGTGCCACCCACATCGGGCAATAAGCCAATGCCGGTTTCCGGCATCGCAAATACGGTGTTTTCTGTCGCGACGCGATAGCGGCCATGCACGGACACGCCGACGCCGCCGCCCATGGTAATCCCGTCCATCAGCGCGATATAGGGTTTTGGATAAGTCTTTATCATGCGGTTGAGCTGATATTCTTCGCGGTAAAAACCGGTTGCTTCCGGCGCAGCGGCGCGTCCCCAATCATGCAAGGCACGAATATCGCCGCCAGCGCAAAACCCGCGCTCCCCCGCCCCTTCAATAAGAATATGCGACACCGCCCTATCATCAGCCCAGGCGCGCAATTGCGGCACCATAGCGCGCACCATGCCCAGCGTCAGCGCATTGAGCGCATCGGGCCGGTTCATCATAACAAGCCCGCTTGCGCCTTCAGTGGAGAAAACAATCTCGTTGGTCATAAATCCGTGTCTCGCGCCTAATCCTTGAGCAAATGGCGGGCGATAATCACCCGCATGATTTCATTGGTGCCTTCAAGGATTTGATGCACACGCAAATCGCGCACCATGCGCTCGACCTGATAATCCTTCAAATAGCCATAGCCGCCGTGAATTTGCAGCGCCTCATTGGCGACATTGAAACATAAATCCGTGACAAACCGCTTGGCCATCGCCGATTTCATTGTCGCTTCAGGGTGACCGGCATCAAGCGCCTGGGCCGCATGGCGCAACATCAGCCGCGCTGCCTGCACCTCGGTTGCCATATCAGCCAGCTTGAATTGTATGGCCTGAAATTCGGCGATTTGCTGGCCGAATTGCGTGCGTTCACGGGCATAATCAAGCGCTGCATCAAGCGCGCGTTGCGCCGTGCCAAGCGAACAAGCGGCGATATTCAACCGCCCGCCATCCAGTCCCATCATGGCAAATTTGAAACCATCGCCTTCTGCCCCGATACGATTGGCCACCGGCACACGGCAATCTTCAAAAATCACCTGCCGCGTCGGTTGGTTGTTCCAGCCCATTTTCCGCTCATTGGCACCAAAGGCCAAACCCGGCATATCTTTTTCAATAATGAAACAAGACACGCCCTTGGCGCCCGCATCGCCTGTGCGCACCATGGCGACATATATATCCGACACACCGGCACCGGAAATAAATGCTTTGCTGCCATTCAGCACATATTCATCGCCATCGCGCACGGCACGGCTGCGCATGGCAGCGGCGTCGCTGCCCGACCCCGGCTCGGTCAGGCAATAGCTGGCTATCAATTCCATATTGGTCAGGCGCGGCACATATTTTTCGCGCTGCTCGGGCGAGCCAAATTTGTCAATCATCCAGCCCGCCATATTGTGAATCGTCATAAAGGCGGCGGTTGAGGTGCAACCATAAGAAAGGGCTTCAAACACCAAAGACGCATCAAACCGCGTCAGCCCGCTGCCGCCATGCTCTTCCGACAGATAAATACCGGCAAAACCAAGCCCGGCCATGTCGCGAAGCGTATCGACCGGAAAGGTTTTTTCCTCATCCCATTGAGCCGCAAAAGGGGCCAGTTTTTCAGCCGCAAAATTTTGCGCCATATCCTGTATGGCTTGCTGCTCAGCGGTCAATTCCAACATATATTTCTCCCCTGCAAGCGCCTGACGGCGTTTCGCCTGCCCTTTGCCGGTAAGATAGCCGAAAACCGATATGGCGCAAACGGATAACAGCACGGATAAGATTTGCTGCTGACAGTTTCATAACAAACTGGCATAAGCAGAGCTTGACGCGGCAACCGTCAAGCCGATAGCTTGGCCCATACCGAAATATCCGGAGCGATTATGACGCAAAGAGCGTTTCCACATACCCGTATGCGCCGCCTGCGCCGCACTGACTGGTCGCGCCGTCTTGTGCGCGAAAACACGTTAAGTGTCGATGATTTGATTTGGCCGATTTTCATTATTGACGGCGACAATCAGCGCGAGCCGGTCGCTTCCATGCCCGGTGTGGAAAGGCTGAGCATTGATTTGGCTGTCGAGGCGGTCGACCAAGCCGCCAATCTCGGCATTCCGGTGATTGCGCTGTTTCCCAATACGCCGCCCGATTTGCGCAGCGATGACGGGGCGGAAGCCTTTAACCCCGAAAATCTGGTCTGCCGCGCCACCCGCGCCATTAAAGATGCGGTGCCGGATATTGGTATTTTATGCGATGTCGCGCTTGACCCCTATACTGCCCATGGCCATGACGGGCTGCTTGATGGCGACATTATTTTGAATGATGAGACGGTGGATGCGCTTATCCGCCAAACGCTGACCCAGGTTGAAGCGGGCTGCGATATTATTGCCCCCTCCGACATGATGGATGGGCGCATTGGTGCCATACGAGCCGCGCTCGAAAGCGAAGATTTTCAAGACACGCTTATCATGGCCTATAGCGCCAAATATGCCTCCGCCTTTTATGGCCCGTTCCGCGACGCGGTCGGCTCTGGCGGGCGGCTGCGCGGCGACAAAAAAACCTATCAAATGGATCCGGCAAACAGCGATGAGGCGATACATGAAATTGCCCTCGATATTGCCGAAGGCGCTGATATGGTCATGGTCAAGCCGGGCATGCCCTATCTCGATATTGTGCGCCGTTGCAAGGCCGAGCTTGCCGTGCCGACTTTCGCTTATCAAGTATCGGGCGAATATGCCATGCTGGCCGGTGCGATAGAGCGCGAATGGCTGGCGCGTGAGGCAACCATATTGGAAAGTTTGAGTGCCTTCAAACGCGCCGGTGCCGATGGCATCCTCACCTATTTTGCTTTGCAGGCCGCGCAGCTATTGAACCGCGACGGTTAAAATACCCGCCGCAGCTTCGCGCCAATATGCGCCATCTCACCATTCACTGTTTCCGCTTGCACCGCCCAGACCAGCCGCTCACCGCCATAGCGCATGCCAAGCTGAAGCGGGCGCGAAGCGGAAGATAATGGCAAATCGCGCGCCGAAAACAAGACACCCTGCCCCGGCACGCGTTTTTTCGGTAAACGCAATTGCCATTGGCCGGTCTCAAAAGTCAGCGGGCTGGTAAGATTGAAAGTCAATTGGCCGAGTTTGGCCTGCGCTGACAGCCCCGACCCAATGCCGCGAAAATCGCCCAGCAAGCTGTTTTTCGCCCCGCGCATTTGCGTGTGACCCAATTGCACGGTCATGGCCAATTCGCCATCTGCCAGCCTATCGCCACTATTCAGCCCCATGCCGACAAAAAATGTCTGCGCCCGACCAAGCGGCAAACCACCGCTGCCGGTCGCCGTCAGCAAGCCATTATCTTCATTCAAAGAGCCAATTTCCATGCTCAATACGCCTTTTTTGCGACGCCCGACCACACCGGCAAATTGATAGGCCGTGTTCGCCTTATGCCCGGCAAAGCTGGTGACCCGATAATCAATGCCGCGCCCCGTCCGTTTCATAACCCCACCTGAAAGAGCCAACCCTTGACGGGTCATCCCTGACAGAAACGGATGCGCCGATATTTGCCTGCCCATGAGGAAAGCAAGCGCCGACCCGTCCATATTGGACAGGGCAAAGGCGTCCCATACCGCCATGTCCCAGCCAAAGCGCCGGTTGCGATATAAAGGAGGGCGCGGCTTGCCAACAGCACTGGTCAGCTGCGGCAGAAAAGATGCGGGGCTGGTTGGCAAGGGTCGCCCCAATGGCTTCTGAAACGGGCTGCCCAGCGCGTCCAGAATAATGATTTTTTCTTTCATCAAGCGGTCATACATGTCACGCGGCAAAATGCCGGCACCGAGATAGCTGTCGGCGGGGCGCGCCAGCCCGCCCTTTGGCAAGGGAATGGATGCCGGTGACACGGGCGTCAGCGCGGCGGCGGCATCCACCAAACCCTGCCCGAATTTTGCGCTATTGGCATAAATGCCCGATTTGTCTGCCGTGGCCAGCAAGCGGCCTGTATATTCTTTCAGGCTCAGCTGCTCGCCAAATGCTTCCATCATCAGCGCCAAAACCCCGCTGACAAATGGCGCGGCATAGCTGGTGCCATAAACCGGACGATAAGCGCCACCGGCATTGGCCGCCCAATTATAGACACCGCTGCCCAATCTCGTATCACCCGGTGCCGCCAGACAATGCGCTGCCGCCACCCCGCAGGCATTGGAAACAAGCCCCAAATCGCCATCATCGCCAAGACCGGCAACGGCAATGCCCAGCCCGGCCAAATCGGGAAACAACACCGGCCAAGCCGAAGATACGGTGATTTGCGGTGCCGCATTATTGCCCGCCGCCCAAACATGAATCGCTTTGCCCTGCCTTTGCCGCGCCAAAAGACTGCCATATTCATTGCTCAGAAATGCACGCTGCGTATCAGCCAATGAGGCATCCAGCACCGTGTCATAGCCCCAGCTGTGATTGATGATTTTCGCGCCCGCCGCTTCGAGTTTGCCGATAGCCGTGGCCAGCGCCGCATCGTCAATATGCAAAAAACCCTGTGGCGATAAATGCAGGCTATACATGGCCGGCACGGCATTAAAAGCAACGCCATGCATTTGCGCCCGGTCATGGCGTCCGGCCAATGCAATACTGGCAACAGCGGTGCCATGGCTCAATTGCCGCGGC
Organism: Parvibaculales bacterium; assembly: GCA_049597955.1. Lineage (GTDB taxonomy): Bacteria > Pseudomonadota > Alphaproteobacteria > RS24 > RS24 > JAYPAN01. The sequence continues at coordinate 375,095 of JBMYND010000001.1, forward strand.
GTTGCGCCATCGCGCAAGCCGGTGCGGTCATTGACCATAATTTGCTTGCCGTCAAACGCGGCATGGTTTTCAGCCAGCCCCGTGTCAACAAAGCCAATGGTGACGCCCGTGCCGGTCGCGCCCGCCGCATAGGCGGCACTGGCATTTATCATGGCCAGGCCGAATTGCTGCCGATAGCCCCGATGCTCGGCCCATTGGGCGGCGTCACTTTGCCAGCCCGGTGCCGGTGGCTTGGGCGTGGCCATCAAAACCGATGGCGGGGTGGCGGTCGTGTTTGGGGGTTTTGTGTTACCGCCCCCATTTCCATCGCCACCACTGCCACCGCCACAAGCGGCAAGGGCCACCATTAACGGCACCAACCCACCGAGCAAAAGCGCCCGCAGGCATAAATCATAAGCGCATAAATGTTTCGGAAATTCTCGTGCATAGCCCATATCTCACCACCTTTTCGTGATGTCATGGCCCCATGCGATTTACCCTAGGGTTTCGATACGAACAGTAAATTAAAATGTTACGATTTTTTTATTTCTATTGAAGTTATTTACTTCATGTTGCGCAAACGCGCTATCAAACTGGACGTGTCCCAACGTCCGCCGCCCATGGCTTGCACATCTTCATAATAAGACTTCACCAATTCGGTCAGCGGCAAAGCCGCGCCATTGCGCGCGGCCTCTTGCAGGCAAATAGCCAAATCTTTGACCATCCAATCGACGGCAAAGCCGAAATCATATTTATCGTCAATCATGGTTTCATGGCGATTTTCCATTTGCCAGCTTTGCGCCGCCCCTTTGGAAATCACCTCAATCACCGCGCGCCCATCCAATCCGGCCTGCTCGGCAAACAGCAAGGCTTCCGACAGCGATTGCAACAGCCCGCCAATGCAAATCTGGTTGACCATTTTGGTCAATTGTCCGGCACCGCTATCGCCCATAAGTTTGACGGCGCGCGCATAAATGCCCAGCGTGTCTTTGGCGCGCGCGAAAACCGCCTCAGCGCCGCCGACCATGATTGTCAATTGGCCATTTACCGCGCCTGCCTCGCCGCCTGAAACCGGTGCATCGAGCATGAAAGCGCCTTGCGCCGAACAGGCTTGCGCCAATTCGCGGGTCACATCTGCCGAGCATGTTGTGTGGTCAATCAATATGGCGCCGCTCGCCAGCCCCGCCAAAACGCCGTTTTCTCCGGCAATAACTTGGCGCAAATCATCATCATTGCCGACACAGCTAAACACCATCTCAGCCCCTTGCGCCGCCTCTGCCGGTGTGGCGGCGGCGCGTCCGCCATAAGTCTCTACCCAGCGCGCGGCTTTTTCGCCGCTTCGGTTATAAACGCAAATATCCGCGCCGCTGCGCGCCAAATGCCCGGCCATGGGAAAACCCATTACGCCAAGGCCGATAAAGGCCAGCCTTTGCCTGTCGCCTGCCATCAGGCCGTGTCTTCTTTAAGGCCGCTATAACTGCCGCGAAAATAAATCAAAGGCGCACGCGATTTGCTGCAATGAGAAACCGCGTCAATACCGCCAATCAGAATAATATGGTCGCCCGCCTCAACACGCTGGTGCAAATGACATTCAAATTGCGCCAAGGCACCATTCAGCAAAATGCCACCGGTTTTGCCAATGGTGAATTGCCCCTGCCCCAGCGCATGACCGCCGGGGCGCGCCATTTCATCGGACAGCGCGCGCTGGTCAGCGGCCAATATGTTAACCGTAAAATTTTCTGCGGTTGAAAATATCTCCGCCAAATCGGATTGCTTGCCCAAGCACCAAGACAGCATTGGCGGGTCAAGCGACACAGAAGCAAAACTGTTAACCGTCAAGCCCAGTGCCGAATTGTCACCATTTGCAACGGTAATAACGGCAACGCCCGTGCCAAAATGTCCGAACGCATTGCGCAATTCGCGGCTGTCAATCATAGAGCACCTTTCACCAGAGCAAGCAGGCCAATGCGGCCTGCCCCCTTATGCCCGACGCGCCTGGCAAAATCCAGCTTTCTGTTTGAAATAGGCTGAAAAGCAGGGCAAGAATTGAATGTGCAAGGCATCGACAGGCGTGGCTGATACAGCAAAGCGGATGGAATAATGGAAAGTGATTTTCACATGTGGGCAAGCTTCGCGATTATTATCGCGGCGATGGTGCTTTACGCGGTCGAGCGATACGCCATGGAAATCACCTCACTCATGGTATTGGTCGCTTTGCTCTTGCTGTTCACCCTGCTGCCCTATCGCGACATGGCGGGTGATATTTTGCTGACCCCGACCATGCTGCTGGCCGGTTTTGGCAATCCGGCGCTTATCACCATAATGGCATTATTGGTTCTGGCGCAGGGATTGTTCCAATCCGGGGCGCTTGAAAAGCTGATTGAAAGCCTGTCCAGCCGCGCTGCGCGCACGCCCATGCTGGCGCTGGTCAGCGTGCTGATAGGCGCGACCATTTCAAGCGCGCTGCTCAATAACACACCGGTCGTGCTGATGACGATTCCGATTTTAACGGCAATTGCAGCGCGCGCACGCACCAATGCATCGCCCTATCTGATGTGCCTCAGCTATATGACCATTCTTGGCGGCATGTTGACCCTTATTGGCTCCTCCACCAATTTGCTGGTCGCTGATACGGCAGAGCAGCTTGGCACGGTTCGGATTGAGTTTTTCGACCTGACCCTGCCCGGGCTGGTGCTGCTTGGGGTTGGCGCGCTTTATGTCATCTTTGTCATGCCGCGCCTGCTGACAATACGCGATGGCGAGGTTGAGCAGGACAGGCCCGATAAGGGCCGTCAATATATTGTGGAATTGCGCCTGCGCGCCGGGGACACGCTGGTTGGAACGCACACACAGGCCGGATTTCTGCCCGCATTGAGCGGCATGACCGTGCAGATGATTGAGCGCGGCACCAGTAAAATGCTGCCCCCCTTTGATGATATTGAATTGCAGCCGGGCGATAAAATTTTTATCGCGGCCACACGGCGCGAATTATCCGATGCGCTGGCCAATCGCGACCATCCGCTGCAAAGCCAGATTTTGCCGCTTGTGCCGGACAGTGACAATGATTCCGAGACCATGCTGGCCGAACTGGTGGTCGCGCCGGGCTCACGCATGGCCGGGCGCGCCGTCTATCAAACCGGTTTCAGCCATACAACAGATTGCTTTATTCTCGGCGTGCAAAGGCGCTCGCGCATGTTGCGCCATGAATTAGCGGATATGCGCCTTGAAGCGGGCGATGTCTTGCTGGTTATTGGTGGCCAAAAAAATATCGCCAATCTGCGCCATAATCGCGACACGCTGCTGCTCGAATGGTCGGCCAGCGAATTGCCCAATTTTGAAAATGCCAATCTGGCGCGGCTTATTTTTGCCGGCACAGTGCTGGCCGCGGCCTCCGGTCTTGTGCCGATTGTTGTGGCGGCCATGGCCGGGGCCGGCCTGATGGTGGTTACCGGCATTTTGAACACAAGACAGGCTGTGCGCGGCTTTGACACGCGGATTTTTCTGGTCGTCGCCTCGGCGCTGGCCATGGCCAAAGCCCTGACTGTCACTGGCGGGGCCGCTTATGTGACCGACGGGTTTTTAACCCTGTTTGCCGCCAGCTCCCCGGCCATTATTCTGTCAGCCTTTTTCCTGATATGCGCCATTATCACCAATATATTGTCGAATAATGCCACCGCCGTTTTGTTCACCCCGCTGGCTGTCAGCCTGGCCCGCTCATTGGGCGTTGACCCAATGGCCTTTATTCTCGCCGTGATATTTGCCGCCAATTGCAGCTTTGCCACCCCGATTGCCTATCAGACCAATTTGCTGGTGATGACGCCGGGCAATTTCCGATTTGCTGATTTTATGCGCGCTGGCATCCCCTTGATTGTCTTGCTCTGGATAAGCTATTCGCTATTTGCGCCGATTTATTTTAACCTGTAGCGCCAAACGCAGAAAGGAGGGCAAATTATGAACCAATTCAACCATCAAAAACTCTCGTCCTTCTTTATCACCGATCCTGCGCCCTGCCCTTATATTGACGGGCAAATGGAGCGCAAATTATTCACCCATTTGACCGGCAGCAAAGCGGTTCTTATCAATAATACGCTGACCCATGCCGGATTTCGGCGCAGCCAGACCGTCGCCTATCGTCCAGCCTGTGACGCTTGCACGGCTTGTGCGTCAGTGCGTGTGCGAGTCGGCGCGTTTACCCCATCGCGCAATCTGAAGCGCATTTTCAAGCGCAATGAAGACTTGACCCGCACGATTTGCCCGCCCTCGGCGACGCGCGAGCAATATGACTTGTTTGTCAGCTATTTGGACACGCGCCATCCTGCGGGCGGCATGAGCGGCATGACGCCGCTTGATTTCATGGCGATGATTGAGGAAACGACAGTTGACACGCATCTGGTTGAATATCGCCTGCCGGATAATCGGCTGGTCGCTTGCGTGCTGGCCGATAAAATGGCGGATGGCTTGTCACTGGTCTATTCTTTTTTCGACACAAAATTATCCGAACGCAGCCTCGGCACGCTGATTATTCTCGACCAGATTAAGCGGGCGCAGCTCAATAAGAAAGACCATGTTTATTTGGGATATTTTATCCATGATTGCGAAAAAATGTCCTATAAACAGCGTTTCAAACCATTGGATGTGTTGCATTTGGAGGGCTGGGTTGACTTCGACACACATACCGCCAGCAGCACACATACCGCCACCGACACACAGGCAAAAGGCGGCACAAAAACCGCTTAAGCCAAAAGCCAATAGGGGCCAAACGCCAAGAGGGGCCAAAAGCCAAAAAGGGAGAGTATCGCATGGGCAATAAAATCGGACGTCGTCACTTATTGGGCGGGCTTGTTGCGGGCACGGCTGCAACCGGGCTGGTCGGGCAGGCACCGGCCTATGCCAAGGGCAAAAGGCGGCTGAAAATGGTCACCACATGGCCGAAAAACTTTCCCGGCCTCGGCACGGCAGCCGAAAATGTGGCGCGGCGAGTGCGCGACATGTCAGAAGGTGCGCTTGACATTAAAGTCTTTGCCGATGGCGAATTGGTCGGCGCTTTTGAAGCCTTTGATGCGGTCTCCACCGGCACGGCCGATATGTATAATGGCGCGGAATATTATTGGCAGGGCAAATCAACCGCCTTTAATTTCTTTACCGCCGTGCCATTTGGTATGACCGCGCAAGAATTATCGGCTTGGATTAATTTTGGCGGCGGACGCGCCTTATGGAGCGAATTATCGGCCAAATTCAACATTATCGCCTTTCAGTCGGCCAATACCGGTGTGCAGATGGGCGGTTGGTTCAATCGCGAAATCAAATCGCTGGAAGACTTCAAAGGGCTTAAAATACGCATGCCCGGACTGGGCGGCGAGGTTATGCGGCGTCTGGGTGCGGCGGCAATTTCCCTGCCCGGCGGTGAGATTTTCCCAAGCATGAAAAGCGGCGCGATTGATGCCTCTGAATGGGTTGGCCCGTGGAATGATTTGGCCTTTGGCTTTCATCAAGTCGCCAAATATTATTACTGCCCCGGCTTTCACGAACCCGGCGCCGGCTTGTGCACCGGTATTAATCTCGATGTGTGGAATTCGCTGAGCAAGGCGCAACAGGCGATAATTCAAAATGCCTGCCAGGCAGAAAATGAAGCAACATTCAGCGAATATAATTACAAAAACGCGGCCGCGTTAGACACGCTGGTCAATAAGCATAATGTTCAAGTGCGGCGCTTTTCTCAAGAGATTATGACAGCTTTGAAGGAAACTTCGGACAAAGTGCTGGCCGAAGAGGCAGCCAAGGATGCGTTCACCCAAAAAGTCTATGACAGTTTCCGCAAATCGCTGAAAAACTCAATGGCATGGGGCGCGCAAAGCGAAGAACCATACACAATGGCGCGGCGCAATATCTGACCGGACAGGATAAATGCCCAAACCCCTAGCCGACCTGCTTTTGCGCCTCGCGCGAGCCATTGATTTTGTTAATGGTCTGATTGGCCGTGCGGCGGCATGGCTGACATTGGCCATGGTGCTGGTGCAATTTGGCGTTGTTGTCATGCGCTATGTGTTCGGCATTGGGTCAATCATGTTGCAAGAATCAATCGTCTATATGCATGGGCTTTTGTTTATGATGGCGGCGGCTGACACGCTGCTCAATGACCAGCATGTGCGGGTTGATATATTTTATGCGCGGCGCAGCCGGTTTGGGCAGGCGGTAACCAATTTATTCGGTCATGCATTTATGCTGCTGCCCTTTTGCGTGCTGATAATCATTGTCTCCTGGGATTATGTGTCGATTTCATGGTCAGTGCGCGAAGGCTCGCGCGAGACCAGCGGCATACAAGGCGTGTTTTTGTTGAAAACGGTCATTCTGGTCTTTGCCGTTCAAATGGCGTTGCAAGCTGTTGCCTTTATCTTGCAAAATCTTCTGCATATCACTGAAAACAAACAGAAAAACGAGATAACCGATAATGGGTGAAATGCTTGACCTCATCATGTTTGGCGGTGCCTGCCTATTGCTGATGGCGGGTTTTCCGGTCGCCTTCACACTGGCTGGCACAGCGTTGATTTTCGGCCTTATCGGGCAGGCGCTTGGTGTTTTTGACAGCAGTTTTTTCTACGCTTTGCCGCAGCGCATTTTCGGCACGATGACCAATCAAGTGCTGATGGCAGTGCCGCTTTTTGTGTTTATGGGGACAATGCTGGAGCGCGCCCGCATTGCCGAGGATTTGCTGGAAAATATGGCGCGGCTGTTCGGGCGCGTGCGCGGTGGATTGGGGCTGTCGGTCTCGATTGTTGGCGCGCTATTGGCTGCCTCAACCGGCATTGTCGGGGCGACCGTTGTGACCATGGGGCTGTTATCGCTGCCGACCATGCTGAAGCGCGGCTATGACCCGTCACTCGCCGCAGGCTCAATTGCCGCCGCTGGCACGCTGGGGCAAATCATCCCGCCCTCTATTGTGCTGGTGCTGCTCGGCGATGTGATTGCCAATGCCTATCAGAAAGCGCAATTGGAACAGGGCATATTTTCGCCTGACACTGTATCGGTCGGCGAATTATTTGCCGGTTCGCTGCTGCCCGGCTTGGTATTGGTCGGCCTTTATATGCTGTATCAAGCGGTAACCGCCATTTGGCAACCGCATAAGGCACCCGCCGCCGAAGATGATACAAGCATCTCGTTGGGCGTGTTGCTGGCTTCCCTGCTGCCGCCCATCACGCTGATTATTGCCGTGCTCGGCTCCATATTGGCCGGCATTGCCACCCCAACCGAAGCGGCAGCCGTCGGTGCTGTCGGCACTATATTGCTGGCGGGCGACCGCTTGGCCCCGGCTCATACGCGATATGCGCGATTGCTGGTTCGGCTCGGCGTCGCCGCACTGGTCGCGCTTATCACCCTGACCAGCCTTATTGACCTGCGGCTGGAGCGCGATGCCATCAGCCTTGGCGAGACATTCAGTATTGGCATGGCGCTTATTTTATGCGCGGTTCTGGCTCTGGCCATACTGTCGAGTCTGCGCACAATTTGGCAAGGCGCGGTTTTGACATCGGTCATGCGCGCCACCATGCACACCACATCTATGGTGTTTGTCATACTTATCGGTGCCGCGTTGTTTTCGCTGGTATTTCGCGGGCTGGGCGGTGATGAGACCATTCAGCATCTTTTACAAGATTTACCGGGCGGCAAATGGACAGCCATGGCCATTGTTATGCTGCTTATGTTTATTCTCGGCTTTTTCCTTGATTTCATTGAGATAATTTTTGTTGTTGTGCCAATTGTCGGGCCGGTTTTATTGACCCTTGGCATTGACCCGGTTTGGCTTGGCGTGATGATGGCGCTGAATTTGCAAACCTCTTTCCTGACCCCGCCTTTCGGCTTTGCGCTGTTTTATTTGCGCGGTGTCGCGCCGGAAAGCGTATCGACCGGTCAAATCTATCGCGGCGCGATTCCCTTTGTCATGATACAGCTTGCCATGCTCGGCCTGCTGGCCGCCTTCCCCGAATTGGCGACTTGGCTGCCCGCGCTTATCTTCGGAGACTAGCCCCATGCGCATGCCCAATATGATGCTGACAACTTTGGCGCTGATTGTTTTGATTGGCGGGCTTGGCTATCTTTCGCGCGATGATGGACGTGTCGGGGCCGGTGATATTGGGCTGCAATTGGGTGTGCCGGTCGAGCATATGCTGACGCCGGAGCGGCGCATACAAGCCCTGCCGGTGATTGTGCAATTGGTCAATCGCACAGACGCTGCCGTTAAATTGGTCGCCGATGGCCCGTGCAAGATTTTCCGTTTTGTTGTCACCACGCCGGGCGGTGAATTCGTTCAGGCCATGCGGCAAGGTGAAACCGATTGCACAGAAAATGTCACTGAGCGCATGCTGGGAGCTGGTGAGATACTCGAAGAAATCCGCCAAATCCCGCTTGATACGGCGCGTTATATGCCGGGCGATTATGCGGTTCGGGTGAAGTTTTGGAACCACCAAGCCAGCGCGTCATTCGAACTGACCGGACAGCAATAGACGCGCCCCCGCGCGCTGAACATCTAAAGTCGGTTGGGAAAAGCCGGCCCCATTGAGCCGTCACCGGGAAAGCCATTTGGCCGCACCCGACCGGCCTGCGCGCGATGGCCAAACCAATCATCCAGCTCGGTGAAATTGCGTTCGCGCCCGGCGCGGTCGAAAAACTTCAAGCCCTCATCACGGGCAAAGCAGCGAATATCAGCCAAATGCCCGTCGCCATGGCGTTGCAGACGCACGCCCTTGCCGCGCCCCATTTCCGGCACATCAGCCAGAGCGAAGCAGAGCAGCTTGCGATTTTCTCCCAGCACAGCCACGCTGTCGCCATAGACCGGCACACAAATCGCCGCTTCATCAGGCGCTTTGACATTGAGGATTTGCTTGCCCGCTTTGCGGCCACTGACCAATTCACTTTCCGGCACAATAAACCCATTGGCTATGCGCGAGGCGACCAGCAATTTGCGCGACGGGTCATGGACGAATAATTCAACAATCTCTTCGGCCGGTTCAATATCCAGCATCAGTCGCACCGGCTCACCATGCCCGCGCCCGCCCGGCAGCTTGGCCACATCAAGCGTATAGGCGCGGCCATTGGAGGCAAAGGCAATCAGCTTATCCGTGCTTTGCGCGTGCAACACAAAGCCTGCCCTATCGCCATCTTTATAAGTCAGCCCTTTGCCATTCTCGGCATGGCCCTTCATTGCCCGTATCCAGCCCTTTTCTGAGCAAACTATCGTAACCGGTTCTTTTTCAATGAAAATATCCATTGAAACAGCATCGGATTCTGCCACTTCTTCAAACAATGTGCGGCGTTTGCCAAGACTTGTTTTGGGGCCATAGGCTTTGCGCAAATCCTTTATGTCGTCGCTTATCACCTTGGTTTGGGCATCATCGGATTTGAGCAATTTGGTCAAAGACGCTTTTTCTGCCGTCAATTCCTTATGCTCAGTGCGAATGCCCTCTTCTTCCAATTTGCGCAAGGCGCGCAAACGCAGATTGAGTATCGCATCGGCTTGCGTCTGATTGAGCGCAAAGGCCGCCATTAATTCATCGCGCGGCTCATCTTCCTCACGGATGATACGGATAACCTCATCAAGATTGAGATAGGCGACCAAATAGCCGTCCAAGATTTCCAGCCTGGCTTCAATTTTCGACAGGCGGAACCGGCTTTTGCGTTGCAACACAACCCGCCTATGCGCCAGCCATTCGAGCAAGGCCTCGCGCAAGCCCATCACACGCGGCACGCCGGTGCTGTCCAACACATTCATATTCAGGGAAAAGCGCGACTCCAAATCAGTCTGCCTGAATAAAACACCCATCACTTGATCGGCATCCATATTTTTGCTGCGCGGCGTGATAACAATACGAATATCTTCGGCGCTTTCGTCGCGAATATCTTCCAGCATGGGCAAAGCACGCGCCTGCATTAATTCGGCAATTTTTTCTATCAGCCGCGCCTTTTGCACTTGATAGGGAATTTCGGTGACGACAATCTGCCATTGCCCGCGCGGTAGGTTTTCCACCTCATAACGCGCCCGCACACGCAAGGAGCCGCGACCGGTCGCATAAGCCTCGCGCAGCACTTCTGGCGATTCGATACACAAGCCGCCGGTCGGAAAATCCGGCCCCTGCACATGCTCCATCAATGTCTCAATACGGGCATTGGGTTTTTTCAGCAAATGCAGTGCTGCGCCCAATAATTCATCAACATTATGCGGCGGAATAGAAGTCGCCATGCCGACAGCAATGCCCGACGCCCCATTGGCCAGCAAATTGGGAAATGCCGCCGGCAGCAAAACCGGCTCTTCATCCTCGCCATCATAAGTGGTGCGAAAATCTACCGTATCGCTGTCAATATCACGCAACAGCGCGGCGGCAATATCGGTCATGCGCGCTTCTGTATAACGCATGGCAGCCGCATTATCGCCATCGACATTGCCGAAATTGCCCTGCCCGTCCACCAGCGGATAGCGCACAGCAAAATCCTGCGCCAGTCGCACCAGCGCATCATAAACCGCCTGGTCGCCATGCGGGTGATAGCGGCCAATCACATCACCGACAACCCGCGCCGATTTTTTGAAACCCTGCTCCGGGTCAAGCCGCAATTGCCGCATGGCAAACAACAGCCGCCGGTGAACCGGCTTCAACCCGTCGCGCACATCCGGCAAGGCCCGATTGGTTATGGTGGACAGCGCATAGGCCAGATAGCGCGTCTCCAGCGCCTGTTTCAGGCTGACGATTTCCGCCGGTGCCGGATTGTCAAGAATATCGCTCATGCGCCATTTATAGGCAGATTCGGAGCGCGGCAAACCGGTCTAGCGGTGCAGCACATCCAGCAAGCGTTGGCGCGCCTGCGGCAGGGTTTTGCCAACCGGCTGATAGACACGGCGTTCAAGAAAATAGCCGGTCAGTTCAAATCCGGCGGCAATATCGTCATCATTGGCGGCGGCTTGCGGGTCACGCAAAAAAGCCGGCAGGGCGAACAGCCGGTCGAGATAGGGCGTCGCCGCCGCCGCCGAAACGGCGCGGCCACTGCGCGGCGATATATGGGTCAGATTTTCTTGGCTGCCAGTGGCGGCGCAGGCCGACATATCAAGCCCAAAACCGGTTTCTTCCAGCAAAGCCAATTCAAACCGCACCAGCAAGGGCAGCCAGATATGGGCGTCGTCAAATGCCTGCAACAAGACTTGCACCGTATCATATAGGCGCGGATAGGCTTGTCGCTCCGGCGTTATCATCAGCAAGGCGCAAAGCGATGACAGACCGGCCAAAGCGCGCCGGTCGCTCATCAATTCCGCCGCATAGGCGCGCCCGCCCTCAATCGTCATTGTCCCAAGATGTTCCGACAGGCGCGCGCGCCAGCCAATTTGCGCCATATTGCCGGGCTGCAAAAGCGGTCGCAAACGGCGTCCAAAGCCGCCGCGTATCAAACCGGCATGGCGTCCTTCGGCGCGGGTGAAAACATCGACAATGGCACTGCCCTCACCATGCGGGCGGGCGGCCAATATCAACGCTTCGCCTTGCCATTCCATATCAGCCGCACCTTGTCACTTGGCTTTGAAATCCAAGCCCATCACGCGATAACGCTCCGGGTCTTCCTGCCAATTTTTGCGCACTTTGACAAAAATAAACAAATGAACAGGGCAATCAAACATGGCTTGCAGCTCAAGGCGTGCCTCTGCCCCGATTTCCTTAATGGTGCGCCCGCCCTTGCCCAGCACAATCGCCTTTTGGCCGTCGCGGCGCACATAGACGGTTTGCTCTATACGGATACTGCCATCTTTTTTATTTTCCCATTTTTCGCTCTCTACGGTCAGCGCATAGGGCAATTCCTGATGCAGGCGCAAAAACAGTTTTTCGCGCGTTACTTCCGCTGCCAGCAATAGCGAGGGAATATCGGCTGCCTGGTCTTCGGGATATAAATAAGGGCCTTCCGGCATCGCCTCTGACAGCGTGTCTGCCAGCCTCTCAAGACCGTCATTACGGTCTGCTGATATTAAAAAACTGTCTTTTAAGTCAATGAGTTGGTTAATTTCTTGTAGTTTTTGGAGCAATGTGTCGCGCGCCACCAAATCAATTTTATTCAAGGCCAGCGAAACCGGCTTGGACGTGCCGCGCAAACGCGCCAGCAAAATTTCGGTTTCTTCGGTTACCGGCAAAGAAGCATCCAGCACAATCAAAATATGGTCGGCATCTTCCATGCCCAGCCAGACCTCATTGACCATAGCGCGATCAAGACGCTGGCGCGGCTCAAACACGCCCGGCGTATCGACCAATATTAATTGCGTTGACTTATGCATCACCACAGCGCGCAGGCGCATGCGGGTGGTCTGCGCCTTTTGCGTGACAATGGAGACTTTTTGGCCGACCAGCGCATTGGCAAGGGTTGACTTACCGGCATTGGGCGGCCCGATAATGGCGACAAATCCGCAGCGTGTTGTCATGGTTTTGCCTTTTCTGTCTTTTCTGCATCTGCCGTCGCTGCTTCACGCGTGAGCGCGGCCAAACATTGTGCGGCAGCATTTTGCTCGGCCTGACGGCGCGAATGGCCATTGGCCGACATGCTGATTTTGCCAGCCATGACAGTAACGGTAAATTCCGGCGCATGGGCCGGGCCGGTGCGGTCGGTAATTTCATAATGCGGCAAGGCTTCGCCCCGCTTCATCAAATATTCCTGCAAGGCTGTTTTGGAATCAACCGGCACATCAACCTGTCCGGCAAAATAGGGTTGCCATAACCGGTATATCACCGCCTGCGCTGCCGCCAAACCGCCATCAAGATAAACCGCACCCAGCAGGGCTTCCACACCATCGGCCAGAATGTTTTGGGTCATTTTATACTGCTTGGCCTGCCGGTCGCGGCTTTGGTCGGTTTGCAATACACCGGCAAGACCAATATCGGCGGCAATGGCAGCGCAAATGCGACGGCTGACAAGCTGGCCAAGCCGACGCGACAGACTGCCTTCCGGCTCAGATGGATAGGTTTCAAACAGATATTGCGCAATCACCAGCCCCAGCACGCGGTCGCCCAAAAACTCCAATGTCTCATTATCCTCATCCACATCAAGGCTGGCATGACGCAAAGCCCGCGCCAACAAATCCGCATTGGCAAAATCATGGCCAAGGCGGGACAAAAATAGCGGCATGGTGGCTTTTTTCATCGGACAATATTGAGCAAGCGGCTATAGCGTATGGCGAATGGCCAGCGCCAGAATTGCAGCGGATGGGTCGCATCATCAAAGGAGAAAAACAATATCTGCGCCGGGCCGACAAGATTTTCATGCGGCACAAAACCAACATAGCGACTGACGCGGCTGTCGGTGGAATTGTCACGATTATCGCCCATCATGAAATAATGCCCGGTCGGCACTTCATATATGCCGGTATTGTCGAGCAAGCCGTCGCGCATCTGATCCAGCACATAATAGCTGCGTCCGCCGGGCAAGGTTTCAAGATAGCGCGGCACTTCCAATGTTGTGCCGTCTTCGCGCCGCTCAATAAACACCCCTGCCGGCTCGAGGGGCAGTGCTTCACCATTGAGCAGCACAATGCCATTTCTGACCTGTATTGTGTCGCCCGGCAGACCTATCACGCGCTTGATGAAATCGGTGCGATTGTCAGCCGGTAACTTAAAGACAACCACATCGCCACGCGCGACCGCCCGCGTGCCGCCGCCAAGTCGCCCGTCAAACAAAGGCGGGCTGAACGGCAGGCTGTGGCGCGAATAGCCAAAGCTGAATTTCGAGACAAAAAGAAAATCGCCAATCAGCAAAGTCGGCTTCATAGAGCTTGAGGGAATGTTAAAAGGCTGGAACAAAAATGAGCGTATGACGAGCGCAATCGCCGCCGCCCAAATCAGCGTGCTGATATTTTCGCGTATCGCCTCGGACAGGCTTTGCCCCTGCTTGGCCTGTTTTTTCGTTTCCGGATTGCTCACGATTCCGCCACCCCGCCCTGCCCGCGTTGAACGGCTGAGATAATCACAATGGCCTGCGCCAATGGAAAATCATCGGTAATGGTCAAATCAATTTGCGCCTGCATGCCGGCCGGGGTGATTTCATCAAGGCGCGTCTGTGCGCCATTGGTCAATTGCATAGTCGGCTTGCCAGAGGCCAGATTGGCCACCCCCATATCGCGCCAGTAAACACCGCGCCGAAGCCCCGTCCCCAAGGCTTTGGAGCAGGCTTCCTTGGCGGCAAAGCGTTTGGCATAGGAGGCCGCGCGCAATCGCCGCCGGTCGGATTTGGCCTGTTCAACCGGCGTAAAAATACGCTGCACAAAGCGGTCGCCAAAGCGTTCCAATGTCGCCTCAATGCGCCTTATGTCGATAATATCATTGCCAATGCCGATAATCATGCGACCGGCCTTGTTCGCGCGGCCAGCATCAGCCGACGCATTTCATCAATCGCTGCACCCAGCCCGGTAAAAATCGCCTCGCCGACGAGAAAATGACCAATATTCAATTCAACAATTTCCGGCAAAGCAGCAATCTGGCTGACACAGCCATAATCCAACCCATGACCGGCATGAACTTCAAGCCCGGCCTGATGGGCCATTTGCGCTGCCGACGTCAATCGCGCCAATTCGTCATTAAAGGCCGCTTGCTCTCCCCTGACATGGGCCAGCGCATAAGTGCCGGTATGCAATTCCACAATATCAGCGCCAATCGCACAGGCGGCATCAATTTGGGCGGCATCCGGGTCAATAAACAGTGACAGGCGAATGCCTGCATCATGCAAGCGCCCCGCCATATCAGCCAGCACAGATTGGGCAGCGACTACATCAAGCCCGCCTTCGGTTGTTACTTCTTCTCGCTTTTCCGGCACAAGGCAGCATGCATTGGGTTTATGGGTCAGGGCAATGGCGCACATTTCTTCGGTTGCCGCCATTTCGAGATTGAGCGGCAAGCCGATTTCACCGGCCAGCCGGGCAATATCATCATCGCCAATATGGCGACGGTCTTCACGCAAATGGGCGGTTATGCCATCTGCTCCGGCCTGTGCCGCAAGCATGGCCGCGCGCACCGGGTCAGGATGCCGCCCGCCACGCGCATTGCGAATAGTCGCCACATGGTCGATATTCACGCCCAACCTGATTTTACCGCTCAATGCCATCAGCTATCCTCTTGGCTTTCCCCGACCGGTGCGGCCTGGTTTTTTTGCCGACGCAATAATAGGCGTTGCCGACGCCTTTGATAGGCGGCAATGCTCCAATAGCTTGGATAATAAGTCATCACCGCAAAAGCGAGGCCGAGGGGGACGGAGCCGGTCATCATTGGCCCGATTATCGGCGTCAGGCTGGACAGCGGCGCATCAAGAAACAGGCCAAAGCTCAATTCCGGCATGGCCACCATATCGCCGCTTCTGCCGAGCAAAAAATTGCCGATATTGAATGTGCCAACCCATATAAAGGGAAAGCTCAGCGGATTGCCGACCCATGTCCCCAAGGCCGAAGCAATAATATTTCCGCCAAGCACCCAAGCAATCAGCGCCGCTTGGAAAAAATGCGTGCCAAGCAAGGGCGAGGCGGAAACGAAAGCCCCTGCCGCCAGCCCAAGCGCCAGCGAATGGGCGCTGCCACGCTGGCGCACCAGCCTGTGCCACATATAGGAAAATGCTCTGGGCCAGCCTTCGCGCGGCCACAAAAATTGTCGCCAGCGCTGCCATTGCGACAGGGGCGTGCGACGCTTGAACATTTATTTCTCCCCGTTACCCGTCTATTTCAGCCCACGGCTGCCCGGTTTGACCGCCGCGATTGTGCGCAAATCTTCCGGCACATTATCCGCCTCAAAGGTTTCAAATGACACGCGCGCCAAAGATTGCAAACGCACAGTGATTTTAGCCTTCCCATTGGAGCGGTCAATCAAACATCCGGCCCCGACCACGCGCCCGCCATAGGCGCGAATAGCTGCAATCGCCTCACGCGAAGACAGGCCGGTCGTGACAATATCCTCAATCATCACCACACGCGGCTTACCGGTCAACTCAAAGCCGCGCCGAAGGGCAAATTCGCCGTCCACGCGCTCGAGAAACATGAAAGGCACTTTCAAGGCGCGCGCCACCTCATGGCCGATTATCAATCCGCCCATGGCCGGAGACACCACCGCGTCAATTTCACCCTTTACCGCGTCGCGCAAGCGCGCGGCCAATGCGCGGGCCAATTTCGACGCGCGCTGCGGCTGGCTCAGCACTTTCGCGCATTGCAGATAATTGCGGCTGTGCAAGCCGGATGACAGCAGGAAATGACCATCAAGCAAAGCGCCCGCCTTGCGAAACTCCTTCAAGACTTGTTCCGGTGTCATGCCAATTCCTCATTCATGAAAGGGGCATCATCGCTGATAATGCGCTGCACTTTGCTGATAACGCTGCTGCCGGACAGCGCGTCAACAATCTGGCGCGCATGGGCGGCATCACGCACTTCAATATCCAATGTCAAATTGCAAAAATCCTCATCGCGCTGGGTCAGCGCCAAATTGGAAATATTACTGTCAAAATCAGCAATGGTTTGGGTAATGGTATTGAGTGCGCCGGTGCGGTTGACAATTGTCATTTTCAGGCGGCTGTCATAAAGCGCACCGCTTTTTTCGTCATTTTGCCAACGCATTGCCACCCAGCGTTCGGGCGCATCAACATATTGGTCAAGCGCGCTGGCGCCGGATGGGTAAATCACCACACCTTCGCCGGTCGATAAAATCCCGATAATATCATCACCCGGCAAAGGGAAACAATTATCGGCAATTTTCACCGCCTGACCGACACGTTCGCCATTAAGCGGCACGGCGGCGGTTTTGGGGGCAATTTCCTTGCTTCTGCGGCTGAGCAAATTGCGCATGGCACCGGCAAAGCGCCCGCTCTGATTTTGCTCTCGTTCCGGCATAATCGCGGCCAATACTTCGCCAGCCGGCGTTTCACCGCGACCGACCGCAATATATAAATCGGTCAAAGCGGCAAAGCCCATTGTGCCAAGCGCGCGCTCATAGACATCGGCACCGCCATTCAGCGCCTCATTTTCAAACAGCGCATCGAGCATTTTCTGACCCAAATCAGCATAAGCGCCGGTCTGCTTGTCGCGCAAAGTCTGGCGAATGGCGGCCCGCGCCTTGCCGGTGCTGACATAATGCAACCAGTTTTCACTCGGCAAATGGTCGGGGTCACGAATAACTTCAATTTCATCGCCATTTTTCAGCAATGTCCGAAATGGCAATTTCAGCCCGTTAATCCGCACGCCGACACAGCTATTGCCGATTTCAGTATGCACAGCATAGGCAAAATCAAGCGCCGTCGCGCCCCGCGGCAAGGCAATCAGCCGGCCTTTTGGCGTGAAACAAAATACTTGGTCGGTGAATAATTCAAGCTTGGTGTTTTCAAGAAACTCCTCAGCCGTCTCACCGGTTTGGATTTGCTCCACCATATCCTTGAGCCAGGCAAAGGGTTTGATTATGTCAGCTTCCGGCGTATTGCCGTTAAGGTCTTTATAGCCCCAATGCGCAGCCACACCATTTTCAGCAAAATCATGCATTTGCTGGGTGCGGATTTGCACTTCAACGCGCTGCCTGTCCGGCCCGATAACTGTCGTGTGCAGCGAGCGATAGCCATTCAGCTTGGGGGTGGAAATATAGTCCTTATAGCGCCCCGGCACATAGCGATATTCGCGGTGCAAAATGCCAAGCGCGCGATAGCAGCTATCCTCATCTTCGACAATGACCCGATAGCCGAACACATCCGATAATTGCTCCAGCGAGATAGATTTATTCTGGCTTTTGCGCCA
Source organism: Parvibaculales bacterium (assembly GCA_049597955.1). Taxonomy (GTDB): domain Bacteria; phylum Pseudomonadota; class Alphaproteobacteria; order RS24; family RS24; genus JAYPAN01. Next base: position 392,832 of record JBMYND010000001.1, read on the forward strand.
AATCGAGAAAGGCTTTTTCTCACGCCCGAAAACCTGCGCCTTCACGCCTTTTTCGGCCAGCATGGCGCTTATTTGATAGGCAATCGAATCCAGCTTGACGCCGTTTTCCTCTTTCAGCAAAGTCAGCCGCTCAAGCACCAAATTGCGGGCATCAGCATTGATTTCACCAAACGCCAAATCTTCCAATTCTTCGCGAAAGCCCTGCATCCCCATACGACCGGCCAGAGGCGCGTAAATATCGAGCGTTTCCTGCGCTATCCGGCGTCTTTTTTCATCGGATTTAACAAAATGCAATGTCCGCATATTGTGCAGCCGGTCGGCAAATTTGACCAATAAAACGCGAATATCGCTGGCAGTGGCAAGCAGCAATTTGCGGAAATTTTCGGCATAGGCCGAACCTTCCGAGGTCAATTCAAGCTGCGACAGCTTGGTGACACCATTGACCAAATCGGCAATTTCACGGCCAAATAATTTTTCAATTTCACCATAGGTGGTTTCTGTATCTTCGATTGTGTCATGCAACAGCGCCGTCGCAATACTGGCCGGGTCAAGCCGCAATTCGGTGAGGATACCGGCCACTTCAACAGGGTGAGAAAAATATGGGTCACCGGAAGCGCGCTTCTGGTCACCATGTTTTTGCGTCGCAAACACATAGGCGCGATTCAGCAAATCCTCACTGGCATGCGGGTCATAGCTGACAACTCGGTCGACAAGCTCATATTGGCGCATCATGGGTCAACACTCCCCGCGCGCCCGGGCGATAAGGCAATTAAAAGGCTTAGTCAGATGCACCGCCGCGACCATCGCCCCTGTCTTTCGGGGCCGAAGCTTCGAGTGATTGCAAAGCCGCCAGAATATCGTCTTCGCTCATTTCCGTCATCGGCTCGGCCTCCGCCTCACCTTGCGTCGGCGCAAAAGCAGTCGCCGCAGACGGCAACAGCGCATCCTCATCAGGCTCGTCTATTTCAACCTGTTTTTGCAAGGAGCCGACCAAATCTTCCCGCACTTCTTCCGGCACGAGTTTTTCATCAGCGATTTCGCGCAAGGCCACAACCGGGTTTTTGTCATTGTCGCGCTCAACCAGCAATTCGGCACCTGCCGACATGCCGCGCGCGCGATGGGCGGCAAAAAGCACCAATTCAAAACGATTGGTTACCTTATCCACGCAGTCTTCTACAGTCACACGAGCCATAATATCATCCTAGCTGTTCAGTATGCCTTTATGTAGGCGCACTGGGTGATTTGCGCAAGGAAAAACTCGCTTTTTCTCAATTCGCATGGGCTGTTGGCGATGACATGCCAATCTTTTGCCAGTTTTTTGCCAGCCAGTTTTCAGCCAGTTTTCAGCCAGTTTTCAGGCAATTTTCAGGCGGCGCACACCGTCGCGCTCGGCTTTCGGCAGCGCGGCCAGCAAATTGGCGATGCCCCGCCCGCTTTGCGGATGACGCCAGCCCGGCGCAATATCTGCCAATGGCCGCAACACAAAGCCCCGTGCCGCCAGTCGCGGATGGGGTAAAATCGGCGCTGGTGCCATAATTTGCCCGCGATAATCAAGCAAATCGAGGTCAAGCGTGCGCGCGCCCCAAACAATATCGCGCTGGCGACCGAAACCACGCTCCAGCTCATGCAAACGCTGTAACAGGGCGCGCGGCGCAAGACAGCAGCGCACAGCCGCTACCGCATTGACATAATCAGGCTGCCCGCCCGGGCCAATCGGCGCGGTTTTGTAAAAAGGCGATACCCGATGCGGCACAATTCCGGCTTGGCCAAGCGCAAAAAGACTGGCTTTTAAGAGCTGCTCCGGGCTAGAGTAAGGGCCGGGCAGATTGGAACCAAGAGCGACAAAAATCATGGTATCCCGTTAGTTCTGTGTTTGCGTCACCATTTGTGTTTGTCATGTCTATCGGCAATTCCGCATGGCTGTCCATAATAATAGTCAAGACAAAGGATATATTATGCAAACAACAAAACCGGCCAATATCAGCTTTCGCGCTTCGGTCAATGAACATTTGAAAATAGGCTCGAATGACCGTTTCGCGCTGTTTATTGATGGCGCCAATTTCTACAGCACTATGCATATGCTCGGCGTGGAGGTTGATTTCGAACGTCTGCTGGCCTATTTCTCGCGCCCGCATCGGCCCTTGCGCGCCTATTATTACACCGCCATTCCGCGCGCTGATGTTTCCCACAATATGCATAATCTGGTGCGCTATCTCGACTATAATGGCTATCAGACCGTGACCAAAACCATGCGCACTTTTACTGACGAATATACTGGCGAGCAAAGACACAAGGGCAATATGGACATTGAACTGGCGGTTGATTGCCTTGAATTGCGGGATTACCTCGACACATTCATCCTGTTTTCCGGCGATGGCGATTTTGTTCCATTGGTTCATGCGCTGCAACGGCATGGCAAAACAGTCGGTATTGTGTCGAGCGAGCGCACAAGACCCCCTATTTTATCGAGCGAATTGCATCGCTGCGCCGATTTTTTTATTGAACTTGAGGCCATCGCATCGGACATTCAACGCGAGGAGCGCCCGGTTCCGCCGGGAACGCAAAGTCAAACCCAATCAGAGCCGGTTTGATTGGACAGAGTTGAGTATAGGTAAATGACAAAGCCAAGCGTTGAAAATACCGGCAATCCGGCCACCAACCCTGCGCCGGATTGTGCGCTTTGCCCGCGCCTTGCCGATTATCGGGCCGAAAACCGGCAAAATCACCCCGATTGGTTCAATGCCCCGGTGCCGTGTTTTGGCGACCCGCAGGCCAGCTTGCTGATTGTCGGTCTTGCGCCCGGCGTCACCGGTGCCAATCGCACAGGCCGCCCATTTACCGGTGACTGGGCGGGCGATTTGCTTTACGCGACACTCGACAAATTTGGTTTCAGCCAAGGCGTTTACAACCAAACCGCCAGCGACGGGCTGCGCCTTGAAAATTGTCTGATAACCAATGCGGTACGCTGTGTGCCGCCGCAAAACAAGCCAAATAGCGGCGAAATCGCGGCGTGTCGCCCGTTTTTGCAAGCGCGGATTGCGTCAATGAGCGAGCTGAAAGTGATTTTATCGCTTGGTCGCATCTCGCATGAAAGTGTTTTGCGCAGTTTCGGCATTGCGCTCAAAGACGCGCCTTTCGCGCATGGGGCGGCGCATGATTTGGGGCGGGTAACGCTTTATGACAGCTATCATTGCTCGCGCTACAATACCAATACGCGCCGCCTGACCGAGGAAATGTTTGAAACCGTCTTTGCCAATATAAAAAGACATTTGTCGGGCGAAGCGCGTTAACCGCGCATCAGCCGCGCTTTTTGGCGCTGCCAATCGCGCTTTTTCTCGGCTTCGCGCTTATCGGCTTTTTTGCGACCGCGCGCCAATCCAAGCAGCAATTTGGCACGCCCGCGTTCATTGAAATAGAGTTTGAGAGGCACAAGCGTCATGCCGTCGCGCTGCACGGCTGCCATCAGCCGGTTTATTTCGCGCCGGTGCAGCAGGATTTTGCGCGGCTGTGTCGCTTTGTGATTAAACCGGTTGCCGGCATTATATTCGGGAATATCGGCATTCATCAGCCAGCCCTCGCCATCGCGCACCGTGGCGAAAGCATGCGCCAGCCCGGCTGTGCCTTCACGCAATGACTTGACTTCCGTGCCGCGCAAAACCAGCCCGGCCTCAAGCGTATCGACGATTTCATAATCGCGCCTTGCGCGCCGATTTTCGGCTATCGCGCTGTCGCCACCGGATTTTTTGCGGCCCCCGCTTTTTGACGACATCGCATCACCGCCTAGAGGTTCAGCCCGGCCAAGGCGGTATCGACTTGCGCCCGCGCTTCATCACTGGCGGGCAATAGCGGCAAACGAATTTCTTCGTCGCACAGGCCAAGCTGCGCCATTGCATATTTTACCGGTGACGGGCTGGTCTCGCAAAACAGCGCCTCAAACAAAGGCATTAACCGGTCTTGCAAGCTCAAAGCCGTGGCGAAATCTCCGGCAAGGCAAGCATTTTGCAGCGCCGCGCAAAGTTCCGGCGCAACATTGGAGGCAACCGAAATGCAGCCATGTCCGCCTTGCGCCATAAAGCCCAAAGCCGTCGCATCCTCACCGGATAATTGAACAAAATCCGCGCCGCAGGCAATCCGGTGGGCGCTGACCCGCGCCAAATCCGCCGTCGCATCTTTCACGCCGACAATGTTTTCAAGCTTTGCCAATTGCCCCATTGTTGCAACGCTCATATCAATCACCGAGCGACCGGGAATGTTGTAAATCAGCAGCGGCAAACCGTCCGCCGCATCATTCAAAGCGGTGAAATGCGCAATCAATCCGGCCTGTGTCGGCTTATTGTAATAAGGTGTCACATGCAGGGCAGCATCAGCACCGGCCTTTTTGGCATGAGCCGTGAAGGCCAAAGCCTCGGCGGTGGAATTGGAACCGGCACCGGCAATCACCGGCACGCGCCCTGCCGCTGCCTCAATGCATAGCTCAACAACGCGCTCATGCTCGGCATGGCTCAATGTGGGTGATTCACCCGTCGTGCCGCATGGCACCAGACCATGCGTGCCACCGGCAATTTGCCGCTCGACAAGCGCGGCCATCGCGGCTTCATCCACCGCGCCATTTTTGAAGGGCGTTATCAATGCGGTTATGGAGCCGCGCAAAGTCTCGCTATTCATCTTTCCCGCCGTAAAAACAACTTGCCATCCGGTTTAATGGCGGCAACATAGCATAAAGCATGCAGGCGGCAAGATGATAGGGAGGATTGCATGGGCAAGGAAAATGAAAAACCACAAAATGCCGTGATTTTCGGGGTTGGCCCGCGCGCCGGCGTCGGGGCCGAATTATGCCATCAGGCGGCCGCACGCGGCTTCCATGTTTTCGTCAATGGGCGCACGGCGGAAAAGCTTGATGCGGTGGTCGCCGATATTGCTTCAGCCGGCGGCAAAGCGACGGCCCTGCCCGCCGATTTGACCAAGGCTGACGAAGTGGCACGCGCTTTGGAAATTGTCGCCGCCAGTGAAGGCGGCTTGGAATTGGCGATTTACAATGCCGGCAATAATCGCCCCGAACCTTTTCTTGATGTCACGCCGGAGGTTTTCGAATCCATGTGGCAGGTAATATGCTTTGGCGGCTTTCTGGCAGCGCAAGCGACGATCCGGTTAATGCTTGAGCAAAGCGCGGCCGGCACAGCCCCGGCCAAACAATCTTTATTTTTTACCGGTGCCAGTGGCAGCTTGCGCGGCAAGGCCAATTTCGCCGCTTTCGCATCGGGCAAGGGTGCCTTGCGCATGCTGGTGCAATCGCTGGCGCGCGAGTTTGGGCCGCAAGGCATTCATGTCGCCCATGTGATTATTGACGGGGTTATTCGCGGCGAAAAAGTCATGTCGCGCTTTGGCGATTATATTGAAAGTCTGGGCACTGATGGCGCTTTGCAAATTGACGCCATAGCCGAAGCATTTTTCATGCTGCATGGTCAGCATCGCACTGCCTGGTCGCAAGAGATTGATTTGCGTCCGTTCAAAGAGAATTACTGATCCGGCAGCGCCGCATTCGGTGTCATGCCGGTTTGGTAAAAAGCGCGCAGGCGTTCAAATTGCTCTTCGGAAATCAGCCGCATATCCCGCGCCCGCGTCAGCATGGCCATGCGGGCTGCCAAACCCTCGCCCTGCCCCTGCTCCTCATCAAGTAGGCCCTTGGCGCGCGCTTCATTTTCTTCCTGATAGGCACCGGTCAAAATAGGTGGCATTTGATTGAGCGCCAAAGTCATTTCGACATTGCGGTGACATGAGGTAATTTCCTGCGCACGGCGGGGCGCGTTCAAATCGGTCAGTTTTTCCGTTGGCTCAAATTCAGCCTTGGCAAGCTGCTCGCAAATATCGCGGCGCGACAGGGGCAATGCGTAGCAAAGCTCAAACGCGACCGGCTCGGCTTCACGCGCACCAAGCACGAGCCGGTAACGCGGCGGCACATATTTGAACCAGAAATCATCGCAAGCCGCCTGCGCCTTGACGCGGCGTTCGGCCTTGACCGGTTCGCAAATACCGCGCCGCCGCGCCTCATTCTGCCAGCTTGCCGGGCCGCGCCAAATTTCGGGCTGCGCCTCATCGCTCACCCGCGCGCAAATATCAAGCCCGCTCAGGCTGCGCAAATAAGGCACACAAATGCCACGCCGGCGCGCTTCATTTTGCAAGGCCGCATCACCGCGCCAAATTTCGGGATTTGCCGTGTCGGTGACGGCTGCGCATAATTCAGCGTCAGACATTGACCCGGCATCAGCCTGCACTTGTGTGACGGCGACAGTCGGCTTGGGCTGCTCATCGGCGCAAGCGGCCAGCATAAATGCCAATAGGACAGCGCCGCCGGCACGCCAAGACTTTGTCATGAGCTTGCGCCCTGCCATGAGCTTGCGCCTCTCCATTGGTTTGCGCTGAAGCACCCCGTCAACACCATTTACCGCAACTGTCATACCCACCGGTTTATGGCAATTTGCCCCTTGTTTCATCTTCTTTTTCACGCCGGCGCTTTACCGGTCGGGCGAATATCGGCAATAGTGGCAGCCAGGAGATAATGCTCATGCAAGCATCAATGCCAGAAAGCACGCCAAGCGTCATTCTTTGGCGCCATGCCAAATCCGACTGGCGTCATGCCGGGCTGGCTGACCATGACCGCCCGCTTAACGCGCGCGGCCTGCGCGACAGGCATATTATGGGGGCCTATATTGCCGAGCATTTCAAGCCGGATATTATTCTCTGCTCAACCGCCCGACGGGCGCAGGAGACGCTGGCAGCCTATCCATTGCGCGGCGAAACAAAAATAATAGATATTGAGGCGCTGTATCATGCGGCGCCGGAAACATTATTGTCTTGCGCGCGCCAATATGGGCCGGGCCATGCCTGCCTGATGCTGGTCGGGCATAATCCCGGCATGGAAATGCTGGCCGAATCCATGCGGCTAACCGCGCCTGCTATCGCCGCGCGTTTTGCCGATAAATATGCCACATGCGGCGTCGCCCGCTTGCACTGGCCGAGTGACAGGGGGCCAAAAAACAGGGGGCCAAAAAACAGTGGGCCGAGTGAGTGGTCGGATATTGCGCCAAGCAATGGGGCCGTCACCCATTATCAGGCACCCAAATTATTGACCCCCAAAATGAATTGACTGGCCAATGAATTGACTGGCCAATGAAAAGGGCGGGTCACATGGCCCGCCCCCTCATGCGTGCTATCGCCGACAGCTAGGCTGAACGGGCTATGTTAATGACTTTTTTCTGGGTAAACTCAAACAAGCCATCCATACCCAATTCCGTGCCAAGACCGGAGTTTTTGGCACCGCCAAATGGCACATGCGGCTGCAAATCCGCATGTTTATTGACCCAAATCGTGCCGCTTTCCACCTTGGTTGCCACATCATAGGCGCGCTGTGTATCCGACGACCAGACCGAGCCGCCAAGCCCAAAATCTGTGTCATTGGCACGCTCAATCACATCATCGACATCATCATATTTAATGACCGGCAGCACCGGGCCGAATTGCTCTTCCGCCACAAGACGGCTGTCATCGGCAATGTCGCGGACAATGGTTGGCGGCACAAAATAGCCCTTGCCTTCCGACGCTGCACCACCGGCAATGACTTTGCCATCTTGGCGGGCAACTTCCAGATAGTCCTTGATTTTCTCATATTGCATTTTGTTTTGCAGCGGCCCGATTTGCGTGCCCTGCTGAAGCCCGTCGCCGACAACCGCCTGCTCGGCCAGCTTGGCCAATTCATCGCACAGCCGGTCATAAATGCTTTCATGGGCATAGACCCGCTTCATCGCAATGCATATTTGGCCATTATTGCCAAAAGCGCCTTGGAAGATTTGCGGCGCAATGGCCTCGACATCAACATCATCGAGCACAATGCCAGCATCATTGCCGCCAAGTTCCAGCGTAATGCGCTTCAACGTGCTGGCAGCCGAGGCCATGACTTTCTGCCCGGTCGCGGTCGAGCCGGTGAAGGAGATTTTATCAATACCCTCATGGGTCGTCATTTTGCCGCCTAAATCATTCTGGTCGGCAATTATATTGACCACACCGGCGGGCAAAATATCGGCGATTAACTGGCCGAACAATAAAGTGCTGAGCGGCGTTGTCGGCGCGGGCTTGATAATAATCGTATTACCCGCCATAAGCGCGGCGGGTAATTTGAAGCCGAGCAGAATAAGCGGGAAATTCCACGGAATAATCGCTCCGACCACGCCAATCGGCTTGCGATGCAGTTCGACGCGCTGTGTGTCGCTGTCTTCCAACACTTCAACCGGCAAATCGAGACTTTGGAAATAGCGGAAAAAAGCCGCCATGCCCATTACCTCGCCCATAGCATCCTGCAAGGGCTTGCCCTGTTCTTGCGTTAACACGCGCGCCAATTCCTCGCCATTGGCCTCGACTGTATCGGCAATTTTATTGAGCAAGGCGCGGCGTTCATCCATTGATGTCTCACGCCAGCCGACAAAAGCTGCCGACGCGGCCGCAACCGCCTCGTCAAGCTGCGCCTCTGATGCGACCGGGCATTGCGCCAGCACATCTTCATTGGCCGGATTAACCACCGGCATGGTGGCGGCACCGTCAACCAGCGCCCCATTGATAAGAAGTTTCAAATCCATAATATCCTCCCTTAATGCACCGGGCAACGCCAGCCAGCGCGGCACAGGCAATGATGGGAAAATGTTAGAAGCAAATGCCGCCCCTGCCAATCAAAATACGAAAAAAATCGCCAATGGGCGGAACACCCATTGGCGACAGATTTCAAGCGTCAAAGACGCCGGCACTTATTCGCTTGGCTGTTTGGGCGCCCAAATCATGCCCATCATCATGGCCGTAATAACGGCCAGGAAAACATAAGCCAGCGGGCCAATACCGGTCGGCTCGGTTGACCCGACATAGCTTATGAAACCCTGCGCTGTATCGGAAATCTCAGCGCCGCTTGCCTGAAGCTGGCTGAAAGCCCGCGCGGTCAGCGGACGCGCATTGCTCATCACCGTCCACATGCCATAAACGAAAAACACATTGAGCAGGCAAAATGCCGTTGACAGTGCTTTGGTGACAATATTGGGTGCCTCGCCACTGACCGGTGTGCGTGTCTGCATGGCCGTGCGCAATGACAACCAGATAATAAGCACAGTCGCGATCAGCGTCAGCCCATTGGCGATGCGTGCATTTTGAAACAATGTCCAGATTTGATATTCTTCCATATCCCCTCTCCTATATGCAAAGTTAAATTGGCAAGCCCCGTCAGGCGATGCTTGCACCGGTCACGCTAAGTGATTTGCCATTGCGGGCGACCACAAAAAATTTGTTATCCGTTCCGGCTTTTGCAAAAACCGGCAGGCGATTGACCGCATTGACGGGCCTTACCGCATTGACAGGCCTTGCCGCGCCGATTAGGCTGAAAGCCAATGGAGGCGAAAAGAAATGGCAATTGATATTGACCTGTCAGAATTGGATGTCAGCCGACCGGAACTGTTTGAACAAGATATATGGATGCAGCCTTTTGAGAGATTGCGCCGCGAAGCCCCTGTTCATTACACGCCGGACAGCGCCAATGGCCCGTTTTGGTCGGTGAGCAGTCATGAGCTTATCAAACAGGTTGACACTGACCATAGGCGGTTTTCTTCCGAGCGCGGGGGCATTTCCATTGTTGATACGCCGCCGCCCGCCAAAGACACCAAGCCCAGCGAGGACGGTATAGCGATTGCCGCCAAAAGCTTCATCAATATGGATGAGCCGGAGCATAAAAAGCAGCGTCTGGCTGTCTCGCCTTCGGTTTCGCCGAAAAATCTCGCCGAATTGCAGCCGCTTATCCGCCAACGCGCCGGCGATATTCTCGATAATCTGCCGGTCGGTGAGACTTTTAACTGGGTTGAGAAAGTCTCGATTGACCTGACGGCGCGGATGCTGGCCACGCTGTTCGGCTTTCCGCTTGAGGAGCGTCACAAACTCATTCACTGGTCAGATTTGACCACTAATGTGCCGCAAGTCACCGGCGATGCCTCAATCGACATGAAGGCGCGGCGCGAAGAATTGCTCAATGCGGCGGGCATATTTTACGGGTTGTGGGAAGCGCGCGCGCAACAGCCGCCGCAATTTGATTTGATTTCCATGCTGATTCACAATCCGGAAACGGCAAAAATGAACGAAGACCCTGCCCTGTTTCTCGGCAATATATTGCTGCTGATTGTCGGCGGCAATGACACGACGCGCAACAGTATTAGCGGCGGCGTTTTGGCGCTGAACCAGTTTCCTGAAGAATTTGAAAAGCTGCGCAAAAACCCTGCTCTCATTCCCAATATGGTGTCGGAAATGATACGTTGGCAGACGCCGGTGATACATATGCGACGCACGGCGATGGAAGATGTCGAACTGGGCGGGCAGCTTATTCGCGAAGGCGAAAAAATCATTATGTGGTATTTGTCGGGCAATCGTGATGCGGCGGTTTTCGACAATGCCGATGCGCTGGTGATTGACCGGCCCAATGCGCGCGAGCATGTGGCATTTGGCTTTGGGGTGCATCGATGCATGGGCAATCGGCTGGCTGAGTTGCAATTGCAAATTCTGTGGGAAGAAATTCTCAAACGCTTCGCCCATGTCGAACTGGTTGGGCCGGTGGAACGCAGCGCCAATAATTTTATTCGCGGCATTAAAGACCTGCCGGTGCGCGTGCATGCTTTATAATTCGACCGCGCAACCGGTCATCTCGCGCGCGCGCAGTTTTCTGCTGCCGCCCCACCTTTCCGCTTGAAAAGGCTACCCTGCTTCGCTATCAACACCGGTGGAGAGGTGGCCGACGCTAAAAGGGCTTGCCAGCTTGCGCTTCTGTTTTCTTTTGGCGAAAGCAGCGCTGAAAAGCGCGCTCGCCAAAAGCGGGACGCCAACAGCTGACGCTGTTGGACGCGCCCGCCTTGCACTAAAAGGACTTGCCAGCTCGCTGGCTTAGTCCGCCTTGTGCCAGCGCAGTGAGCGAAGCGAACGAAGTCGGCGCGAAATATGTTTCCACACAGCCTCTTGAAATTATCGGCACGATAGATATAACCCACAGCATGGACAGGTGGCCGACGCTAAAAGGGCTTGCCAGCTTGCTGGCTTAGCCCGCCTTGCGCTAGGCTCACCAAACCGATGGACAGGTGGCCGAGTGGCTGAAGGCGCTCCCCTGCTAAG
>JBMYND010000002.1:0-378236 GCA_049597955.1 Parvibaculales bacterium
CATCAGCACGGCAATGGCGGCGGCAAGCTCGGCGGTGGGGGTCAGCGCGTCAATGTGCGCGTCAATGCGCCCATCAATGCGCCCGTCAATGCGCCCATCAATGCGAAACAAAAGCGCGACCGCCAGCGCCGCAACCGGCCCGGCCACCAAGCCCATCAGACGGCGGGAGGATATACCGCCTGTCTCGTCATTTGCCTGTTCACTCATATTGCCGCTGCGCCCCCCCAATATGCCCCTTAATAGGCAAATGACAGCTTAAAGCGATATGCGTCATGGTTAAAGGGTCGCCGTCGGTTTTCCGGCGCTTTACAAATCCATTTCCATTTGGGTTTTGACTTTGCCTTGATGAACATTGCGGCGGGTCTTGGAGCTGGCATTGCGGCGGGCTGGCGGTCGCGCACGGCTGGCATGTTTTTCCACCACACGCGCTGACAGACTGCGATGCGCAGCATTGCGGCGAAGACCATGCATGCGGTCGGCGGCTTGGCGACGCGCCCGCGCTTCGTCAATAATCGGCGCCGGATAATCCAGCTTGCCCGGTGCGACCCATGGCGTGTGAATAAGATGGTCGGGCAAATGGGCGATTTCCGGCACCCATTGGCGGATAAAATGCCCATGCGCGTCCTGGTCGCGGCTTTGCTTGAGCGGATTATAGATGCGCAGCGTGTTAATGCCGGTTGTTCCGGACTGCATTTGCGCCTGCGCATAATGAATCCCCGGCTCGTAATCGGTAAATAATCTTGCCAAATGCAAAGCGGTCGGTCGCCAATGCAGCCATAAATGATAAGAGGCAAAGCTCATCAACATGGCGCGCATCCGAAAATTCAGCCAACCGGTCGCTTGCAATGACCGCATACACGCGTCAATGAAGGGATAGCCGGTTTGCCCGTTTGCCCAAGCGTGGAAACGGCTTTGGTCAAATGCCGCTTCGCGCAAGCCATTATAGGCCGGGTGCATATTTTGAAACTCAATTTCCGGTTCATCCTCAAGCTTTTGGATGAAATGACAATGCCAGCGCAAGCGGCTTTCAAATGCTTTCAGCGATCCGGCCCATGCCGTGTTAAGGGCCGCCGCCCGTCTTTGCTGGCAGGCATGCAAGATTTCGCGAACAGATAATGTGCCATAGGCAATATGCGCGGACAGGCGGGAGCAGGCTTGTGCCGCCGTTAAGGGTGAGGACATGCGTCGCCGATAATGCTCGCCGCGCGCATGCAGAAAACTGTCGAGCAAGGTCAGCCCTGCTTCGCGTCCACCTTTTTGCCGCTCGGGGCAATCATCTTCCGCCAATGCCAAGGCAGTGGCATTGGGCAGGTCTTCGCCTTGCACTGAAACCGGCGACAAAGCGGCTGGCGGCGGTGTAAGTTTTTGCAGCATTTCTTTATGCCATGTCGCCGCCCATTGATTGCGATTATGTGGCCCGCGCACGACGCCATTTTGACGAATTTCATGCCAAGTCACACCCTTGTCGCCGGCCCATATTTTAACCTGCCGGTCGCGTGCATAGCTCCAACCATTGCCGGTTTCCTCATGCGACCATAAATGGGTAAAGCCGGTTTCCCGGCGCAAAGCCTCCAGCACTTGCGTGGCCTCGCCAATGCGGATAATCAGCCCCTGACCAAGGCCGCCCAGTGCTGTATCAAGCTCGGTGAGGCATTCGCAAAGAAACTCATAATGACGCCGCGCTGCGTCGGGCTGCGCCCACATTTCCGGCTCGATAATATAAAGCGGCATAATGGGCCCGCGCGCAGCGGCCATGCTGAGCGGTTTATGGTCAGCAATTCGCAAATCGCGTTTGAACCAAACAATTTCCATATTGGAAATCTAAGCCCGGCGGTCTGCTTTGCCACCGTGACTTTTTGTCATTATCGGTTTTATATGCCTGTCCGGTCAGGCGGCGAAAGATGGCAAATCCGGGCGGCGCAATTCGGCGGCCAGACCATTGCCCATCAAATCGATGAAATTATCGGCATAAAAGCCGTTTATATTGTCTTTCGACTGGCCTTCCAGCGCCGCATTAAAGCGTTTGAGCGGGTCGCGCCCGCCTTCAATATGCGGGAAGTCGGTTGAAAACAAACACATTTCCGGCCCCGAATTGGCGATAATCCAACCCACATCCTCATGCGGATAGGGGGCGACGCGCAATTGCCGGCGCGCCAGCTCGGAAGGTTTGGCGGAAAGTTTTTGCAGCCTTTCCTCATTGCGGTGAAATGCATGAGCGGCAGAATCCATCGCCCGCATCCAAGCCGGCAGCCAATTGGCACCAAGTTCAATCGCGCCCCATTTCAGATTGGGAAATGCGTCAAACACACCGTCAATAATAAGCGTCGCCAATGCCTGCATGGCGGCATTGGGGATTGGCATATAGCTGACGGAGGTAAAATTCGTGTCACCGCCCTGAAAATCCGGCACTGGCGGCAAGCCATTTTCCTTATAGACCGGATTCATCGGTTCTTCGCCGCCCACATGGAACAATATGGGCAGACCAGCTTCCTGTGCCATTGCCCAAATCGGAAACAGGCCCTTATGGCTTGGCCCATGCTGTTGCGGGCAGCGCGACGGCACCATCAGTGCCTTGGCCCCGTTTTTAATGGCTGTCTGCGCCAAGGCCGCGCTGCGTTCAAAATCTTCCAGCGGCACATAGGCGACATCGAGCAATCTTTTATCGACACTGCAAAAATCGCGCATCATGCGATTATGGGCATCGGCCGCGCCATAGCATAATTCCATATCATCGCCATGGTCGAGGCCGAAATTGCCAAGGCAGAAAGTAGTGAAAACAAGCTGGCTGCTGACGCCAAGCAAATCCAGCGCGCGCGGCCTGTCGGCGGCCAAAGTCGCGCCCATCGCTTCATGGTTTTTGCGCAGCATGATATTGTCATCGGCTGCTTGGTGATAGCCGGTTGCGCTTGCCGCTTCGGCGGCGGCGTCCACGCGCCGGTCATATTCGCCGCTGGCGGCTTTGACAAAGGGCAGTTCGCGCAAGCGCGCCAATAGGCGGCTTTCCAAATAGGCGTCGAGACAGTCACTGCGCTCCATAATATGACTGTCGGCATCATGCACCAGACGATTGCCAATATAACTCATCATTTTCTCCCTCGGTTTCCCCAGGGGAAAATGATAGTCATCCTGCATGCATGGCGCAAGCCGGTCGGTTACAGCCTGATTTCGCCTGCATTGATTTGGTCGCGCAATTCACCCGTCATGGGTTGGCTTGCGCCTTCATCGCGCGGCACCAAATATATTTTGTCGTCCAATTCGTCAAAATTATAGGCTTCGCGTTTCAGCTTGGCTTTTTGAAATTTGAATGTGCCTGTGACATCCACCTTCGCCCCGACACGGATAAAACGCGGCACAGCATAGCCCGGCAGATTATCGCGCATATGCGCAATCAGCCCGTCAAAATCAAGCTTGTCGGCTTGTTTCAGCGTCAGATACAACATGCCGCAACGGCCATCGCGCCCCGGCACTTGCACGCCATAGACGACGGCATCCTCAATTTCCGGCCATTTCATAATCACGCCTTCAACTTCCGTTGTGGCGACATTCTCGCCCTGCCAGCGAAATGTGTCGCCAATGCGGTCGCCAAATTGGATATGGCCATGCGGTTGCAGCACCACAAGGTCGCCGGAATTAAACCATTGGTCGCCCGGCTCAAACACATTGCGGAGAATCTTTTTCTCGCTGGCCTGGGCATCTGTATAGCCGTCAAACGGGTTTTGCTCGTTGATTTTCATAATCAGCAAGCCGCTTTCGCCAACCCCCATTTTGTTCATAAAGCCGTTTTCACTGCGCACCGGCGCATCAGCATCAACATCAAACTCAACCAAGGCCCAAGCCTTGCCGCCGCCGGGTGACCAGCCAACGGTTTTGTCAAAGTTGAAAATATTAACAAAGCCGGTATTGCCCTCTGACGCGCCGTAAAATTCATGGATGCGGTCAATGCCAAAACGCGTCTTAAAGGCCATCCAAATATCGGGGCGCAGCCCATTGCCGAGTATTTTTGTGACTTTATGGTCGCGGTCATTTTCCGCTTCCGGCAAAGCCAGCAAATAGCGCAGCAATTCGCCAATATAAATGCAGGCCGTGGCTTCAAATTTGCGGCAATCGTCAAAGAAATTGCTGGCGCTGAATTTGCGCCGCATGGCCAATGTCGCACCGCTGGCCAGGCAACTCCCCCAGCCGACAACCAGCGCCGTGCTGTGGTAAAAGGGCAGGGCGCAATAATAAATATCATCCTTGCTCAATGTCATCACATTGGCACCAAATTGGATACCGGCGCGGAAAATCTTCATATTGGTGGTGATGCTGGCTTTTGGCAGGCCGGTTGTGCCGGAGGTGAAAATATAAAAGCAAGCATCGCCCAATGTTCTGATTTTCTCCGGACGGATATTGTCGTCGGGCATATCTGTCAGCAAAGGTGCCAAATCATCATAATTGCCGGGTGCGCCTTGATGATTTCCGTCAGCAAGATAGAGAAGCTTGCCGCGATAAGTCGTATCCAGCAAATCTGCAATGCTCTCCATATTTGACAAACATTCCGAACCCACCAGAACCAGTTTCGGGTCAATCAGTTTCAGACTATGCGCGAGGGCTTCATGCGTCTGTCCGGTATTGACCATGCCGGCAATGGCGCCGAGCTTATTGCAGGCCATAACGCTGATAAGCACTTCCGGTCGGTTTTCAATATTAATCGCCACGCTGTCGCCATGGCCGACGCCACGGCTGCGGAAATAATGCGCCATTTTATTGATGCGCGTGTTCAGCGCGCCCCAGCTAATGCGCTGGTCTTCATATAAAATCGCTGCATCATGCGGGCGCTCATCGGCGTGTTTTTCGAGATAATCGACCAGCGATATTTCATCTTCCGGCCGCGATGTCAGCAGCGAACGCAAATGTCCAATGGCACCGGGGCGCAATAATAATTTGGCGAAACGCGAAATAAAAGAAAGCGTTGTGATTTTTTGTTCCTGAACTGACATTTTCCCACCCTGTCAAAAATTGATGGCTGACACTATGGCGCAAAAGGCGATAAAGCAAGTGCGACAAATAAAAACCGGCTATTTTCCGGCGTTTTTCTCCTTTTAAGGGCTTGCCTGACGCGCATTTTCTGCCAGCCGCAGCAGGCGCAACACATTGCCGCTCCACATTTGCTCAATGGCCTTGTCGGCAATACCGGCGGCGCGCATGCGCGCGGTAATGGCCGGCAAAGCGGCAATATCATGCAGCCCTTCCACGCCACCGCCGCCATCCCAGTCAAGCCCGATGCCGATATGTGCCGCGCCCATTATGTTACCGGCATGGAAAATATGTGCCATCACATCATCCAGCGTTGCGTAATCGGGGCGGTATTGGGCATCAAGGGCGCGCCGCGCTTCCAAAAAAGCCTGCGTGTCGGCTTTGGTTCGCGGCGGGTTTTGCCGCCAATAGCGAAACAGCGCCACCAGCGCAGGGCGTCGGGCCGGGTCAGTGTCGAGTTTTTTCAAATAGCCGGACAGGGAATTAATATGCATCACCCCGCCCGAAGCGGCCAATTCGCGCAGCAAGGCGTCATTGACATTGCGCGGATGACCGTAAAGCGCCGCTGCGCCGGAATGGGACAGAATGACCGGCGTGATTGACAATTTAATCGCCTGTTGCAAAGCGGTGTCATGCGCATGCGACATATCAATAATCATGCCCAGCCTATTGGCGCGCTCTATCAGTGCCTCGCCCAAGGGCGACAGCCCGCCCCATTTCGGCCCGGCCGGATCGGTGGCACTGTCGGCAAATTGATTATTGGCCATATGCACCAGACCGACCATACGCACACCGGCGGCGTAAAATTCGTCAAGAAGGGAAATATCCTCACCCAGCGGATAGGCGTTTTCAATGCTCTTATAAACAATGCGCTTGCCTTGCGCGGCAATGGCGGCGGCATCATCGGCGCGCAGGGCAGCAGCGAAATCATCGCTATGCGCGTCCAGCATTTTATCTATCAGCCGGTTGCGGTGGCGCGCATGGGCCAATGCATCGGCATAGCCTTTGGGCGTGAGCGCGCCTTGCGCTGTATATATC
The DNA here is from genome assembly GCA_049597955.1 of Parvibaculales bacterium. Taxonomy (GTDB): domain Bacteria; phylum Pseudomonadota; class Alphaproteobacteria; order RS24; family RS24; genus JAYPAN01. The sequence goes on from JBMYND010000002.1 coordinate 6,055, forward strand.
ACCCAAAAGCCGCCATCCAGCCCGCCTTCGCGCATACGCGGTAAATCAACTTGCGCATAATCATAAAGCGCGTCATGGCGACGGGTAATGTCAAAGCCCGGTCGATCCAGCACAATCGGCGTGTCCAAATGCGAATCCAGCACCAAAAACCGGTCATGGATAGCATCGCTGTTGCTCTGTTTCAGCGGTGCGCATGCGGATATTGCAATGCCGGCCAAAGCAAGGCTGCTTAAAACCCAAACCATGCGTTTGGCGCGTATCCAATTTATCTGCCGTATTTTTACAACCATAAAGCCAGTGTGCGGCGCAAAGCGTGGCTTGGCAAGTTTTTAGCGCCACATCATCCGGCTAGCCATGGGCGTCATATATGGCGCTGACCATTTGCGTCAGCCGGTCAAGCATGGCCATGCGCGCTTTCAGCGGCTCAATAATTTGGTGTTCCATTTCGCGGTAATCCGTGCCGTGATTGGCGCTGTAGCTCTCCGGCTCGGCCACATGTGCCAAGGGTTCGCCAGCCGCGCCAAGCGAAAACTCTTCCACGATAATGTCAATCGCCGCATTGAAATCAAGCCGCAGCGCATGGCGCAGCACATCTTCATTGCGGTTGCGATTGGATTCGGCAAAACGCGGCACACGCGCCAGTAAAACAAGCGCCTCGGAAAGCAGCGCAATACGCACTGCGTGAAGCAAATCCGGCAATAATCTGTCTTGCCCTTCAACGCGCACGCCATTTTCGCCAATCCGACCGGTCAGCCGATACAGGTCAATCAAATCATCACGCAGCTTGGCCAGAATATTGCGCACGCCAATGGCACGCCGGCTTTCGCCCAGACTGTCGGCCAAGCGTCGATAGGGGCGCAAATTATCCGGCTGGAAATCATGATAGGCGCGATCGACCCAGAAATTTTTGTCAAGCAGGCGCCCATAGGCGGATAATGTGTTTAACGAGCCGCGCGCCTTGCCGTCCAACACATGGCGCATCAATATTTGCAAGCGCGGCGAGCGGGCATAAATTTCCATAAAGCCTTCGCTGTCCACATTTGCCGCCGTGCCAAAGCCGGAAATCACATTGGCCAGAAAGCCGGTTTGCTGCATGATGGCATTATGCGGAATGGCGCGAATCTTTGACGGGTCGCGGCGTCCCATGCCCGCCTGCACAATCCGTTTGGACGGGCGCGAGCCGGAGACCGGCAGAAGATTGGTGCCGAACATATCCAGCAATTCAATATAATGCGGGTCGAAAAACAGTTTTTCATGCCAGGCTTTGAGCGCCAAAAACATATCAAGCGCAAAACTGCTTTCGGCGTAAAACGGGTCATCGACTTCCGCCGCGCTGGCCGGGCGCAATTCAGCGCGCAGCAAATTTTTGACAACCGACAGGGCAATTTCCGGATTGGCGAACAGGCGATAGCCATCGCCGCCCTGAAAGCTTGACTGATGCTGCACATGCACGCCCATTTGCCGACATTTATCGCGCGCATAGGCAGAGAAAATAAATTGCTGGCGATTGTCTATTGCACCGCGCGCGCAACCCCGCCCCATCGACTCGCCATGCGTGTTGAACATAAGCAGGTCAATGCGGCCATCAAAATGCGATTTGACCAGCTCGGCGATTTTCAACTGCATGCGCTCAATCGCCAGATTGGCCGCAATCTGACCCATAAAACGTCCGGCATCGGAAAAGCCGGTTTGAATGGCAAGCCGCCCGCGCTGTTCAACATAGCGGCGATAGGCCGGCGTTTCGCATAATTGTTCCATCATTTTGGCGCCATGTTCCAAGCCGAAAGTGGTTTCCAGCAAGGGCGAAATATCCAGCCGGTCGGCAATGCCGAATTTATGCGCCAAGTAAAGCGCCGACATCAGCGTGATGGGTTGCTCGCATTCGGCAATCAGAAACCGTATCGGAACGTCACTGTCGACATGTTTCAAAATCTGCGTCGCCAGCATGAATTGACGCCGCGCTGTCGCCATTTCTTCATCGAGATTGACAAAGTTGATTTGCCAGCTTTCCTCGCTGTCAATGCGCTGCCCCAAACGGTCAATCAGCAGGCGGCTTGGCACATGTTCGCCGGAAGTCAGCACGGCGCGCCCGTCCACCGAGCGCATGGCGTTACGCAATTGCACTGCATTAATCCGCAAGTGTATTTCGCCCATCCCAAATCCGTGACAGGCCATGTCACCGGCCAGCACCAAAATGTCCAGCGCGGCGTCATCGGTCTCGGCTTTGCCGGCCAGCGAGGCGATTTCTTCAGCCAAAGCGGCACTGCCGGTCAGCTTGTCGGCGCGTCCGGTCAATTGGTTGGCGGCTTCGACAAAACCGGATTTGGCGCTGTCAATTTTTGCGAAATTGGCAATATCTTTGCTGGTCGCCTCGCGCTCAAGCGTCAGACGGGCGGCGATATTGTCGAGCAAGGGTTGACCGGCGCATTGCGCCAGATAAATATCCAGCGCCCGGCGCTTTTCTTCCAGCCGCAAGCGGAAACTGTCAATCCAGCTAATATCATCGCGCCCGTCCAAATCATAGCCGACCCAGCTTGAGGCCGATAACAGGCGCGGGACAATATCGCGGCGCGGCTGCTGCGCCAGCAAGGCACGGGTGACTTGCCGCATGGCGGCGCGGGCATGGGCGACCGCTTGCATGGCTTCTTCATGTTCGTCCGCCAGCGTTATGCCGCTGCGCGGGGCATAGGCATCGGCAGGGCAGGCCGGTTGATTGGCAACCGCATCTTGGGCAATTTTATGGGCATTGTCCCGCTGCATGGCGAAAACCGGATGCGCGGTGAAAACAGCCCCATAAACCGGACGGCTGAAATCCAATTGGCCAATATCAAGCCCGTCAATATTGGTGGTCGCATCTGTGTCCAGCCCGGATTTGACGCGCAAATAAGCGGTTTGTGCCTGCCATAAATCAACCGAAATATCTTCAATCAGCGTTTCCAATTCCGGCTGGCTAATTTGGCCTTTATAGAGCTGCTCGGAAAGTTCATCGGCCAGCGCCGAAATCGGGTTAATATCGGCGATGATTTTTCCCTGTTCGCGAAATTCTGTAAGCCGGGCGATTAAGGCATTTTTCAAAGTCATGCGCCTGCTCCTCTCAATGGTCACCAAGGCAATGGGCGGCAGCGCCCATCAGCGGCGCAAGCGGATTGCTCATCAGGCGCACGGGTATATTGGCCAGAAAATCAGTATCCGGCCAGACCGCGCGAAATCTGGCAATCGCTTCGGGCGCGAGCAAATAATCAGCCAAATGCTTGGCGACACCGCCGGCAATCACCGCCCCGCCACGCGCACCGCCAATCAAAGCCATATTGGCAAGCCCGGCCATGGTTGCCGCCGCACGAATATCACATAAGGCGCGGCAAATCATATCGCCCTGCTCGGCACGCTCGATAATTTCATAGGGTTTTATTTTTTCTGCTTTTATATCGTGCAAGTCAAACATGGCTTGCGTCAAAATCTCCAAATTGGCGCCGCCACAAATATGCTCAATGGAAACAATCGGCCAATGGCGTTGCAGCGCGGTTACCAATTCTTTTTCCAAATCTGTCACTGCCGCAAAGCTGCTATGTCCGCCTTCACCGGGTAATACCTGCCAATCATTATTTTGGGGCACAAGCAGGCAGGCACCAAAACCAGTGCCGGGCCCGGCCACCACAATCGGCGCCCCATCCACTGCCGCGCCGGGCTGAATATCAGCAAAACTGTCGCTTTTCAATTGCGGCACGGCGCGCGCCATGGCAGCGAAATCATTTATCAGCGTCACCGCCTCAATCTGGCATCGTTGGGCAATCTCATTTTCCTGCAAGCACCAGTCACGATTGGTAAAGCGCATTTCGCCATTTTGCACCGGCCCGGCAACGGCAAATACGGCCCGCTCCGGATGATGGCCGAATTTGTCAAGAAAGCAGGTCACGACATCTTCAAACCGGTCAAACCGGTCGGCTTCATATTTCTCGAAATCGGAAATAATAATTTCCTTATGGGCGGTTATTTGCGCCAGCGCAAACCGGGCATTTGTTCCGCCAATATCTCCAACCATAAACATCGCTCAGGCGCCTGTAAAAAATATCGAGCCGCCGGTCTCCGCCGAGCCAACATTTTGGCGCAAAGGGGCGAACAAGTCGCGGCCAAGGCCAATATGGGCCGCTTGTTCGGGCGGCGCGTCGGGGCTGCGTGTGTCAAAATTATCAGCTTCTACCGTCAATATACCGGCTTCGCTGTCCAGCGTAACCATATCGCCTGTGCGCAATTGCGCCAATGGCCCGCCCTGTGCGGCTTCCGGCGTCAGGTGAATGGCGGCAGGCACTTTGCCCGATGCGCCCGACATGCGGCCATCCGTGACCAAAGCAGTTTTGAAACCGCGATCGAGCAAAGCGCCCAAGGCCGGTGTCAGCTTGTGCAGCTCCGGCATGCCATTGGCGGCCGGGCCCTGAAAGCGCAAGACAACAACGCAATCCTTGTCCAACGCGCCTGCTTCAAATGCCGTCACGACATCGGCTTGGCTGTCAAACACCATAGCCGGTGCGCTGATGATTCTGTGTTCGGCTTTGACCGCCGAGATTTTCACCACGCCGCGACCAAGATTACCTTCTATCAGTCGCAAGCCGCCTTCAGCGTCAAACGGGCTGTCGCATGTCGCCAGAATATCACTGTCGGCGGGCTGCGCGGGCGACGGCCGCCAGCCCAGCGCCTCATTTGTCAGATAGGGCTCTTGCGCATAATCAGCCAGCCCGCGCCCGGCAATGGTTGTCACATTGTCATTCAGCAAACCGGCCTCAAGCAGATTGCCAATCACATAGCCAATGCCACCGGCAGCGTGGAAATGATTCACATCGGCCTGCCCATTGGGGTAAACGCGCGCCAGCAAAGGCACGACGGCAGACAATTCCTCGAAATCCTGCCAGTCGATTTGAATCCCTGCCGTGCGGGCAATGGCGGGGATATGCAGCGCATGATTGGTTGACCCGCCGGTCGCCAACAGGCCAATAATGGCGTTGACCAGACAGGCTTCGTCAATAATGTCGGCAATCGGTGTATAGCTGTCACCAAGCGGTGAAATGGCAATGGCGCGATTGACAGCGGCGCGGGTCAAGCCGTCGCGCAAGGGCGTGTCGGGCGGAATAAAGGCGGCACCGGGAATATGCAGCCCCATAAATTCCATCAGCATTTGGTTGGAATTGGCAGTGCCGTAAAATGTGCATGTGCCGGGGCCGTGATAGCTGTCACATTCGGCTTGCAACAATTCCTCGCGGCTGGCTTTGCCTTCGGCGAAAAGCTGGCGGATGCGCGCTTTTTCACTGTTTGGCAGGCCGGAACTCATCGGGCCGGACGGGATGAAAAGCGCCGGCAGATAGCCAAATTGCAGCGCGCCCATCAGCAGACCCGGAACGATTTTATCGCATATACCAAGATAAAGCGCGGCGTCGAATGTATTATGCGACAGGGCAATGGCGGTGGACATGGCAATCACATCGCGCGAAAACAGCGACATTTCCATGCCCGGTTGGCCTTGCGTGACGCCATCGCACATGGCAGGCACGCCGCCGGCCACTTGCGCGGTCGCGCCTGCCTCGCGCGCGGCCTGGCGTATCAATTCGGGATAACGCTCATAGGGCTGGTGCGCCGACAGCATGTCATTATAGGCGGTGACAATGGCAATATTCGGCCAATTGCCGCCAAGCAAAGCCTGCTTATCGGCCACAGGGCAGGCGGCAAAGGCGTGGGCCTTATTGCCGGCGCTCAGTTTTTCGCGCTCCGGGCCACCATCTTGCCGGTCAGGACGGCGCGCATTGACATCGGCCAGATAGGCAGCGCGGCTTTGCGTCGAACGGGCGATAATTCTTTCAGTAACAGCTTGGACAATCGGGTTCATCGCTTTTCCTTACATCCATCTATAACAGGCATCTATAATAGGGCAAAAATGTTCAGTCGCGCGCCAAGCAATTGACAAGCATGGCGCATCGGTAAATCGGCGCCGTCTTCATCAAGGCAGTCTTCCAGCACGGCTATTTTTTCCGCCCCTTTGACAATCAAAAAGGCCTGCGCCCAGCTTTGCATGGCATGGGCGGTAATGGTCATACGCTCAAGATAGCTGCCGGTAACATCTGATTGCGGGGCGCTGATGGCGGCAACAAGTTGCTCATTGCGCGGGTCAATCGCGGTGGCATATTCCGGCGCGCCCTTAAACCAAGAAGCAGTATGGCCATCCGGCCCCATGCCGAGAATGGCAATCACCGGATGCGGCAGGCGCGCATAGGCATCATGCACGCTGTCCATCGCGTCATGCGCTTTGGCATGGGCGGTTTTCATGGCGGTAAAGGGCGATTGCGCCGCCGCGCCTTGCAGCAGGCTGCGTTCAATGAGCGCCGTATTGGAACCGGCATCTTCTTTATCCACCCAGCGTTCATCGACCAAAGCAGTGTGAATATGCGTCCAATCAAGCGGGGCATCGGCCAAAGCGCGATATAGCGGCTCCGGCGTTGAGCCGCCCGACAAGAGCAGGGTGCATGCCGCGCCGCGCGCCAGCTCTTTGCCAAGTGCATCGCTGACGGCCTGCGTCAATGCGCCAAACAGCGCCGCCTCATCGTCAAATGTTTTTATGTCAAATTGTGCCATATTATTCCATTGCCTCGCCATTCCACCAATCATGGTCATCGCGGCGCAGCAATTTATCAGCCGCTTCCGGCCCATCCGTGCCGACCATATAATGCTCAAGCGGCTGGTTGGCCTCTTGCCATGCGGCGAGCAAATTATCCGTCCAAGCCCAAGCCGCTTCAACCTCGTCATGGCCCATAAACAAAGCCAGATTGCCGCGCACCACATCCATCAGCAGGCGTTCATAAGCATCGGGATAGCTGACTGTCGCAAAGCTTTTGGCGTAAGACAAATCAAGCGGCAAAGAGCGCAATTTCAGCCCGCCCGGCCCCGGCTCCTTAACCTGCATGAAAAGCCGCATACCCTCATCAGGTTGCAGGCGCAGCACCAGCCGATTGGGCAGATTATCGCCCGGCCCGAATACATTATGCGGGGTTGATTTGAACTGGATGACAATTTCCGAGCGCCGGTCTGCCATGCGTTTGCCAGTGCGCAAATAAAACGGCACGCCGGCCCAGCGCCAATTTTCAATTTCCGTGCGAATGGCGGCAAATGTCTCTGTGCGGCTGCCTTTCAAGTTATCGGGCAGCGCGTCAACATAGCCCGGCAGGGTTTCGCCATTGACAGTGCCGCCAATATATTGCGCGCGCACTGTATTTTGCGTCACATTTTCGCTGTCAAAGCCTTTCAGCGCGCGCAACACTTTGATTTTTTCATCGCGCACATTGTCGGCATCGAGCGAATTGGGCGGCTCCATGGCAATCAGGCAAAGCAATTGCAATAAATGGTTTTGCACAATATCGCGCACCGCACCGGCGCTGTCATAATAGGCGTCGCGGCCTTCAACCCCGACCGATTCGGCGACAGTTATCTGAATATGGTCAACTGTGCGGTTTGACCAAAGCGGCTCAAACAGCATATTGGCAAAGCGCAAGACGAGAAGGTTTTGCACGGTTTCCTTGCCAAGATAATGATCCATGCGGAAAATCGCATGGTCGTCGAAAACCGCCTGCACGCCTTCATTAATGCGCTCGGCCGATTGCAAATCCGACCCGATGGGTTTTTCCAGCACCACGCGCGAGCTTTCATTGCGCAAACCGGCTGCATTCAACGCCGTGCAAATCGGCACATATATTTGCGGGGCAACGGCCAGATAGAAAATGCGCGGTCGCCCGTCATTGCCAAGCTGCGCGGCGAGCCTTGACCAATCGGCGTCCTGCGATGTGGCGTCCATTTCCTGATAGGTTAAAAGCGCGGCAAAATCCTGCCATTGTTGCGCTTCAATCGCGCCCTTGGTGGCCTTGTCGCAAGCTTCATGCACCATGGTCAGAAAAGCGTCATGTTCCAGCGCGCCACGGCCAACGCCGATAATCCGGCTTGTCTGGTCAATCTGTCCGTCGCAAAAGCGGTGGAACAAAGCGGGCAATAATTTCAGCCGCGACAAATCACCGGTCACGCCAAAAATAACAATATCAAAAGGTTCTACCGGGACAAATTCTGCCATTTTCTGTTCCTTCCAATACCAAAAGTGCCGCCAAGGTTTCAAATGGCGCGCGCCGACATGATTGTCGTTTTACGCTGATTTCACCTATGCAGACATAAGACATTGGTTGCAATCGATTGCAACTGGCGGCAGTATGGTGTTTCCGGCGCGGCAAGTCAACCGGAATCGGGCCGGACGCCGCGCTGAGGGAGAAAGATGATATGTCGGAAAAACCGACCATGGCGGAAATTGCGCGCCGCGCCGGGGTCAACGCCTCCACCGTGTCGCGCGCCTTTGATGCCAATGCGCCCGTGCATGAGGCGACGCGGGCGAAAATACTGAAAATCGCCGCCGATGCCGGCTATGCGATAAATGCCTCGGCGCGCAATCTGCGCCGCCAATCCAGCGAGGCGCTGGGGCTGGTCATACCATTGCGCCATGAGACCGGGCAGACCATTTCCGACCCGTTTTTTCTGCAAATGGTGGCTGCTGTGTGCGATGCCGCCAAGGCGCGCGGCTATGATGTGATTATCAATCTGCATGGCGAGCGCGAGCTGGTCTCGCAAACCCGGCTGTTAAGCAGTGGTAAGGCTGATGGCTTGATTGTGGTCGGTCAGGCCGAGCATCACCAAGATTTATGCCGCTTGGGCGATGAATTTGGTGATTTGGCAAGGCGCGTGGTTGTGTGGGGCGCACCGGCGGCGGCGTGCAATTATGATTTGGTCGGCAGCGACAATGTGCTGGGCGGCTTATTGGCGACGCGGCATTTGCTGGAATTGGGCTGTCGGCGAATTTTGTTTCTTGGCCCGATTGATGCGCCGGAGGTTGATTTGCGCCGCACAGGCTATCGGCAAGCCCATAATGAGCATGGTTTGTCAGTCGATGAGGCCTTGACGATGAATGTGGAATTCCGCGCCGAGCAGGCTTTTGCCGCCGTGACACGCGCGATTGATGCGGGGCTGGCTTTTGACGGGCTGTTTGCGGCCTCCGATGTGATGGCCATGGCGGCGATACGGGCGCTGGCCGAGCGCCATATCAGCGTGCCGGAAAATGTGCGCATTGTCGGCTATGACAATATCGCCCAAACCGCGCTGACCATTCCCAGCCTGACCACGATTGACCAAAACATTCATTTGGGCGGCGCTATGCTGGTTGACCATTTGCTGCGCAAGCTGTCCGGTGAGCGCGTCGCCCCTGCCATGACGCCAACAAGTTTGGTGGTGCGCGAGTCGACTGTGCCGCGCAGCCAATAGGCAGGCTTGGGAGATAGGGCGCAAGCTGCTAGGCTGGCGCAATGACCATTATGCAAGGCCTCTATGCCGGTATTGATGCTGGCGGCACAAGTTTCAAATGCGCGTTGGCGGACGGGCAGGGGCAGATATTGGCGCGCGCCGCGATTGCCGTTAACACACCCGACGCCACGCTCAAGGCGGCCATTGATTTTTTCCGGCAGGCTCTGGCCGCGCAAAACGGGCAATTGGCCGGTTTCGGCATTGCCTGTTTCGGCCCTTTGGCCCGCGATCCGGCGGCGGCGGATTATGGCTGTATCGGCGCGACACCCAAGCCGGGCTGGCAGGGTGTGAATATCCGCGAAGCCTTTGGCGAAGCGTTTGGCATGGCTGTCAGCATAGATACGGATGTCAATGGCGCTTTGCTGGCCGAACTGGCCGGTGGCGCGGCGCAAGGCTGCGACAGCGCGGCTTATGTAACGGTCGGCACCGGTATTGGCGCGGCGCTTTATGCCAATGGCGGCTTATTGGCGCGGCCGGCTCATGCCGAGTTCGGCCATATCAGAATTGCCCGCCATCATCAGGATGATTTTGCCGGTCTCTGCCCGTTTCACGGCGATTGTCTGGAAGGCATGGCATCGGCACCGGCATTGCAGGCGCGTTTCGGCGCACCGGAAGCCCTGCCGTCTGACCATATTGGCTGGCAATTTATCGCCGATTATCTGGCGCAGGCGGCATTGACGCTGCATTTGTCTTTCCGGCCATCGAAAATTATTTTCGGCGGCGGGCTGATGCAAGCGGCGGGTTTGCATAGGCAAATCCGCGCCCGCTTTGACGCGCTGCTCAATGGCTATGCCGATGCGCCGGACGGGCTTTCGGCACAGCTGGTCTGCGCACCGGGCTGGGGCGCGGATGCCGGTTTGCGCGGCGGCCTGTTATTGGCAGGCCAAGCGGGCGTGAAGTCAGAACATTAAATCGGCCAGCTTGCGCCGGTGATAGCGCGCATCGCCATGCATGGCGGCGCACCAAATGGCGCGGCGGCGGTAAAGCTGGGCGTCGCAATCATAGGTAAAACCAAAGCCGCCATGAAACTGAATGGCGCGGTCGGCGGCAAAGGCAAAGGCTTCATCAGCTTCGGCCTTGGCCATGCGGACAGCGATTTCGCCCTCGCCCTGACGGCCAAATAAATAGGCCGCCGAATAAAGATGCGAACGGGCTTTTTCATAGCCCATATGGGCGTCAACCAGCGGGTGTTTCAACGCCTGATAGGAGCCGATAAGCTTGCCGAATTGCTTGCGGGTTTTCAGATAATCGGTCGTATAGGCAATCACGCTATGCGCCCCGCCGCACATTTCCGCCGCCAGCAAAAGCGAAGCTGACAATTCAATATGCGCCAGCGTCTCTGCCGCTTGCGCCATATCCAAAACCGCATCCTGCGACACGCGCAAACCGTCCAGCGACAGCGCATAGCTGCGCCGCGTTTCATCAATCACTGTCTCGGCGCGCAAATGCGCATTGCCAATCGCGCCCGCTTCCAACATGACCAGCGCCGGTGCGCCCTCCAGCACAACCGTGACAAGAATGAGTTCAGCCTGTCGGGCATGGGTGACCAGATATTTGTCACCGGCCAGCGCCAGCGCGTCGCCATCTTGCGTGGCCGTGCAGGTAATATGGGTCAAATCCCAATCGGCATGGGCTTCGCACAGCGCCAATGTGGCCGCCATGCCGGTCGCCAATTTGGGCAGCCAAGCGTCCTTTTGGGCATTTGTGCCACCGCGCAAAATCGCCTGCGCCGCCAACAGCGTGCTGACATAGGGCGTGGCCATTAAATGCCGCCCCATTTGCTCGACCACCGGCACGGCCTCGGCCAGACCCAGCCCAATGCCGCCATAATTTTCCGGTATGCCAATGCCAAGCCAGCCCAACTCGCCAATCTCGGCCCATATGTCGCCATCATAGCCATCCGCGTCGGTCAGCAGGGCGCGCACATGTTCGACCGGCGATTTATCGCGGGCAAAACCGGCGGCAATATCAATCAATTGTGCCTGTTCCTCACTCAGCCCAATGGCCGGTGCGATGGCTGCATTGTCAAAAGCGGACATGCGTTCCTCCCCTCAATTCATGGCGGCTAGCTTTTCGGCAAGCCCAGCACATGTTCGCCGACAATATTGCGCTGGATTTGCGATGTGCCACCGCCAATGGTTGCCGAAAAACTGTTCAGATAGCCGCGCTGCCAGACGCCATCATTATGCGCCTGTGCATCGCCAACATAATAAGCCGCCCTTGTGCCTTGCATGGTTATCGCAAAAGCATTGAGGCGCTGGTAAAAATCGCTGCTCGACAGCTTGCTGCCCAAAGCCAGCGACATGGGGTAATCTTGATTGAGCGGGGCAATTTTGCCGCGCCGACTGTTCAGCCCCAGCGCGCGCGCCTCGCTCATCAGCTTGACCAATTCCTCACGAATGGCCGGGTCTTCCAATGCCGGCCTGCCATTGACCTGCGCCTCGCGCGCCAAATCAATAATATCGGCCGGATTGGTCAGCATCATCACATGGCCGCCCGCCTGGCCGGAGCGCGCGCCGCGCTCATATTCCAGCGTCTCCATGGCAATCAGCCAGCCTTCGCCTTCCGCCCCCATCAGGCAGTCAGCCGGAATCCGCGCATCGGTGAAAAAGGTTTGCGTAAAGCCATATTCGCCGGTCAGCTTGCGGATTGGCACAGTCTCCACCCCATCGGCTTTCATCGGCGCGAGGAAAAAGCTCAAGCCCTTATATTTGCTTTCGGCTTGCGGATTGGTGCGCGCCAGCAAAATCATATAATCGGCATAATTGCCCTGCGTCGTCCAAATCTTCGAGCCGTTAATCACATAATCATCGCCATCGCGCACAGCGCGGGTCTGGGCATTGCCAAGGTCGGAGCCATTATCGGGTTCGGAAAAACCCTGACACCAAATATCCTCAGCCGATAAAATGCGTTGAATATATTTCTGCTTTTCATCTTCGCTGCCGCGATTGAGCAAAAGCGGGCCAGTCCAATTCAGGCCAATCGCATTGAGCATAATCGGTGTGCGCTCATTGGCCATGATTTTGGTCGCCGCATCCTGAAAGGCGCGGTGCAGGCCGCCGCCGCCATATTCCTTCGGCCAATGCGCGCCGAGATAGCCCGCCTCATAAACCTTGTTTTGCCAGTCACGCAGGAAATTAAACTGTTCATCCGTGCCGACTTCCATAAATGTCAGCGGCAGCATGAAATCGGTTTCGCGCGGTGTGTTTTCGCCAAACCAGGCTTCCGCCGCTTCCCGATAAGCGTCTAAATCCTTTTCGTCATATTCGGCCATTTGCGTCTCCCTTATCGTTCAAAACTATAGGGCAAAGCGGGCAGGGGGCAAAGCCCGCATGACGCGACATTCGGTCTCTTTTATCAGGCACCAAAGCAAACCGCCCGGCACAGGGCCGGGCGGCTCATTATCAGGCAGGCTGCACAATGTCAGACAAGGTCGAATTGCGCCAAAGTCAAATCGGCCGTCCAATCTTCCAGCACCATCACCACCACATCATCTGAGGGGTTCTGATTGCCATTATTGAAAGTAATCACCGTATCATTGATGCCGGCATCATTGCTGGCATTGCCAGTGGCATAATTGCTGTCATTGCTGGTTTCAAAAAACAGATATGATTCAAGCAATGCCACTTTGGCCGGGTCATTTGGCAGCAGATTGATGGCTGTGAGCTGGCTCGGGGTCACATCCACTTGGATTTTGTCTCCGGTGGCGAAATCTGTCACCACATCTGTCGCCCGCTTGCCGGCCGCCAATTCCAGCACAAATATGTCATTGCCCGCACCGCCGGCAATCCTGTCTGCGCCGCCGCCGTGAAAATATTGGCATTACCCGTCGAGCCGACAAGCGCAGAGCCAAAACTGCCCGTATCATTATCGGTAATTGTTACCATGCCGGTGGCCAGCACAATGTCATCCGTGCCGGCGCCGCTATAATCATCCGTGCCGACAACTTCATAAAGCTGCAATTCAAATGTCTCGCCGACTTCCAAAACCGTGTCATTGCTCGGGGTCAGGGTCAGTGTCTTGGCGGCGGTATCGTCCTTGGCAAAGCTCAGCGTGCCGGTCAGCGAAGTAAAATCACTGCTCGATATTGGCAATTTGCCCTTGGGCACAATCACCCAGCGCACTGTCGTCGCCGCGCTCAAGGCTGATGATGGGGTTATCGTAACGGTTAAATTGCCGCCTTCGGCAACCGTTGCTGACAGGGTGATGTCATTAAATGATCCGGGCATGTCTGCTCTCCTGTGTTATCGCCCGATACAGAAAAGCAAAACAAGTGACGCGGGGGCGCGATTGAATGTGTTTGGGATAATTCCTCATGAGAAGCCTAGCAAATTGAAGCGCCGGAGACAAGCAGGCGATTGCAAGCGGTCGCGCGGTTTACAAATTTGAATGCCATGCTAGGCTCAGCTGAATTTGGCGATAGCGGCGAAAGCCAATAGGGGGAGGAAAACCATGACACAAAATGCAGCCGATTATATGAATCATGCCACGCGCAAAGTCTGGGAGATTGACGGCTTGCCGGACACGATTGCGCTGCGCCCGATTGGCAAAGTCGGCATTATCGGTGCCGGCACAATGGGCGGCGGCATTGCCATGAATTTTGCCACTGTGGGCATAGAGGTCACCATTGTGGAAACCAAGCAGGAAGCCCTTGAGCGCGGGCTGGGCGTGATACGCAAAAACTACCAGCGCAGCGCCGATCGCGGTCGCTTTGAGCAATCCGAGGTCGATGCACGCATGGGCCGCATTACCGGCGTGCTGGATATGTCGGCTTTGGCTGATTGCGATTTGATTATTGAAGCCGTGTTTGAGGATATGGAGCTGAAAAAATCAATTTTTGCCGAATTGGACAAAATCGCCAAGCCGGGGGCGATACTTGGCACCAATACGTCCGGCCTCAATATTGACGAGATTGCCGCGCAAACCAAGCGACCCGAAGATGTGATTGGCCTGCATTTTTTCTCACCGGCCAATGTCATGAAATTGCTTGAAATCGTGCGGGCAGACAAAACCGCCAATGATGTGGTCGCCACTTCAATGGATTTGGCCAAGAAAATCGGCAAAGTGGCGGCGCTTGTCGGTGTGTGTCCGGGCTTTGTCGGCAATCGCATTTTGGCGGCGCGTCAGATACAGGCTATGGATTTGGTCAATCAAGGCGTCATGCCTTGGGATGTTGACAATGCGTTTAACAGTTTCGGCTTCAAAATGGGGCCGTTTCAAATGTCGGATTTGGCCGGTCTTGATATTGGCTGGAAAAAAGGCGCGACCACCAGCAATCCCATTCGCGATGCGCTGTGCGAAATGGACAGGCGCGGCCAGAAAACCGGTGCCGGCTATTATGATTATGACGCGAATATGCAGCGCCAGCCCTCAGCGGTGACCGAGCAGGTGATTGCCGATGTGACCGGCATTGCTGCCGGTGCCGGGGCGCTTGACGAGGCGGGGATTATTGCCCGCTGCATGTATCCTATGGTCAATGAGGCAGTGCGGATTTTGGAGGATAACAAGGCGCAACGACCCGAAGATATTGATGTGATTTGGGCCTATGGCTATGGCTGGCCCGGTGATACGGCAGGCCCGATGTTTTACGGCGACCTTGTGGGCGCGGATAAAATCCTCGCTGAAATGGAAAAGCTGGCCGAAGCTGATGACCGTTTCGCACCGGCTGAAACGCTGCGAAAATTGGCGGCTGATGGCGGGCGATTTGTTGATTTGGATTTGGGCGGCCTTAAAACCGGCTGACAAATTTCATCCGTAATTTCGGCATGGCGGCGTCATTATGGCGCTGATTGGTGCTGTCGGTTTGATAATCAGTCCAGGTCAGGCCGGTGCCGCAATGATAGCGGCGGCCATATTTATCGGCGCAGGCGCGCTCCGACACATGGCCGCCGGTCGCCAATATATTATCGGCAATCAGGCTGAGCATGGATAAAGGCCCTGTCTGCCAGCTTGTGCCAAAGCCCAAGCGCAATGTCGGCTCGGCCCGATATAATGTCGCGCGATAGCCCGCATCAACCAGCCCCGGCACCAACCAATAAGCGCCCTTGCCGCGCGCAATGGCCAGTGTTCCGCGCGCATGAAACAATGGATTTTGCGCTTCATAATAATGCGTCATATTGTAATCGCGGCCATTGGGGGCACGGAAATTGCCGCCCCAAACATGCGAGGCGAAATGGCTGGAGGCGGCTTCAAACTGTATCAGCTCAAACCGGCTGTCAGCACGTACGGTGTGCGCCCCCATAACAAGTATGATGAGCAGTATCGGCAAAAGGCGCAAAATAAGGCGGGGCGGAAATAAGGGCATTAATCCGGCACCAATTCGCCCTGCGGGCTTAAACTATTGGATAAATCCAATGCGCCATGACCAAATATCGGGTCTGGCCCGTCCGCACCCAAATCGCGCGCCGTATCGAGCAAAATTTCTTTGATTTGCATGCCGGTCAATTGCGGAAATTTATGCCGAACAAGCGCCGCCGCACCGGCCACACGCGGCGCTGCATAAGAGGTGCCGGCGCTGTCGCCCTCTGCCAGCACATTGTCATGAGCGACCAGAAAATCATTGGCCATTAAACCGGCCGAGTGGCTGTAATCGGCCAAATCCGTGCCTTCATCATTCAGGGCGCCGACCCAAATCATCGCCTCACGGTCGGCCACGCCGCGCTGGCGCAGCCCGTGGGTGACGGCGGCGTTGAATGAACATTCATGGATGCGTCGGTCGGGACAATGCCGCCCCGAATTGCCGGCGGCAAAAATAAACAGCATTTTCGGGTCGAAATTGGTCGGCCCGGTCGCTTTGTAATTCAGCGCCACCATGGCCGCGACATCGGTTGCAAAATCTGTGTCTTCTTCGCCGGTGCTGCTGTCATAGCGCGCGCGGCCAAAGGAATTATTGGCGATGAAATAGCCATTTGTGTTCATATTCTCCCATGCCGTCTCGGCTGAGGCATTGATAAACAGGAAATCATAGAAAAATATATCAGCTTCCGGCGCGACGCTGTTGACGACCAAAGCAACCTTGTCGCCATGGCTGTCAATCCGGTCATTGGAGTTGAATTCATCGACCACGGCAACATTCACGCCCTTGCCCGTCCAGCCCTGATTCCATTGCACATTGGCACTTGTATCAAGACTGGCGATTGGCAGATTTGCCAGCGGGCTGAGTTGTTGATGGGCATTGCGCAGGCTTGGATAGACATCGCCATTATCGGCTTCATAAGGCAAGTCAGCCTGCGCGCCGAGAAACAGGGCCTCGGTTGCAGCCGTCAGTGTGGACGGCGTGCCAAGCGCATATTCGGATCCCAATTCAGAAACCTCGGACGGGTTAATTGCGGCGGCGGCGGCCAAGGTTTCGGGTTGTTGGGTGAATTTGCCGCAAGCTGTGAAAAACACCAAAAGCATGCATAAGCCAATGGGCCGAAAACCAGCCTTGAACTTTGCGCCGATTACCGAGAATGTGTGCCTTTGCCTGTCATTTTCGGCAAAGCCCGAATACCGGTCGCATGAAGATACTGTGTCACTCAACATATCAACAACAAATTAACTTGCGACAATCTCTATTATTGTTTGTTCGTCTATGTTTGCAAGCGCGCTGTTAATGCGCAAGGTGACGAATTGAAGCGGTGCTGAATGGCAGCCTCTTGCCGATTGACGAGATTTTGCCCTGTCACAGATTTGCCATATGGCGCGAATATGACAAATTGAGTGTATCAATCTCCAATGAAAGGGTAACAGATTGGAACCGTTTGAGATTTTCAGCCGCCTGTTTGATGAGGCCGCTGTGCTTGTTGACCATGAGCGCCTTGTCGTCCGTGCCAATGGCAGAGCGATAGATTTATTGGGCGAACATATTGTGGCCCAACCGCTTGATAATTTTTTGCGCCATCCGGAGTTTTTTGATGCGCTGGGACAGGCGCAAAGCGGCGATATGGTGACCGATATGAACTATACCCGCCATGACCATATTCGGCGCGATTTCAAAATTCGCTTTGCGCCATTTTTTGAAGGGCACACGCTGATTTTGTTTTTTGATGTCACCGCACAGCGCAGCATTGAGCGTATCCAGTCCGAATTTGTTGCCAATGTCAGCCATGAATTGCGCTCGCCGCTGACTGCTTTAAGCGGCTTTGTTGAGACATTGCAAACAACGGCGGCTGATGACCGGCGCGCCCGCGAAAAGTTTCTCGGCATTATGCATTCTGAAGCCCAACGCATGCAGCGTTTGATTGACGGTTTATTGTCGCTGTCGCGGGTAGAGGCGGAAGAACACAGGCCGCCGCGCGATGTGGTGAGTTTGCTGCCGATTATCGAAAATGCCGTATCGGCATTTGACACGCGCGCCCGCGATGATGACCGGCGGATAGAGATTATCCTTGATGCGGCGATTGACAGTCAGCCACTTGCCGTGCTGGCTGACCCGGATGAACTTTCCGAAGTGTTCCACAATCTTCTGGAAAACGCGCTCAAATACGGCAATTCGGCAACGCCGGTGCAGTTGCGCCTTGGCCCCGGGCGCGGTATCGGCCAGCAAAGCCGCAATGATTTGGTGCGGGTGGAAGTTATCAATTTCGGTGACACGATTGACGAGCAGCATATTTCGCGGCTGACAGAGCGGTTTTACCGTGTTGACAAGGGGCGGTCGCGTAAAATGGGCGGCACTGGTCTGGGATTGGCCATTGTCAAACATATTGTCAATCGCCATCGAGGTCGCTTGCGGATTGCCAGCCAGGACGGCGTTACCAGCGTGGCGGTGACTTTGCCGCTGCATGACGCGGCTGAAATTGCTTCTGAACAGCCATAAACCGACTGTGTGGTCACCAGCGGCACGGCTTCACAAAATTGTAATAAAACTGTCATAATCGTGTCAGTCAGCCGGAGCATTTTCCCAAAATATGGGGAGTTCCTTGCAAGAATGGCACAGGGCATTGAAAATGAACGCTGAGAAAAAGACCGAATTCGAGCAGAATTTGCGGAACCTTAATCTGATGATTGCGCGATTGGGGGGGCTTGCTGAGGCTCAATTTGCCCGCTCGGTCGAGGCATTGGAGCGGCGCGACAGCAGTGACATTCAACTTATTATTGATAATGACCGCCACCTTGATGCGCTTGAATTTGACATAAATGAAAAAGCGGTGGCGTTGATTTCACAAACCGCCCCAAAAGCACGCGATTTGCGTCGCGTGATTGTGGCGTTGAAAATCGCTTCCATTTTGGAGCGCGTCGGCGATTATGCCAAAAACATGGCCAAGCGCAGCCTCGTTATTATCGAACATGAGCAGCATAAAAGCGACAATATCAGCTTGGCGCGCATGGCCGGTATCGTCCAACAAATGCTCAATCGCGTGCTGGATGCCTATGCGTCTGCTGATGCGATTATGGCGATGGAAGTGTGGGACAGGGATATGGAAGTTGACCAGCTTCACACCAGCCTGTTTTTTGAAATCATGTCGGGCATTTCCGACAATCCGGCGCAAGTGTCGGCTTCATCGCATATGTTGTTTATCGCCAAAAACATTGAACGCATTGGCGATTATGCGACCGGCATTGCCGAGCAGATTTATTTTCTGCAACACGGCGCATTGCCAAGTGATGAACGCCCCAAAGCCGATAAATCAAGTATGAGCGCGCTGGGTTGAGAGGGTTGTGCCGCGGTTAGTCCTCGGCGGGAGGTAATTGGATGAGTGCGAAAATTCTTCTGGTAGATGATGAACCGGCCCAAATCGAATTGCTGCGTTATAATCTTGAAAAAGCCGGCTTCCAGATTTTGCAGGCCGATAATGGCCGCGATGCGATTTGGATGACCGAAGAGCATGAGCCTGATTTAATCGTGCTGGATTGGATGATGCCGGAAGCCTCCGGCATTGATGTTTGTCGTGAATTGCGCGCCCGCGCCGATACGCGGCTTTTGCCGATTTTAATGGTCAGCGCCCGCGGCGAGGAAGGCGATTTGTCGCTTGGCCTTGACAGTGGCGCCGATGATTACATCACCAAGCCGTTTTCGCCGCGCGAATTAGTGGCGCGTGTGCGCGCGCTGTTGCGCCGTGCGCGGCCTTCTTTAATGCAGGATGTTCTTGAGTTTCACGGCCTGTCGCTCAATCCCGAAACCATGCGGGTAGAGCGCGATGGCGATGCGATACATTTGGGCGCCAAAGAGTTTCAATTGCTCAGCGTGCTGATTGAACGGCCGGAGCGCGTGTTCAGCCGAACGCAATTGCTTGATATGGTTTGGGGCCATGGTGTTTATGTCGAGGAGCGCACAGTGGATGTGCATATGAGCCGGCTGCGCCGCGCTTTGAACAAGGCCGGCGATGGTGGCCCGTCGCGGCCCGATATTATCCGCACAGTGCGCGGCACCGGCTATGCGCTGACCCAGCCTGTCGCCAAATCAAAATAAAACATCACAGGCTTTGTTCGGGCGGCTGAAGATTCCAGCCCATTGCAATGCGCCGCCCGACCCGCTAGCCTTTGCGCCTGTGATGGATATGCCGGGGGAGGGCATAATGACCAAGACACTCGAATTTGTTTTTGATTTCGGCAGCCCCAATGCCTATTTGAGCTATCAGCTTGTGCCGGGCATTGTGGAGCGCACCGGCGCTGAAATCCGCTTTTTGCCATGCTTGCTTGGCGGTATTTTCAAAGCCACAAACAATAATCCGCCAATGGTCGCCTTTGGCGGCATACCCAATAAAATGGCTTATATGGGCATTGAAATGGCGCGCTTTCAAAAGCGGCACAATATCACCAATTTCATGATGAACCCGCATTTTCCGATAAATACGCTGCAATTAATGCGCGGCGCGGTGGCCGCTGACATGGATGGCTATCTGGCCGATTATATCGCTGCCATGCTGCCTTGCATGTGGGAGCAAGGGCTGAAAATGGACGATGCTGAGGTGCTGTCCAAAGCATGGGCGGATGCCGGTTTTGACGCTGACAAGCTGGCCGCGCAAATCAATGACGCGGCGGTCAAGCAGCAATTGGTCAGCAATACAGAAGCGGTGGTCGCGCGCGGATGTTTCGGCATTCCGACATTTTTTGTCGGCGATGAGATATTCTTCGGCAAAGACCATATGCTCGAAGCCGAAGAATTGCTCACCGATTAACCGGCGGTTTAATTCAGCGCCGAGCCTTCAATCGTGATGCGGTGCATTTCGCGTCGTTCGCCGTGATAATCATTCAGCGCATAATGCCAGGTGCAGCGATTATCCCAAAAAGCAATTGAGCCGGGCGCCCAGTTAAACCGCGTTGTGTGCTCCATCAGCGATGCGTGCTGATACAGATAATCGAGCAAGGGCTTGCTTTCCGCCGCTGTCCATCCCTCAAAATGCAGGGTGAAAGCGGGGTTGACATAAAGTGCTTTTTTACCGCTTTCGGGATGGGTGATAATCACCGGATGCACAGCATCTTGCGTGGCCTGTTCCGGATTGGACAGCCGGTCTTTCATGGCTTCGCGATATTCTGACTGGTCGCCGAAAATATGGCGCGAGGAATGAACCGCCTTCATGCCTTCAAGCGTCTTTTTCAACCCCTCGGACAGGCTGTCATAGGCTTTATACATGCAGGCAAACAGCGTGTCGCCGCCAATTGGCGGGGTCTCGCGGGCCAGCAAAATTGACCCCATGGCCGGGATATGGTCATAGCTGTGATCCGTGTGCCAACCGCCGCCAATATTGCCGAGCTGGTCTTTTTCCTTCACCACGGCGGCGATTTGCTCATAGCCGTCAACGCGCGGGAAAAACCGGTTAATGTTAATCTCACCCCAACGTTCGGCAAAGGCGATATGCTCGTCAGGCGTCATATTTTGCTCGCGGAAAAAAATCAGCCCATGTTCGATAAACGCATCACGAATGGCGGCGAAATCCGAATTGCTCAAATCACCGGCCAAATCCACATTGGCGATTTCAACACCGACGCCGCCCGATACCGGACGCACTTCCAATTTACCCATTATTGTCTCCCTTGTGTTTTCCCCCAATTGACCGCCAATATAAGGCACAAGCAGGCTTGCGCGCAAGCGCATGATTTCCCCGCTTATTGTTGTAATTTTGTGCGCCGAATTATGGTAGTTTTGGTAGCCGGCCTGCGATTCGTTGCAGCGTCCGGCCATTGGTGTATTGCGTTGTGTATTGCGCCATATGTGTGGTGTTATTTGTTAAAGGGGTGCGTTTAGGGGTTTATGAGCAGAGCAGATGCCATACTCGCCAGTGCCGTCCAGATTGCCGGGCCCTTGACCCGTGTGCAAGACCGGATAATCGCGGTCAAAATGCACCCGGATGCGGTTTCCGTGCTGCAATTGCATTCCGCCCTTGATGAATGGAAGCTTGAACGATTGGTGAGTTGGTCGCTTGAGGCACCGGTCGGGCGCGCGCCGGTGCGCGATAATTTTCCCTATCTGGTTGACCAGATTGGCGCAGCGGCCACAGAAGCCTCGGTTGACGGTGTTGATGCCGGAATATCAATTCCCGCCTCTTATTTCGACACGCGCTTGCTGACTTTGCCTTATTTTCCTGATGAAGATTTGGCGGCGGAAGCAGAAGAGCCGGAGTTTTGGGAAGAGTTTGACCCGGAGCTGACCAATCTCGATGGCCGCATCGTGCGCTATCAGGTGCTTTACAGCAATGAAAATGAAGACCGCTCACTGGTGCTGTTTTCCTCCATTGCCGAGGCTGATATTGACCGTTATCGCGGCCTGTTGCTCGATGCCAATCTGTTGCCGGTGTTTGTGGAAAATGAATTATTTTCCATGATTAACGGCATTTATGCCCGCCTTGATGCGGATGATTTGTTCAAGCCATTTTCAATTTTGCATATTTGTCCGGGCAATAATTTTATTATCTGCTCGGCGCGGGGCCGGTTGGCCATGCAAAAGGTGAAAATCTCAGATTTTGACGAAGCCTTGCTCGAAGAATTGGAAGAACTCGACACGGTGGATGGCGAGTTTTGGGAAGAAGTGGCCATTCGCGTGTCGGAGCAAATCCGTCAAGCGGTTGCTTTCATTGCCGAGGAGCAGGAGTTTCAAGAGCCTGACAAGCTGTTTTTAGTGTCGGAATATAAGCTGCTCGACAATATGGTATCGCTTTTGTCCGACCGGCTCGACCCGATACGCATCTTTCCCTATGACGCGATGGCGGATGTCGAAATCCCCAATGAGCATGCCAAATATGTCGATTATTTCCGCAATAATTCCGTCTTTACCTCGGCCATAGGCTTGGCCACACAAGGGCTGGACATAGAAGGACGGGCCGAAAATGCCGGTCACAGGCGGCTTATTTCAATGAATTTTCTGCCGACCGCCGTGACCATTAAGCGCAATCGTCAGCTTGCCGCTGTTAACCGCATTTTATCCGTGGCGATTATTGCTGTTTTGGTGCTGTCGGGCACTTTGCTGGGCATTAATACCGTGCCGGCCTATTTGCAAACCCGCGAAGCGGCGCGCCAATACGATACGGCAAAAGCCTATGCACAGACGCAAAAACTGCTCAAGGCGACCAATGAGAAAAAGCTCACCGAGGTCACCCAGGTTAATATTAATTTGCGGAAAATGTCGCGGCGGCAGGGCTATGCCGAGTTTATGAGCCAGCTTCCGGCAATTATTCCGGCCACAGCGGAATTGCAGAAAATGGAATTGGACGAGGATGGCAAGCTGTCGCTTTCCGGTCTTGCCATGAGCAATGATGACATAAATGCGATTAAACAGAATTTCAAAACCATGAAATTCACCCGCCGCGAGCCGCAAGTCACATCGAAACGCGAAGACCCATATTGGGCATTTTCCATTGAAACCGAATTGGTGAGGGCGAAATGAGCGAAACCCTGACCCATGAAAGTGAAATCGGCTCTGTTGACAGCCGCCTGTCAGGCCTGTCCGATGAGGCGCGCGCGCTGTTTGCCGAATTGAATAATGACGCGCCCGAAACCGAAACCGAAACCAAGGCTGACACGGCGCCGGTCGAGCCTGTCGGCGCGCTGTCGCCGCCCATGGGCGACGACGCACGCGCTGACTTGCCCTCTGATTTGCCCTCTGATTGGCCCGCTGAGCCAATTAATGACCCGCGTGCCGGACAATTTATTTCCCTGCTTGAGCATCTTGATGATGAAGCCACCGCGCCCCGCGATGCAGCAATTGACGAAGCAATGGCAGTCAAGGCAGCGCAGCAATGGCGCAAGGCGCGTGCCGATGGGCCGGTTGATGCGCGCCCTGAAAGCTATCAGGCGACAAGCGGCGCGCTGTCTGACGATGATTTGCCAAATGACATCACTGATGAAATGGCTGATGAAATGGCTGATGCTGATGCCGAGCATGCAGCCGAGTTGCACCTTGCCGACAGTGCATTGGGTGGCTGGACGGCCAATAGCAATAATGATGATGATGACGGGTTTGACCTGCTGGACGATGATTTTGACGATTTCGACGAAGACGAAAATGCACAAACCGGCAAAAAGGGCGGGCTGTTTTCGCGTTTCAAAGGCAAGGCCAAAGGCGTGCGGTCGCTGATAGGATTTAAGGATGCCAGTGCAGCCTATAATGCCCAATCGGGTCGCTCCTTGCTGCCCTTCACCATTATCCGCAGTGTTATTTTATTATTGGTGGCCGCCGTGCCTCCCTTGGTCAATCTTGCGGTCATCCAGCCGCAAATTTCCGACAATAATCGCAAGCTGACCGAATTGCGCAAATTTGAGGCGGAAGCGCAGGAAAGCCAGAAAATCGCTTCGCGCATTGCCAATCAAGTGATACGCGAGCAGAAAACCGCCAAGACATTGTTTGCGACATTATCGGGGACTGATGATTTTGAGCCGCTGGTCGCCGCCTATATTGATGCGCTGCAAAGATATGACATTGATTTGCGCAGCTATAATGTGGCGGTAGATGAAAAACGCCGCGTCGCTTTCGGTGACATGCAGGCTGAAGCCAATATTGTCGAATTGGAATTACGCGGCCGCTATGATGTCTATCATGAGATTAGGCGGGTGTTTATCGAGGAAAGCGGGCTGGTGACGGTCTTGCAGGAAAAGCTGGAAGCGGTGCCGGGCGAGGTGGAGTTGAAAATCACCTCGAAATTGCTGGTGCCGTCGCGCGGGCAGGGACAAGATGAGCAGGGCTAGCTTGGCGCGATACGGATTTTTTGCTTTTCTGGCCTTGGCTGTTTGGGGGCTGGCCCTGCCATCTGTGGCACAAGAGGGCGGTGCCAAAGCGGTGCCGGATTTGGCCGCCAGCGACCCGCAAGACCCGTTTGTGCGCGGGCTGGTGCGGCTTGATGAAAAATTGCGCCTGCAACGCGAGGCCGAAGAATTGGCCCGTCGCGCGCTTGAGCTGGAAAGAAAAAAGGCTGAAGGCGAGGAAGAAGATGCGGCGGCCGAAGTGACCGAAGACGGGGAAATTATTATCCCGGCACCGCTTTCTGACCCGGATTTTTTCACCGCTTTTGCGGCCCGCAAATACAGGCTGGACGGGCTGGTGCTGTCGCGCCCTGACCGCGAACCGGCTGTGCATGTTATCAATGACGCCATACGCGACAAATCGGTTGGTATTTTCTTCTGGTCGGGCAGTGAGCGCCGCTATGTCTATATGCCGGGGAGCGCGCAGGGCTTGGCCGATATTGCCGCCGAATTCAACATGCAGCTTATCGATTTGTTGCAGATAAATGGTGTGTCGCGTGCGGCGCAATTAAAGGATAAAAACCGGCTTTATGTTTCGCCGCGCGATAATGGGCCGCTTATTCATATTGTCCAGCGCGGGGATACGCTGAACAAGCTGGCGGCACGCTATAAGACCCGCGCCGCCTTTTTGCGAGAGCGCAATCGGGTCGGTGCCGATAATATGCTGACATTGGGGCGGCGTTTTCTGATACGCGAAAAAACCATCACACCGAAAATGGCGGCGCGTGCCGTGCCGGAACCTGCGCCGGTTGATTTGGCCCGCGAAACCCGCGCCCGGCTGCCCTATGCGCGCCTTGCGCAATATAAAAGTGAGCGCGAAGCCAAGCGCGGCGCGCGCGAATTTTATTTGAAATATTATGCCTTTATGGATTCCGACATTACCTTGCGTCGCGAAAAAACCGCCAATCAGCGCGGCTTTTTCTACAATATGGATATTGGCCCGTTGCGCAGCCCGGCGCATGGCGAAGCCTATTGCGCCTTGTTCCGACGCGATGAATTGCCCTGTCTTGTGGTCAATCGCGTGCCGGGGCCGGAGCGCGAGCGCAATTTTGACAGCCAGGCGATTATTTCGGTCAGCCCTTATGTCTATTATGACGGCGATGATGTGCTCGAAACCGGGCGCACTGATGTTGAGAAGCTGACCAAGCTGGAATATTTCCTCACCGAAGGCAAAGTGCTGGGCAATAATGAAGGCACAATCGCCAAAATCACGCCGGACAGGATTTTCATCACTGACGCCAATGGTTATTTGCTGACTTTGCCGCTCAATAAAATCCCGGAAATTGACCCGATTGAAAAAGCCAAGCGCGAGGCAGAGGCGCGCCAAGCGGCACTCAATCAAGCGGCGGCGGCGGCCGGTGCGGCGGCGGCCGGTGATGGCGGCGGAGACGGTGAGGCCGTTGAAGGCAATAGCGGTGTTGTCAAAAGGCTGCAAGAGGGCGAGGGCAAAAGGCGCGCCGGCTCCACCGATGCGCTGAACAAAGTGTTGGGAACAAGCATTGATTAGGGGCATTTGGCAACATAGACTGGCGGCGTATGGTTGAGTATTCAAAAGATGTTGCAGACCGCGTATTGCGTATTTTGCAGGCCAGCGGTCAGGTTGCGCCGGATGCGGTAAAAGAGGCAATGGCACAATCCGAAGCGCGCTCGGCGCGCGCCTTGGCCTATTTGATGAAAGACAAGGTGGATGAAGATTTGGTCATCACCATTTTGTCACGCGCCTATGCGCTGCGTCGTAAAAATTTGAATCCGGCAGAATTATCACCGGAAATTATCGGCCTTATCCCGAAAAAAATGATTGAAGATGAACATCTCATGCCCTTTGCCCGTGACGGGCGATTTTTGCGGATTGGCACAGTCGACCCGACCAAGGCGACATTGGCCAATCAAATCAAGGCACTGAGCAATCATAATGTCGAGTTTTTCCTGATAAAGCCGAGCGATTTCACCGCCTGTATGGAAGTGCCGGAAATCAAGGAAGCAGTGGTCGGCAAGCCGGAAGAAAAGGAAGCGGAGCAAGTCGCCAAGGCACCGGCGCGGCCTGTTAAAAAACGCTCCGCCTATGATATTGACGACCCCAGCCTTGTGGTCAAATTCGTCGATGATTTGCTGCAAACCTCCATTGATGTTGATTGCAGTGACATTCATATCGAACCCTATCGGGAAGCGGCGCGCATCAGAATGCGGATTAATGGCGTGCTTCAGAATATGGAGCAGTTCAATGAATATCTGTTCCATAATTATCTGGCCGTCGTCACCCGTATGAAAATTCTGGCCGATTGCGATATTTCCGAAAAACGTCTGCCGCAAGATGGCGCGATTACCTTTCGCACCAATGAGGGCGAAGATGTCGATACACGGTTTAATGTTCTGCCCGGTAAAAATGGCGAACGCATTTGTATCCGCCTGCTGAAAGGCGACCCGTCATTGTCGATTGATAAAATCGGCTTTAAGGATGATGATTTGCGCAAGCTGAAAGAGGCGATTACCGCGCCGCAAGGCATGGTGTTGGTAACCGGCCCGACCGGTTCGGGCAAAACCACAACGCTTTATGGGGCGCTGCAATATATCAATGACCCCGGCACCAATATTATGACCGCCGAAGACCCGGTCGAATATTATCTCGAAGGATTGGGCCAGACCCAGGCCAATGAAAAAATCGGCCTGTCCTTTTCGGCGATTTTGCGGGCATTTTTGCGCCAAGACCCGGAAGTTATTCTGGTTGGTGAGATACGCGACCAAGAGACGGTGGAAATTGCCGTCAAGGCGGCGCTGACCGGCCATTTGCTATTGTCCACATTGCACACAAATGACTCGATTGCCACAATCACCCGCCTGTCCAATATGGGCGTGCCGGCCTTTATGATTTCAGCCGCCCTGTCGCTGGTGGTGGCGCAACGGCTGGCGCGCAAAAACTGCCCGGATTGTCTGGTGCCGGACACCACCGCCACTGAGTCATCGATGGAATATATCGGTTTTACGGCAGAAGAAATTGGCAGTTTCCAACCCATGCGCGGCGGCGGATGCGCGACATGTGAGGGCAGCGGCTATAAGGGGCGGCAGGGCATTTATGAAGTCTTGCGGGTGACGCCGGAAGTCGAAGAGCAGATTTTGCGCGAGGCGCAAGCGCCCGATATTCTCGACGCGGCGCGCAAGGATGGATTTATGACCATGCAGGAAGTGGGCCGCGATTATATTCGCAACGGCGTTTTGAGCCTTGAAGAATTCACGCGGGTTCTGGTGGTCAGCTAGGGTGGGGTCATGAGTCAATATGCTTATGTCGGCCTGCAAGGCGGCAAGAAAACCAAGGGAAAAGTGGAGGCGACAAGCCTTGCCAAAGCGCGCGCCACGCTGCGCCAGAAGCGGATTCGGGTCAAATCCATCAAGGAAATAAAGGCCAAGCAGAAAAGTGCGCTGGATATTCAGATTACTTGGGGCCCGTTTGGCTCCATCCCGTCCAAGGAAATCTTGATGTTCACCAAAAAGACGGCGACGATGATACGCGCCGGCCTGCCTATTTTGGACGGGTTGATTATGGTCGCCAACCAGACCAAAAACGCCAATATGAAGCGCGTCGCCAATGAGATGATTGGTGATTTGAATGACGGTAAATCGCTGTCCGAGGCGTTCAAACGCCATCCGCGCCATTTTGACAATGTCTATCTCAATATGGTCGAGGCCGGTGAGATTTCCGGCGCGCTTGATAAATTCATCGACAAGCTGGTCGAGATTCTTGAAAAGCAGGCGAAAATTCAGGCCGGCATCAAATCCGCCATGTTCTATCCGGTGACGCTGCTGGTTGTGACATTGGGCATAACCTATTTCATGCTGACCAATGTGGTGCCAACCTTTCAGGAAATGTATGCCGGTATGGGTATTGAACTGCCCGGCCCGACACAAATGATTGTGGTGGCCAGTGAGTGGATTCTTGACGGCAAAAACCTGCTCAGTGTTGTCGGCACAGTGCTTGGCATTGTGTTCATCAATCGCTCGCTGATGAAATATGTCTATTATTATCGCTCGGCGATTCACTTTCTGATGCTGCGCTTGCCGCTATTTGGGGCGATTATTGTTATGTCCACTGTGGCGCGTGGCTCGCTGCTCATGGCCAATTTGTTTGCCGCCGGTGTCAGCGTGATTGACACTTTGAATGTCGCCTCGACCGTTACCACCAACACCCATTTCATCAATGCATTCGGGCGGGTGAAGTCAGATGTCATGACCGGTGTGGAATTATCGGTTTTGTTTTCGCGGGAGAAAATTTTCCCGATTGAATTGTCACAGCTTATCGCCGTTGGTGAGCGCACCGGTAATATGGAAGAAATGCTCAATTCCATTGCCAGCTATTATGAAGAACAATTTGATGCGCTGGTCGAAGGGCTTTCAACGGTTATCGAGCCCATTATGATTGTGTTTGTCGGCGGTATGATTGGTGTGATGGTGGTGGCGCTGTATTTGCCGATATTCTCCGCCGGTGATTTGGCCGGCGGTTAGGGCGCGTCTAATCGATTGTTTCGCGCGGTTCGCCCTCGCCGCACCAATCATCTTCAAAAGTGCGTGGCCAGCTCGTGCCATCATCGCGGTCTTCATCAATGGTAAAGGGTTGCGGCGCGTGGCGGCGGCACAGACCATCGGGCGTGCGGGTTGGGCGCGCTATCATATGCGCGTCCCAATAGCGACAATGGGCGCAATGAACAATCGGCGTTTGCCGCATTGGGTTTTGAAAATTATTTTCATCCATTAAGATAAATTGAATTAGGGGCTTGTAAAAAGCAAGTTTGATTATAATTTTTGTTTTTCCGCAACGTGCCGGAATGTGTTTAGAAAAAAGGTTTGGCTGATGAATTCTCCCGCGCCTGTTGAAATATCCGAAGATTTTGCCAAGCTGTCGCGCATTGTTGCCGCGGTGCAAGAAACGGTGCGCGACAAGCCCGCCCAAATCAGGCTGGCGCTGGCGGCCATGTTATCGGGCGGGCATGTGCTGATTGAAGACACGCCGGGCATGGGCAAAACCAGCCTGGCGCGGGCGCTTGGCCATCATTTGCAACTTGATTGGAAACGCCTGCAATGCACCAATGACACAACGCCGTCAGATATTGTCGGCGTCAATATATTCGACCCGGAGCGCGGCGATTTCACTTTTCGGCAGGGGCCGGTTTTCACCCCGCTTTTGCTGGCTGATGAGCTGAACCGTGCGCCGAGCAAAAGCCAGTCTGCCCTGCTCGAAGCCATGGCCGAAGGGCAGGTGACAATTGACGGTGTTGGCTATGACTTGCCCGACCCGTTTATTGTGATTGCCACGCAAAACCCGACCGAACAAATCGGCGTGTCGCCGCTGCCGGAATCGCAGCTTGACCGCTTCGCTGTATCGTTCAGCCTTGGCCTGCCTTCGCCCGCCGCCGAGGCCGATATTTTGCGCGATGCGCGCGTCGGCGCAGATATGTTCGCCTTTGATGCGCCCGTGCTTGATGCGGATGGGTTCAAAGGCTTGCGGGCGGCGTGTCCTGACGTCACTTTTTCCGACCCGATGATTGCCTATTTGCAGGAATTGGCCGGGCAATTGCGGCGCGGCGGTCTGCCTGTTTTGTCGGTACGGGCGCTGATACAGACCAAAGGTCTGGCGCAGGCCCATGCGATGATTGAAGGGCGCGACCATGTTGTGCCGGAAGATGTGCAGGCGATTTTTGTGCCCGCCTTGCAGCACCGCGCCGGAACCGCGACCGGCGATGCGGCGGCCATGCTTGAAGATGTGCTGTCCGCCGTGGCTGTGCCATGAGTGCGGGACGCGCGGAAATAAACGAGCGCGCGGGACGCGCGGAAACAGATAAGGGCGTTACCACATCCGGCAAAGCGCGCCATCCGCTTATGCTGTTTGACTATATCAGCCGCCGCATTGCCATGCGGCGACGTTGGCGGGACGGGGTTTTCACCATTCGCCAGAACCATATTGCCATTCTGCCCAATCGGTTTGGTGTCTATGCGGGTTTTCTGGTGCTGGCCAGTTTTGCCATGGGCTATAAAGTGCAGAATAATTTCATCCTGCTGGCGGTGATTTTTCTGTTTCTGGTTTTCATGCTGTCGCTGATTGCCAGCGTGCGCAATTTGCAAGGCATCACTGTGCAAGTACAGGCCGAGCCGGTTTATTTTGAGGGCGATAATCATTTCATCCGGCTGGTGTTCAAAAAAGACCAGCCCGTTTTTAATCTGATTGTGCAAAATGACCGGGCGCAAATGCAGATAGAGCTGTCGCAAAATATCGAAACTGTGCGCCTGCCGGTCGGGCGTCTGGCGCGCGGGGTGCATAAAATACCGCAAATCAAATTGCAAACCGGCTTTCCCTTTGGCATTGCCCGCGCTTGGCTGTGGCTGACCCCGCCCGACTCGCTAATTGTCGCCCCGCACCCGTCTTCGCGCCCGCTCATCCATTATCCGCGCCAAGCGATAAATGCCGGTTTTGGCGAAGATGGGCCTGACCGGCGCGCCGACCGGATTGAGGAACCCGGCGATTTGCGCGATTACCAGCCCGGTGATGCGCCCTCAAAAATTGACTGGAAACGCTTTGCCGCCACACGCGAGACCATGGTGCGCGAGCAACAGGCCGATCGCGCGAGCACTTTGCTTTTGCAGCAAGATAAGGGCGCGCGCGAAGCCGCCCTGCAATTTTTATGCGGCGGTTTGCAAGTCGCTGAAAATGCCGGTCTGGCGGCGCTGATGACGCTTGACGGCGCGGATTATTTTATCGCTGACAAGACGTCGCGATTGCGAGCCTATCATGTCCTCGCGCGGGCCTGACATATTGCGCCGCGCTTGGTGGCGGCAAGAGGCGGTGATTACCGGCCTTATGCTCTATCTGGCCGCCGCGCCGATTGCGCTCAGCCTTGCCCTGCTGACCCATCCTCTGGCCTTTATTTTATGGACGCTGATGTGGTTGCCGAGCTTTATGCCGCGTCGCTGGCCGAGGCTGGTCTTGCTGTTGCTGCTGACACCGGTTTTGCTGGTCGCCATTGCATCACTGGCGCGACCACCGGCGGCACCGTTTTTCATGCTTGCCGTGCTGATTTTCTCTGCCGCCGACCAAGTGCAGGCGGATGGTCGGCCCGGCGCGTTTAATCTGGTCGGGGTGATATTTTCCGCTTTATGCGTGATGGTGCTGTCCAATGGTATTTTCATCTTTTTGATGCTGCTGGTCAGCGTCATTCTTTATACCGGCATTATGACTTTGCGGATTAACCGCATGCCATTGTCGGGTCTGCGTATCCGGCTATTGCCAATTGTCACTGCGTTAAGCGGGGCATTGTTTTTTGCCGTTGTCGCTTTTGTGCTGTTGCCGCGCGTCAATCCGGCTGTATTGCCGGGGCTGGTTGACCCGACGGCGCGCACCGGCGTTGGCGACCGGCTGGAATTAGGCAAATTTGCCGAAGTGATTGCCGATGATGCCGAAGCCTTTCGCGCCTTTTTGCCCGAAGCCCTGCCGCCGGATGAGTTATATTGGCGGGTTTATCTTTTGTCGCGCATGCAAGGCGCGCAATGGCAAAGAGAGACACCGCCAACCAATCGGCTGGGGCCGCGCGGATTTTCAAAATCGCTGACGCCGGAAAAGCCGACCGACCCGGCACGCAGGCTGGTCAGATATGGGGTTCGGGCGGTGGAAGCCGTGCCGAAAGAACAGCCCGTGCTTGGCGCGCCAATCGCGGTGGATTCGCCCGATATTGCCCTCAATGTTTGGGGCGAAGTCAGGCCGGGTGTCGGCCAATCCAATCTGCCGCGCGAAATCCGGCTTTTGTCGCATTTGGGCAATCCGTTCACTGCCGATTTGACCAATTCGGTTGCGGTTAGCGGCCAGCCGCGCTTGCAGGCATGGGCGCGGCAATTGCGCGCCGAAGTGGCATCGCCAAGCGCGTTTGCCGAGCGCCTGTTGCAGCATTTCGCCGAGACGGGCTATCGCTATTCCCTCAGCCCGCAGCAGCTTGACCTGCCCGATGCGGTGCGGGTGGATGGTTTCTTTTTTGAAACAAAGACCGGCTATTGCAGCCATTATGCAATGGCTATGGCGACGGCTTTGCGGGCGGCGGGTATTCCGGCCAATGTGGTGGTCGGCTATCAGGGCGGTAGTTGGAACCCGTTCGGCAATTATTATTTGGTGCGTAAATCAGACGCCCATGCCTGGGTTGAGGCGGAGATTGAACCCGGCCTTTGGCAGCGTTATGACCCGACCCGCATGGTGCCGGAAGCGCAGCAATTTTTCAGCCGCCGCAGCACGGCGCAAAATATCGGCCAAGCCGAGGGCTGGCAGGGCGAATGGGCGCGTTTTATGCAGCGCACAGATGCATTTGTAACGCGGCTCAATTCCGACATTGTGCTTTATGATGAAGAAGCGCGTCAGGAACTTTTATCAGGGCAGTTTTTTGAGCGCGCCATGTCATTTGGTTTGTTTTGGCTGTTGGGTAGTTTTGGCTTTGCCCTGCCAATTATTTTATGGCGCAGCCTGGCGCGGCGCGATGCCATGCGCCGTTTCGATATGCGCTATGCAAGGCTGGCCCGTCGGGACGGTTTGACACGCCGCGCTGATGAAGGTCGGCTGGCCTTTGCCGCGCGCTGGCAGGCGACGCTGGCGGGAGAGCAAAGCGGGGCGCTTCGCAGCCGCGCCATTGGCCTGTTTGCCGCGCTTTGGTGCCAGATAGAATTCGGCGGCAAGCCATTGCCGGAAGCGCGCCAAACGCTCGCCAATCTGTTGCGCGACATAAAGACCGGCTAATCCTTCGGGTGGTCGAAGGTCAAATCCAGCGTGTTCTGCCCGCCGCGATGGCTCCATTCCGCCGCTTCGGACAGGCTGGTGATGAAATGCGTGCCGAGACCGCCTTCGCGCAAATCATCCAAATCGCGCGGCTTGATGTTGCTTACATCAATCAGCGGCGCGGTATCGGTGAGGGTGATTTTTGTTGCCGCTTCGGTCAGCCATACCGAAATATTTATTGTGCCGGTCATATTATCGGGAAAAGCGTGGCGGATGATATTTTGCGCGGCCTCATCAATGGCGGTGACAATATCATTCAGCCGCGCCTGCGCCTTGGTGCCGGTCAATCTTTCCCGCAAATGGCTGCGAATACGCCGCAATTCGCTGATTTCATTAAGCATGGAAAAATCGAAATCGGCAGGGGCGGGATAATTCTCGGCATCCGGCTGTGTCGTTTTAACCGGAGCGGGCGTCGGCGTGGCCCGGGCAAGCGGCGGGCAACCCAGGCCGAGCAGGGTCAAATCATCCGGCAAACGAGAGGCGCGGGCGTGAACCGCATCAACGCTGTTGCGAATTTGGGCGGCCAGCGGCAAATCCATTTGCGTCGAGAGGATACGCGCCAATCGCTCAGCACCAATCATCCGGCCGTCATATTCGGCTTCGGTCAGCCCGTCCGAATAGCAGAAAAACCGCGCATCGGTGAGCGACGCCGTGTCCGTCACAATGTCATCTGCCTCAAAATCCATAATGCCAAGCGGTTGCAGGCTGGCTTCAAAAAACCGGTATTCGCCATTGGCTGATAATAACAGCCCCGGCTCATGGCCAGCATTGCAACATTGCATATCGCCGCTTTGCGGGTCATACAGGCCGATAATAGCGGTCACAAACATGCCATTTGAGGCGGTCTCGACCAATTCGCCATTCATGGCGGCTGCCAGCTCGGCCGGCGTATTGGCCTGTTTGCTGAGGGCGCGAAACAGGCTGTGGGTTTGCGCCATGACCAAAGCGGCATCAGTGCCCTTGCCGGAGACATCGGCCATGCAGAAAAATACTTTGCCGCGCCGTTCGACATAATCGAATAAATCGCCCGACACGCCCTTTTTGGGGATATTGACACCGGCAATATATTCCGCCGTATGGTCGGGAAACAGGCTTTCCTGAACCCGCGCGGCCATTTGTAAATCGCGTTTTAACGCATTGGCTTCCACCATTTGCAGCGCCAATTGCGAATTGGTCAGGGCGAGGGCGGCCGATGTGCCGAATACCGATACCAGCGCCGCATCATTATCGGAGAAAAACCCGTCACCGCCATTTTTGTTAATCAATTGCAGCGCCCCATAATGGCGGCCTTTGCCCGAAACCGGCACGCATATCATGGAGCGCGTGCGAAAGCCGGTTTTGTCGTCAACCTCACCGGTAAAATCAGCATCTTTCGACGCATCACGCACAAAACGCATTTCATTGCTTTGCGTGACGGCACCGACAATGCCCTGATTGGCGGCAATTTCAAGGCCGGTAATATCAGTCGGGCCGATACAGGCTTCGCAACGCAGGGTCTTCTGGTCTTCGCTCAAATGGAAAAAACTGGCCGCTTCCGCGCCGACTTCCTCGCAGATAAAGCTCAGTCCCTGATAGATTGTTTTGGCAATATCGGCGCTGGACACAAATTCCGACATCATGCGGTAAACAATGTCGAGTTGCGGATTGACCACAGACATGGCGGGCAGTGCCTAGGAAAATGTGCCGGGCTTGAAGCCGGATGAGGCACCGCCCCCACCATTTGACGGGGCAGCATTGGAAGGGCCGCTATTTGCGTTGCTTTCCGGCATTGGCCGTGGCGCCCGCTCGGCTTGCGGCTCGGCTTGCGGCTCGGCTTGCGGCTCCGGCTCCGGTCGCGGCGCAGCTTCGGGGGTCGGCGCAGCGGCCGGTTCCTCAGATTCCGCTTTTGCGTTTGCCATATCGGCAACAATATCGGCATCATCTTCAATTTGCATTTCGCCGCCGGCCAAGGCAGCGATAAGCGCGTCATCATCGCCACCGGCAGGCGATATCTCGCTGGCCAGCTCGGCCTCGCTTTCACTGACATTTGAAAACACGTCAATATCCAAGGCTTGCGCCGGGCCGGTCTGGCTGGCAATTGGCAAAATCTTGTCCAGCTTGGCAAGGCTTAACACCCGCATCAGCTCGTCACTGGCCGCTTCAATGGTGAAATTGAGCCGCGTCTTTTTGCAAGTCTGCATGGCAATGATAAGCACTGACACGCCGGAACTGTCCATATAGCTGACATTGGCGGCATTTATGGTCAGACCGCGCGCATCATCCAATTGTTTGGTCAATTGCGCTTTAATGTCCGGCGTAACTTCAAGGTCAATATCACCGGCAAGGGTTAATTGCAGATTTTGTTGGCGGTCGCGCTTGAATTGGAAGGCCATTCATATCTCCTGTGCTGGTGCGAGTTTAACACGAAAAAACAACATATTTACAACTAAAGGGATATTTTCGTTCATTGACTGGAAAAGGTGAATAAACGTCATAATTTTAATTGCAATTGGTCAAAAACTTTGCTTTTCTGCTCACGTTGCGTTCCGCGCTGTTTGGCGCGTGTGTATAAAGAGGAGAGTTCCAATGAACATTCGCGCAAATAGCGAAAAAGGCTTCAGCCTTATCGAACTTCTGGTTGTTGTGGCCATTATTGGTGTTCTGGCAGCCGTAGGTGTGGTTGGCTATCAAGGTTATATTGATAGCACCAAGAAATCAGTCACAGATGCCAACGCGAAAGCCGTTCATCAGTGGCTCATCAATACCAAAACAGTGCGTGCTGCCGGTATTGACGTTGACCCGAGCGAGTGCTCCGACAAATCGGGCGGATTGCAGTCTACCACGACAGCTGCCTCTGCCGTTACTGCTGGCGGGTGCTTTTATGAAATGGCCAATGCAGGTGGCCCATTTGAAAGTTTCAAAAACCCCTATTCGACAGCCAATTCAGGCACAAGTGCAATTAAAGCGGTAGCCGACACAACTGCTCACGCCGATGATGGCACTGTTGATTGCACAACATTGCTGACCGGTGCTGTTAATGGTGACGTCATTGTTCAAGTCAGTGGCGCAGGGGCTGCCCATATTGAAGTATGGTTCTGCTCCAAAGTTGGCGACAATGACGGCAAGCTGACCAAGAAAGATTCAACGATTACAAATTGGTAAAATTACCGAATTTCGTTTCTGAAATGCCGCGCTTTGCGCGGCATTTCTTTTTCGGGCGGCACGCTTTTGTGACGCCCTTGGCGCTTGGTGCCTTTTTTACCTTCATTATTGCCTTTCACATTATTTTGCCCGATTTGGGGAGCACTTATTCTGTCCGCAATGTTACCGCATGGGCGGCCATTGCCCTGACCATTCCGATTTTATGGGCCGGGCCGGCTCTGTCCGGTCGGCTGCGCGGTGACCGGCTCTGGCTGGCCGGTCTGTTATTGCCTGTCTTGGGTTGGCTGGTCGTTATTTTCATCAATCTGGTGGTTTTGAACCGATTGCCGCAACCGGCGCTCTTTCTGCCCGTGGCCATGCTGTCGGGCTTTGCGCTTTTGCTGTTGGGCATGGTGCAAAAGCCGTTAACCGCACAGCAATTTATTTTTGTTCTGTTGCTCATTTTGCTCGGCAGCTTGCCGCATTATTTGGTCGAACTGACCGGCCCGGAGTTTTTTCATTTGCAGGGCGATTGGAACCCGTTTCCGGCATGGGCGTCAAAAGCGGCGGCGGGTTTTGCCCAGACCAATTTGTTTGGCTCTTATTATGCAACGCTGGTTTTGCTGACGGGCTTTGCCATGCTGCGCGTTAAACGCCGAAATTGGCCGGCGCTCATATTATTGGCAGCTTTTGCCTTGATTTACGGCGTCAGTCTATTTTTGATGCGCTCCAAAACCGGCTTTCTCGGCTTTTCGCTCGGTTTGGGTTTTTTGTCATTGCATGTGCTGATAAAATTTTGGCAAGACAGAAATGAAGCAAGTCGCACCATGTGCGTGCATTTTGCCGTCTTTATTGCCTGTCTGTTATTGGCTTGGGGCATGCCGGAATTTATCCCGCGACAGCTTGATGGGCATTTTGGCGTCGCCCGCGATTGGACGCCGGAAACAAGCTCTTCTTTTGCCACACGGCTGACCATGTGGAAAATAAGCCTCGCCGCCTTTTGGGACGCACCGGTTTTCGGCCAAGGTCTCGGTGCGTTTCAATCCGTCTATTATGATTATTTCCCGCAATTTGCGGACACGGATAGGGGCGGGTTTCTTGGCAATGTCGATAATCCGCACAATATTATTTTCTATTTTCTGGCGGAGACCGGCTTGGTTGGCAGCCTGCTTGTTTTGGGGCCATTGGTGTTTTTCGGTGTGAGCCTGCTTCGCCGTGCGTCAAATCGCTGGCTGCTGCTGGCTTTGCCGGCACCGATATTGACCCATTGCCTGACAGAATATCCCTATACGGCATCCGGCACGCATTATTGGCTTTTTGCCTTTTGTTTGGCTGCTGCCTTGCTGTCTTCAGATTTGCCAGCTTCAGATTTGCCAGACTTGCGGCGGCCACATAAGCGCGGCGCGCGGTCTCGGTTTGTGCCGGCCTATATGCTGCTCACCAGCGCCAGTCTCGCTGGCTTTTTAATGGTGGCCTCTTTCACCCTGACTTTGTGGCAAAGCACATTGGCCTATTGGCGCAGTGTCCATCATCCCTTGCCCTTGGTGCTGGCTGAGCGTTTTTATATGGATGACATGAACCATATTCTGCTTGGCCCGCGCATGACCGGCTTGACGCTAATCATGCTGGTGGACAGAGCGGCCAAGGAAAACCAACCGGCAATGCTGCGCGACTTGTTGCTGCCGCTTTTTGAAGAACAAGTCTTGCCAATATATCGCAATAGCGGCGTCTGGCAGGTTGGTCGGCGCGCTTATCAAATCACTGGCGACCGCGACGGGCTTGAAAATCTGGCGCGCCTTGCCGACCCCGTCATGCCTGCGCTGGCCGCAGATATACGCGCCACCCCAATGGCTGATGATTAGGCTGTTTAATCGTCTTCGACGATAATCAGATTCTGCTTTTCCAACTCATCGACATATTTTTCCATTGTTATCATGCCATATTGCGCGCCGGTCTGCATGACGGTGGCAATTTGGGGTATCTTGTCTTCGCGTATCAGATTGCGAATGGCCGGCACACAGACCATCACTTCAAACGCACCAATGCGCCCGCCTGATTTGCGTTTCATCAATTGCTGCGTCATCACCATTTGCAAAGATGAGGCGACCATGGAGCGCGCTTGGCTTTGCTCTTCGGCGGGAAACACATCAATAATCCGGTTAATGGTTTCCGGTGCGCCGGATGTGTGCAATGTGCCGAAAACAAGATGGCCGGTTTCGGCTGCTGTCAGCGCCAGCGACACAGTTTCATAATCGCGCATTTCACCGAGCAGGATAATATCCGGGTCTTCGCGCAAAGCGCCTTTCAGGGCGGAGGCGAAACTCACCGTATCACGCCCCACTTCGCGCTGCGAAATAATGCTTTTCACTTCCGAGTGCACAAATTCGACCGGATCCTCAATGGTGATAATATGCTCAGCCCGCTCGCGATTGATTTTATTTATCATTGATGCCAGCGAGGTTGATTTGCCCGAACCGGTCGGCCCGGTTACCAGAACCAGCCCTTTTTTTTCACCAAGTATATTGTGAACCGCCTGTGGCAGACCAAGCTGGTCAATATTCGGCACTTCGGTCACAATTGTTCGTAAAATAAGCCCCCAGCCGCGCAGCGTATGATAGCCATTGGCGCGAAACCGGTTGCCTTTGACCGTCATGGCAAAGTCAATATCTTTGGTGGCGCAGAATTTCTCGTAATTTTCGTCATCCAATTCATTGCGAAAAATATCGTCGAGCAATTCATGGGTAATCGGGCAATCGGGCAGGACGACAATATCGCCATTCACCCTTATCGCCAGCGGGCTGCCGGCGCGCATGTGAAAATCAGAAATGCGATATTCCTTCGGAAGCTGGTCAACATATTCGTAAATTGGATTGTCAGACATTGAATAATCGCCGCTACCGGTTACAAAAGACGCTACGACACCTATACTGTGGTGTTTTGTTATGCCAAACAAGGCGTCACTTGTGAATATGTTTATTTGGGCCGGGTTGAGGAGCGGGAAGCAGTATGGCGGATTTGGCCGTTAACGGCGTGGCGTTTTATTTTCTGGTCGGTGTTTTCGGGCTGTGTTTGGGCAGTTTTGTCAATGTTGCCGCCTTGCGCTCGCTGGATGGGCGCGACTGGATTGCTGCCCCGTCAAGCTGTTTTGCCTGCCAACGTCGCCTTGGCTGGACGGAAAACATGCCGATTTACGGCTTTTTGCGTCGCGGTGGCAAATGCGCTTGCGGGGAACGCGATTTGCCGCGCCGCTATGTGCTGGTGGAATTGGCAATGGCGGCGGCCTTGCTGGCGGTTTTTGCGCGGATTGACATTATGTCTGCGCTGTCATTTGTGCCATTTGTGCTGTTGCTGGGCGTTATTTTTCTGACCGATATGGAGGCGTTTATCATTCCCGATTGGGCCAGTTTGGGCGGGCTGGCTTTGGGGCTTGCGCTGGCCGCATTGGGCGCGCCGGGTGTGCCGGAATTGGCCGATGCGGCGCTCGGCGCTGCCGGTGGATTTTTGCTGATATATGGCATAAATGCCCTGTATCGGGCATGGCGCGGCCATGACGGTATGGGCTTTGGTGATGTCAAACTGATGGCCATGTTCGGCGCTTGGCTGGGGGCGGGCGCGCTGTTGCCGATATTATTTGCCGCCAGTTTCAGCGGTGCTGTTTTTGGCATTTTCATGCTGTTGTCGGCGCGTTTCAAGGCTGACGCAGACGCCCCTGACGCGGCCAGTGCCATGCTGCCCTTTGGCTGTTTTCTGGTGCCAATGGCATTTTTATGGCTGCTTTTTGCGCCACAAATGCGGGCGCTTTTATCCGTTGCGGGCTGAGCGCGCATTTGTCGCCGTTTCGGCCATGTTTCGGTCTTTTCGGGCATTTATTGAGGACAGCAATAAGTGGCACTCTTGTGACACTAATCCACCGATTTCGCACTAATTGTGACTGAATCGCTTGTATAATCATGCAGACCAAGAGATTCGCAAATGGGCGGAAAATGAGGTGGTATAATGTCGGCACTGCGCACACAGGATGATTACAAACGCGCCATTCGCGATTTGCTGAAGGAAGCGGAAGCCAGTCTTGAAAAGGATTTGACCGAGCGCGACGCGGCGCATGATGCGTCAATGTCCGACAAGGATGTCGCCAGCTATATGCAGGGGCTTGACCTGGCAATATCGGAGGAAGCCACTCTGGCCTTGCGGG
The DNA here is from genome assembly GCA_049597955.1 of Parvibaculales bacterium. GTDB lineage: Bacteria > Pseudomonadota > Alphaproteobacteria > RS24 > RS24 > JAYPAN01. The sequence goes on from JBMYND010000002.1 coordinate 46,683, forward strand.
CTGAGTTTTTGCGCTTTTCCAGCGTGTTTGACACCAGCCGGTCGCGCGACACGATTCGCCGCGCCGTGGCCGATGTGACCAAGCCGCTGATTGAGGAATGGATTAACCGGCACATGGCCGATATTGCGCGCGAGGTGATTACCGAGGCGATTGGCAAAATTGCCCATGTGCGACCGACAGGTAATTTGCAGCGACCGAAATAGCTGCTGAGATGCGCCGCGACGCGGCGGTGGGTAAGAGTAATGGCCGGGCGACCGGCACGGAGTAGAGTGTGGCAGGACAGGGTTCCAAAATTGCACGTCTGACCCGCATGGGGCTGGTTTGTGTGCTGTGCTTTGAGAGCTTTGCTTGCGGGGCCAGGCCGGGGCGTGATTTATCCATGCAGGGCGCGTTTGGCAAATTTGACGAGCGCCGCGCCGCCACCCGCGCCAAACAGGCTGAAATGAGCCTTGGAAGCAATGCCATTGATTTGAAGCCCTTGCCGCAAAGGCGCGAATTATTGCAGGTGCGTGTGCCAAGCGGCATGGTGCTGGATGATATTGTCGATGGTGTGGTCGCCGCTTCAATCAGTGGCATGGTCGCTGAAACGCCGGTGGCCGAGCCGGTCGCCGCCAGCCCTTCCGCGCCAAAGGCCCCCGCCAGTGCCGCCGATGTGAAACGCATTGACAGCCAGCTACAGGGCTTGCAGGCGCGCATTGCCTCGCGCCAACGCGATTTGCGCGCCAAACAGGCCGATTATGATGTTGAAAAACTGGCGCTTGACCAGATGGATATGCGCCATGCCAAAGCGCGGCGCTTGCTGTTGCAAAGTTTCAAAATCGCCAATGAAAAATTATTGCAAACCAATTTGGCGCAATTGGCGCAGCAATATGATGAAACCCAACCGCAGACTGTATTGGGCCTGACAGAGGGGCAAAGCATGGGCGCGCTGGCGCTGTTTGGCCGCAATGAATTGGCCAGTGCTGATGAGTTTGTCGATTTGCGCAAAAGCTTTTTGTTTGTCGGGGCCGATATTGGCACCGGCATTTCGCTGGGCCGAATGGATGATTTGGCCAAGGAAGTCGGTTCACGTGATTTAAGTGTCAATCTGGCGGGCTTGCGTTTGGCGACGGCGCTGAAATCGCTGGCGCGCAGCATTGATATGCCGATTTATCTCTCGCCCGGTGTGGAAGCCGCGCCGCAAAAAGTGCGGCTTGAAATCAGCAAGGCCGATGCGCTGGATATTTTCGATATTCTTATCGACAATTACGGGCTGGCCATGGCCTATGACCGTAAAATGGGCATTGCCCGTTTTTACACGCGCGAGGAGTTTAACGTCCGGGTCGATTCCGCCCTGCAATTGGCCGAAGCTCATAACCAGCGCGCCGCCAATTATCGCACTATAAATGCGCTGGAAAATGATGAAGCGGCCATTCGCCAGATTTATCGCGCCTATTTCCAAAACCCCAATGATGAAGGCCGCGCCTTGTCGCTGACCAATGATGCGCTGGTGGAGGAAGATTATTCGCCGCTTGTTTCGGCCGCCATTATTGCTTTCAAAGAGGCGGCGCTGGCCAATGAGCGCGAGCTTGACAAGCTGGATGCGGATAATGGCGCCGAGCGCCAGCAACAAGCATTGAAAACGCAAAGCGCCAAGTTTTTGCTTGATGACACAGTGCATGCGCTGGCTGATTTGATAAATGAAAAAACCGAAAAGCAGGCGGCCCGGGCTGAGGCGCAGCGCGAGGTGGAGCTGGCCGAATTGGCGCCGCAACCGGTCGATGCGACAGGTGCGCCGGCACCGGCAATTGCCGCGACGCCGAGCCCGGCACCGGTGCAACGCTTTTTGGCCGGGCCGGATGTTGATATTTTGCGGGGCCGCGTCATTCAAGATGCCAATTTGAAAACCACTGAGCCGATTTATACAGAAAAATTCACTGTCTATAACAGCGAAGGCGCCAATACTTGTGGCGGGGAGGGCGGTGACCGCACCTCTGCCATTAAGGAAGAGCTGGAAAATTACTTCACCCAGCTTTATCCCGATGAATTGCTGAAAGCGGAATCGGATGCAGAAAGCGCCGAGCAACAGCGCAAGGCAGCGCGCCAACAGCGCCAATTGGCCAGTGCTGACGGGCTGACCGATATTGCCGATGATGCCGGTGACCCGCTGCTGGCCGGTAACCGGGCAGAAGCGGAAAACGCCAATGGGCCGGAAGCCGCCGCTGCCGAACAGCAAGCTGCAGAAACGCAGGCGCAGCCAAACAGTGGCAATAGTGGTGGCACTGGCAATAGTGGTGACAATGGTAACAGCGGCGACAGCACCGCCAGCCAGACCGATAATGCGTTTCGCAATTCCAATTTCCGCCGCCCGAAAATCACCTCGGTTGCCGATACGGTAATTGTTACCGGCTTTCGCCATGATGTTGAACTGGCCAATTCGCTGATTGAAAATCTTGACCAGCCCGACAAGCAGGTTCTCGTCGAAGTGTTTATGGTCAATGTGGTGAAAAACTGGCAGCGGCAATTACAGGGGCGTTTGCAAAATGCGTTGCGCATTGCCTCGAAAACAGATGCGGATATTGCCGCCTTGCCCGGCTCTATCACCTCTGCCTATCCCGATATTGTTGAAGTGCGCAATCAGGGCTTGATTGGTGTGCGCGGAGCTTTGAATTTTGCCAATCGCGCCGCCAGCACCAATAATTTTACCCTCAATAATTTCCGGCTGGGCCTGGCTTGGACGATTGATTTCATGGAGCAAAATTCGCTGGGCCGCAAAGTCTCCAGCCCGACCATTTTGGCATTGGATGGCTGTGCGGCTGAAATTGTCAAAAGCGAGACGCGCTATTTGCCGGTGACAACAACATCGGCACCGGTGGTTACACCGGGCGGGCAGACCATCCCCGGTGAGGTGACGGTCAATTATGAGCCGCGCTCTGCCGAATTGAAATTGCAGGTGACGCCGACCATCAACCCGTTAAATGACCATGTGCGGTTGAAAGTGCTGTTCAATGATGACTTCTTTGTCTCGGCAGATGCCAATTCCGACAAAATTCAAAGCACGATAAATACTGAATTTATTTCCGCGCCCGGCGATGTGATTGTGCTGGCCGGCCTTTACACGGAAGATAATTCCAAATCGCGCAACAGCCTGCCCGGCATGACCGAAGTGCCGCTTTTGTCAACCTTGCTGGGGACGAGTTCCGACCAGCTCAACACTCAGGAAATGGTGATTTTCCTGGCCCCTGAAGTGATAACCCCGGAGACCGGTAAGCGGCCCGTCAATTCGGCACAATATTATGGCGCAACAACCGGCAGAAATTAAACAGCAGCAGGCAGGGTTTTCCCTTGTCGAGGTGATGGTGGCTTTGGGCATTATCACGGCGGGCATTGTCGGCACGCTGTCGCTGATAAGCGCCAATCGGGCGCTGGTTGAAAATGCCTGGTCGCAGCGCCGCATGATGATGGTGGCGGACAGTGTGATGGGTGAGATTGCGCTGCGCTATCGGCGCGGCGACGGGCTGACTTCTGTGACCGATTATGATTTTGACAATGATGCGGAAAGTTTCGAGTTTGACGCGCTGTTTGCCGATAATGGGCTGGATGCCGATGCCGCCGAATTGTCAATCAATGCCGGCGTATCGCCCATTGTCTGGCAGGTCGAATTGCAACTTGTCACCAAGGCCGGGCGGCGGATGACGCGCAATATGAACCTTTATGCGCCGCTTGAATAGGGCGAGCGGCATGCGGTTCAAAATTGGCGCAACCATTCAAAGGTGAAATTTGGTGTGCTGTATGACCAGACCGCCATCATTTGCCGTGCCTTGCCGTCTTCGAAAGCGCAGCCATAGATAATATAATCGCCGCTCTCTTCGCCGATAAAATAGCGTGTGTCCTTATCGGCTTCGACCATGCGCGAAGAGGCGATATAATCTGCCGGCGTGTCCACGCGGCTGTCGAGGCACAATATTCTGTCGGCATCGACATTGGCGTCCACGGCGTCGGCGGGCAGGGTGATAGGCCCCGGCGCAAGGCTTTGCAGGGTTAACCAGCCGCGTTGCAAGGCCGTATCAGCCGCGTGCAGCAAAGTCAGCCCGCTTTGGCGTCGCGCATCATTGAGAACAGCAACATTCAACCGGTCGCCGACACTCGATACAAGAAGGCTCATCAGCGCGACAAAGCCAAGCGACAGATAAAGCGCAAATCCCCTTTCGCCCGCGCGCGGCTTCAGTGGCGCTGACCAGTCTTGGGCGTTATTGACAGGCTTTTGATACGCCATTTTATAATCCCTGCAATGCGGTCAATGGCAAACGCTGACGCAATGTCACGGCAGTTGCTTGCTGGCTGCCGGGGCTGAATTTTTCCAGCTCCAATTTCACATCCAGCGTGCCCGTGGTTTCGCTGGAAAAATTAATATCGTCAATAATCGCCTCGCTAATATCTTCCCAGAAATTATCATCGCTTGGCGCGGCGCATCCCTGATTGTTGCGCCGCCTTTGTTGCAAGCGTCTGTCATTCAGGCGAAACTCGATTTTGCTGCGATTGCTTTCGTCAAGGTCAAAGCAGAATTTCACCCGATTGCCTTCGTCAAGAATTTGGAATGCCTGATTGGCGTTCATCGCGGCAGGCCGTTGGCGCAACCCGGCCAAGGCTGCCCAAGGCCGGATAATGTCGATAATGTCACCGCCGCCAACCAGCATTTGGGTTTGCGTGTTCATGCGTTCTGATTGGGCGTTCAGATTATTCATCACCACAATCATGCTGCCCGCCACAAGGCTCAATATGGCCAGTGTGGTGAGCAGTTCAACAAGGCTGAAACCATTTTTCTGCATTTGTCAGTCACAGCGTTTGGGCGAATTCGCGCGCTTTCAAAACATAGATTTCCGGCGCAATCAATCCGGCTTCATAAAGCTCGCGCAAGGCCAGCATTTTGCGTTCAATATCGGCCAAATGCGCCATATTGGCGGCATCTTCCATTTCCTTGACCGTATCCGCCGTGGCCGCCACCGCTTGCTTGTCGGTTTTGGCATTTGCCGGCTCTGGCGCCATGACCTGCTCAAGCGGGTCGATTGTCGCTTTATTGTCATCATTGCCGCGATTGCGGTGCAGCCATGATGCGCTGAAAAAGCCCTGTTTTTTCGGCTCCGGCGCATCGCCCAAGCGCGGTATGGAAATCTCATCCATATCATCAAATTGCCCATGCGCCTCATCGTCAAAATCGGGCATGATGGATGACATGAGCGCATCTTCCCTATCTTGGTGTTCCGCCATTTCTTCGGTCGCGCCATGCCCGGCCTTTATTTCAAAAGCGGCAATATCATCGTCCATATCGGGCAATGGTGCATCAATATCATCATCAATAATCACTGTCTCATTGTCGCTTGCGCCCATGCTTGGCATGTCAATTTTTTCGCCCAGACCGGCCAGCTCATTGCGCATATCTTCGTCAAATGGACGCGACACAGCATCGGCATCGGAAATATCCATCGCATTTGCGGCGCGGCTTTTCTTTATTTTCCGGAAGACAAAAACACCGATAAGCAGCAGAACAATGGCCGAGCCCGCCCCGCCAAGGATGAGGGCATTTTCCTGCAAAATGCGCAGCAGCACTCTGACGAACATGCTGTCCATGATTAAGTCACCTGCTTATCCGGCCAATCGGACACCAATAAAACTGTCAAACATTAGCGTGATTCACCGAGCTTACCAATGTGCCATGCCTAAATATCCACGCCGGAAAAATCGCGCGTCACAAAGCTTGCGTCAAACATGTCTTTGGCCTGTGCCTCAATGGCGGCAAGCTGGTCATCTGTGCGGCCCGGCTCATGGTGAAAAATACCAAACCGGCGCACATTGGCCGCTTGCGCCAGCCGCACCCCTTCTTGCCAGGTCGAATGGCCCCAGCCAATGCGGCTGTCAAACTCATCATCATCATAAGTGCAGTCATAAACCGCCAAATCAGCATGTTGCATAAAGGCAATCAGGTCAGTATTTGGCGCACCGGCTTGATGCTCGGTATCGGTGGCATAAACGAAATGCCGATTATCGGTCGAGACTTTCAGCGCGTGAGCGCCGCCGGGATGCGGTATCGGCAAGGCGCTGATTTGAAATCCGGCGCAATTGACCATGCGCGTCGCATCATGGCTGTGAAATGTCACCTCGGCCTGAAAGCTTGAACTGTCAATTGGAAATAGGGGCTGGTTGATATAGCCGGTAACGGCTTTTTCCAATGCATCCGGCGTGGCGTCAAAACTGTGCAGGCGGACATGATAGCCGGGGACAAAAAGCGGTTTGAAAAAGGGCAGGCCGCAAATATGGTCGGCATGGACATGGGAAAAGAAAATATCAATCTCTTGTGGCCCTTCTTCCAGCAAATTGTCGGACAGGCCGACAAGGCCGGAGCCGCCATCGCAAATCACCCGACCCGCGCCATGGCGCACTTCTACGCAACTTGTATTGCCGCCAAAAATGCGGTGGTCGGGCGAATTGACCGCTATCGAGCCGCGTGTGCCCCAGAAATAGACGCTGATTTTTGTGGTTTCCTCAGACATGGTTCCTCTGACACACTATTTTGCCCATTACTTTGTTACCGCGATGAAATGCCCGTCCCAATCAGCGCCGGGCGGGTTGGCTGCATAATCGAGCATACGGCGTTTGAGCATATCATAAAACCCTGCCATGACCGGATGCGCTTGCGCCAGCTCATCAGCCAAACTTTGCGCTGCCGCCCAATCTTGCGCCCGATATAAAAGAAGCAATGCATCCTGCCCTTTTTGCAAGGCAGTGAAATCGTCAGACAGGGCGATTTCCGCGCCACCCAAAACTGTATAAATGCGCTCCGGCACCGCCTTGCCTTTCAGCGCAATCAGGTCAAGCTCAAGAAAGGCCAGCGGTGCAATTTGCGCGGCCTGCGCTTCCATAGCCTGATTTTTGGTGGCCTCCCCAACCAATACCGGCACGGCATAATCCTTGGTCTGGCCTTCCAACCGCGCCGATACATTAACCGTATCACCGAGAACCGAATAGTTGAAACGCTGGTCGGAGCCGATATTGCCGACCAGCGTGTCGCCCGTATTCAGGCCAATGCCAATGCGTATCTCGCCCTGCCATTCGCCCAGCAATGGGTCATTGTGCAATTCCTCATTGACTTTGGGCAGCGCATCCATCATTTCGGCCGCCGCCAGACAGGCTTCATAAGCATGGTCATTGACATTGGTCGGTGCGTTCCAAAACGCCATAATATTATCGCCAATATATTTGTCGATTGTGCCTTGCCGCGCCTGAATAATGCGCGACATGCGGGTCAGGAAAATATTGATGATATGGGTCAGCTTGTCCGGCGCATTGGCAAAGGCTTCGGAGATTGAGGTAAAGCCGCGAATATCGCAAAACAAAATCGTCATATTGCGGGTTTCCCCGCCAAGTGTCAGCTTGCTGGGATCGGCGGAAATCTGGTTGACCAAATCGGGCGACAGATAATAGCGAAACGCATGGCGCACTTGCTGGCGTTCGCGCGCCGTTTGCAAATAATGTTGAAAGCCGGAAATCAGAAAGACCACAAATATGGTAAAGCCGGGCGTGGCCGGGTCAACCAGCATCAGATGTTCGGCAAAGGCATACCATGAGGCGGCCCCGCCTGCCGCAATCAGGCCAAAAACAATAAGGCCGGTCAGCGGAATAGCCAGCCGATGAATGGCGAAAATGGCAAACAGGCCGGTCAGCAATGTCGCCAGCGCCTCCAGCGATTGCAGCCAGACCGGCCGTTTCAAATAGCTGCCCGAGATTAATTGCTGCACCACTTGAACATGCACTTCTGCGCCCGGCGTGGCCGGGTCAAGCGGGGTGGCGCGAATATCTTTCAGCCCCGCCGCGCTGGTGCCGATAATGGCGATTTTGCCTTCCAACAGGCTTGGGTCGAAATCGGCTTGCAATATCTCGGCGACGCCAAGCCGGGCGACATTTTCGCGTCCGGTATAATACATGCGTATTGTGCCATCGGGTTCAATCGGCACAATAAGCCCGCCCACTTTCATACGCGACAGGCCAAAGCCGGACGCATATTGGCCCTCGCCGCGCACATCGGAGGCTTTCAGCACAATACTGCCGGCGCGCTGCGCGACGCGCAGGCTTTCCAGCGACAGGCTGGGATAAATATGCGGGCCGGCACGGAATAACAGGGCGGCGCGGCGGATAATCCCGTCGCGGTCAATCAGCGCATTCATCGCGCCCAGACCATAACCGGCTTCGGCAATGATTGGCCTGTTTTCAATGGCAAACAGGGTGGTCGGCAGCCGGTCAAGTGCGTCGGCCTCATGCCATTGCGTATCTTGCGCGCGCACGGCAATGCCGGCTTTCGGGTCGGGCAGGGTTTTGGCCGCATCATTCATCATCGTGGCCAGCACCACGGGCGCGGCCTCAATGGCGCGGGCAAAGGCCATATCGGGGCTGACAATAATATCGGCCAAATTATCGCGCAAAGCGCGCCATGCCGCTTCATCTTCACCGCTTTGCAGCGCATCCCAAATTGGCAAAATCTCATTCGGCGCGGTGCGGTCTTTTTCGGCGAACAGAATATCAAAAGTAATGGTCGCCGCACCGGCATCGGCCATGCGCGTCACCAGCTCGGCAAAGACTTGCCGCGGCCACGGAAACTGGCCAATCTGCTTGAGGCTGTCTTCGTCAATATCGACAAACACGACGGGACTGCCTTGCTCAAGGCGCGGCTGCCAGCGATTATATTGGTCAAAAACCAGATTTTGCGCAAACTCCACCGGCCAAGGCCGCGCCAATTGCAGGCTGACACCAACCAGCAAGACAGACAGGGGAAGCAGCCATTGAAAAAGGGCCGACGCGCGCAACATGAACAACTCTCACATAATTAAGCTTGCACTATGCCAGAATTTGCCCGCTTTGCGCCAGCCTCACTTTCACCGGCGGAAAATTATTTGCCCGCTGTTGCCCAAGCCGCGCCAAGCGCCTACTCCCCCCTTTTTAATCCCCCCTCTTTTTAGTCCCCCCTCTTTTTAGTCCCAGGGTGTGCGGCGATTATCGGGCTTGGTGTTGCGGCGCGGGATTGTCGGAATATGGCTGGCGCCGGTCAAAGGCTCAACGGTAAAGGCGCGGCTGTGCGGTTTGTCAAATAAGGGAATATGCGGTTTTTTGAAAAACGGTATCAGCGCCATACCGGCGACAAAGCCGCCAATATGGGCAACATAGGCAACCCCGCTGCCGGTCTGGCCAAGGCTTAAAAATTGCAGCGCAATCCAGCCGCCCAGCACAATAAAGGCCGGCACATTAACCAGCCGGAAGAAAATAAATATGCCGATAATGCAGCGCACATTGGCGCGCGGATGCAGCAATAAATAACCGCCCAGCACACCGGCAATCGCGCCACTGGCACCAATCATCGGAATCGGCGAGCGAATATCGACAAAAGCCTGCGCCAGCGCGGCGGCCACACCGCACAAAGCATAAAACACGATAAATTTGCCATGCCCGATACTGTCTTCCACATTGTCCGAGAAAATCCAGAGATAGAGCATATTGCCGGCCAAATGCATAATGCCGCCATGCATGAACATGGAGCTGAACAGCGTCATCCAGCCCGGCACAAGTTCCGGCGTGCCGACCGGCAGGTCAAAGCCGAACAGCCGCGCCGGTATCATGCCATAGGCCAGCACGGCTGCATGTTGCGCCGCGCCCAATGAGATTTGCCACATAAAAACAAGGATGCACAGCGCCAGCACGGCCCAAGAAATATAGGGCCGACCATGGGTCGGATTGTCATCGCGCAACGGAAAAAAGAACATGCGGCTTAGGCTAGGGCGTTGCGGGGCGCAATTCAAGGGGCGTGCCACCCACGGCGCTGACGATAAGCCGGTCGGGTTGCAACAGGCTGCGCGCCGCGCGTTGAATATCGTCCGGCGTGACGGCGCGTATCGCCTGATTTCGGGTCTGGAAATAATCAGCCGACAAGCCGTTCAGCCGCACACCGATAAGCTGACCGGCAATTTTTGAGCCACTGTCAAAGCGCAGCGCATAAGCGCCGGTGAGATAGGTTTGCGCCGCCGCCAGCCGGTCGGCGCTGACACGCTCATCGGCCAAACGCCGCATTTCATCACGGATAATATCAAGCGCCTGCTGTGCCGTTTTATTGTCGGAGGCGACCGTGCCAAGCCAGATATGACCATATTGGCCGGGCGATAAATAGCTGACCACACTATAGGCCAGTCCGCGCGCCTCGCGCACTTCCTCGGTCAGCCGCGAGGTAAAGCCGCCACCGCCGAGAATATGGTTCATCACAAAATGCGCGAAAAAATCGGGATGGTCATAGCCAATGCCCTGATGGCCGAAATAAATCGTTGTTTGCGGCCCGCGCCTTGCCTGATGCAGCATTTTGGCCTTGGCTTGAATTTTGGCAAAAGCGGGCAGGGTCAGGCGGTGATTTTCGGGTAATGCGCCAAACAGGCGGGTCAGCAAACGCCGTGTTTCGCTCTGGCTCATATCGCCGACAATGGCGATAAGGGCATTGTCGCGCGCCAGATGGCGTTCATATTGGTCGCGCAAATGGGCTGCCGTGACGCGCCGCAAACCGGCTTCTTCCGCATCTGGCGACCTGCCATAGGGGTGGCCGGGAAAGGCATTTTCATAAAACCCTGTATAGGCCAGCGAGGCCGGATTTTGCCGCCGCCTTTCAAGACCGGCCAGCCGTGCGGCGCGGGCGCGTTCGAGCGCATCTTTGTCAAATCGCGGACTGTGCAGTGCCTGTTCGAGCAGCGCAAAACAGTCTTGCTTAAAGCGGCTCAGACATTGCAGGCTCAGTGTTATTTCATCGCGGCCCGCCGATATGTTCAATTTAATGGCCTTGTCAGCCAAGGCTTGCTGAAAGGCTTGCGCATCCAAATCACCAGCGCCTTGGGTCATTAAATCGGCCATCAGCGCGGTCAGCCCTGCCAGATTTTGCGGGTCGGCCGACGTGCCGCCGCGCCAAGCCAGCTTGACATGGACAAGCGGCAAAGCCGTGTCGCGCACCAGCCAGGCCGATACGCCATTGGCGGCTTCAACCGTGGTGACTTGCACCTCGGCATAAGCCGGTCGCAGGGCAAGTGACAATAAGGCCAGCAAAATTGCAATGGCGGCAAATAAGCTGCGGATATTAAGACGGGCCAGTGCGCTCATGGTTGCGCCTCTTTGGGCAGCAGCCAGCCAGTGACGCTGTTTTCGGCTTTCACCATATCGCGCATCACCGCTTGAATATCCGCCTTGGTGACGGCTTCGATCTGTGCCGGCCAGTCCAGCACTTGTTGGGGCGACATATTTATCGCGGCGGCGCGGCCAAATATCTGCGCCATGCGATATTGGCTGTCGCGGGCATAGACCAGCGCCGAAACAAGCTGGATTTTCGCCCGCGCCAATTCCGCATCGCTGACCGGCGTGTCAATCAGACGGGCGATTTCGGCATCCATAAGGGCGCTGATTTCTGTTATGTCACTGCCCGGCAGCACATCGGTATAAAGGCTGAACTCGCCATGGTCGAGCCGGTTGACATCGGCATAGGCGGAAGTCTGGCTGCTGCGCTTTTCGTCAATCACCAGCCTTTTATGCAGGCGCGCCGTGCTGCCCCCGCCAAGTATTTCGGCGGCGACATCCAGCGCCGCAAATTGGCTTGCCGTTTGTTTTGTATAGACCGGCAGGCGGTAAAGCCTTTGCCAAAGCGGTTGGCGCACACGCTCATCGCGATAGATAATTGGTGCATCCCATTGCGCGACTTGCAAATCCTTGGCGCGGGCGCGGGGCGCGCGTGGCTTGCCGCTGGGCACAAGCGGGCCATAATATTGGCGCGCCAAAGGCATCAGCTCGGCCAAACTGATATTGCCGGTGACCACCAATATCGCATTGTCAGGCGCATAAAAGCGGCGATAAAAATCGGCGGCATCTTCGGCATTAAGGGCGGCAATTTCATCACGCCAGCCAATCACCGGTATCGCATAGGGCGTGCCGTCATGCAGCCTGGCGCGCATTTTTTCGCCGAGCAAAGCGGCAGGGCGGCCATCAACCCGCATGGAGCGTTCTTCAAGAATGACATCGCGCTCAACCGCAACAATCTCTTCATTGATAACAAGATTTTGCATCCGGTCGGCTTCCAGCCGCATCATATCGGCCAGCTTGTCGCGAGAAATGCGTTGGAAATAGGCAGTGTAATCATAGGAGGTGAAGGCATTATCCTGCCCGCCCAATCTTGCCACGGTTTTGGAAAATGCACCGGAGGCGACATTTTTTGTGCCGCGAAACATTAAATGTTCAAAAAAATGGGCAATGCCGGATTTGCCCGGCGGCTCATCGGCCGAGCCGGTGCGGAACCAGACCATATGGGTGACAACATTGGCGCGCCGGTCAGGCACAACGATGATTTCCATACCATTATCCAACCTGCCGGTCTCAACCTGCAAATCGGTTTGATTGGGCTGGTCGCACGCAACGACAAGGCCAAGCATGGCAATCAACATCATATGGCGCAGCATTGTCGCCATCGGGCTATTGTGCCGTTTCCGTGGCATCCTTTACAAGGTTTTCCGTCGTCGCCGCCTCAAGGCTGGCCGTGCCGCGTTGCTCATGCACCAGTTTTTCACGAATCCCGTCGCCATAAACAAGCCCGTCTGCCGCTTTGTCGAGCAGTGATTTTTCGCCCGCTGTGGTCGGTGCGGGTGCCCCGACCTCGCCCAGCACCAAAAGCCGCGCCACTTGATGCGAATCCAGCGCAACGGCTTTGCCACTGCCGGGCGGGCGCAAATTATAATCGGGCGGCATGATAAGCGGCGGGCGCTTGACCACGTTAAACTCATCCGGCGCATTTTTGCCATAGCCGAGCGAATCCGAACCGCCACAGGCCGACAAGCCAATGGCCAGAGCGACCGCCATGGTTGAGAAAGTCAGATTTTGATGGCTGTTTTTCACCGTAAAGTCCTTTCAACAAACCGATTGGCTTTCTATAGCCGATATTTGCCGCCCGGCAAAGGGCGCGATGGGGGCATGCTGCCTATTGGCTCTCTTGCGGCGGATTTTTCCAGAAATCAAACAGCAGCAAAGCAACGCCAAGGCATATCCATATATCGGCCAGATTAAACACATACCAATAATAGCCCGCCGCGTGCAGGGAAATAAAATCCACCACCGCACCATGCACCAGCCGGTCAACCAAATTGCCCAGCGCGCCGCCCAAAATCAGCCCGTAACCGACCACGCCCAGCCGCGTTTCAACACTGCGCACCGTCCAACCAATAAAGCCGATAATCATAATAGTCGCGCCAATCAGCAAATAGCGTCCGGCCTCACCCTGGTCGCTGAACAGCCCATAGCTAATGCCGCTATTCCATATCAGCGTGACATCAAGAAACGGCAGAACCGCAACAGCGCGACCGGTTTCAAAGCCGAAAAATGAGACAATCAGCCATTTACTGGTCAAATCCAGCCCGGCCATAATGGCTGCCAAAACCGCCGCGCTGCTGACCGGGCGCTTGATTGTTTCAGGCAAGGCTGTCATCTCAGGAGGCGGCGTCCAGCACCGCCACGGCGGCGGCGTCGCGCGCGCTCAAATCAGGATAGGCCGCCACAGTGCCGACATCGGGCAGGATTTTCCACGACCGGCGGCATTTTTGGCCCTCGGCCAGCGCCGGCACCACACCGACAGCGGCGACATCCTCCAGCACGAAAGCGTCTGCCGGTGGCGCTTCGGCGCGTATGTCAATTTGCGAGGTAATGCAAATATCGGCCATGTTCAACCCGTCAAGCAAGGCAAACCAATCGGCATTGTCGATATATAAAATGGGCGCGGCTTCAAGGCTTGAGCCAATGCGCTTTTCGCGGCGCTCCACTTCCAGCGCACCGGTGACGACGCGGCGGATTTTACGGATATTGGCCCATTTTTCGGCCAGCGCATTATCTGTCCATTCGGGCGCCGGTGTCGGGAAAAGTTGCAAATGCACCGAGCCTTGCGCATCGCCGTAACGGCTTTGCCAAACTTCTTCTGCCGTGAAAGACAAAACCGGTGCCAGCCAGCTTGTCAGGCAATGGAATATCATATCCATCACGGTGCGGCAGGCGCGCCGTTCAAGATTATCAGCCAGATCGCAATACAGGCTGTCCTTGCGAATATCGAAATAAAAGGCCGATAAATCCAGCGTCATAAAATTAAACAAGGCTTGGTAGATTTTGCGGAAATCGAAATGGCGGTAATTGTCGCGCACCAGCGCATCCAGCTCGGCCAGCCGGTGCAGCATATAGCGTTCCAGCTCCGGCATATCAGCCAGCGGCAGTTTTTCGGCTTCTGAAAATCCGGCCAGATTGCCGAGCAGAAAGCGGAAGCAATTGCGCATTTTGCGATAGGCGTCGGTATTGGCCTTGATGATTTCCGGCCCGATGCGCTGGTCTTCGCTATAATCGCAACTGACCGTCCACAAGCGCAAAATCTCCGCCCCCGATTGCGCCATCACCTTATGCGGGTCAACCGCATTGCCGATGGATTTGGACATTTTCTTGCCCTTTTCATCCATGGTAAAGCCGTGCGTGACAACGTTTTTATAGGGTGCGGTGCCGCGTGTGGCGCAGGCTTCCAAAAGAGATGACTGAAACCAGCCGCGATGCTGGTCAGAGCCTTCAAAATACACATCAGCCGGCCAGTGCAAATCATCGCGCGCTTCGAGCACAAAGGCATGGGTCACACCGCTGTCAAACCAGACATCGAGAATATCGGTCACTTGCTCGTAATCTTCGGCGCGATAGGCGTCACCGAGAAAGACTTGCGGGTTGGTATTGAACCAAGCATCGGCGCCTTGCGCGTGACAGGCGGCGACAATGCGCTCATTCACCGCTTCGTCGCGCAGCAATTGGCCGGTTTTGCGATTGACAAAAATCGTCAGCGGCACACCCCAAGCGCGTTGGCGCGACACGACCCAATCCGGGCGGTTTTCAATCATGGATTGCAGGCGGTTGCGGCCGGTTTTGGGATACCAATTGACTTTGTCAATGGCGGCCAGTGCCTTGTCGCGCAAGCCGGTATGGCTCATGGAGATAAACCATTGCGGTGTATTGCGGAAAATCAACGGCGCTTTGGAGCGCCAGCTATGCGGATATTGGTGGCGCAATTTACCCTTGGCGAGCAGCGCATCAGCCTCAACCAGCGCGCCGATGACTTTGCCATTGGCATTGCCATCCTTGCCCTTGGCATCCATCACAAAAGCCCCGGCAAAAAGCGGCACGCTGTCGAGATAAACACCGGCCTCGTCAATGGTGAATGGCACGTCGATATTATGTTTCAAGCACAGTTCAAAATCATCCTGACCATGCCCCGGCGCCAAATGCACCAGACCGGTGCCGGTCTCATCGGTGACAAAATCCCCGGCCAAAAGCGGCACGTCGAACTCATAACCCTGTCCGACAAATGGGTGGGCGCAAACCATGCCGGTCGGGTCAATATCACCAAGCCGGTCAAATGTCTCAATCTGTGCCGCCGCCATGACTTGCGCGGCCAGCGCATCACACAAGACCAGATGCGCCGACCCGGCCTGATACAGCCCGTAAGTAAGATTGGGCGAATAGCCAATGGCGCGATTGCCCGGCAGCGTCCAGGGCGTTGTAGTCCAAATCACGGCATGGGCATTGTCGGGCATTTCATTGCCGCCCTTATTGGTCACCGGAAATTTGACAAAGACGGTGGGCGAGACATGCTCTTCATATTCCACCTCAGCCTCGGCCAAAGCGGTTTTTTCGACCACAGACCACATGACCGGCTTGGAGCCGCGATACAGGCTGCCATCCATAATGAATTTCTGAAATTCGCTGACAATTGTCGCTTCGGCGTCAAATGACATGGTGGTATAGGGATTGTCCCAATCGCCAAAAATGCCGAGACGCTGAAATTGTTGCGATTGAACGCGCACCCAATTTTCGGCAAAGCGGCGACATTCATTGCGAAACTCACCGGCATCCACCGCATCCTTGTCCAAGCCCTTATTGCGATATTGTTCTTCTATTTTCCATTCAATCGGCAGGCCGTGACAATCCCAACCCGGCACATAAACCGCATCATAACCCATCATTTGATGCGATTTAACGATAACATCCTTGATGATTTTATTGAGCGCATGGCCGATATGAATATCGCCATTGGCATAGGGCGGGCCGTCATGCAGGATGAATTTTTCCCGACCGGCGCTTTGCTTGCGCAGGCTTTCATACAGGCCAATCTCCTGCCACCAAGCGAGCAGTTCCGGCTCACGCTTGGGCAGACCGGCTTTCATCGGAAATTCGGTCTGCGGCAGGTTCAGCGTATCGCGATAGTCGCGCCCGCCTGTCTCATCTGTCGAATTATCTGTCATGGGTTCTTTCATCAATGCTCGTGCCGCAGGTTTAGCAAGCGGCGGCGCGGGCGGCAAGCCGTTCACGCGCGGTTTCACTGTCGCGGGCAATTTGCGCTTTCAAAGCGTCCAGCCCGTCAAATTTCTGCTCAGGCCGGATGAAATCAATCAGCGCCACCGACATCCATTGGCCGTAAATATCGGCGTCAAAATCAAATAAATGGGTTTCAAGACGCGGTTGCAGCGTGCCGACAGTCGGGCGCATGCCAAGATTGGCCACACCGTCAAACCATTGCCTGGCCAGCGCGCCGGTCATGATTTGGGTGCGCACCGCATATACACCAAAAGCCGGATGCAAATAATCATCCAACTCCATATTGGCGGTGGCAAAGCCGATTGTATGGCCGCGCTTGTCGCCAGTGGCAATTTCCCCTTCCAAGGCCCAATCATGGCCGAGCAGGCTTGCCGCCTTTTCCGGCGCGCCGTCGCGCAAAGCCTGTCTAATCGCCGAGGAAGAATAGGGGGTTTCATTGTCAGTCTGCAAAACCGCCTGCGTTGTGACCACGTCAAAACCATGCGTCGCGCCAAAGGCTTGCAGCATGGCAATATCGCCACGCCGCCCCTTGCCAAAATGAAAATCATGGCCAATGGCGATGGATTTGGCTTGCAAGTCCCCAACCAAAAGTCGGGTGATAAAATCTTCCGCCTCGCAAGACGCCATGCGCGCATCAAATGGCAAAGCAAGGGTGAAATCAACGCCGGCAGCCTCCAACAGCCGCGCACGCGTGACAATGCGGGTCAGACGAAAGCTCGGCGCGTCAGGTGCGAAATGACGACGCGGATGCGGGTCAAACAATATGACCCCCAGCGGGCAACCCAGCTTTTCGGCATGTGCGCGCGCATTGGCGATAACCGCATGATGGCCCAAATGCACACCGTCAAAATTGCCAATCGCCAATACGCTGCCGCGCCATTTATCGGGCAATTCGGCAAGGCTGCGATATAATGTGGAATGGGTCAGCATGTCGGCCGGCATGGATGGCTTTCAAATGGTCAAATTACACGTCTAACGGGTTTTATCGCGTCCATGGCTACCAGACAAGATGGCGCATGGCATAATGGGCATGGGTGTTTTCCTCAGCCAGCAGGGCGGCAATATCTTGCGGCGTGTCAATGGCATGGCCAGACGCCCCGGCCAGCCCGCCGGAAATGAATAAAGCATCAATACCGGCATTGGCAGCGCCCGGAATATCGGTTTTCGGGCCATCCCCCACCGCCAAAATCTTCGGCGCATCCAGCATGGCAGCCAGTTTCTCACGGGCCTGTTGGTAAACCGGTAAATAGGGCTTGCCGAGCCAGACCACCTCGCCGCCGGTTTTTTCATAGATTTCGGCCACCGCCCCGGCGCAATAAATCACCTTATCGGCCATTTGCACTTTGCGGTCGGGATTGGCGCATAAAACCGGCAGATTGCGCGCCTGCCATGTCGCCATCATAGCGCGGTAATCATCGGGGGTTTCGACATCATCATCATACATGCCGGTAAACAGGATGAAATCGGCCTCTTCCAATTTGCTTAACGGAATCTTGGCGTCTTCAATCAAATCCATATCCTTGTCCGGCCCGACATGAAAACAGCGTTGGCCGTCTTTAATTCTCTGCAAGGTCATTTGCTGCGCCACATCGCCGGATGTCAGCACGGCGTCAAACGCATCTCCGGCCACGCCCATGCGGTCAAGCTGGGCGGCGACGGTGCGCCCGGGGCGCGGGGCATTGGACAAAAGCAGCACTTTGCCGCCACCGGCGCGCCAGTTTTTCAAACACTCATAAGCGCCGTCAAAGGCTTGGCGGCCATTGTGCAAAACGCCCCAAACATCGCACAGCAGCGCATTATAGCGCCCGCTCAACTCGGCCAGTCCGGCAATGATTTTCGGCACCGGTGA
This sequence comes from Parvibaculales bacterium, assembly GCA_049597955.1. GTDB lineage: Bacteria > Pseudomonadota > Alphaproteobacteria > RS24 > RS24 > JAYPAN01. Next base: position 64,954 of record JBMYND010000002.1, read on the forward strand.
AGAAACATTGCGCTCATCCATAATACGACCCTTTCGGTTTGCCGATTGGCCGTCTGTTTTACGCTCGGCCTTGCGCCCTCTTCTTAATGTGTTAGCTTTGCACCCGTCAATGTCAACAGAGGGAGGACGCCATGACATTATTTGATTTAAGCGGAAAAACAGCAATTATCACCGGCGCGTCGCGCGGCATTGGCGAGGCGATTGCCCGCCGCATGGCCGAGCATGGTGCCAATGTGGTCGTGTCCAGCCGCAAGGCCCCGGCTTGCGATGAAGTGACCAATTCAATCAATGAGCAATATCCCGGACGGGCGCTGACCGTGGCTTGCAATATTGGCGATAAAGAGCAATTGCAAAATCTGGTCGATAAAACCCGCCAACATTTCGGACAAGTCGATATTCTGGTCTGCAATGCGGCGGTCAACCCATATTTCGGGCCGGCCGCCGATTGCCCGGATGATGCTTTTGACAAAATCATGGGCAGCAATGTCAAATCCAATCACTGGCTGTGCAATATGGTGCTGCCGGAAATGATTGAGCGCAAGGATGGGGCAATCATCATTATTTCATCAATTGGCGGGCTGAAAGGCTCAGCCGTGCTCGGCACTTACGGTATTTCCAAAGCGGCTGATTTCCAGCTTGCGCGCAATATTGCGGTTGAGCATGGCGGCCATAATATCCGTGCCAATGCGATTGCGCCGGGTCTTATCAAAACCTATTTCGCCCAAGCATTGTGGGATAATCCGGAGATTCTCAAGCAATCGACCGCCACCACGCCGCTCAAGCGCATTGGTGCGCCCGATGAAATTGCCGGCGCGGCAGTGTTTTTGGCCAGCGAGGCCGGGGCATTTATGACCGGTCAGCAAGTGGTGATTGACGGCGGCCAAACCATTACTTGATGGCTGTTGGCGGATGGCAGGCTTGGCTTGCGGTTTTGCTTTCAAGCGCAATAAATTAACTGGATGCAAATATATTTAACCCATTGTTTTTATTGAAAATATGGGGATTGCAATTGTCGCGCGAAGCTATCAAATGACACACGCACTGGTTAGTGCGGCCGATTTCACCCGTGGGCTTGCTCCGGTTATTCCCACCTGCCGGCGCGGTCTGTCCGCCCGGGTGAGAAATACGGCGCCGGCGGGCATTATGCCCGCCGGTTTCCGCCGCCTGTATGGCAGCCTCATTCATCAATAAAAGTAAAAAAATCTTAACGAAAAAGCATCACACCGCTTGACAGCAGGGCAATGGCTTCCTATCTCCATGAGGCTTTTTGGCACTCCTCTTTAGAGAGTGCCAAAACCGTTTCGGGGCAAACCCGCAAGCAAGACGATTAACAGGAGATCTGAGAGATGAAATTTCGTCCTTTGCATGACCGCGTTCTCGTGCGGCGCGTTGATGAAGACACAAAAACAGCCGGTGGCATTATTATTCCCGACAGTGCGCAGGAAAAGCCGTCGCAAGGCGTTGTTGTTGCCGTGGGCAATGGCACGCGCGGCGATGATGGCAGCGTCACCCCGCTCGATGTCAAACCGAAAGACACCATATTGTTCGGCAAATGGTCGGGCAGTGAGGTAACGATTGACGGCGAAGAGCTGTTAATCATGAAAGAAAGCGACATTCTGGGCATTGTTGGCTAATCAAGCTGACCGACCCAATTCATGCCTGACAGGAGAGAATTATGGCGAAAGAAGTAACATTTGGATCTGAAGCCCGCGACAAAATGCTCAAGGGCGTCGATATTCTGGCCGATGCCGTTAAAGTGACGCTTGGCCCGAAAGGCCGCAATGTTGTCCTCGACAAATCCTTTGGCGCGCCGCGCACCACAAAAGATGGTGTATCCGTGGCCAAGGAAATCGAGCTGGAAGACAAGTTTGAAAATATGGGCGCCCAAATGGTGCGCGAAGTGGCCTCCCGCACCAATGACGAAGCCGGTGACGGCACCACTACGGCGACTGTGCTGGCCCAGGCAATTATCCGCGAAGGCCACAAAGCCGTTGCCGCCGGTATGAACCCGATGGATTTGAAACGCGGCATTGATGTGGCTGTTGCCGCCGCATTGGCTGACCTCGACAAGCGTTCCAAGAAAATCAAATCAAATGATGAGATTTCGCAAGTTGGCACAATTTCCGCCAATGGTGAGGCCGCGATTGGCGGCATGATTGCCGAGGCAATGGAAAAAGTCGGCAAGGAAGGCGTGATTACGGTGGAAGAGGCCAAAGGTCTGGAAAGCGAGTTGGATGTTGTGGAAGGCATGCAATTCGACCGTGGCTATCTGTCGCCTTATTTCATCACCAATGCCGACAAAATGACCACTGAGCTGGAAGACCCGCTTATCCTCCTGCATGAGGCCAAATTGTCGAATTTGCAATCCATGGTGCCGATTTTGGAAGCCGTGGTGCAAAGCTCACGCTCGCTGCTGATTATCGCCGAAGATATTGAAGGCGAGGCGCTGGCGACTTTGGTGGTCAATAAGCTGCGTGGTGGCCTGAAAATTGCCGCCGTCAAAGCCCCCGGTTTCGGTGACCGCCGCAAAGCCATGCTCGAAGACATTGCCATTTTGACCGGCGGTCAAGTGGTGTCGGAAGATTTGGGCATTAAGCTGGAAAATGTGACCCTCGACATGCTCGGCACAGCCAAGCGCGTGGCCATCACCAAAGATGAGACCACAATTGTTGACGGTGCCGGCAAGAAAAAAGACATTGAAGGCCGCACCGCACAAATCCGCACCCAAATCGACAGCACAACATCGGATTATGACCGCGAAAAGCTGCAAGAGCGTCTGGCCAAATTGTCGGGCGGTGTTGCCGTGCTGAAAGTGGGCGGTGCTACCGAAGTTGAAGTGAAAGAGCGCAAAGACCGCGTTGACGATGCGTTGAACGCAACCCGCGCTGCGGTTGAAAGCGGCATTGTGCCGGGCGGCGGCACGGCGCTGTTGCTGGCCAGCGCGGCTGTCGATAAACTCGAAAACGACAATGCCGATATTCGTGCCGGTATCAAAATCGTGCGCCGGGCACTGGAAGCGCCATTGCGTCAGATTGCAGAAAATGCCGGTGTGGAAGGCTCAATCGTTGTCGGCAAAGTGCTGGACGGCAAAGGCAAAATCGGCTTTGACGCGCAAAACGAAGTCTATTGCGACCTGATTGCCGCCGGTATTGTTGACCCGGCCAAAGTGGTCACAACCGCCTTGCGGGATGCGGCATCGGTCGCCGGTTTGGTGATTACCACCGAGGCCATGGTCGCCGACAAGCCCGAGCCGAAAGGCGCGGCAGCCCCGGCCATGCCCGATATGGGCGGCATGGGCGGCATGATGTAAATTACCACCTTCCGATTTCGGGGTCGCCAATAATATTGGCGGCCCCTTTTTTTTGCCTGCACGATTTCCTATTTAACACCTAGCCATAGGCGTTCGCTTCTGTTAGCTTGCGCCCGCCCTGACAGAGCAGGGCATTGGTAACAACAAAAAGACATCGGGTTCGTCTTCTCGTTTGTATGTGTTTGGTTGCGCGGTCGCGGCATTTTTGCCGCCGCTTAACCGTTTTCTTACCTGTCTTGCGCCATGCTGCAAAAGTCGGTGTCGCCAAGGTATCGCGTTGTGTTGAGAAGCGTGTCCCGTAAGGAGGTCGCATGTTTGGACTTGTTGTATCGCGCCCCAAAGTGAGGGTGCGTTGGTTTTGTCGGCGTTATATTTGCGGGATAAGCGGGGCGGCCATTTCTGTGGCGGCAATAATGTCGCTTGCGCTGCTGGTGCCTGTGGCACGCGCCCATGCGGCAGAGGAAGATGACGGCGCGCTTATCGCCGAGCGGCAGATTTTCAATTCGGATATATTCACGCCCGGCGCCTTGGATGATGAGCTTTACAATCCGACCATCCCCAAGCCCGATATGCAGCCCGGTCAGACTTTGCTTGATGATGAAGCGATTGAACAAGCGCCGCTTGTGCCTGCGCCGCCGGCGGTCGCCGAATTGCAACAGACTTTGCTCGACCATCCCAGCCTGCTGAGCGCCGGACAACAAGTCTGCGAAGCCAAATATCAAGTGCTGTTCGGGCAGAGCAATTATTATCCGAAATTATCAATGAATCTGTCGGGCGGCAGCAAATGGGTCAATAAGACCACCCGCGCCGATGAATTTGGCGGCACGGACAGCCCCGAATATGACGGCGATGGCGTCAATGCGGTTCTTTCCATGCGACAAAATATTTATGATTGGGGGCTGACCCGCGCAACGATAAATGTCGCCCAGCATGACCGCGCGGTCGCCCAGCTCCAGCGGCTTTTGACATTGGAAGAAAAGCTTGGCGAGTTTTACGGCATGGCGTTTCAATATGTGCTGCAAGAAGAATTGGTGCGCCATTTCCGGCAGGCCAAGCAGGATGTCGATTTCGGCATTGCCGGTGTGGAGGCGCGGTTTCGCGCCGGTGCGGCGCGGCTGGCCGAAGTGCGCCAAGCCAAAATCATTGGTCTGGACATCACCTCGCAAGTGACGCAAGCCGAGCGCGAATTGGATATTGTGCTGCGCGCCATGAAAACCCAATTCGCGCTGGACGCGGCCCATGCGCGCCGTGCGGTGGCGCATTTCATCCGCATGCGGCCGGAGATTCCCGAATTGATTGGCGGGCGCGACAGCCTCAATGCGCGCATTTTGCAGCGCAATATATTGCGCACACAGGCCGAGCAACGCCAAGTCAAGGCCGAGCGCCGCCCCGGCCTGACCGGGGTCATTGCCGGGCGCGCTTGGGATGTGTTTGAGAAAAACACATGCGGCGATGTCGTGCCGAGAAATCACCCCGATGCGGTCAATCGCGGCTCATTATTCAGCCCCGATTATCGGCGCGGCAAAAATTGCAGCACGCGCGAATTGACCGGCGCGATTGAGTTTAACATGCCTTTATTTGATGGCGGGGCCAGCAAGGCGCGCCTTGGCGGGGCTGCCGCGCGCGAGCGCGGGCTGGAAGCCGAGCTTGCCGCCCATTTGCGCCAGCATGAAAGCGAAAGTCGCCGCTTGCAGGGCCAGCTTTTAAGCCTGCTCACAAGGCTTGCCGAAGCGCGCGAAAAAGAGCGCGAGATTAAAACCCAACTCAATTCGGAGCAGCAGGTTGAAGGCCGCACCCGCGCCAATGCGATTGATATTTTGGCGCTCAAACAGCGCCTTGTATTGGCCCAGGCCGACCTTATCGGCTTGCGCATGCAGGCGGAAAATGCCCGTCGTGAATCCTTGAGCATTGCCGACAGGCTGGCCGATACAGTGAAAATTACCCTTGGAGAGAGCGGATGTTAGAAGCACAAAAACCCACTGAAGACAAAGCGCGTGATGAAGCCGCCAAAGAGGCAGCGACAAAACAGGGCGATCAGGAATATATGCGGCACTGGTTTTGGGGGCCGGTGCTGGCCTGTCGGAAAATATACGGGCAGGTGATTGCCGCTTCCGTGCTTATCAATCTGTTTGCGCTGGCATCCTCGCTTTACATTATGACCGTTTACGACCGCGTAATACCCAATGAAGCAATGGAAAGCCTGTGGGCGCTGACCATTATCATGCTGGTGGTGATTGCTTTTGACTTCGCCATGAAAATCATACGCGGGCAATTTGTTGATGCAGCGGGCGCGCGCATTGACCGGGTGATTTCCGAACGCTTGTTCAATCGCATTGCCCGCCATGATGTGACGCTGAACCGTGAAGCGACCGGCGCGCTGGCCGGCACAGTGCGCGAGTTTGAGACATTGAAGGAAGTTCTCGGCTCGGCCAGTTTCACCGTTTTTGCTGATTTGCCTTTTGTCATTTTATTCCTGTTTGTTCTATGGGCGATTGGCGGGCCGATTGCCGCCGTGCCGGCGATTATTGTTGTCGCCATTGTCGGCTTCGGGCTGATTTTGCAGCCTGTTATGCGTCGCCTCACACTTTTGGGCATGATGCAGGGACAGGGCAAGCAGGCGGTTATGGTGGAAATGATTTCCGGTCTGGAAACGCTGAAAACCATTCCCGGCCTGTCATTATTGCGCAAACGCTGGCTGCAATCAGTGGTCAACCAAGCCGTCGCCGGACGCAAAACCAAATTTACCTCGCAATTAACCCAGACATTCACCCAGCTTGGTCAGCAATTGAGCCAAATCGGCATTGTCGTTTATGGCGTGTTTCTTATCACATCCGGTGATTTGACCATGGGACAACTGATTGCCTGCGTGATTTTGTCGGGCCGCACATTGGCACCGCTTGGCCAGTTAACGCAATTATTGGGGCGCATGAATCAAGCCATTGCCGCCTATCGCAATCTGGCCAAATTGCTCGAAGGCACAACCGATGAGGAAGAGCGCGCCGGACGGCTGCGCCGCGACAGGCTGGATGGCGATATTAGTTTCCGCAATGTCAATTTCACCTATGAGGGGCAGGAAAACCCGACGCTGAACAATGTCAGCTTTGATGTCGCCGCCGGTGAGCGGGTGGCGATATTGGGGCGCATCGGCACCGGCAAGACAACTTTGCTGCGCCTCATGGCCGGGCTTTACAAGCCCGATAATGGCATTGTGCTGCTCGACAATGCCGATGTGCGCCAGATACAGCCGGAAGATTTGCGCCGCAATATGGCGGTTGTCTTTCAAAACCCGGAACTGTTTTCCGGCTCTATTCGTGAAAATCTGCTAATGGGCAATCCCGACGCCACGGATGCCGAATTGCTCGACAGTGTGCGGGCGGCAGGTGCCGAGCAATTTATCGGCATGTTACCGGGCGGGTTTGACTTTCCGCTGACCGAGCGAGGCCGCGAATTATCGGCCGGTATGCGCCAATCGCTGGCCGTGGCCCGGGCGCTGATTGGCAAGCCCGCTATCTTGCTGCTCGATGAGCCAACCGCGTCGCTGGATGCGGCAAGCGAGATTGCGCTGGTCAATACGCTGGATGCGGCGACCAAGGGCATCACCACGATTTTTGTCACCCATAGAGGCTCCATGCTGCAAATGGCCGACCGGGTTATCGTCATTGATGGCGGGCGCGTGGTGGCGGACGGGCCGCGCGATGAGGTCATCCAACGTATGCAGGGCGGTAATGAGGGTGAAAAACAACCACCCCAAACCGTGCAACCGGCCTGACCGGCTCTGCTGAACGGACAGCCCATGCGGGTGAACAGGCCGGACAAATGCCGGTCAAGTGAATGAAAAGGAAAATGCCATGCAATTTTTGTCGGATATTATGCAATTGCTGAAAACGGGCCTGCTGCGACTTGGCCAGCTTGTGTTTGATGTGCTGCGCCAATTGACCCGCGCGCTGGTCGGGCTGTTTATGTTTGTGATAAGGCTGACGCGGCTGGACAGGCTGGGTCTGGCGCTGCTGGCAACCGGGCCGGGACAGGCTGTGCGCGCCCGTATCGCCCGTGCGCGCAGCATATACGCCAAGCTGACCAGCCCGCCACCCGACCCGATGGTCGCTGCCATGATGCTGCAAGCCGAGCAGGTCGATATTGATGAAGACCCGACCGAAGTGCATGGCAATAAGCTGTTTGTGCTGATTGCCGGATTTTTCGTGCTGGCCATTTTATGGGCGGCGCTGACCGAGCTTGACGAAGTGGTGCGGGCTGATGGCCAAATCGTGCCGCCTTCATCTGTGCAGGTTGTCCAAAACCGGCTGCCCGGCAGCGTGCTGGAAATCAATGCGCGGCTGGGCGACCGCGTGGAAAAGGGCGATATTATTTTCCGTCTGGAAGATGAAGAAGTGCGCGCCAATTTTGACGATAATGAAATCACAAGGCTGGCTTCCTTTGCCACGACAATAAGGCTTGAGGCCGAGGCCAAAGGGGCGGAGACGCTGGAATTTCCGAGCTGGCTGGTTGCGGCGGATAAAGAAGTTGTCGCCCGCGAGCGCGATGTGTTCAACCGGCGCAAGCTGGCCTTGAAAAATCGCTTGCAGGTCATCCGCCAGCAAGTGCGGGAAAACCGCGCTATGGCCAATAATCTGGCGGAAAGAATTGCCATTTACAAGCCATTGGTTGAAGCCGGACATGAGGCGCGGCTGACTTTGGTTGATTTGCAAGGCCGGTTTGAGCAATCAAGCTTTGCCGCTGACCGGGCGGAAAATGAATATGCCGCCACGCTGACCAATTTCCGCGCCGAGGCGGCACGCGAATTGGCGCAGAAAAAAACCGAGGCCAATCAGGCCGATGCGCGCGAATTGGCCTTTAAGGCGAAAGTGCGCCATGCTGAAGTGCGCGCGCCGGTCGCCGGTATCGTGTCTGCCGTGCATGTTAAAACCATAGGCGCGGTGGTGCAGGCCGGCACAGTGCTGGCTGAGATTGTGCCGGATGAACAGGCCCTATTGGTGGAAGTGCGCATTAAGCCCGAAGATATTGCCTCTGTCTATCCCGGCCAAATCGCGCAAGTTTCGCTGTCGGCCTATGATGTGGCGCGTTATGGCAATCTTGACGGCAAAGTGCAGCGCGTCGCCAGCAATACCACCCAGCAAGACAATATGCCGCCTTATTATCAGACAATGGTGGAAATTCCCGAGCCGCGCCTGTCCAAAAGCGAAGATAATGTGGAAGTCGTGCCGGGCATGACGGTGATGGTCGATATTATCGGCAAAAAACGCACTGTGCTGAATTATATTCTGACGCCGTTGAACCGTGCCGCCGGTGTTGCTTTCCGTGAGAATTAACCGCCTATGGCCAGCAAATAAAGACCGCGCATGACCAGCACCGCGCCGACAGCCAACATAATGCGCTGTGTCCAGGTGAAGAAAGTCGCGTCTTGCATATTGTCCAATACGCGCTTGCCCGTCCTTGTGCCAATCACCGATGCGGCGATGGCGGGCAGCAACAGCCAAAGCGGCGGCCAGTCAGCATTTGAGGCTTGCGCGGCCAGCCCGCCAAAGAAGATGATTTTCGATAAATGGCCGAGGCTTTGGGCGACGGCCTTTGTGGCAACAACTTGATGGCGCGTTAATCGGGTGCGCTGGAAAAACACATCGAGCAAAGGCCCGCCAACACCGGCCAGCAAATTTGTGCCAACCACAACAAAACCGGCAAAAATCGGCATTGCGCCTTTGGTGATGTCCAGCGCCAGTGACTTGGGCAGGGCGGCGGCAATATAGGGCAAAAGGCCAAGCGCCAGAAACACAGTCACCTTATCAGGCTGGAAGGCGAGGACGGAAAGCACGGCCAAAGTGACAATCGTGCCAATGGTGAACAGGGCAATTATGCGCCACTCAATATCGGCCCGATTGAGCCAGGCGCGATAACCATTTGAGGTAAGCTGTATAAGCCCATGCAGCACCATGGCGGCGCTGACCGGCAGCAGGCTGACCAGCACACCCATCAGCACCAGCCCGCCCAGCATGCCAAAAATGGAAGACATAAACGCCGTTATCAGCGTCGCGGCCAGAATAATGCTTAGCGTCAAGCCAGTCATGCCAGATTCTCTATGTGAGGCCCCTCATATCAGGCTGCCGGCAAGCCGCTCATACAGGCTGTTGCGGCGGGCGAAAATATATTGCGGCCTTGTCACAATGGCCTGCTCGCAGCCACTGGTCTGCATCCATGCCGCGCGCGCCTCATCAAGTTGCGCTGTCGGTATCAAAAACAGCGCGCCGGAACCTGCTGCGCCGTCAATCAATTGCGCTTGATAGCTGGTTTGAAAAGCCGCATAGGCGTCAGGGTCAATCTGCTGATGCGCATCGGCGCTGCCGACAAAATGCACTTGCACCATATTCTCCGCCGCCCGTCTTGCATCGAGCCGCGCCAGCAAAGCTTTGGCTGCCTGACGTGCGGCAGGGCTCCAATCGGCACTGAGCGCAGCGGCCAGATTGGCTTGGCTTTTCAGAATAACCCCGTCTTGCGGCACACGCAGCTGATTGGCCCCCAGCGTGGCCCCGGTCGAGGTAATATCAACAATCGCTTCTGCCGCACCGGCATTGGGGGCCGCTTCCGTAGCACCGAAACTTTCAACCATACGGTAATCAACAAGCCCGTGGCGGGCGAAAAAATCGGCGGTCAAATGGGTATATTTGGTGGCAACCCGCAGGCGTTTGCCATTGCGGGCGCGAAATTCTGAGGCGACTTCGGCCAAATCAGCCATATTTTGCACATCGACCCAGCCATCGGGTATGGCGACCACCACATCGGCGTGGCCAAAACCCAGTGGCAAAACCAATTGCACCACACTGTCCATATCGGGGATTTCCTCGCGCAGCAAATCCTCGCCGGTAATGCCCATATGCACGCTGCCATCGGCCAGTCGCGCGGCAATTTCCGAGGCCGAGACATATTGCACATCAATATCGCCAATCCCCGACACGCTGCCGCGATAGCCGCGCGCACCGGCGCGTTTCAGCGCGACACCGGCATTGGCGAAAATGGCGGCGGCGTTTTCTTCAAGCCGCCCCTTGGACGGCACGGCCAATATCAAATCGCTCATTGCGCCTCTCCTTGCAGATTTGCCGCCAGCACCAGCCTTTCCAGCGCAATCGCCCCGCCTACTGCCGCAACGGGGCGCTCAGCACCAAGGCTTTGCAGCAAATCATCATAGCGGCCACCGCTGGCAATGACTTGCTGGCTGCCGAGTTCCGGCACACGCAATTCGAAGGACAGGCCGGTATAATAGGCCATTTTTTGCCGGCTTGTGGCTTCAAAAACCAGCCGGTCAGCCAGCACGCCTTTTTCGAGCAAGGCGCCGCGCAAAGCGCGCATGGATGGCGGCAAGGTTGAGACTTCGCGGTAATCGCCCTGTGTGGCGCGGCGAATAAATTCATCCAGCCGGTCGCGATCAGCGCGCGCCTGCGCCATATCCAATTGCTGTTGCTGCAATCTTTCACCAATATCGCGCCCGCTGCGCCCGGCAATGCGCGCATCCGGCGGCGGTGGCGTAGGGAAATCCCGCGTGCTGCGCGCATCCAGCCGGTCAATAAAGGCCAGCACATGGGCGGCCATATCTTTCGGGCTGTCGCTTTGCTTGGCGATTTGCTTCAAACGCCGCGCAATGGCAGGCGAAAACCCCATTTCATCGACTTGCCGGTCAAACCGGCTGAAATCAATCAATGTGAGGGTAAAGTTTCGCACACCGGCCTGCTGAACCGCCTGCACCAGCAAAGACACAATTTCTGCATCATCGGTCATACCGTCATGGCCGCCAATAATTTCAATGCCGGTTTGGGTAAATTCTTCCGGTTTTCCGGCCCCGCGCGGCTGGTAGCGAAAGGCGGTGCCTTGATAGCAAAGCCGTGCGCGTCCTGTCCGGTTTTCGGTCAAATAGGCACGGGCGGTGGGAATGGTCAAATCCGGGCGCAGGCATAATGCCTCACCGGCCGGGTCGGTAAAGCGGTAAAGCCGCCTTTGCATTTCTGCGCCCATGCGGTCAATGAATGGCTCGGCCGGTTGTAAAACCGGTGTGTCGATTGCTTCAAAACCGGCTTTTTGAAACAGCGCCAATGGCCCGGAAGCATCGGTCTGACCGGCCCAGGCGGCGCGGCGCGGCGTTTTGGCCGGTGTCGCCGACAAGCCGCCAAACACCGCCTCATTCACTTGCAGGCCCTCGCGGCTGCATAATTGCGCCAGCCGGACATGCAGTCGTGCCGGAAAGCCGTTTTTGCGGTAATTGGAGACGGCGGACGCGCCGACATCCAGCAAAGCGGCAAACGCGCCAGTGCCGCCAAGGGCATCAATCACATCGGCGGCTGTTTGCAGGCTTTCGCTCTTGTTTGATATAGACATAATACTTTATCGGCGGAATTTTCATATATGTCAATAAAAATGAATTGCTTTTTATAATTCATAAAATATGAACTTCAAAATAATTGAATATAATTTATTTATTCAATAATTTTGTAATTTCATCAATCAAATGGTCGCGCTGAACCTGCATTTGTGCGTGTTCGGAAGCGCGCCATTCCGCGTTATCGTTGATTTCATTGGCATTTTCCTTGCCCAGGGCCAAATCTTTCACCGTCACAACACCGGCGGCGCGTTCATCTTCGCCTTCAATCACCACCAGACGCGCGCCGCGCATATCGGCATAGCGCAATTGCGCCTTCATGGCACCGTCGCCAATATAAAGTTCGGCGCGCAAACCGGCCGCGCGCATGCGTTGAACCAGCGCCATTAAATCGGGGCGCGTTTCTTTATCCATCACCAATACGACGACAAGCGGGGCGGCAGCAGCTGTGTCGGCCTTGCCCAAAGCGGTCAGCGCCGCCGCCAATCGGCTGACGCCAATAGAAATGCCGGTAGCAGGAATTTCAACACCTTTGAAGCGTTTGACCAAATCATCATAGCGGCCACCGCCGCCAACCGAGCCAAAACGAGCCAATTCGCCGCTTTCATCTTCGGTTTCAAAAGTCAGCTCGATTTCATAAACCGGGCCGGTATAATAGCCCAGCCCGCGCACCACTGAGGCATCAATGGCCAGCCGGTCGGCTTGATAGTCAAGCGCGGTAAATATCGCATCCATCTCGCGCAATTCGGCAATGCCTTCCGCCCCGCGCTGTGTATCTCCCACCAAATCGGCCATTTGCGCCAGCACATCAGCGCGCGCATGGCCGGTTATCGACACCATATCGGCCACGCGGTCAATTTGTGCCGCATCCAGCCCCGCGCCTTCAGTGAAATCGCCGCTTTCATCCTTGCGCCCCGCGCCAAGCAGGGCTTTTACCCCGTCCAGACCAAGCCGGTCATATTTATCCATGGCCCGCAAAATCGTCAGGCGGCGGCTTTCAAAATCTTCCGCCGCCGCATCAAGGCCAATCGCCTCAAGCAGGCCATCCATAACTTTGCGATTATTGATACGCACAAGATAATCGCCTTGCGCCATGCCCAATGCCTGCATGCAATCGGCGGCCATCATGCAAATTTCGGCATCGGCCGCCTGATTGCCCGCCCCGACCGTATCGGCATCAATCTGCAGAAATTGCCGAAACCGGCCAGGCCCCGGCTTTTCATTGCGCCAGACCGGCCCCCATTGAAAGCGCCGCAAGGGTTTGGGCAAGCGGTCATAATGCTCCGCCACATAGCGCGCCAAAGGGGCGGTCAAATCATAGCGCAGGCTCATCCATTGGCCGTCATCATCTTCGAGCGCAAACACACCCTCATTGGGCCGGTCATCATCCGGCAAAAATTTGCCAAGCGCGTCGGCATATTCAAAGGCTGATGTATCGAGCGCAGCAAAGCCATAGGATTGATAGACGGCGGAAATCGTCGCTATCATATATTCCTGCAGGCGCAGCTCATCGCCCGCCATATCGCGAAAGCCGCGCGGCACCCGCGCTTTGGGTTTGAATTTTTTCTGCTTTTTGGCCTTGCGCTCTGACATGTTACCTTCCTGACCTGCCGTTCCTATCGTTTTCCCCGGTTTCGGGCAAGCCCTGTTGGGGCTTAAACATCAAATGGCGACACACCGCGCACATGTTCATCCATCCGCAAAGCACGATTGACCGAGGGTGTGGCGCGCTGGTTGCAGTCGCGTCGCTCGCATAATCGGCAATTGACACCAATTGGCGTGTCGCCTGCCTCGCTGTCCAAATCAATGCCTTTTGCATAAACCAAGCGTGGCGCATGTTTAATGTCACAACCAAGTGCCAGCGCAAATTGATTATCCGGCACGCCAAAGCCCGAATTGTCGCGGCTCACCGTGCGCGCAATCGAAAAATAGCGTGTGCGATCTTCCATTTGCACAAGCTGGGTCGAGATTTTGCCCGGAATCCTGAACGCATCATGCACATGCCAGCGCGGACAAGTGCCGCCAAAGCGGGCAAAATGAAAACCGGCTGCCGAAAACCGCTTGGAGATATTGCCGGCATTGTCAACGCGGATAAGAAAAAATGGAATACCGCGCGCGCCGGGGCGTTGCAATGTTGTCAGCCTGTGGCAGACTTGCTCGAAACTTGTGCCGAAACGCCGCCCCAATAGTGTAATGTCATATTGATTGCTTTCCGCCGTTCGCAGCATGGCATTATAGGGCATCAGCACGGCGGCGGCGAAATAATTGGCCAGCGCAATGCGCGCCATTGTATGCGCGTCTTCCTTTTCCATATTGGATTGATGAATAATATCCTCAATCACCGGTCTTTGCTCAAAATAGGCCAGTTGATAGGCCAGTTGAAAAGAGCGGCCCGGCTGGTCAAGCAATTCGGACAGGAAAATCGTTTGCCGGTGCCGGTCATAGCGGCGCAGCGTGTTTTCCATCACTTCAACCGGCGCGATTCGGGTTTTCACCTGATGATTTTGCTCAAGCCGCGCGCGCAAGGCCAGATAGGGTTCATCATGGCCCTGCATCACCGCCTCATGCAGGGTTTCGGCTTCTTCATCGAGGGCCGCAAAATAGTTATTTTGCTGCGAAATAAAGCCCCGCACTTCTTCCAACGCCATGCCGGAGCCGGGATTTTCCGGCGTGTCCGTATCGACCAATTGCTCGGCCAGTAATTCATTGCTGGCGCGAATCTGCAAATAGGCCTGATAGAGCCGGGCAATCGCATCGACCGCGGCCGGGCTGGCGGTGGCAATATCCTGCAATTCGGCTTTGGAGACAGCCGAATCGGCAAAAAGCGGGTCGATAAACACTTCATGCAAAGCCGCCAAAGCGCGTTGTTCCTCGTCACCGGCCAGACCGCGCGGGTCAATGTCAAACACATCGACCAATTGCAGCAATATTTGCGCCGAAATCGGGCGCTGGTCGCGTTCAATCAGATTGAGATAGCTGGTCGAAATGCCCAAAGCCTCGGCCATGGCGGCTTGGGTCAGCCTTTGCTCGCGTCGCAAACGGCGCACACGCGCACCGGCAAATAATTTGCGTTCAACCAGACGATTGCTTGTTTCACTCATAATTTCATCGCTTTTCCAAGCCCTTAGCGGCGTCTTAACCGCCATTCATCCAGCCCGTAAGTTTACAATGTTTACATATATAACACAATTTTCAGAAAAACCTGTAAACTTTTTTACTTTAATAATTTCAATATCTTAATCTTTCATAGACTTGTCATTGTTGATTGTGTATGTGTTCAAAATCACAGGGCGAAAGATTGCCCAGCAAAGGAGTGACAGATGACGAAATATATGGATCTGGTCGCGGCGAACCAAAAAATGCTGACCGCACAAAGCAATAGCTGGTCGGCGATAAATGCCGAATATGTAACCCGCATGCAATTGCAGAACCGCTTCAAAACCGGCCTCGATATTGCCCGCTATACGGCGGATATTATGCGCAAAGACATGGCTGATTATGACGCTGACAGCTCAAAATACACCCAATCGCTTGGCTGCTGGCATGGCTTTACCGCCCAGCAAATGCTGATGGCAGTGAAACGCCACCAAAAAACGGTCGATAAATCCTATGTTTATCTCAGCGGTTGGATGGTCGCCGCGCTGCGCTCCGATTTCGGCCCGCTGCCCGACCAGTCCATGCATGAAAAAACCTCTGTGCCGGGCCTGATTGAAGAGATTTATACATTTTTGAAACAGGCTGATGCGCGCGAATTGCGCCATTTATTTGTCGAGCTTGACGAGGCTCGTGCCAATGGCGGCGATGTTGATGCGGTGCTGGCCAAAATCGACAATTTTGAAACCCATGTCGTGCCGATTATTGCCGATATTGATGCCGGTTTCGGCAATGAAGAGGCAACCTATTTGCTGGCCAAGAAAATGATTGAGGCCGGGGCTTGTGCCATTCAGATTGAAAATCAAGTATCTGACGCCAAGCAATGCGGTCACCAAGACGGCAAGGTGACGGTGCCGCATGAAGATTTTGTCTCGAAAATCAATGCGGTGCGCTATGCATTTTTGGAACTCGGCATTGAAAACGGCATTATCGTGGCACGCACCGATTCTTTGGGCGCGGGTCTGACACAAAAAATCCCGGTTTCACAACAGCCCGGCGATTTGGCCGACCAATATAACAGCTTTTTGAAAACCGAGCCGGTCGCCGCCGACAGCGCGCTGGCGCATGGTGAAACCACGCTGATGCAAAATGGCACGCTGGTCAAGCCGGTGCGTCTGCCCAATGGGCTTTATGCATTCCGCGAAAATACCGGCGAAGACCGGGTGGTGCTGGATTGCGTGACGTCGCTGCAAAGCGGTGCCGACATGCTGTGGATTGAGACCGAGCGCCCGAATGTCGCGCAAATTGCCGGCATGGTGAACCGGATTCGGGAGACCATTCCCAATGCCAAGCTGGTCTATAATAATTCGCCAAGCTTTAACTGGACATTGAATTTCCGCAATCAGGTCTATGCTGACTGGCAGGCGGCGGGCAAGGATGTCTCGGCCTATCCTGACCCGGCATCGGAGCCGCAAGGCCTCATGTCCCCCGAATTTGACGAGAGCGAGCTGGCCATTGAGGCCGACCGGTTGGTGCAAAGCTTCCAGCGCGATGCGTCGCGTGAAGCGGGTATTTTCCACCATTTGATTACCCTGCCAACCTATCACGAAACCGCGCTTGGCACCGATATGCTGTCAGAGGGCTATTTCGGCGAGTTGGGCATGCTGGCCTATGTGCGTGACATTCAGCGTCAGGAAATCCGGCGCGGTCAGGCTTCGGTCAAACACCAAGATTTGGCCGGCTCCAATATTGGTGACGACCATAAAGAGTATTTCTCCGGCGATAATGCCCTTTTGGCATCCGGCGAAGATAATACGATGAACCAATTCTGATTGGCTGTCGTATTGACAAGGCCCGCGGGAAACCCCTCTCTCGCGGGCCTATTTTATTCAGAGACCAAGCAATGACCGATTACGCGACAACAGATTTGTCCGATGCCGCCAATGGCAATTTGCGCCATTTGGCACCGATATTTTCCGATTTTGGCGGGCGGGTGCGGTTTTCCGGCCCGGTCAAAACGCTGGTCACTTTTGAGGACAACACCAAATTGCGCGCCGCCGTTGAAACCCCCGGGCAAGGCCGGGTGCTGGTGGTTGATGGCGGTGGCTCAATGAACTGCGCCCTGTTTGGCGGCAATCTGGCTGCTTTGGCCGCCGAGAATGGCTGGGCCGGTATTGTGATAAATGGCTGTGTGCGTGACCGCGCCGAATTGCAAGCCGCCAATGTCGGCATTAAGGCGCTGGCGGCGCATCCGAAAAAAAGCCATAAGCGCGACCTCGGCACTTATGATGTGCCCTTGCAGATTGGCGGCGTCAAAATTTATCCGGGCGACTGCCTTTATGCCGATGAAGACGGCATTCTTGTGGCTGACCAACCTTTGCACCTATAGGCAATGGCTAGAAAAAGGCGCGCTGGGCAAATAAAAACATGCCAAAGCCGGTCAGCAGCGCCGCGCCAATATCCGACCAAGTGATTTTCAGCTTGGGCAATTCGGCAATCACATAGCGGCCAAACAGCAAGGCGGGCACCAGCACCAGCAATTGACCCAGCTCAACGCCCAAATTAAAGCCAAATAGGGCAATCAATTTTTGCCCGACCGGCAGACCAATATCGCTTAATTGACCGGCAAATCCAAAACCGTGAAACAGGCCGAACGCGAAAGTCAAAACCGGTGCCAGGCGCTGGCTGTCTTGCGGGGTTTTTACAATCAAGCCATAGCACATGATAAACAGCATCAACCCTGCCCAACCGCCGGGCGCGATACGGCCATTGCCGATAATTGTGGGCAAAGCGAGAAAAAACAACAAAGGCACGGCCAATAAACCCAAAGCAGGCAGCCAACCGCGACGCGCCAAAATCGGCTCGGCGGCCATAATCGCAATGGACAGGCCAATCATCGATTCCACAAAAACCGCATCCGGATTGGCCAAACCCAAAGCGGCCAGCATCAGTGTCAGGCTGTGGCCCGCCGTGAAACCGGTCACCAGAAACACGGCTTGTCGTGTTGAGCGGGCAATTATCAAAAGGCACAGCAAAAACGCCAAATGGTCAATGCCGACCAGAATATGGCCCATGCCAAGCCAGATATAACTGGCCAGCACATTGCCGGCATAGCCGCGCGCCTGCGCGCCCTCGGCGCTGCGTGTCAATTCATAAACACGCTGACCGGTGGTGAACAGCACTTCTTCGCCGCCGGTTTTTTGCTCATCAAGGCGAAAACGGGCAAAATGCACATGGCTGGTTGCCAGATTGAAAAACGCATTTTGCGTTACCTTTATCGGGGCTTCGGGCGAATAACAGGTAAATTGCGCTTGCAAACGCAAATAGCCTTCGCGCGCGACAGCGCGGCGATATTGCTCGGTGAGCTTGCATTTTGAATCAAGCTGGCGCAGTTCAATGGCGCGGTTCAAATGCAGGCTCAAAGCATCGGTCAGCGACGCGCCGCGACCAACCAGCGGCAGCAAGGTGACATCGCGTTGCGGCACGGTGAACACTAAATTGACCGTCTGGCCAGACCATTGCCATTCGGAAAAGCTGAGGCTTTTATTATGCGCTGACACACTGCCCATAAGGGCCAAAAGCATGCCGCAAATAACCGGCAAAGCGGCGCAATACTGAAAGAAAGAGAGAGCAGGGCGCGCCATCATTGCGGCGCATCATCGGCCAGCACAATATCGGCCCGCGATTTCAACCAGACCAGATAATTGCGCAAAGCCGCGTCATCGCTTGACCGGCGCAGCGCGTCGATTATTTGCGGGCGAATATCTTCAAATGCCGGCGGCGCACTGGCTTGCTGGCGCACAATATGAAGAAAATGCCAGCCTTCACCGGCGGCAATCGCATCGGAAATGCCGCCTTCGGGCAAGCGGCCCGCCTTTTCGGTCAAATCCGGCCCCAAATAATCATACATTTTCAAACGCGGCAGCATGGTGCGCGGCAATTCCGGCAGTAATTCATCGCCCAACCGGTTTTTGACATCGCCAAAGGCTTCGCCTTGCAGCAATGCGGCGCGCACCGCATCAAGGCGGCGCATCAGGCTCTCATCATTGCCGATTGGCATGCCATTGGCGTCAACCCGCCGGACAAAAATCCGCTCGACTTGCAAGCGGTCAGCCGGGGTGAATAAATGCTTGTTCGCGGCATAATAGCTGCGCAGGGCCGCTTCTGAAAATTGCGCTTGCCCGCCTTGTGTCATCACAAATTCAATCACCGCATTGGCAATCGCCTTGCGCACGGCTGCATCGCCGTCCAGCAAGCCGATTTCCATGCCGCGCTGCACCAATAATTCTTCTTCAATCAGCCGGTCAAGCACCAGCTTGCGGTCGGCGTCAGAAGGGGCTTTTGACTTATCGGCCAACAGCGCCTGATAGGCGGTGGCAAAACTGGCGCGGTCAATATGGCGGTCATTGATTTTGGCAATCGCGCCGCTTTCGTCAATATCGCGGCGTTGTGCAGGCAAGGCTGACAGAGCGGCAATCAACAGGCCCGCCAAAGCGCCAAGCAATAGCAGCCTGGCGGCAATCTTGTCCTCAGGGCGGCTATTTGTGTCGGCAGAAAGACTGTCCGCCGCCGCGGTCGGATCGAGCAAACGCTTAACGAATTTCATGGCGACACTCTAATCATCGCGCCGCCAAGTTCAAGTCCAACAAGGTAAGGAAATTGCCCACCGGCTTCTTGGCCGATTGCGGTCTGCGCGCTTGGCAGGGCGGGTCGGGCTTTTGTAAACTGGCGCATATTCACCGCGATTCGTCCGTCTTCCGAGAGGTTTTCATGCACCATATTATTGACGCCGCCCTTACTGCTGACATCCGTCCCCATTATGACACCGCTTTGGGCGGGCTGGAGGCTTTTGTGGCCCAACAAAGGCAAGCGCCCTTGCCGCATCTGACCATGCCCGCCATGCGCGCTGATATGGATGATATGCGCGCTTTGGCGGCGCGAATAAGCGAAGGTGCGACGCGGATATTGATATTGGCAACCGGCGGCTCCAGCCTTGGCGCGCAAGTGCTGGCGCAAGTGCATGGGGCGCTGACGCCGGGCTTTCATGCCACGCCGGAGCTGGTATTTTGCGATAATCTGGACGCTGACAGCTATGACCGGCTGCTTGATACGCCGCTGCAAACAACGCGCTTTCTGGTTGTCTCCAAATCCGGCGGCACGGCGGAAACCATGATGCAATTGGGCGGGGCGCTGTCGGCGCTGGCCGCGCAAGGGCTTGACCCGTCCAAGCATATTGGTGCGATAGCCGGCGCGGCTGACAATGCCTTGCGGCGTCTGGCCAGCCATTATGGGCTGCCGATTTTGCCGCATGAGGAAGAAATAGGCGGGCGCTTTGCCGTGCTGACCAATGTTGGCCTGTTACCGGCGATTTGGGCCGGTGGCGACCCGCAAGCCATACGCGATGGCGCGCAGAGCGTGATTGATGGGCTGATGACGGATGAGGCGGCGGCTTGTCCGGCTGTGCAGGGCGCGGCATTGAATATGGCGCATATGCAGGCCGGGCGGATGATTTCGGTCATGCTGCCCTATGCGGACAGGCTGGAAAGGCTGACTTTCTGGTATCGCCAGCTTTGGGCGGAAAGTCTTGGCAAACAGGGCAAAGGCTCGCTGCCGGTCAATGCGCTTGGGCCGGTTGACCAGCACAGCCAATTACAGCTCTATCTCGACGGGCCGGATGACAAGCTCTACACATTAGTGTCGCATGACACGCGCGGGCGCGGATGTCTGCCGCCCGCCGGTTTTGCCGATGATGCCGGGCTGGCCATGCTGGCCGGGCAGCCCATGGGCAATTTGGTGGAAGCCGAAGTGCTTGGCACGCGCGATGCGCTGGTTGCACGCGGGCGGCCGATACGCCATATTCAACTTAACGCCATAAATGACGAGACTATTGGCGCTTTGCTGATGCATTTTATGTTGGAAACGATTTTCACCGCGCATTTGCTGGAGATTGACGCATTCGACCAGCCAGCGGTGGAAGATGCCAAAATTCGCGCCAAACAATATATGCAGGACATGCCGGAGACGGCTTGACGCGGAAAACCATGAGCCGGATACGCCGCCTGACAGAAGCCACAATTAACCGCATCGCCGCCGGTGAGGTGGTCGAGCGCCCGGCCAGCGCGGTCAAGGAATTGGTGGAAAATGCCATTGATGCCGGTGCCACACGCATTGATGTCAGCCTTGGCAATGGTGGCAAAAGCCTGATTCTGGTTGAAGATAATGGCTGCGGCATGGATGCGGCTGATTTGCAATTGGCGGTCGAACGCCATGCCACGTCGAAATTGCCGGAAGGCGATGGCGGCCAGCGCATGTTTCAAATCACCACGCTGGGCTTTCGCGGCGAGGCTTTGCCGTCAATCGGGGCGGTGGCCCGCTTGACGATTGTCTCGCGGCCGGTTGACGCGCGCTCTGCTATGGAAATTAAAGTTGAGGGCGGGCGGGTAACGCCCCCCGCCCCGGCGGCAGGGTCGCCCGGCACACGGGTCAGCGTCCGCGATTTGTTTTATGCGACACCGGCGCGGCTGAAATTTCTGAAATCCGACCGCGCCGAAACTGCCGCCGTCAGCGATGTGGTGAAACGATTGGCCATGGCGCATCCTGAAATCGGCTTTTCTTTAACGTCGGATGGGCGGCGCAGCTTTGCCTATGGGGCCGAACAGGCTTTGACCAATGCCGGAAAAGACGCCCAATTGGCGCGGCTGTCGGCCATTATGGGGCGCGATTTTGGTGACAATGCGGTGGCCGTGGCGGCTGAGCGCGACGGTGTGCGGCTTTATGGCTTTGCCGGATTGCCGACTTTCAATCACGCAACGGCGCAAAAGCAATATTTGGTGGTTAATGGCCGTCCGGTTAAAGACCGTCTGCTCAATGGTGCGGTGCGCGGTGCGTATCAGGATTTTCTCGCCGGTAACCGGCATCCGGCGCTGGCGCTGTTTGTCGATATGCCGCCCGGCCAGCTTGATGTGAATGTCCATCCGGCGAAAACCGAAGTGCGGTTTCGCGATGCCGGTCAAATACGCGGCATGATTGTCGGGGCTTTGCGCGCGGCGCTTGGCGAGGCCGGTCATCGGGCAGCGACCACAGTGGCCGAAAGCACGCTGGCCGCTTTTCGACCCGGCAATGCGGCGCATTTTGGCGGCGGCGGGCAAAGTCATCTCTATCAGGCGGCGCATGCCTTTCAGGCACCGCAAGGGGCAAGCGACATGTCGCCACCGCCCGGCATGTCGGAAAGCGGGGCGATGGCCGGGGCAGCCGCTGCTGCTGACTGGCTGAGTGCCAATATGAGTGGTGCTGCGCCCGCCTTATCGCCCGATGGGCCCGTCGATTTGCCGCCGCTGGGGCTGGCCCGCGCGCAATTGCACGAAACTTATATTCTGGCGCAAACAGCCGATGGCTTCGTCATTGTTGACCAGCATGCGGCGCATGAACGTCTGGTCTATGAAAAGATGAAAACGCAAATCGCCGCGCGTGGCATAGCGCGGCAGATTTTGCTGGTTCCCGAAGTGGTGGAATTGGCTCAAGAAGCGGCGGACATTTTGCTGGCCCGCGCCGAGGAATTGACCGAAATGGGCTTTGTGTTGGAGCGTTTTGGCCCCGGTGCGGCGGGGCAGGCCAGCCTGTTGCTGCGTGAAGTGCCCGCCATGCTATATGGCGCTGATTATGGCCAATTAGTGCGCGACATGGCCGAAGAAATGACCGAGCTTGGCGCGGGGCTGGCCTTGAAAGAAAGGCTGGAGGAGATATGCGGCACGCTGGCCTGCCATACTTCCGTGCGCGCCGGGCGGCGTTTGAGTGTTGAGGAAATGAATGCGCTCTTGCGCGATATGGAAGCGACCCCACATTCTGGCCAGTGCAATCATGGCCGCCCAACCTATGTGGAATTAAAGCTGAGCGATATTGAACGCCTGTTCGGGCGGCGTTAAAAAACCCCGCCCATCGGGTGACGGGCGGGGCTTATTTTACCAATGCGCGCCAATTAGCTGCGTGGCACGTCCAGCGTTTTCATTTCTGCTTCGCCAGCCTGGCTCAAATCGGCGTATTTTTTCATTTCCAGACGAGCAATTGTGCGGTTATGCACTTCATCCGGCCCGTCCGCGATACGCAGCGTGCGGATGCTGGCATACATGCGCGCCAACCCAAAATCTTTGGTCACGCCGCCGCCGCCATGCGCTTGAATGGCATCATCAATGATTTGCAGGGCAATGCGTGGGCCAGCCACTTTAATTTGGGCAATCTCGCTTTTTGCCACCTTATTGCCGACCGTATCCATCATATAGGCGGCTTTCATGGTCAAAAGGCGGGTCATTTCGATATTGGTGCGCGCTTCGGCAATGCGTTGTTCCCAAATGCTTTGGTCGGCAACGACTTTGCCAAAGGCCGTGCGGGTCATCAGCCTTGTGCACATTTTCTCAAGCGCGCGCTCGGCGACGCCAATTGTGCGCATGCAATGGTGAATCCGCCCCGGGCCAAGCCGCCCCTGAGCAATCTCAAAGCCGCGGCCTTCGCCAAGCAGCAGGTTTTCGGCCGGCACACGAACATTTTCAAGCAATACTTCAGCATGGCCATGCGGGGCATCATCATAACCAAACACCGGCAACATGCGCTCGACTTTCACGCCCGGCGCATCAAGCGGCATCAGAATTTGCGATTGCTGCTGGTGGCGCGGCGCGTCGGGATTGGTTTTGCCCATCACAATGGCAATGGTGCAGCGCGGGTCGCCAACACCGGACGACCACCATTTGCGCCCGTTAATGACATATTCATCGCCATCGCGCTCAATGCGGGTTTCGATATTGGTCGCATCTGAGGAGGCAACAGCCGGCTCGGTCATCAAAAAGGCCGAGCGGATTTTGCCGTCCAAAAGCGGCTTCATATATTCTTCTTTATGCCGGTCATTGCCATAGCGTTCCAGCACTTCCATATTGCCGGTATCAGGGGCGGAGCAGTTAAACACTTCCGAGGCAAAGCCGACGCGGCCCATAATTTCGCATAGGGGCGCATATTCGACATTGGACAGGCCATAGCCGCGATCGCTTTCCGGCAGAAACAGATTCCACAAACCTTCCGCCTTGGCCTTTTCTTTCAATTCTTCAAGAATGGCGGGAACCTGCCAGCGATTTTCGCCAAAATCTTCCATTTGCTGCGCATAAGTAGCTTCATTCGGATAAATATGTTCATCCATAAATGCCTCAACACGGGCAATCAGCTCTTTGGTGCGCTCATTATGTTCAAAAATCATCGGTGTCTCCCTCTTTATATGATGTCGTGATTTAAGCAGTCTGGTGCAAAGCTTACCAGAAAAAAAACCGGCTTCAGGTTACATTTCGCCGCAGGGCGAAAAAATCTTTCAGCAAGCCGGCGCAATCGGATTCGCGCAAACCGCCATAGATTTCCGGGCTGTGATGACATGATGCTTGGGCAAACAAAGCCACGCCATTATCAACCGCCCCGCCTTTCAAATCGGCCGCACCATAATAGAGCCGCGCCAGGCGCGCCTCGGCAATCGCACCGGCGCACATGGGGCAGGGCTCAAGCGTGACATATAAATCGCAGCCGGTCAGGCGTTGATTGCCAAGCGCGATGCAAGCCGCGCGAATGGCGGCGATTTCGGCATGGGCGGTCGGGTCATTTGCGGCGCGCATTTGGTTGCGGGCGCGGGCCAGCACGTCACCGGTCGGGCCGACAATCACCGCGCCAACCGGCACTTCACCGGCGCGCGCCGCCGCTTCGGCCTCGGCCAGCGCCATGCCCATATAATCTTTCTCTTCTGTGGTGTTTTCCATTTTATCAGGCTAGCACGGCGGGGGCGCTTCATGCTAGTCAGACACAATGAGCCGCGACCCCAAATCAGACCGCAAGCGCCGCGTCGGCAGTGCTGCCAAATCTACTGGCAAATCACCTGCTAAATCAACCGGCAGCTCCGCTTTTGAAGGCGACCGCATCGCCAAAGTGCTGGCGCGTGCCGGCGTTTGCTCGCGCCGAGAAGCGGAAGCCTATATCGCCGCCGGTCGCGTCAGCGTCAATGGCCGCAAACTCGCCTCACCAGCTTTTAATGTCGTGCCACAAGACCGTATCAGCGTTGATGGCAAGCCGGTTGGCGCGCCCGACCCGCCGCGCCTGTGGCGCTTGCACAAAGCGGCTGGTTTGGTGACAACAAGCCGCGACCCGCAGGGCAGGCCAACCATATTTCAAAAATTACCGGCCGGGCTGCCAAGGCTCAATCCGGTCGGGCGATTGGACATTAATACGGAAGGGCTGATTTTGCTGACCAATGATGGTGGGCTGAAACGGCTGCTTGAACTGCCCTCGACCGGCTGGCAACGCCGCTATCGCGTGCGCGCCTTTGACGGCCAAAAAACCGGCAAAAATGACAATGCGCTGGCTGAAAAATTGGCCGCGCTGAAACAGGGCATCACCATTGACGGGGTCTCTTATCGCGGCATTGATGCCAGTCTGGAGCGCCGCATTGGCGGCAATGTCTGGCTCAGCATGGCGCTGCGCGAAGGTAAAAATCGTGAAATCAAGCGGGTGCTGGAACATTTGGATTTGCAAGTGAACCGGCTTATCCGCCTGTCTTTCGGCCCGTTCCAACTCGGTCAATTGGCTGAAGGGGCGGTTGAGGAAGTGCCACGGCGTGTGCTGCGCCAGCAGCTTGGCAAAAATTGGCACATGCTGGCTGGCAATAATGGCGGCGACAACAGTGAAGTCAGTGGCGCACCCCGCCGTGAAAAAAAACCGGCGCGCCCGACCACACCGAGAAAGCCTGATGCGCATCACCGGCGGTGAGTTTCGCGGTCGGATATTGCAAGTGCCGCGCGGGCGCAGCACGCGCCCGACCGCCGACCGCACGCGCGAGGCACTGTTTTCCATTCTGACCGCGCAGCAGAGTTTTGAAGGGCTGCATGTGCTCGACCTGTTCGCCGGCACCGGCGCGCTGGGGCTTGAAGCACTGTCACGCGGGGCGCAAGCGGCGCTGTTTGTCGAGCAAGACCATGCGGTGTGCCATTTGCTACAAAACAATATAGCAAGCTGCGCGACCGGCGAAAAAGCCAGCCTCATGCGCCGCGATGCAACGCGATTGGGCGCGGCGCGGCGGGCTTTTGATTTGGTGTTTGCCGACCCGCCCTATGGGCAGGGTTTGGCTGAAAAAACGCTGGCCGGTCTTCAAGCACAGGGCTGGCTGTCGGCGCAGGCGCGGTTGATTGTCGAAGAAGACAGACGCAGTGATTTTGCTGCGCCTGATGGCTTTCACGAAACCGACCGTCGCCAATATGGCGATACCGAGCTGATATTTTTGCGCCTTTTGTCAAGCCCCGCCGATTAGGGCGGCGCTGCAATCAGTCAATCGCACCGGCTTTCAACGCATGCTGCCAGCCCATTGTGGCCAATGGTGTCACGCGCTCTTCCATGGCTGATGCATGTTCATTGGAGGCTGTGCCGTCGCGCACCCGCCCGACAATGCCCTGCAAAATGCCGGCCAGCCGGAACATATTATAGGCAATATAGAAATCCATATTCTCTATGCTGTCGCGGCCTGTATGTTGGCAATAAAGCCGCGTATATTCATCGGCATCGGGAATGTTGAGCGCCTCAAAATCGGAACCAACAAGGCTTGAGGTGGAGGCCGCATCAGCCGGCATATACCATTGCATTAAATGATAGGTGAAATCGCCAAGCGGATGGCCAAGCGTGGACAATTCCCAATCCAGCACCGCTTTCACTTGCGGCTCGCTCGGATGCAGCACCATATTGTCGAGCCGATAATCGCCATGCACAATTGAGACCGCTTCATCATCGGGGATATTTTTGGGTAGCCATTCAATCAGCCGGTTCATTGGCGTGATTTCCTGGGTTTCGGACAATTGATATTGCTTGGTCCAGCGCGAAATTTGGCGTTCGAAATAATTGCCGGGCTTGCCGAAATCGCCAAGGCCAATCGCCTCATAATCGGCCATATGCAAATCGGCCAGTGTTTTGATTTTCGCCTCAAAAATCGGGCGGCGACCCTCGCGGGGAATATCGGGCAGGCGCGGATCCCATAAAATCCGGCCCTCAACCATATCCATAATGTAGAACATGGTGCCGACCACGCTTTCATCCTCGCATAAACAATAAGTGCGCGGCACCGGAAAGCCAATGGAGCCAAGCGCCGTTATCACCCGATATTCGCGGTCAACCGCATGCGCCGATGGCAGCAATTTGCCCGGCGGTTTGCGCCGCATCACATATTTGCGGTTTGGTGTGACAAGTTGATAAGTCGGGTTGGATTGGCCGCCCTTAAACTGGCGCACTTCCAGCGGCCCCTCAAAACCTTCCACATGGGCGGCGGCATAATCGGCCAGCTTTTGTTCGTCAAATTTATGCGTATCAGCGACTTCTTTTGTGCCGCCAAATTTTTCGATACCTTCATCTTTCATGTCTTTCCTCCCCCTATACGGTTTTGTTGTCGCCGTTTAGCCGTCGCGCGTCAACTCCCGCCAGCCAATATCGCGGCGGCAAAAGCCCTGCGGCCAGTCAATCTGGTCTATCGCAGCATAGGCATTTGCGCGCGCTTGTGCCACTGTTTTGCCCCGTGCCGTGACATTCAGCACGCGCCCGCCAATGGCGCGCAATGTGCCATCCGCCGCGATTTGCGTGCCAGCGTGAAAGACGGTTACTTGCTCGGCATCGCCAAGCGCCTCCAGCCCTTTGATTTGGGTGTTTTTTTCATAAGCGCCGGGATAGCCGTCAGCCGCCATCACCACGGTAATGGCCGTGCCGTCATGCCATTGCGCCTGATGGCCAGCCAATTGCCCGACCGCGCAAGCGTGCAAGAGCGGCACAATATCACCGGCCATCATGGCCATCAGCACCTGACATTCCGGGTCGCCAAAGCGGCAATTATATTCGACCAGTTTCGGGCCTTGCGCGGTCAGCATCAGCCCGGCATAAAGCACACCGCGATAGGGATGGCCGCGCGCTGCCATAGTCTTCAATGTCGGTTCAATAATGCGCCGCATAGTGGTGTCGATAATCGCCTCGGTCATAATGGCGGTTGGTGCATAAGCGCCCATGCCGCCCGTATTGGGGCCCGTATCGCCTTCGCCGACGCGCTTATGGTCTTGTGCTGATAAAAGCGGCAGCGCGGTTTCGCCGTCGCACAGCACAAAAAAGCTGGCTTCCTCGCCGGTCATAAATTCCTCAATCACCAGCGACGCGCCGGCTGCGCCAAAAGCGCCGTCAAAAATCATATCCACCGCCTCATGCGCCTGCGCGGCGGTTTCAGCGATAATCACGCCCTTGCCGGCGGCCAGCCCGTCTGCCTTGATGACAATGGGCAGGCTTTGTGTGTCGAGATAGGCATGGGCCGGGGCGGCGGCCTCAAAGTTTTGAAAGGCGGCGGTCGGAATATCGGCCTCGGCGCATAATTGCTTGGTATAGGCTTTGGAGCCTTCCAGCTTGGCGGCTTCGGCATCGGGGCCAAAACAGGCAATTTCGGCGGCGCGCAAGGCGTCGGCCAGCCCATCCACCAAGGGCGCTTCCGGCCCGATAACCACCAATGTCACGGCGTTTTCGCGGCAAAAGGCAATTACCGCATCATGGTCGGCAGCATCAAGCGCGATATTTTCGGCATGGCGCAAAGTGCCGCCATTGCCCGGCGCGCAATACAGCTTTTCCAATTCCGGACTGCGCGCGATTTTCCAGCACAGCGCATCCTCGCGCCCGCCACTGCCCAAAACCAGAATCTTATGCATAGTGCAGACCTTGAAAAATGTCAGTATAACAGTCAGGTGAGTCGCCCCACCAACCCTGTTGGCGTCTTATCACATTGCGAAGGCTGAAGCAAAATCGAGGCGAAAACAGATGCAGGATTCTGAGGGCAATTTGGTCGAATTGACGGTCAGCGAATTGTCCGGCGCGGTCAAACGCCAGATTGAAGACGGTTTTGGCCGGGTTCGGGTGCGCGGTGAATTGGGTCGCGTCGCACGCCCGGCTTCCGGCCATGTCTATTTTGACCTGAAAGACGACAAGGCGGTGCTGGCGGCGATTATGTGGAAAGGCACGGCGACGCGCTTAAGCGTGCAGCCGGAACAGGGCTTGGAGGTTATTGTGACCGGCAAGCTGACCACTTATCCCGGCCAGTCGCGCTATCAGATGATTGTCGAAAGCCTTGAGCCTGCCGGTGAGGGGGCGCTGATGGCGCTGCTCAATGCGCGGCGGCAGCAATTGGCGGCGGAAGGCTTGTTTGACGCCGCGCGCAAACAGCAATTGCCTTATTTGCCGCAAGTGATTGGCGTTGTCACCAGCCCGTCCGGCGCGGTGATTCGCGATATTTTGCACCGGCTGGCCGACCGGTTTCCGCGTCATGTGCTGGTCTGGCCGGTGCGCGTGCAGGGCGAGACTTGCGCCGAGGAAGTGGCGCGCGCCATTGCCGGTTTCAACGCGCTGGCCCCGAATGGCGATATTCCGCGCCCCGATGTGCTGATTGTGGCGCGCGGTGGCGGCAGTCTGGAAGATTTATGGGGCTTTAATGAAGAAATTGTCGCGCGCACGGCAGCGCAATCCGATATTCCGCTGATTTCCGCTGTCGGCCATGAAACCGATACGACATTGATAGATTATGCCGCCGACAGGCGCGCCCCGACGCCGACCGCGGCGGCGGAAATGGCGGTGCCGGTGCGCGCCGAGCTGGTTGCGCAATTGGCGGATTTATCAACCCGCATGATGCGCGCGCAAATGCGCTTGCTGGCCGCCAAGGGCGATTATTTGCGCGGCGCGGCGCGCGGGCTGCCAAGGCTGGAAGACATGCTGGCGCTGCCCGCGCAAAGGCTGGATGGGCTGCGCTTGCGCCTGTCGGGCGGCTTGCAGGCCCATATTCGCGCCCATGCCGGCCGACGCGACCGGGTGGCGGCGCGGCTGACGCCCTATGCGCTGTCCCAGCGTGTGCAGGCAGTGTCGCGCCAACTTGCCGATATGCACAGGCGCGCGCAGCGGCAAATCACGGCGATTGTCGATAATGGTTTTGTGCAAGCGGCCGGGCTGGGCCGGCAATTAACCCTGCTCAGCCATGAATCGGTTTTGCAGCGCGGTTTTGCGCTGGTATTGGACAGCCAAGGCCGCGCCATTCGCCATGCGGCTGAGGCACCGCCCGGCACCGATATTGAGGTTCGTTTTGCAGGCGATGAGGCATTGTCAGCGCGGGTGACGGGGGGCGGTGAGAGCGGCGAAAGCGCCAATCCAAAACCCGCTTCGCGCCGCAAAGCAAAAAACAAACCGGCAGATGACGGGCAGGGCGAATTGTTGTAAAACCGCGAGGGATTAAACAGGGTGAGGGTCAATGGGCGGCACGGAAGCAAAAATAAAATATCTTGATGGTGATTTTGAAGTCGTCATGCCCGGCTCGCATGTTGTATGCGCGGTCACCGGCAAGCCGGTGGCGCTGGAAGATTTGCGCTATTGGAGTGTTGACCGGCAGGAAGCCTATATTGACGCCGAGGCTTCCATGCAGGCAGAATTGGCGCATCGGAATACAGGCTGATGACGCCTGCGATACGGCTTCATGTTTTTGCATTTTTGATTTTCAGCCTGACCGGCGCAGCCTGTTTTGCCGCCGATAATTTGCCGCCGCTCAAATTTCCGGCGCAATATGTTGCCGATTTTAACGGGCAGTTGACGCAAGGCGGTTTTCTGCGCCTGCAACTCAAAGCCGGTGTTGAATTATCGCTCAATGATGCGCCGGTTGACCAGATTGACGGGCTGGCGCTTATCGGTTTTGGCCGCGATGCGCCTTTGCGCCAAAGGCTGCGTTTTCATGCCGCCAATGCGCCCGATAAATCCGGCGACAGCATGGTCATTGAATTGGTCAAACGCGATTACAGGCTGCAATATATTGACGGTCTGCCGCCGCAAATGGTGACACCGCCGGATGAGGCGTGGCCGCGCATCCGCGCCCAAAGCCAGCAAAAGCGCGCCGCCCGTGCGAAAACTGCGCATCAGCCCTGGATGGCAGATGCGTTGCGCGCCGGTTTGCGCGACGGGGTGGACTGGCCGGTTATCGGGCGTGTGACCGGTGTTTATGGCAGCCAGCGATTTTACAATCGCCAGCCGCGCCGCCCGCATTTCGGCATTGACATTGCCGCCCCGAAGGGAACCCCAATCCGCGCCCCAATGGCCGGAGAAGTAACCTTATCGGAGCCGGATATGTATTTTGAGGGCGGGCTGATTTTTATCCATCACGGGCTTGGCCTGACCTCGGCCTATATGCATCTCGACAGCCTGTTTGTGCGGGCAGGCGACCAGATTGCGGGCGGGCAGATAATCGGCACGGTCGGCTCAACCGGTCGCTCCACCGGCCCGCATCTTGATTGGCGCTTGTTTTGGCGCGACCAAAGGCTTGACCCGCAATTGCTGGCCGGGGCCATGCCGCCGCCCAAATCTGCTGACAGCAATGCCAAACGCCCGCGCCCGCGCCCGTCGTTGGCTGATTAGGCCAGCACTGCCAAAAGCCGGTCGCGCAAATCCGGCCAGTCTTCAATTTGCAGGTCAATTTCCAGCACTTGCGTGGCTTCTGCCAAAGCTGCACAAGCACTGTGCGGGGGGCTGCCATGCAGGCGCGCCATATCCTTGGCGGTGCTTATCAGGCGCAGATTTTCCGCCGCCGCCCTGTCCAGCAGATTTTGCGCCTGCGCTTCGCTCAAATTATGATGGTCGGCAAAACCGGTAAATCCGGCAATCTCATATCCGGCATCCAACAGGCTGGTGCGGAATTTTTCCGGATGGGCAATGGCACACCAGCCCAGCACTTTATCCGTGCCGGTGGCGGGCGCTTGCGCGATGATATGCCCCCGATAGACCGGTATATTGCGGGTTTCGCAAGCCATATGCAGACCGCTCAGCGTGTGGTGGCGCTCTTCGCCCAGCACCAGCACCGCATCGGTATGGTCAAGCGCCACCGGCAAGGGCTGGCGCAATGGCCCGGCCGGCAGCAAGCGGCCATTGCCAAGCCCGACCGTGCCGTCAACAACCAGCAAATTAAAGGCATGGCGCATGGCGGGGTTTTGAAATCCGTCATCTTTTATCGCCCAGCCATGACCATTTTGCGCGGCCATTGCCGCCGTGGCGTGGCGGTCAGCGCCGACATAGACATTAAGCGGTGTTGCGCCATAAGCGGCCAGCATAAGGGGTTCGTCACCGGCTTGACGCGCCGTATGCTGCACCGGGTCAATTTTCACCGGCCCGGCCAGCGTGCCGCCATAGCCGCGCGATAATATGGCCGGTGTGTTGCCCGCCGGTTCCGATAAATGCATCGCCAAAAAGCGCACAGTCGGGCTTTTGCCGGCGCCACCGGCGGTGAAATTGCCAACACAAATCACCGGAATGGCAGCAGGGCGGGGCTTGGTCAGCCGCCGATTTGTCGCTTCCGCCAGCCGATAAAGCATGGCCGCAAGGGTCAAAAGCGGCGACAGCAAAAGCGCCTGCCAGGATTGGCCGCCCTGCCAGAAATGCGGCTCAGACATTTTCCTGCCGATTTGGGGCCGATGATACAGGCATATAGGGTGCGATAAGCTCAAGCGTGCGCAATGTCGCCCCGCGCATGGATTTGTCATAATTATCGGCATTGGCGATTAGTGTTTCGACCAGTTCCGGCTCGCTCATCAGCCGGTGAATCGCTTCGGCCAATTGCGGCACATCCTCGACAAACAGCGCCGCCTCATTTTCCCGCAATCGGGTGAAAATCTCTGGAAATGCGCCAATATGCGGGCCAAAGGCAACGCCATTGCCCAGCCTTGTGGCTTCCAGCGGGTTTTGCCCGCCAACTGGGGCCAGCGTGCCGCCGAGAAAAGCCGCCTTGCCGAGCCGGTAAAACAGCCCCATTTCGCCGAGCGTGTCGGAAAGATAGATTTGCGTCTCGGCATCGGGCAATTCACCCTTGCTGCGTTGGGCGACTTTATAACCCTTGCCGCGCAAAGAGGCGAGAATATCACCGGCCCGGTCGGGGTGGCGCGGGGCAATCAATGTCAGCAGTCCGGCATGGCGGTCGGCCAGTAAATCATGCACCTCAGCCGCCATATCTTCCTCGCCCGGATGGGTGCTGGCGGCCAGCCAGCGTGGGCGCGACCCAATCGCGGCCAGCAATTTGTCCAGCTCGCTTTGTTTGGCCTCCAATGGCTCGGCGTCCAATTTCAGATTGCCCGGCAAGGCAATGTTTTTGGCACCGAGTTGTTTCAGATAATTGGCGGTTGTTTCATCTTGGGCAATCAGCAGCGCATAGCAATTCAGCAAATGGGCGACCGGCGATTTGATTTTCTTCCATTTATTGTAAGAGCGCGCCGCCATGCGGCCATTGACCATGATGAGGGGTATGTTGCGCTTGGCACAGGCCAGCGTCATATTCGGCCAAATATCGCTTTCAATGCGCATGGCGACATCGGGCCGCCAATGGTCGAGAAACCGGTTGACCCAAAGATGATAGTCAAGCGGCGCCCATTGATGGATAAGAAAACCCAGATCCGCCGCTTGTCGCCTTGCCACCAGATTGGCCGCCGTGACCGAGCCGGTGGTCATTAAAAATTGCCGTCCGGGGTCTTCCGCTTTCAGCCGCAAAATAATATCCATCACCGAAATCGCCTCGCCCATGCTGGCGCCATGAAACCAGATGAGCGGCCCGTCCGGCCTCGGCTTGTCGCTTATGCCATAGCGTTCATTGAGCCGCGCCGGGTCTTCTTTTTCACCGGCAATGCGGCGACGCAGCATGCGGGCGATAAAATACGGGCCAAACAGCCGCAAGCCGAGCCGGTAGAGATGCAAAAACAGCATCAATTTTCCCCTTCGTGAAACTGTTTTTCATAAAGCGCCGCATAGCTGCCATTGGCGGCCAGCAAATCTTCATGCGTGCCCGATTCCACAACTGCGCCATCTTCCAGCACATAAATCCGGTCAGCATGGCGAATGGTGGACAGGCGATGGGCTATCACCAAAGCGGTGCGCCCTTTCATCAATTCGTCAAGCGCCTGCTGCACTTGCTGTTCCGAGGCCGTATCCAAAGCTGAGGTCGCCTCATCCAGCAGCAGCACAGGCGCATCTTTAATCAGCGCGCGGGCAATCGCGATGCGCTGTTTTTGCCCGCCGGACAGGCGCACACCGCCCTCGCCGACGCGCGTGTCATAACCGTCGGGCAATTCACTGATAAAGCCATGCGCTGCCGCCTGCTTGGCGGCTTGCTCAATATTGGCGGGCGTCGCATCGGGGCGACCAAAGGCGATATTATTGGCGATTGTGTCATCGAATAAAAACGGGTCTTGCGTGACCAAGGCCATCGCCTCGCGCAGGCTTTTCAAATGCACTTGCCGGATATTTTGCCCGTCAATTTCAATAGAGCCGGAATCAATATCAAAAAACCGCAAGGACAGGTTGAGCAGGGTCGATTTACCGGAGCCGGATGGCCCAACCAGCGCAATGGTCTGGCCCGATGGCACATCAATGCTGATGCCATTCAACGCTTGCGTATCGCGGGTTTTATAGCGGAATACCACATTGTCGAACCGAATATGCGCGTCTGTGACTTGCAAATCCACCGCGTCGGGTGCGTCAAGAATTTCATCGGGATGGTCGAGAATGGCGAAAATCCGGTCGCCCGCCGACACGCCTTCTTGCAAAACGGTCTGGATATTGGCGACCGCCCGCAAGGGCTGGTAAACCGCCAAAAGCGCGGTGATAAAGCCCATAAACTCACCGGCTGTGAGATTGCCTTGGGTGGATTGATAACCGCCAAAAAAAATAATAATGCCGACGGCAATCCCGGCCAGCATTTCAATTGCCGGGCTGGCGGCAATGCGGGCGCGCATGGCGCGCATGGCATATTCCAGCACCCGGTCAATGGTCGTGCCAGCACGGGCGATTTGGTCATCTTCCTGGCCATAGGCTTTAACAATCCGCACCCCGCCCAAAGTCTCGGCAATCAGCGTGGACAGGCCACCGGTCTCTTCCAGCCCCTGCCGCGACGCTTTGCGCGTCACCTTGCCGAGCCGCCGCATGGATGCCAGCCCCAACGGAATAACAATAATCGTATAAATCAGCGCCATTTTCCAATTCATGTAGAACATGAAACCGGTCAGCGCGAAAACGGTCAGCAAATGGCGCGCCAGATTGATAATCGTTGCTGAAACGCTGTCGCGCAGGCGTATCACATCATTCATGAAAATGGCGATATATTCGCCGCTGTGCTGGCTGCTGATATAGGCCAAATCACCGCGCACCAACCGGGCAAATAAATCGCGCTGCATATTGGCCGTGGTGCGCTGGCCGACATAGGCCATGATAACATTGGAGCCATAAGTGGCCGCACCCTTGACCAGCGAGACGCCTATCACACCGGCAGGTATCAGCACCAGCATGGCCTCATTACCGGCATTGAACACTTCGTCAATCGCTTGCTGGATAAACCAGGGCAGCGCGCCAGTGGTCGCGGCCACAACCATATTGGCCAGCACAGACAGGCCAAGCAGCGCCAGAAACGGCCGCAAATAGCCGCGCAACATACGCTCAATCAGGGCGATGGAGCGCGATTTGCGCTGATGATAGCGCGTCGCCAGTGCCGCCGCATTTTGCACAGCATTTTGTCCGGTGGTCGCGTCCTGGCTCACCTGATAGCCCCCATCTGGCAGAATTGATTCCCGCAGTTTAGCATATTTGTCTGCCCCTGTAGCCGTTGATATAGCCGCCTGTCCGCTTGTTTGGCCGGCTGTCCGGCGGGTAAGCTAGAGACCGGCCAATGTCATGCCTTCGACCAATAAAGTCGGTGCATTGACCCCTCGGCGAAATTCAAGGTCGGCGGCAGGTGTCAGATTGGCGAACATGTCTTTCAGATTGCCGGCAATGGTGATTTCCGAAACCGGATAGACAATCTCGCCGCCGTCAATCCAGAAACCGGCCGCGCCGCGACTGTAATCACCGGTCACGCCATTGACACCCATGCCAATCAGCTCGGTCACATAAAGGCCGGTGCCAATCTCGGCCATCAGTGTTTCCGGCGATTTGTCACCGGCGGCCATATACAGATTAGTGGCCGAAGGCGAGGGCGGGCCGCCCGTGCCGCGCGCTGCCCGGCCATTGCTGTGCAGGCCGAGCTGTTTGGCCGTGGACGTGTCGAGCAGCCAATGGCAAAGCCGACCATTTTCAATCGGCGCCAATGTCGCCATTGCCAGACCTTCGCCGTCAAAACCGGCCGAGCGCAGGCCGCGCGGGCGCGACGGCTCGTCAATGATTTGCACGGTTTCGGGGAAAATCTGGCTGTCCATGGCATCGCGCAGAAAACTGGTGCCGCGGGCAATCGCCGCGCCTGAAATCGCCGCTGCAAAATGGCCCAAAATGGAAGCCGAGACACGCGGGTCGAAAAACACTGCCGCTTTCCGGCTTTCCAATTTACGCGGGTTCAAACGCGCCAAAGTGCGCTCTGCCGTGCGTGTGCCAATCTCATGCGGCGTGTCGAGGTCGGCCAAATGGCGCGCGCTGTGGCTGGCATAGTCGCGCTCCATTGTGTCGCCTTCGCCGCCGACAACCGCGCAGCTCAGAGAAAAACTGGTGCTTTCATAGCTGCCGGCAAAGCCATTGCTGGTGACCAGCGCGGTGGCGCCGCGCCCCCAGCTGGCGCCGGCCCCTTCCGTATTGGTGATGCCGTCATGGGCAAGGGCGGCGGCTTCGGTTTCGAGCGCCATATTGAGCAATTGCTCGGCGCTTGGCTCATGGCTGTCAGCCAGGTCAAGTTCGGGAAACTCACCGGCCAATTGAGACGCCTCAGCCAGCCCACAAAACGGGTCATCGGGGGCGGTGCGTGCCATATCCACAGCGCGTTCGGCCAAGCGCGCCAGCGCGTCTTTATCGACCGCCGTGCCGGAAACAAAAGCCTGTTTCTGTCCGATGATGGCGCGCAAGCCCAAATCGCGGCTTTCGGCGCGTTCGCTGTCTTCAAGTTCGCCCTTGCGGCAAGACAAAGACAGGGAGGCGCTTTCCCCGACAATGGCATCGGCGCTGTCGGCACCCAAAGCAAGTGTCATATCAATAATTTGCTGCGCAAGGTCGATATTGCGGTCTGCCATTCAATACTCCGAAAATGGTGATTAGCTATTGGCCGAAAAGCCTTTGTCGAAACTGCCGGATACGCGCCGACGGCTGTTATGGACAATGCCGCCCGGCCGGTCTTCATCATTGGGTCGCGCGCAGGCGCGCTTCAAAACGTCAAAATAATTCGGCGCCATTTCCATGCGCGGGCCAAAGCCATTGGCGATAAGCGCCTTATGCATGGCCGACAGGCGATAGCAGGGAATATGCATCAGCAAGTGATGTTCGACATGGTAATTGACCCAATAAGGCGCAAGGAAAAGCCGCGCCAGCCAGTTGGCCTTGGTGGTGCGCGCATTGCGAAACGGGTCGTCATTATCCGGCACAATCGCATGTTCGGCAATATTGCGCAGTCGCGTAATCGCCATGTGATAGGTCAGAAAGGGCAGCACCCAAAACATCAGATAATAAGACCAGTGAAACAAATAGGCACAGGCCGCAAATATAACCGCATTAACCGCCAAGGCAGGCCCCATGCGCGGCAGAAAATAGCCGATACGCCCCAATAAGCCCAACTCTTTGGGGCCAAAATTATTGGCAAATTGCGCCCGCCTTTGCTGAAAGCCGGTCTGGCCGGTCAAATCGCGCAGCATTTTGCGGCGCAGGCTTTTGCGGGTAATCGGAAAGGGTTTGGATAAAATCAAATCCGGGTCATCGGGCTGCTGGGTGCGCGCATGATGTTTCATGTGATAGCTGCGATAGCTTTGCGTGCGCGCCAAAGTCGGCCAGCCGCACAATAAATCACTGGCCCAATTATTCAGGCTTTTGGTGCGAAACAAAGCCAGATGGGCGGCGTCATGCATCAGCACAGCCAGCCCCAATTGCCGCGCGCCGATAATCATCACTGCCAAAATGAAGGTCAGCGGATTGGGAAAAACGTAAAACAGCGCCATTGCCCCGAAAATCAGGGCCCATGCATGCGCAATCAGCGCAAAACCGATAAAATCGGAGCGTTTGCGCAGTTTTTCCAAAGTCGGCGCGTCGAAAAGCTCTTTTGCGGCTATTCGTTTGGCACTTGGATTTATATGATTAGCCATTGCCATAAGGCCAATATAGGCTGTTTTGCGGCGCGTTACCAGTCCCGCTTATTGTGGATGTGCTAGAAAATCCCCAATGTCAGCGTGGCGGCGATAATCAATCCGGTATTGCGATTGCTGCGAAACAGTTTCAGACATTGCGCCGCATCATCAATATCAAGCCAATAAACCTGCATCGCCAAATGCCAGGCGGTAACCGCCAACCCGACCCAAAACAAAATTGTCATCTGCACAAGGCTGCCGGCCAGGCCGAGACAGGCCAGCATCAGCGCGTAAAACACGGCAATGGCGGGCCGTGTATATTGGCCGAGCCGCAAAGCCGAGCTTTTGACACCGATTAGCGCGTCATCTTCCTTGTCCTGATGGGCGTAAATCGTGTCATAGCCCAAAGTCCAGAATATGCCTGCCGCATAAAGCGCCAATGCGGCGGCGGATAGGTCGGCGTTAATGGCCGCATAACCCATCAGCGCGCCCCAATTAAATGTCAGGCCGAGAAATAATTGCGGCCACCATGTCAGCCTTTTCATAAATGGATAGGCAGCGATAAGCGCCAGCGAGGCGACGCCCAACATGATTGTCGGCCGGTTGAATTGCAACAGCACAACAAGCCCGACAAGGCATTGCGCCGCCAGAAACAAAAACGCCGCCCGTTTGCTGACCCGCCCCGATGGCAGCGGACGCCCGGCTGTGCGCGCGACGCGGGCGTCAATATCGGCGTCAATAATGTCATTTATCGTGCATCCGGCCCCGCGCATGACAAGCGCGCCAAAGGCAAACAGCGCAATCATGGCCGGTTGCGGATAGGCATTGAGCGGCGCCAATGCCAGCGTCATGCCCCACAGGCAGGGCCAGAATAACAGCCATGTGCCAACCGGTCGGTCGAGCCGCATCAGCTCCGCATAGGCGCGCGCTTGCGGCGGTAAATAGCGCATGAGCAGGCCGGTTTCGCGGTCGGCCGGAGCCAAAGGGTCATTTTGTGGCATTTGAGTTTTTGCCTGCCTTACGTCATAGTGCCGAGCGATAAATAAGTGACAGGCATTGGCCCGTCAGCCGATGATTGAGGATAGACATGCCACGCCAGCGCCCAAACGTCCAGTCACAGCCCGTATATGAGGCGCGCCAAAGGCTGTTTGTGACCGAAAGGCTGGTCGCGGGCGCCAATATCAGCCTGACCGGCAATCAAGCGCATTATTTGCGCAATGTGCTGCGCTGCCAGACCGGCGACGCAGTGCTGTTGTTTAACGGAGCTGATGGCGAATGGCAGGCGCAAATTGAGGCTTTGGGCAAAAAACAGGCCGAGCTTGTCATCGGCACGCAGCACAGGCCGCAAAGCGCGGGCAGCGATTTATGGCTGCTGGTTGCGCCGGTCAAGCGCGACCGGCTGGATTATTTGGCGCAAAAGGCAACGGAAATGGGGGTGTCGCGGCTGGTGCCGGTGATAACGCGGCGCACGCAAGGCGGCACGCTGAAACTTGACCGGCTGCGCGCCAATGCCATTGAAGCAGCCGAGCAATGCGGGATTTTGAATGTGCCGGACATCGCTGCGCCGCAAAGGCTTGAGGATATTTTGCATGATTGGCCAGCCGACCGGGTTTTGGTGTTTTGTGACGAAACCGCGCCATCAGGCGCAGGCTTGGCAGGGCCGGGATTGGCAGATATTGAGGACAATATACAAACTGGGCTGGCCGTGCTGGTCGGGCCGGAAGGCGGCTTTGATGCCAGCGAACATGCCATGCTGAACGCCCATGCCCAAATGCGGCGCTTGAGCCTTGGCCCGCGTATTTTGCGCACGGATACGGCGGTTGTTGCGGCGCTTGCTGTTTTGCAGGCGCGGTTTGGCGATTGGCGGTGAGGTGCCTGGCGTTGAGGTGACTGGCGGTGAGGTGCCTGGCGTTGAGGCTTGCCGAAAGCCCCAAACGCACCTACATAATTGGCAACACGCTCATAAAGGGTGTGCAGGAGAATAGTGATGTCCGCCGCAACACCAGAGCCGCAATTTTTTGAAACCGCGCAGCAATTGAAAGATTGGATGCAGGCCGGGTGCAAGCCGGTTGCGGCATGGCGCATCGGCACTGAGCATGAGAAATTTGGCTTTCATGCCGATACGCTGCAACCGCTTGAATATGAGGGCGAAAACGGCATTCGCGCCATGCTGGAAGGGCTTATGGGCTTTGGTTGGCAGGGCAAATATGAGGGCGATAATCTTATCGCCCTGCACCGGCCAATGGCTGAGGGCGGCGGCTCGGTGACGCTTGAGCCGGGCGGCCAGCTTGAATTGTCGGGCGCGCCTCTGGCGAGCATTCATGAGACCTGCGCCGAAGTGCGCGGCCATTTGAGTGAGGTTCACACCATCGCCGAAAAGCTGGGGCAAAGCTATATGGGCGTTGGCTATTCGCCGGTTTGGGGGCTGGATGATGCGCCGCAAATGCCCAAAGGCCGCTATTTGCTGATGAACCAATATATGCCCAAGCGCGGCAAGCGCGGCCTTGAAATGATGTATTTATCGGCCACTGTGCAGGTCAATCTCGATTTCGCGTCGGAGCAGGATATGGTGGAAAAACTGCAAATCGCGCTGGCCTTGCAGCCGGTGGCGACGGCACTTTTCGCCAATTCTCCGTTCAAAAACGGCCAGCCAACCGGTCATGTGTCTGAGCGTTCGCTGGTCTGGCTGGATACGGATCCGGATCGCACCGGCATGTTGCCGGCGGCTTTTGAGCCGGGTTTCGGCTTTGAGCAATATGTCGATTATGCGCTTGATGTGCCGATGTATTTTGTCATGCGTGACGGCCATTTTGTCGATGCGTTGGGCATGTCTTTTCGCGATTTTATGCAAGGCAAATTGCCCGCCTTGCCGGGTCAATTGCCCAACGCGCAGGATTGGGAAGACCATTTGACCACCCTGTTTCCCGAAGCGCGGGTTAAACGCTTTATCGAAATGCGCGGTGCCGATAGCGGGCCGGGCGATTCGCTGTGCGCCTTACCGGCATTGTGGGTTGGCCTGCTTTATGATGCCGCCACGCAAGCCAAAGCGCATGATTTAATTGCCGATTGGTCGGCCGCAGAGCGCGATACCCTGCGCCGCGCGGCACCCGTGTCGGGGCTGGCAACGCCGTTTCGCGGTGGCACGCTGCTTGATGTGGCACGCCTTGTGGTTGATTTGGCCGAACAAGGTCTGCGCGCGCGCGGACGGCTTGTTGACGGGCGCGATGAGACCCGCTTTCTGGCCTATTTGCAGGAGATTGTCGCCGATGGCCGTTCACCGGCGGCGCGGCTGCTCGACAAATATCACGGCGATTGGGGCGGCGATATCACCCCGATTTTCAAACAAACCGCTTTATAACCGGCTGGTAAAATCAACCTGTGCCGCCAACGGTCAGACCGTCAATCCGCAGAGACGGCTGACCGACACCGACCGGCACGCCCTGTCCGGCTTTGCCGCAAGTGCCAATGCCTTCATCAAGCGCCATATCATTGCCAATCATAGAAATGCGTTGCATGGATTCCGGCCCGGTGCCGATAAGCGTGGCGCCTTTCAGCGGTGCGCCAAGCTTGCCATCCTTGATTTCATAGGCTTCGGTGCAGGAAAAGACGAATTTGCCGGAAGTAATATCAACCTGTCCGCCGCCAAAAGCGGTGGCATAGACGCCATTTTTCACACTGCCGAGTATTTCCTGCGGGTCGTGCTGGCCGCCAAGCATATAAGTATTGGTCATGCGCGGCATGGGCTGGCAGGCAAAGCTCTCACGCCGCCCATTGCCGGTGGCCTCCATGCCCATCAGCCGCGCATTCAGCCGGTCTTGCATATAGCCGCGCAAAATACCGTCTTCAATCAGCACGGTTTTGCTGGTTGGTGTGCCTTCATCATCAATGGTCAGCGAGCCGCGCCGGTCGGGCAATGTGCCGTCATCAATGACTGTCACACCGGGCGCGGCGACGCGCTCGCCGATACGGTCGGAAAAGGCCGAGGTTTTTTTGCGGTTGAAATCGCCTTCCAGCCCGTGACCGACCGCTTCATGCAGCAAAATGCCCGGCCAGCCGGGGCCGAGCACCACATCCATTTCACCGGCCGGTGCCGGTATGGCATCCAGATTGGTAACCGCTTGGCGCAGCGCATTGTCAACCTGCTCTTGCCAATTATCCGGTGCCAGCCATTGCGCGTAATTGGCCCGTCCGCCGCGCCCGCTATGGCCGGTTTCTTGTCGGTCGCCTTCGCCGACCACAATGGACACATCAAGCCGCACAAGCGGGCGAATATCATAAACCGGCGCGCTGTCAGGGCGCAAAATGGCCACCGCCTGCCATTCACCGGCCAGTGAGACCGAGACTTGCCGCACCCGATTGTCGCGCGCGCGCGCATAGGCATTGATTTGTTCGAGCAATTTTACCTTATCTTCAAAACCGGCACTGTCGAGCGGGTTGTCGGGCAGGTAAAGCGGTGTGGTTGCGGCTTGCGGCGCGGCGGCCAATGTGCCGCTGTGACCGCTTAATACCGGCGACAGGCTGGCTGCGCCGCGTGCCAGAGCTTCCGGCGTCAATTCCGTCGCATGGGCATAGCCAACCGCTTCACCGCTGACAGCGCGCAGGCCAAAACCTTGCGCTGTGTCAAAACTGGCT
This sequence comes from Parvibaculales bacterium, assembly GCA_049597955.1. Classification (GTDB taxonomy): domain Bacteria; phylum Pseudomonadota; class Alphaproteobacteria; order RS24; family RS24; genus JAYPAN01. The sequence continues at coordinate 107,480 of JBMYND010000002.1, forward strand.
GCTTTCAGCCGATTATCATCAAAGGAAAACGCCTCGGACAGCGTATATTCGAGAAATAATTCGCCATCATCGGCCTTGGCCAATGCCGCTTCGACAAAGCGTCCGGTCTGCGTCTGCTCCAGCCCGCTTTGGCCGAAAAACAAATCCTGCGCTGACGGGATTGCGATTTTGCTGTCTGAACTCATTGCAGTGTCTCCTTATGCCGAAGCATTACGTCACGAATATCCGGCCCATCTGGCTTTCCGGTTTGGCGTTTCCGGTTGCCAGACTTTTCCGGTTGCCAGAGACGGGCGGCTCCGGCTAAGTTTTCCTCTGGCCGAATTTACCGGAGGCGCGATAAGCCCAATATGCCGTCTCGGCCACGCGGCTTCAAGGGGAATAGGCAGCGCACCGGCGCGTTTGTTGTTTTTGAGGCAGGTTTCACGGCTGAAAAGACCGGTGTCGCTACCGGTTCGGCGCTGGGCCAAAATGCTGTGGTCATAAAGTCGCATGGGGTGTTCCTCACTGTCTTTGTCGCGGTGGAGGGGCTATAAGAGGGCATCGGGCGCAAAGCCCGCAGAATATCGGAGACAAAAATGGGTCTTTTCATACAGTTTATGGCGCGCCGCGCCAATGTCGCATCGGCCATGCTGACCACAAGCGCGCTGCGTGTTGCCGTCACGGCAAGCGCGGTTTTTGTGTCGGTTTTTGGCACTTCGGCACTGGCCGCCAAGCCGGAGCCTTGGCAACTCGGCTTTCAGGAGCCGGCAACACAGAATATGCAGCAAATTACCGATTTGAATAATTTCCTGCTCTATCTGATGACGGCGATTACTGTATTTGTGCTGGGCCTGATGCTGTATGTCATGGTGCGCTTTAACGCGCGCGCCAATCCCAACCCGTCCAAAACAACCCATAATACGCTGGTTGAGGTGGTCTGGACGGTTGTCCCGATTTTGATTTTGGTGATTATCGCCATCCCCTCTTTCCGCCTGCTTTACACACAGCGTGTGCTGCCGGAAGCCGATATGACGGTCAAGGCCATCGGCTATCAATGGTATTGGGGCTATGAATATCCCGACCATGGCGATTTCGGCTTTGACTCGCTGATGTTGTCGGATGAGGAACGTGGCGACCAGCCGCGTTTGCTGGCTACGGATACCGCGCTGGTGGTGCCGGTCGATACGACGATTCGTGTGGTGGTAACCGCCGCCGATGTCATGCATAGCTGGGCGATGCCCGCTTTCGGCGTCAAAATGGATGCGATTCCGGGCCGTTTGAACGAGACCTGGTTCCGCGCCGATAAAACCGGCACATTTTACGGCCAATGTTCAGAACTTTGCGGCATCCGCCACGCTTTTATGCCGATCCGCGTGGAAGTGGTGGAAAAGGAAGAATTCGCCCGTTGGGTTGAGGAAGCCAAAGCCGAATATGCAGAAATTGACAATAGCGACCGCTTGGTCGCCAATGCCGGCGCAGCCGGTCAATCAACACGTTAGGGAGACGCGACATCATGGCAACAGACCACGCAACCGCTCACGAACATGAACACCATCCGACCGGATGGCGTCGCTTTGTCTATTCAACCAATCACAAAGACATTGGCACAATGTATCTCATCTTCGCCATTATTGCGGGGGTGATTGGCGGTGCCATGTCGGTGGTGATGCGCATGGAATTGCAGGCACCGGGTGACGGTATTCTCGGCGGAGACTATCACCTCTATAATGTGCTGGTGACCGGCCACGGGCTTATCATGATTTTCTTCATGGTGATGCCGGCCATGATTGGCGGTTTCGGCAATTGGTTTGTGCCATTGATGATTGGTGCGCCGGATATGGCGTTTCCACGGATGAATAATATCTCATTCTGGCTGTTGCCTGCCGCATTTATCTTGCTCGGCATTTCGATTTTCGTTGAAGGCCCGCCCGGCAATAATGGCGTCGGCGGTGGCTGGACAATTTACCCGCCGCTGTCCGCAGCCGGTCAGCCCGGCCCGGCCATGGATTATGCGATTTTGTCGCTGCATATTGCCGGTGCGTCCTCCATTTTGGGCGCGATTAATTTCATCACGACAATTTTCAATATGCGCGCGCCGGGCATGACACTTCACAAAATGCCGCTTTTTGTTTGGGCGGTGCTGGTCACTGTGTTCTTGCTGCTATTGTCGCTGCCGGTTTTGGCCGGTGCCATCACCATGCTGCTGACCGACCGTAATTTCGGCACGACTTTCTTTGACCCGGCCGGTGGCGGTGACCCGATTTTGTTCCAGCATTTGTTTTGGTTCTTCGGTCATCCGGAAGTCTATATTTTGATTTTGCCCGGCTTTGGTATTGTCAGCCATGTGGTCTCCACCTTCTCGAAAAAACCGGTTTTCGGCTATCTCGGCATGGCCTATGCCATGGTCGCCATTGGCGGTGTCGGCTTTATTGTTTGGGCGCACCACATGTATACGGTCGGGCTGAGTGTTGACACGCAAGCCTATTTTGTCGCCGCGACAATGGTGATTGCCGTGCCAACCGGGGTGAAGATATTCTCTTGGATTGCCACTATGTGGGGCGGCTCGATTGAGTTCAAAACACCCATGCTGTGGGCGCTGGGCTTTATTTTCCTGTTCACCGTTGGCGGTGTGACCGGGGTGATGCTGGCCAATGCCGGTGTTGACCGTGCCTATCACGACACTTATTTCGTCGTGGCGCATTTCCATTATGTCTTGTCGCTGGGCGCTGTCTTCGCCATTTTCGCCGGTTGGTATTACTGGTTCGGCAAAATGTTCGGCTACACTTATTCAGAGTTTATCGGCAAGCTGCATTTCTGGATTACCTTTATCGGGGTGAATCTGATTTTCTTCCCGCAGCATTTCCTCGGCTTGGCCGGTATGCCGCGCCGTTATGTTGACTATCCCGATGCCTATGCGGGTTGGAATTACTGGTCATCCATTGGCAGCTATATTTCCGCCTTTGGCGTGCTGGTCTTCCTGATTGGTGTGGCGCATGCTTTTGCGCGGCGTCAGCCGGCCGGTGACAATCCGTGGGGCGAAGGCGCAACAACGCTGGAATGGACGCTGAGTTCACCGCCGCCATTCCACCAATTCAGCGAACTGCCGAAAATAAAATAGGCAGGCAATATAAGGAGGCTTTATGTCTCAGGCTGCAAAACAGCATCAAGGCTTTGACGAGCCGGTATCTCTCGATGCCGGCTCGGCTGCCGATTTTATCGAGCTGATGAAACCGCGCGTCATGTCGCTGGTCATATTCACCGCATTGGTCGGTTTGGTCATGGCGCCGGGCAGCCTGCATCCGGTGATTGGCGTGGCCGCTTTGGTGCTGATTGCGATGGGGGCGGGTGCGTCGGCGGCGCTGAATATGTGGTATGACGCCGATATTGACGCGGTCATGGCGCGCACGCAAAGCCGCCCGATACCGGCAGGGCGAATTGCGCCGGGTGACGCGCTGACCTTTGGCCTGTGGGTGTCCGGCCTGTCGGTGATGAGCATGGCGGTGTTGGTCAATTATCTGAGCGCGGCGCTGCTGGCTTTCACGATTTTCTTTTATGCAGTGATTTACACGATTTGGCTGAAACGCCATACGGCGCAAAATATTGTCATTGGCGGCGCGGCCGGTGCCTTGCCGCCAGTGATTGGCTGGGCAGCAGCGGCCAATAGCATAAGCCTAGAGCCTTTATTGTTTTTTGCCATTATCTTTTTTTGGACACCGCCGCATTTCTGGGCCTTGGCACTGGTCAAAAACAGCGATTACCAAGCGGCAAATGTGCCAATGCTGCCGGTTACGCAGGGCGAAAAGGCAACGCTGACGCAAATTGTCATTTACAGCCTGATATTGGCCGCAACGGCGATGACGCCTTGGGCTTTGGGCTATTCCGGCCTGTTTTACGCCGCCGGTGCGGGCGCGCTTAATCTGGTTTTTGTTGCGCTGGCCTTTATGCTGGCCGTTGTCAAACCGGCGCAGCGCAATCGCATGGCGATGATTTTATTCGCTTGGTCGATATTTTATCTGTTTCTGATTTTTGCCCTTTTAATGGCAGACAGGCTGGTGACGTAATGGAAAACAAGCCCGAACAAGAAGGTGTCTGGACGGAAGAATTGCTGAAACAGCGACGTCGTCGCGCGGCTATTATGGCGGTCGCGCTGCTCGGCTTTGTGGCGCTGTTTTTTCTAGTCACGCTGGTCAAATTGGGGGCCAATGTGGCCAATCGCGGGATATGAACAGCATGAATGAGACGCCGGATATGAGCGACAAAACGCAAAGTCAGGCCAATCGGCGCACCGCTATTGCGGCGGCTTGCGGTGCTGTGCTGATGATTTGCGCCGCCTATGCCGCTGTGCCGCTATATGATTTATTCTGCCGTGTCACCGGTTTTGGCGGCACCACGCAAGTCGCCGAGGCGGCACCGGGCGCGACCGGCAATCGCACTATAACCGTGCGTTTTGATGCCAGTTTGAACCGCGCCATGCCATGGCGCTTTGAAGCGCCGGAACAGGCAGTGACTTTGCCGGTCGGCGAATCGGGGCTGGCTTTTTATCGGGCCGAAAATCTGGCCGACCATGATGTGGTCGGCACTGCCACCTATAATGTGGCGCCCGACAAGGCCGGTTATTATTTCTCAAAAATTGACTGTTTCTGCTTTACCGAGCAAGTGCTGCGGCCGGGCGAAGCGGTCGATATGCCGGTCAGTTTCTTTATTGACCCGGAAATTCTTGAAGATCCGGAAATGGATGATGTCAAAACCATCACTTTGTCGTATACATTCTTTCAGCGGCCCAAAACCGCCGAAAGCAAAAGCAATCAACCTAGGGGGTAGATATGGCTGACAGTCACGCAAAACATCACGACTACCATCTGGTCGACCCAAGCCCGTGGCCGGTTGTCGGCTCGGTCAGCGCATTGGTCATGGCCATTGGGGCTGTGCAGTATTTTCATGCAGAAAGCTATTGGCTGATGCTGATTGGCTTGGTCGGTGTGCTTTACACTATGCTGGCCTGGTGGCGCGATGTGGTGCGCGAGGCCAATCAAGGCGACCATACGCCGGTTGTGCAATTGCATCACCGCTATGGCATGATTTTATTCATTGCCTCCGAAGTTATGTTTTTTGTTGCTTGGTTCTGGGCCTATTTCGATATCAGCCTGTATCCGGGCGAGGCGATTCAAGCGTCACGCGCTGAATTGACCGGCGGGCAATGGCCGCCGCAAGGCATTGAAACTTTCGACCCTTGGCATTTGCCGCTTATCAATACGCTGATTTTGCTGACATCCGGCACAACGGTCACTTGGGCGCATCATGCTTTGCAGCATGATGACCGCGAGGGGCTGAAATGGGGGCTGGTGCTGACCGTGGCATTGGGCGCTTTGTTCACCTGCTTTCAGGCTTATGAATATATGCATGCCAGCTTTGGTTTTTCCGGCCATATTTATGGCGCGACATTTTTCATGGCGACCGGCTTTCACGGCTTCCATGTGATTGTCGGGACAATTTTCTTGCTGGTCTGTCTGTTGCGGGCCATGGCCGGACATTTCTCGTCCAAGCAGCATTTCGGCTTTGAAGCAGCGGCCTGGTATTGGCATTTTGTTGATGTGGTCTGGCTGTTCCTGTTTGTCGTGATATACATTATCGGCGCATGAGGTTTGGCGGGCGCGCATGAGCTTTTCATTCGGGCCGATTTGCTGATGCGTGCATAGGGGTTTCATTGCATGGTCTCCGCACGCGCCTTTCTCCCCCTTGTTTTGACGGCCATTATGCTGGCCGCCTGCCTGTCGCTTGGCACTTGGCAGGTTCAACGCTTGCAATGGAAACAGGGTTTGCTGGCGCAAATTGAGGCGCGCCGCAATGCCGAGCCAATAAACCTGCACAGCGGTGATGATATGCGCCGGCTTACCGAAGCCAGTGATAATTATCGCCCGGCCTTGCTGCATGGGCGGTTGGGCGCGCCGCAAGGTTTCTGGTTCACACAAATCCACAATGCACCCGATGGGCTGCCGCGTCAGGCTTATACCGGCTATCATGTGCTGTCGCCGTTTATTCTGGCCGATGGCAGTGCCATTTTGCTGGATAGGGGGTTTGTGCCGGCGGCGCTGAAAGAGACAATGGCGGCAACACCACCCGCAGCTGACAGCGCGTTACAGGCTTTGCCGGTGATTTTGCGCTGGCCCGACAGGCGCGGTCGGTTTGATGCGGAAGACAAGCCGCAAGAAGGGCTGTTTTATGTGCGCGACCCGCAAAGGCTCGGCGTCCATTGGCAGCTTGCTATGCCGCCCTTTATTGCCGAGGCGGCAGAAACCGGCACTGCTTGGCCGCGTGGTGGGCAAACCCGCATGAGCCTGTCCAACCGGCATTTGGAATATGCGGTGACATGGTATGGTCTGGCCGTTGTGCTTGTGATTGTTTCCGGTCTGTGGCACATGCAAAGACGGAATAGAAAAGCCAATGGAGACGCTTTGTGAAATATGTTTCCACACGGGGTGAGGCGGAAAGCCTGTCCTTTGAGGATGCGCTGCTGGCCGGTCTGGCAACCGATGGCGGGCTGTATGTGCCGGCCGAATGGCCGAAACTGGACATGGCGACGCTGGCCGGTTTTGCCGGTGCCTCTTATGGTGAAGTGGCGCGCCATGTATTGCAGCCTTTTATGGGCGATGATGTTGCCCCGGCGCGGCTTGGCGAGATTATTGATGCGGCCTATGCCGGCTTTGAGCGTGATGAAATAGCCCCGCTTACAGCACTTGATGACGGCCAATATTTGCTTGAATTGTTTCACGGCCCGACATTGGCCTTCAAAGATGTTGCCATGCAATTGCTGGCGCGGCTGATGGATGATGCGCTGCAAAGGCGCGGGCGGCGGGCAACCATAGTCGGTGCGACATCCGGCGATACGGGCGGCGCGGCGATAGAGGCGTTTCGCGGGCGCGAAGCGGTGGATATTTTCATCCTTTACCCGCAGGGCCGGGTTTCTGATGTGCAGCGCAAGCAAATGACCACACCGGAGGATGCCAATGTGCATGCGCTGGCGGTGGATGGCACATTTGATGATTGTCAGGCTTTGGTCAAGGCCATGTTCAACCATGCTGCCTTTCGCGACGAGGTTTCGCTGGCCGGTGTTAATTCCATTAATTGGGCGCGGGTGATGGCGCAAACCGTCTATTATTTCACCGCTGCCGCGCAATTGGGCGCACCGGGCAAGCGGGTCGCCTTTTCCGTGCCGACCGGCAATTTTGGCGATATTTTCGCCGGTTATGTGGCGGCGCAAATGGGGCTGCCAATCGCCCAATTAATGATTGCCACCAATGTGAATGATATTTTGGCGCGCACGCTGGCCAGCGGTGTTTATGAATTGGGCGAGGTGGTCGCGACTTCCAGCCCCAGCATGGATATTCAGCTATCGAGCAATTTTGAGCGTTTGCTGTTTGAACTGACCGGGCGCGATGCCGGTCGGGTGCGCTATTGCATGGATAATCTGAAGCAATCAGGTCGGTTTGAATTGAGCGAAGCCGAGCTTTCTTTGCTGCGCGCGCTGTTTGCTGCCGAACGGGTTGATGAAAGCCAGACGATTGAAGTGATGCAGGATTTCGGTCGCCGCCATGGCATGCAGATTGACCCGCACAGCGCGGTCGGGCTGGGCGCGGCGCGCCGTGCCATATTGCCTGACGGTGTGCCCATGGTGACGCTGGCCACGGCGCATCCGGCGAAATTTCCAGCCGCCATTGAAAAAGCCTATGACAGCGCGCCCGACACACCGGCGCGGGTGCATGATATGTTGGCCAAGCCGGAGCGTTTCACCCCTGTCGCCAATGAGCTGCACGCGGTCGAGCAATTGATACGGGCAGGAACAGGACATGGCGCCTAAGGCTTCCGCATGGCCCGGGCGATTTCGCCTGAAGCCTTTATCGCTGGCCGTGCTGGGCAAAAACAGTTTGCGGCTGGACGGTGCGCAAATCTATTTGACGCCGCCTGTCATGGCTGATTATCCGGCATGGGTGCGCTTGCGGCAGGAAAATCAAGCCTATTTGCAACCGCGTGAGCCAAGCTGGCAGGCGCAGGAATTGACCCGCAGCCATTTTCGCTGGCGCGTGCGCAGCTATAAAACAGAAGCGCGGGCCGGACACAGCTATGCGTTTTTTATCCGGCATCAGGCGGATGACCGGTTAATGGGGGCGTGCAATCTTGGCCATATCAGGCGCGGCGCGGCACAAATGGCCGGGCTTGGCTATTGGATTGGCGCAGGCTTTGCCAATCGCGGCTATATGAGCGAAGCGGTCGGGCTGGTCTGCGATTATGGCTTTGGCGCGCTTGGCCTCAACCGTATTGAGGCGGCTTGCATGATTGACAATCACGCCTCGGTGCAAGTCTTGTTGAAAAATAATTTCCGCGAGGAGGGCCGCGCGCGCCATTATCTTAAAATCAATGGCGCATGGGCCGACCACCGCCTGTTTGCCCTGTGCCGTCAAGATGTCATAGGCTAGTTCAATGGCTGTTTTTCCGCGTCTTGCCGATTATTTGCTGCCGGTTTTCATGCTGCTTATGCTGGCCGTTCCCGCACATGCGCTGGACGCTATGCGTTTGGACAGCCGTTTCTCCGTCACCCATTTATCGCCGCTGATAACCGAGCGTGAGCCGACGCTGCTTTTTGCCGTGCGCAATGGTGATGACAGCCGCCTGGCTTTGCTTATCACCCGCGCGCCGCTGCCGGTTTTGCTGCGCGCTTTCATGCCCGACGCTGCGCCGCCGCCCGGCTTGCGGCTGTTTGCCTCCGATGATACGGAGTTTGCCGCCGCGCCGGAAAGGCCCGGCCATTTGACTTTTTTCGCGCCGCCCTCAAGCGTGATGACTTATCAGCTTTTCGGTGATGATGCAGCGCCGGGGCTATATTTATGGACACCGGCCTATTTTGCCGAGCTGGAAGCGCGCCGCGACACAATGCGGCTTTTTCTGTTTTCTTTATTGAGTGTGATGTTGCTGGCCGGTCTGTTTGTTGGCCTGTATCGGCGCTCGCGCCGCGCGCTTTATGCCTGTTTCATGGCGTCCAGCATGCTGATTTTGCTGGCCGGGCTGTGGCTTGAAAATCTGAGTGCGCTGTTCGACTTATTGACCCTACCGCCCGATAATCGGATTTTGCTGGTTTGGGGCAGTGCCACCGCCGCGCTGTTATTGATTGGGTTGGCGCATTTGAATTTGGTGGTGCGTCGCGTTGTGCATCGCAATTATTGGACGCGGGTGGTCATTTCCTGCGATATTTGCCTTGCTGTGATGGCCGGTTTCAGTATCGCCGCGCTGGCCGTGCCGGAATATGCGGGTCTGTTGACCGGTGATTTGATTGATATGGGTCTGGTGATGACCATTGCTGCCAGCCTTATCGGCGCACTGTTCGTGCCCGAACGCCGCTTCGACACACGCCTTTGACGATATAGTCGCCCTCATGCTTCGCCGCCGCTTTGGCTGAGAAGCGCAGGGTCAATGCCGAGGCTGGCCACAGCCTTGCCCCATATTTCCTCCGGTCGCGGGTCGAAAATCAGGCTTTGGTCGCCCGCTGCCACCAGCCAGGCATTATCCTGTAATTCGCCCTCCAATTGCCCCGGCCCCCATCCGGCATAGCCGAGCACAAGGCGCATATGCGCCGGCCCGCGATTGCGCGCCGCATCTTTCAATATCTCAACCGATTGCGTCACTTGCACCGGCACTTCCTCACTGTCATTGGAGCGCGGCGCGGCGGTGAACAGCACATAGCCATTTTCGCCCTGCACCGGCCCGCCAATGAATATCGGCATATTGACCAGACCGGTGCGGCCAATTTCTTCCGGCATGGTTTGTAATATATCTTTCAGCGTCAGCCCTTCCGCCGGGTGGTTAATCACAAAACCCATTGCGCCCTCATCATTATGCGACAAAATATAAATCGCACTGCGCTCAAAACGCGGATCACCCATATCGGGCATGGCGAGCAGGAGTTTGCCCTGCAAATTGTCAATTTTGGTTTTGCTCATGCGCCGATGTTAGGCAGGCCATTGCAGGCTGACAACTTTTTTTGAACCTGTCGGCACTGCGCCTCACCGGCAACGCTTTGGGTCGGCGCGGCCAAAACCCGCTCGTCGCTTGCGACAAAACCATGTATAAAACGCTCATGCGATGCGTTGCGGCATATTTGATGCGGGCTTTTTCCGCCCTTGGCTTGTCTGTGTTGATGGCAATGGGCTGGCATGGGCAGGCTGTGGCGGCCAGTTCCGATTGGCAGGATTTCAATAATGGCCGCGCCCGTCTGGTGACCGGCCAGCATGATGGCCAGACCTATATTGCCATGCAGCTTGATTTGGCACCGGGCTGGCACAGTTACTGGCAATATCCCGGTGCCAGCGGCATCAGCCCCGAATTTAACTTTACCGGCTCCGGCGACACTGATTTCGGGCCGGTGATTTATCAGGCGCCATATTTTTTTGACGATGAGGCGGGCGGCTTTTACGGCTATCAAGGGCAGGTCGGCTTTGCCGCCCCATTAATGCGTCCGCAAGGCCAATTGCGCCTTGAAGCGTTTATCGGTGTGTGCCGCGAGATTTGTATTCCGGTTGAATTGTCGCTGGCGCTGGACTGGCAGGCCAGCAACGAACCGGCCGATAATGCTTTTATCGGGCAGGTTTTGGCGGCCCGACCGGCTGCCCCTTCCGCCCGTCTGGCGATAGGCAATGCCAGTTTTGACGGGGTTTCCCTGCAAGTGGTGATAACCGGTCAGGCGCTGGAAAATCCGGTGCTGATGGCAGTGCCGGGCCCGCATGATGTGTTGGGCAGCCCGTATATTGCCGCGCGCCACGCCAATGCGTTTCTGGTCGAAATGCCGGCCTGGTCGAAACTTGACCATCCGTTAATTGGCCGATCGCTGAATTTTATTGTTCGAGACGGTGGCCATGCGATTGAACAGCTTGTAAAAGTATCCGACCACAGACTTATGTCGCAAACCGAAGATGATAATGAGGTGACAAAATGACTATCAAAGCCGGAGACAAAATACCCGCAGCCCAGCTTATGCACATGACCGATGCCGGGCCGACGCCGATAAGCACGGATGAGCTGTTTACGGGCAAGACAGTAGCGCTGTTTGCCCTGCCGGGCGCGTTTACCCCGACCTGCTCCAACCAGCATTTGCCGGGCTATATTGAAAAGGCCGAAGAATTGCGCGCCGGTGGTGTCGATACGATTATTTGCCTGTCGGTTAATGATGCCTTTGTGATGGGCGCTTGGGGCCAGCAGCAGGGCGCAACAGGCAAGGTGATGATGGTTGCTGACGGCAATGCCGAGTTGACGCAAAAAATGGGTCTCAGCATGGATGGCTCAGGCTTTGGCATGGGCACGCGTTCGCTGCGCTATTCCATGCTGGTGCGCGATGGCGTGGTCGAGACGCTGAACCTTGAGCAGAATCCGGGCAAGGCGATTGACAGCGGCGCGGAAAACCTGCTGTCGCAACTCGGCTGACCGGTCAAATCATATAAGGGGCCATGCCAAGCCGTGCCAGCTCATCGGCGCGTTCATTGCCGGCATGTCCCGCATGACCTTTTACCCAAGCCCAAGCGACTTGGTGGCGGGCGCATTGGGCATCAAGCGCCTGCCATAAATCGACATTTTTGACCGGCTTTTTGGCGGCGGTTTTCCAGCCATTGCGCTTCCAATTGGCCATCCATGATGTAATGCCGTCTTTCACATAAGTGCTGTCAGTTACCAGCCGAATGGCGCGGCCCTCGGGCAGGCTTTTCAAAGCTTCAATAGCGGCCATTAATTCCATCCGATTATTGGTGGTTGATTTTTCCCCGCCCTTTAGCTCAACAACGCCGTCCGGCCCCTCCAGCCTGGCGCCCCAACCGCCGGGGCCGGGATTGCCGGAACAAGCACCATCGGTGAAAATCTCATAATCGACATCAGCCATTGCTGTCTCCTTTTATCGGCTATCCGGTCACGCCATAATCGGCGGCGCTGTTGGCCTTGCGGTGAAAGCGCAAACGCCGCAAATAATCGGTCGGGTTTTTCGGCACGACCAGAGCGTCATCCTTGCGGTGCAGCCAGTCATGCAGACGGGTCAGCAAAAACCGCATGGCCGCGCCGCTGCACAAAATTGGCAGGGCGGCCAATTCGTCTTCTTGCAAGCGACGAATGCTTTGATAGCCATCGAGAAAGGCGCGCGCCTTGGTGATGTTGAAACTGATATCGGCCTCAAAGCACCAAGCATTCAAGGCAATGGCGATGTCATAGGCCAGCGCATCTTCGCAAGCGAAATAAAAATCAATAATGCCGGACAGGCCCGCCTTGTCGAAAAACACATTATCGGGGAAATAATCGGCATGGATAATGCCGCGCGGTAAATCATGCGGCCATTGGCCGGTTATGCGGGCAAGCTCGGCTTCTATCGTCTCGGCAAGCTCCGGTGCAACCGCATTGGCTTGGGTGCGGCACAGGGCGAATAATTCCGGCCAATCATTGACCGAATGGGTGTTGGCGCGGGTTTGGCTGAAATCACCGGCGGCCAAATGCAGTTGCGCCATACCGGCACCGGCGGCATGACAATGTTGCGGCTTGGGGGTTTTCACGCTGCGCCCGTCAAGAAAACTGACCAGCGCGGCGGGGCGTCCGGCCAGTTCGCCCGACAAAGCCGCGCCATCGCGCGCAAGCGGGCAGGGGCATGAAATACCTGCCGCGCCCAAATGCTGCATCAGCGACAGAAAAAACGGCAAATCCTGCGGCGCAACGCCGGTTTCCGTGTCTTCGTAAAGCGTCAGCACATAGCGGTTATTTTCTGCCGTCACCAGATAATTTGTGTTCTGCACCCCCGCCGCAATGCCGGTTGCGGTGAAAGGCGGCGACAGGCCATAGCCGGTCAGAAAAGCGTCCAGCGCGTCTTGGGTGATTTGGGTGAACACCGCCATTGTCAGGCGCTTTCCCGCAGGCTGCGCGGCAATTTGAAATGCACATGCTCCTCAATGCCGGATAATTCTTCGACCTGCACATCAAAGCGCGCCTCAAAAGCGGCAATCACTTCGCGGGTGATTTCTTCCGGCGCGGAAGCACCAGCCGTCAGTCCGACCGCGATAAGCGCGCTGCTGTTTTGCGCCGCCGCCTGCAAATCGGCCCAATCAATATCGTCAGCCCCGCCAATCAGCATGGCCTTGGCACATCCGGCGCGCAGCGCAACCTCGACCAGCCTTTGCGAATTGGATGAATTGGGCGCGCCAATAACAAGAATATGGTCAGCTTGCGGGGCCATTTGCTTGACCGCCGCCTGCCGATTGGTGGTGGCATAGCAAATATCGTCCTTATGCGGCGGTGCAATATCGGGAAAGCGCGCTTGCAAAGCGTCAATAATGGCGGCCGTGTCATCAACCGATAATGTGGTCTGGGTGACATAGGCAAGCGGGCGCAAACTGCCCTGCGCATCAACCGGCGGGGTGAAGGCGGCGACATCTGCTTCGGTTTCAATCAATGTCATACTGCCATTTGGCACTTGCCCCATTGTGCCGATAACTTCCGGATGGCCGGCATGGCCGACCAGCAAAATATGATAACCCGCCTCGAAATGGCGCGCGGCCTCAATATGCACTTTGGACACGAGCGGGCAGGTGGCATCAAGCCAGTTCAGCCCGCGCGCATCAGCCGCTTGCGGCACGGATTTGGCAACCCCATGGGCGGAAAAAATCACCGGCGCGCCATTTGGCACCGCATCCAACTCATCGACAAAAATCGCGCCCATTTGCTCAAGCCTGCCAACCACACGGGCATTATGGACAATTTCATGGCGCACATAGACGGGCGGCCCGAATTTCTCCAATGCGCGCTCGACAATTTGCACCGCCCTGTCCACACCGGCACAAAAGCCGCGCGGTTTTGCCAGCATCAGACGCAGTTTCAGCCGATTATTCTGGTCAGTGCTCACATTGTCTCCTGTTACTTTATCGCCGGATAGGGGCAATTGGGCTTGTCGGCAAGGCCGGGTTTGGATAATGTCGCATTCACTTATGAGCCAGCAAAGCAAATCATTCGCCGCAACGCCTACAGATAGGCAAAGCCATGGCCCCGCGTCAAGTTTCTTGCGCCTTGCCGCACCTTTAACGGTGCTGGCGCTGGCCGCGCTGCTGTCGGCCTGTGGCGGCGGCCCGCGTCAGATTGTTGAGCGTCAATGCCCGCCGGTTCAGATATTGGCACCGGCTGATTTATGGCAATCACCGGCAGATGAAACGGCGCGCGCCGCGCTGAACAAAGTCTCGCTTATCTGTTTTAAGGATAATGAAAAGGACGAGCTGACCGCGCAAGTCACGATTGAGGGGGAACAGACCAGCCCCGGCGTCGCCATGCCGCTGTTTACCGCCGTTTTGGGCGAAGATGACAATGTGCTGATGCGCACGCAATATGACATTAAAAAACCGGATACCCGCTTTGCCGCCGCCTTGCCGCCCGTGCAATATGCATTGCTGGCGCAAGCGGCCAGCAAGCGGCGTCTGGTGGTTGGTTTTGTGTTGAGTGAGGCGCAACTGGCGGCCAATCGGGCGGTTTGGCGTGACCGGCTCAATCTGACCGAATAGGCGTCCGCAAGTCAGATTTCCCCAGAATTAAATGCTGCGACGTCACGCCCGCTTTGACACGGCGCGACTCGGTGCTAAGGTCATGAGACATAAGACCCGCACGGGAGAAACTGCCCTTTGTGGCAGGGCCGAAGGAGCAACCGCCCTCGGAAACTCTCAGGCAAAAGGACCGTGTGGCGATGAAACTCTGGAAAGCAGCCCTTAATGCATGAATTAACGGCTCACCGACGGGGTAGGGGGCGGGCGCAAGCTTGCACCGAAATCTCTCAGGTTCCATGACAGAGGAGGGCGACTTGGCCACCGGATGCGCTGGTGGGGCTAATGGAGTCGCCATAATGGAATCGACATTACCGAAACACCAAGATGCCGCTTTGCAGCGCACAGTGCTGTTTGGCCTGCATGAAAGGCTGGGCGCAAAAATCGTGCCCTTTGCCGGTTATGAAATGCCGGTGCAATATCCCGCCGGTATTATGCAGGAGCATTTGCATACGCGCGCGGCTGCCGGGCTGTTCGATGTCTCGCATATGGGCCAGGCCTGGCTTGAGCCGATAAATGATAAAGATGACGCGGCCGACCTGTTTGAGGCGCTGGTGCCGGGCGGCATGACCACGCTGGCCGACGGGCGGATACGCTATACGCAATTGACCAATCCGCAAGGCGGCATTCTCGATGATTTAATGGCGACGCGCTTTGGCAAGCGGCTTTGGCTGGTGGTCAATGCCGCCTGCAAGCAAAATGACTTTGCCCATATTGAAAATGCGCTGGCCGGGCGCGCCCGTCTAAAAGTGCAGGCACGTGTTTTGCTGGCCTTGCAGGGGCCGCAAGCGGTGGATGTGCTGGCGCGATTTTTGCCGGACTGCCGCGCGCTTTGTTTCATGCAGGCGGCGTGGATGGCGTTTGAAGGTGAAGAAGTGCTGGTCTCGCGCTGCGGCTATACAGGTGAGGACGGGTTTGAGATTTCGGTGCCGGAAGCGCAAGCCGTCGCGCTGGCCGAGCGCCTGCTTGGCGAAAATGAGGTCGCGCCGATTGGGCTTGGCGCGCGCGACAGCCTGCGCCTTGAGGCGGGCTTGTGCCTGTATGGCCATGATATTGACACGGATACCACACCGGTTGAGGCCGATTTAATGTGGTCAGTGCCGAAACGTCGCCGCGACGCGGGCGATTTTCCCGGTGCTGAGAAAATTACCGAACAATTGGCCGATGGCGTTGCGCGCCAGCGTGTCGGGATATTGCCGGATGGCCGCGCACCGGCGCGTGAAGGCACGCAAATTCAAGACCGGCAGGGCGATATTATCGGCAGCGTTACCAGTGGCGGCTTTGCGCCCTCACTGGGCCGACCGGTAGCGATGGGCTATGTCGCCGCCAGCCATGCCGCCCCCGGCACGCAAGTTGATTTAATGGTGCGCGGCAAAGCCCTGCCGGCAAAAATTGCGGAAATGCCCTTTGTCCCGCAGCGTTATTGGAAAGGTTAGTTTTATGAGCAGAAAATTTACCAAAGACCATGAATGGGTCAGCCTTGATGGCGACATTGCCACAGTTGGCATCACCGCCTATGCCCAAGAGCAATTGGGCGATGTTGTTTTTGTTGAAGTGCCCGAATCAGGTCGGCAAGTGGCGCAGGGCGATGACGCGGCGGTTGTTGAAAGTGTGAAAGCGGCCAGCGAAGTCTATGCGCCGGTCTCCGGCGAGATTGTCGAAGGCAATGAGGCGCTGAGCGACAATCCGGCATTGGTCAATGAAGCGCCCGACAGCGAGGGCTGGTTTTTCAGATTGAAACTGACCAATAGCGATGAGCTGGACGGGCTGATGGATGAAGCGGCCTATGCCGATCATGTGAAGGAGCTTGGATAATGCGTTATTTGCCTCTGACTGATACGGATCGCCAAGCCATGCTGGCCGATATTGGCGTATCGTCGATTGATGATTTATTTGTCGATGTGCCGCAAGCGGCGCGGCTCGACGCGCCGCTTGACCTGCCGCGCCATCAGGGCGAAATGCATGTTGAACGGCAATTGGCGGCGCTGGCCGGGCGCAATGTGCCGGCGGGCAGCGTGCCGTTTTTCTGCGGCGTGGGGGCCTATAAACATCATGTGCCGGCCACGGTTGACCATATTATCCAGCGTTCCGAGTTTTTAACCAGCTACACACCTTATCAGCCGGAAATCACGCAAGGCACATTGCAATATTTGTTTGAGTTTCAAACGCAAGTGGCCGAGCTGACCGGCATGGATGTGGCCAATGCCTCAATGTATGACGGCTCCACCGCGGCCGGTGAGGCGGTGCTGATGGCGCATCGGGTGACGCGCAAAAAGCGTGCTGTCTTGTCGGGTCGCTTGCACCCGCATTATGCGGCGGTGATTGAAAACCTGTCGGATATGGGCGGGTTTGAGCTGGCACAGGCCGAGATAGCCCCGAACGGTGCAGAGGATTTGCTGGCACTGGTCGATGATGACACTTCGTGCATTGTCGTCCAGAACCCGGACTTTTTCGGCAATATTGCTGATTTTTCCGCACTGGCCGATGCCGCTCATGCGCGCGGCTTATTGTTGATTGCTGTTGTGCCGGAAGTGGTCTCGCTGGGCCTGTTGAAACGGCCCGGCGATATGGGCGCAGATATTGTGGTCGGCGAAGGCCAGAGCCTTGGCAATGGGCTGAATTTTGGCGGCCCCTATGTTGGCCTGTTTGCCACGCGGCAAAAATATGTGCGGCAAATGCCCGGTCGGCTGTGCGGTGAGACGGTTGACGCGGATGGGCGGCGCGGCTTTGTGCTGACCCTGTCGACTCGTGAACAGCATATTCGCCGCGACAAGGCGACGTCGAATATCTGCACCAATTCCGGCCTGTGTTCGCTGGCCTTTACCGCGCATCTGACTTTGCTCGGCGGCAATGGCTTGCGGCGGCTGGCGGCGCTCAATCATTCCCGCGCTGTTGCGCTGGCCAAGAGTTTGGGTGTTGTGCCGGGTGTGGAGATTCTGACAGATGCGTTTTTCAATGAATTTGCCATGCGTGTGCCGGGGCAAGCTGATGGGCTGATTGACGCGCTGGCCGCGCGCGGCGTATTGGGCGGTGTGCCTGCGGCGCGCTTGCTGCCCCAAGCCGGTTTGGATGATGTGGTGATTGTCGCTGCGACCGAAACTTGCAGCGAAGCGGATATTGCCGCCTATCAGGCGGTTTTGATGGAGGTGTTGTCATGAGTGAGAAACACACATTTAGCGGCCATCGCGGCTTGTCATTGGAAGAAAAGCTGATTTTTGAAATCGGCGCTTATGACAAATGCGGGGTTGATTTGGAAGATGCACCGCAAACCGCCATGCAATTGGGTGATTGTGCGGCGCAGCATGAAATTGACTTGCCGGCGCTGACCGAGCCGGAGGCCATGCGCCATTATGTGCGCCTCAGCCAGAAAAATCATTCGATTGATGCCGGGCTTTATCCGCTCGGCTCATGCACGATGAAGCATAATCCGCGGCTTAATGAAAAAATGGCGCGCTTGCCGGGCTTTAGTGACATTCACCCCATGCAGCCGCAAAAAACCGTGCAAGGTGCGTTGCAATTAATGGATATGCTGGCCGATTGGCTGATGACGCTGACCGGCACGCCGGCTGTTGCCCTGTCGCCGAAAGCCGGCGCACATGGTGAATTATGCGGCATGATGGCGATACGCGCAGCGATTGAAGCCAAGGGTGAATTGGCGACACGCAAGCGCGTGCTGGTGCCGGAATCGGCGCATGGCACAAATCCGGCGACGGCGGCATTGCTCGGCTTTCAGGTTGATGCGATTGCCGCACAGGCTGATGGGCGGGTGGATTTGCAAGCCTTCAAAGCCAAGCTGGGTGATGATGTGGCGGCGATTATGCTGACCAATCCCAATACTTGCGGATTGTTTGAGCGCGATATTATCGCGATTGCCGATGCGGTGCATGAGGTGGGCGGCTATTTTTACTGCGACGGTGCCAATTTCAACGCCATTGTCGGGCGCGTGCGGCCCGGCGATTTGGGCATTGATGCCATGCATATCAATCTGCACAAAACCTTTTCTACCCCGCATGGCGGTGGTGGCCCTGGCGCTGGCCCGACGGTTTTGTCGGAACGTCTGGCGCCTTTTGCGCCGCTGCCCTTTATTCGCAAAACGGCAGACGGGGTGCAGCTTGTCGAGCATGACGGTCATACAGATGCCCAGCCCTTTGGCCGCATGGTGGCGTTTCACGGGCAGATGGGCATGTTTGTGCGCGCCATGGCCTATATGCTCAGCCATGGCAGTGACGGCTTGCGGCAAGTGGCGGAAGATGCGGTGCTGAATGCCAATTATGTGCTGGCACGGCTGAAAGATGTGATGAGCGCGCCCTATGGCGGGCCTTGCATGCATGAGGCGCTGTTTGATGACAGTTTCCTGAAAAATACCGGCATTGATACGCTGGATTTCGCGAAGGCAATGATTGATGAGGGCTATCATCCAATGACCATGTATTTCCCGCTGGTTGTGCATGGCGCAATGCTGATTGAGCCGACCGAAACCGAAAGCAAGGCGACGCTGGATTTATTTATCGACACAATGCGCGATTTGGTGCGCAGCGCGCTTGCCGGCGATATGGCGCGGTTCAAAAATGCACCTGAACTCGCACCGCGTCGGCGGCTGGATGAAACGCAAGCCGCCCGCCAGCCCGTATTGCGCTGGCAAGCGCCGGAAATTGAGGCGAAAGCGGCTGAATAATGCCTGTCAGCCGACAGCATGAACAATCTGTCGGCTGGCCGGACAGGCCGGTTTTATGCATTGACGAAGCCGGGCGTGGCCCGTGGGCCGGGCCGGTAGTGGCGGCGTGCATTTGCCTGCCGCCGGATTTTGACATTGCCGGATTGGATGACAGCAAAAAACTGACCGAGAAAAAGCGCGAGGCTTTGTTCGCCCAATTGGTCGCGCTGCCGCATGCGACAGGGCAGGCCGATGTTGGCGAGATTGACACGCTCAATATATTAAACGCGACTTTTCTGGCCATGCGCCGCGCCGCCAATGCATTGGTCGCGCAAATGGGTTTGGCAAGCCCGCCGCATATTTTGGTCGATGGCAATCGCTTGCCCGATTGGCGGTATGAAGCCAGCGCGATTATTGGCGGTGATGGCGTGTCGGCCGGAATCGCTGCCGCCTCAGTGCTGGCCAAGGTGACGCGCGACCGGCTGATGCGCGAATTGGATGCCGCCTATCCCGGCTATGGTTGGGCATCAAATAAAGGCTATGGTGCAAAGGCGCACCGGCAAGGTTTGGCGCAATTTGGCGTGACGCCGCATCACCGCCGCAGCTTCAAACCGATTGCCGATATATTGCGGGCGCAAAATAGCTGACCCCCCATATATGGGGCGTGTGGACAGAGCTGTGGGCAAAGACGGGAAAACCCTGTGGGCGGATTGTGGGCTGTTTCTGGATAAGATTGAGTCATTTTGACTCAGTTTTGCATTTTGCGCCAAGCCGCCATTGACGCGGAATCCCGCGTGACTCAATGTGGCGACATGTCTGTATCAAAGTCCAAATCGCCGCGAAAACCTGCTCTAAAAGCCGTTCCCCGTGCCGCCCTGCCGCTCGACATGATTTTGCAGGGCGATTGTCTGGAACATTTGCGCGCCCTGCCCGATGCCAGCATTGACCTGGTGTTTGCCGACCCGCCCTATAATCTGCAATTAAAGGGCGAGCTGCACCGGCCCGACCAGTCAAAAGTCGATGCGGTGGATGATGATTGGGACAAGTTTGACAGTTTCGCCGCTTATGATGCTTTCACCCGCGCCTGGCTGGCCGAGGCGCAGCGCGTCTTGAAGCCGACCGGCACGCTGTGGGTGATTGGCAGCTATCACAATATCTTCCGCGTCGGCACGGCGCTGCAAGATATTGGCTTTTGGATTTTGAACGATATTATCTGGCGCAAAACCAATCCGATGCCGAATTTTCGCGGCACGCGCTTTGCCAATGCCCATGAAACGCTGATTTGGGCGGCGCGCGATGAAAATGCCACCGGCTATACATTCAATTATCAGGCGATGAAGGCGCTGAATGAAGATGTGCAAATGCGCTCTGATTGGAGCCTGCCTTTATGCAATGGCCATGAGCGCATTAAGGGCGCCGATGGGCGCAAGCTGCATCCGACGCAAAAGCCGGAAAGCCTGTTGCACCGCGTATTGCTGTCGGCCAGCAATCGCGGCGATGTGGTGCTTGACCCGTTTTTCGGCACTGGCACAACCGGCGCGGTAGCCAAGCAATTGGGCCGTCATTTTATCGGCATTGAGGCGGAAGCCGATTATGCCGAGGCCGCCATGCAACGCATTGGCCGCGTTGAGCCTTTGGATGCTGACAGTCTCGACATTACGCAAAGCGCCAAAAGCCAGCCGCGTGTGCCATTTGGCACGCTGGTTGAGCGCGGGCTGGTCAAACCCGGCACGCAGCTTTTCGGCCCGGCGCGGCGCTATCAGGCGCGGGTGCGCGCCGATGGCAGTTTGAAACTCGGCCGCGCCAAGGACGCACCGACCGGCTCGATTCATAAAATCGGTGCCGCCGCGCAAGGCGCGCAAGCCTGCAATGGCTGGACATTCTGGCATTATAAAGATGGCGACCGCCTCGTGCCGATTGACAATCTGCGCCAAAAACTCCGCAGCGAGGGGTAGTCCCCACACTCACCCCAAAACCAAATCAACCACCTTTCGCATGACGCTGGGCAGGGCTTGGTCGGGGAAATGGCGCGGGCTGACCCATTGATAGCCGGTCGGTTTGCGGAAGCCGGGCGGCGCGGTTTGGGCGGTCACGCGCAAAGTCAGGCGGAAATGGGTAAACACATGCACCACTTCGCCGGGCAGGGCAGTCCAGCCTTGCGGCAGTTTGGTCGGCAGGGCGCTGTCATTGGCGGCGTCCCAACCGGTTGAGGGAAAGGCCAGCATACCGCCCAGCAAGCCCTTATCGGGGCGGCGCGCCATCAGCACCTCGCCCTTGGCGTTTTCCAGCCAGTAAACCAGCCCGTCGCGCTGCGGCTTGGGTTTTTTGGGGGCGCGGCGCGGCAGGCTTTCGGCGCGGCCGTCGCGGCGAGCCTGACAGGGCGCGGCCCAGGGGCAAATCAGGCAATTGGGGCGTTTGGGCGTGCATACTGTTGCGCCCAAATCCATCATGGCTTGCGCGAAATCGCCCGGCCTGTCCGGCGGCACCAGCTTTTCCGCCTTGGCTTTTACTTCCGCTTTCAAGCCGGGCAGTGGCGTGGTCAGCGCATAAAGGCGGGCCAGCACGCGCTCAATATTGCCGTCAACCGGCGCGGCGGGGCGGTTAAAGGCAATGGCGGCAATGGCGGCTGCCGTATAGGGGCCAATGCCGGGCAAAGCAAGCAGCGCGGCCTCGGTGTCGGGGAATTGCCCGCCATGGGCGCGCACCACAAGCCGCGCGCATTTCAGCAAATTGCGGGCGCGGCTGTAATAGCCCAGCCCCGCCCAAGCCGCCATAACGCGTTCATCGGGCGCGGCGGCGAGGGCTTGCACGGTCGGAAAAGCGGCGAGGAATTTGGCAAAATAGGGTTTTACCGTGGCGACAGTGGTTTGCTGCAACATGATTTCCGACAACCAGACATGATACGGGTCGGGGGTGATGCCGGGCAGCGCGCGCCAGGGCAGCTCGCGGCGATGCGTATCATACCAGTGCAATAATGCCGAATTCAGGGGGCTGGCGGGAATATCTGTCTGTGTGGCTGACATTATGCTAGTCTAACCCATCAGCAAGGGCGAACAAAGGGTCTCGCAAATATGTCAGCAAAGGATAATCGGCCAAGGGCGCGACCACCGGCTTGGCGGCATGATATTCCGCCGACGCAACCGGCACAGGGCTTTCGCGGGCGGCGGCTCGGCACGCTGATGCAGCGCGTGGTCGGGCCGGTTTTGCGCCGCCGTGGCTTTCGCGCGATAAATATTGTTGAACATTGGCCAGCTATTGTCGGGCCGCAATTGGCCGGACTGTCCTGTCCGGAGCGCATTATCCGGCGCGGCACGGGCGGCGCGGTATTGCAATTGCGGGTCGAAGGGGCAATGGCGCTGGAAGTGCAGCATTTGGCGCCGTTAATTGTGGAGCGGCTGAACCGGCATTTCGGCGCGGGCAGTATTGACCGGCTGAAAATCATTCAAGGGCCGGTGCCAATGGCAAAGCCGCCAATCGGTGCGCGCCCGCCCAATCCGGCAGAAATGGCCGCCGCCCATGACAATTTGGGCGATTTTCCTGAAGGGCCGTTGAAACAGGCTTTGGCGCGGCTTGGCGCGCAAATGGCGCGCAATGAGCCATCAGGCCGCTGAGTTTTCCACAGGCGCGGGCGCGCAAGCGGTTTTGTCTGAGGAATCGCGCCAGATTTGTCGGGCGCACGGGCTATAATAGAAACAGAATACGATTCGGGAGTTATCGATGGACAGGCTTGCATCGGGGCAATGGCGTTATCTTGCCGGTTTTCTGGTTATTGTGCTGGTCGCATTGGCCGTGGTTTTTGCGGCGCGTGACAATGCAGGCGACAGCGGGCAATTGGCAGGCGCCGATGGCGGCGCTGCTGAAACCGGCGGCAATAGTGTTGAGGCGGCGGCTGATAAGGGAGATGGCACGGCATTGGGCATGCCAAACCCGCTCGGCGAGATTGCTTTGGGGCGCGATGACGCACCGGTCACGATTGTTGAATATTCCTCTTTGACCTGCCCGCATTGTGCGGCGTTTCACATTGAAACCCTGCCAAAACTGAAAAAAGCCTATATTGAAACCGGTGCGGTGCAAATCAAATTCCGCCCCTTTCCGTTTGACCCATTTGCCACAGCCGGGGCGATGCTGGCGCAATGCGTGACGCCAAAACAGCGGGTTAATTTTCTGGATATTTTGTTCACCCGCCAAGCGCAATGGATAAACAGTCAAAACCCGATGCAGGATTTGCAGGCACTCGCCTTGCAAGCCGGTCTGTCGGAGGGTGATTTCGTGGTCTGCTTGAAAGATGAAAAAATGCTCAATGGCATTCGTGCCATGCAAAAAGCCGCAGCCGAGCAATTGGGCGTGCGCTCAACGCCGACCTTTTTTATCAATGGCGAAAAGCTTGAGGGCAATCAGCCTTTGGACAGTTTTGAGAAAATCATAAAGCCGCTTTTGCCGGCCGCGTTTCAGGAGACCGGTAAATGAAATTTGACCGCCTGCGCCTGTCTGGCTTCAAAAGCTTTGTTGACCCGGTCGATCTCGACATTCTGCCGGGCATAACCGGCATTGTCGGGCCAAATGGCTGCGGCAAGTCGAACCTGTTGGAAGCCTTGCGCTGGGTGATGGGCGAAACCTCCTATAAATCCATGCGCGGGGCGGGCATGGAAGATGTGATTTTCTCCGGCACCAATGCGCGGCCCTCGCGCAATCATGCCGAAGTGCAACTCTTTCTCGACAATAGCGCGCGCGGCGCACCGGCTGAATATAATGACAGCGACCACTTGGAAGTGGTGCGCCGCATTGAGCGCGAGGCCGGCTCGGCTTACCGCGTCAATGGCCGCGATGTGCGTGCCCGCGATGTGCAATTGCTGTTTGCCGATGCGTCCAGCGGCGCGCGCTCCAATGCATTGGTCAAGCAGGGGCAAATTGGCGAAATCATCAATGCCAAGCCGGAAGCGCGGCGGCGCATATTGGAAGAGGCCGCCGGTATTTCCGGTTTGCATTCGCGTCGCCATGAGGCGGAATTGCGCCTGCGCGGGGCCGAAAGCAATCTGGAAAAACTGGATGACACGCTGTCGGGCTTTGAAACCCAATATCGCCAGTTAAAGCGTCAGGCGCGCCAGGCCAGCCGCTATCGTAATATATCGGGCCAGATACGCGAGGTTGAGGCGCTGGCTTTGCATTTGCGCTGGCAAGAGGCCGTGGCAAGGCTGGCGGAAACCGAAACCGCCCTGATTGAAGCGCGCCAAAGCGTGGCGCAAGCCGGTTCGGCGGCCATGCAGGCCAGCACACAGCAATCTGACTTGCAGGCTAAATTGCCGGAATTGCGCATGGCTGAAACCGAAAAAGCCGCCGCATTGCGCCGCATTAAGCTGGAGCAGGACGGGCTGGAAGCCGAAGCGCGTCGGGCGCAGGAAATGGCGACACGGCTGGCCGAGCAATTGGCAAATATTGAGCAGGATATGGCGCGCGGGCGCGAAGCCTTGGCCGATGCCGGTGAGCAGCAGGAACGCTTGAAGGCCGAACAGGCTGAATTGCGCGCCGGCATTGCCGCCGATGAAAGCGAAGCCGAAAATGCGGCGGCGGCGCAAGTCGCGGCCCATGCCGAAAAACTGCAAGCCGCCGAGGCAGCGTTGGATGCCTCTAACCGCGCTTTGGCTGAATATAGCGCGCAAAAACAGGCCTTGCAGGCCGGTGTGGAAGCCAATCAGGCGCGGCGTGAAAAATTGCAGGCCGAGCAGGCCAAGCTGGCCGAAACGCGTCAAGCGATTGAAGATGAAATTGCCGCCGATTTTGATTTGGCAGCACGGCGCAGCGCCTTGGCCGATGCTGAAACGCTGCACAGCAAAGCCGAGGCCGCTTTGCAAGCTGCTGCCGCCGCGCTTGAGGCGGCGACCAAGGCGCATGATGCGACGCTTGAACCGGCGCGTCAGGCGCAGGCACGGCTTGAGCGTCTGGCCGGTGAGCGCGATGCTTTGCAGGCTATGGTGCTGCAAAATGCCGATGAAAACCACGCCCCCATTGTTGACAGCATTACGGTGGAAGCCGGTTATGAAGTGGCGCTTGGCGCGGCGCTTGGCGATGATTTGGAAGTGGCCGCCAATGAAGCCGCCGCCGCCCATTGGGGGGCTTTGGGCGAGAAGGAGGCCGATGCCTCCCTGCCGGATAATGTGGCGTCACTGGCGCAATTTGTATCGGGCGCGCCGCGTCTGATACGGCGTTTGTCGCAAATCGGGCTGGTGCCGCAGGCCGATGGGGCTCAATTGCAAAAAGCCTTGAAGCCCGGTCAGCGTTTGGTATCGCTGGAAGGGGATTTATGGCGTTGGGATGGCTATTGCGCCGCCGCCGATGCGCCGGTCGCTGCCGCCCAAAGGCTGGCCCAGCGCAATCGATTGGAAGATGTGTTGGCATTGGTGCCGCAAGCCGAGCAGGATGCTGAAAAAGCCCATCAGGCGGTGGCCGAAGCCTTGGCCGTGCGGCAGGCAAAAACGCAAACCCATGAGGCCGCGCGCAGTGCCTTGGCCGAGGCGCAAAACGCGCTTGGCGAAGCGCGCCAGAATACGGCGCAGGCCGAGGCCGGTTTGGCAACCCAGCAAGCCAAGCTCAATGCGTTGGAGCAGGCGCAGGCGCGCATTGCCGGTGATTTGGAAGAGATTAACGCCGCCGAGGCGACGGCGCGGGAAAATCTGCAATTGGTTTTGCAGGACAGTGCCGATGAGCAAGCATTGGCCGAGGCGGTTAACGCAGCGCGTGGCGAGGTTGAACAATGTCGCGGCGGGTTGAGCGAGGCGCAGGCGACATTGCAAAATCTGCAAAGCCAGCGGCAAGCGCGCGACAGCCGCCTGAGCCGCATCAGCGAAGATTTGGCGCAATGGAAAACGCGCCATGAGACGGCCAATGCGCAATTGCAGGATTTGGCGGCACGCCAAGAAACAATGACGCAAGAAAAGGCCGATATGGATGCTGTGCCAGACCAATTGGCCGAGCGACGCGGGCAATTGGCTGATTTGGTGGCGGCGGCAGAAACCGAGCGCCAGCAGGCGGCTGATAATTTGGCCGAAGCCGAAAATGCGCTCAGTGCGGCCGATGCGGATATGCGCGCCACCCAAGCGCGGCATGGCGAAGCGCGGGAATTGCAAGCGCGGCTGGAAGCGACCAAGGAAGGCGACGCGCAGCGTGTTGAGGAGACCGCCCAGCGCATCCGTGAGGCTTTGCAGGCCGAGCCGGAACAGGCTTTGGCCATTTCCGCCCATGATACGGACAAGCCATTCCCCGATGTCGAGGCGATGGAAACCAAATTGGAGAAATTGCGGCGCGAGCGCGAAACTTTGGGCGGGGTGAATTTGCGGGCCGAGGAAGAAGCGGTCGAATTGGCGGCGCAGATTGAAAGCCTGACCCAAGAGCGCGACGAGTTGACCGTGGCGATTAACAAATTGCGCCACGGTATCGGCCAGTTAAACCGCGAGGGGCGGCAGAGGCTGTTGGCCGCTTTTGAGACGGTGAACGGCCATTTCCGGCGGCTGTTCACGCAATTATTTGGCGGCGGCGAAGCGCGCCTTGAGCTGACCGAAAGCGATGACCCTTTGCAGGCCGGGTTGGAAATTATTGCCCATGCGCCGGGCAAAAAACCGCAGCTTTTGTCGCTGTTATCGGGCGGCGAGCAGGCTTTGACGGCGATGGCGCTGATTTTTGCCGTATTCCTGACCAATCCGTCGCCGATTTGTGTGCTTGATGAGGTGGACGCACCGCTTGATGACGCCAATGTCGAGCGTTTTTGTAATTTGCTGAAGGAAATTGCCGATGAGACCGATACGCGGTTTTTGCTGATTACCCATCATGCGCTGACCATGGCGCGGGTTGACCGGCTGTTCGGCGTGACCATGCAGGAACGCGGTGTCAGCCAGCTTTTATCGGTAGATTTGACCACGGCGGAGCAATTTGCCGAGACTGGCCGCGACAAAAACGCCATGCGTCAAGAAAACGAAATAAAATCAGCAGGTTAGAATATGTGTGGCGGCTTGACATTCGCGAAACTGCAAAGTAGTGTGCGCGGCAATCGGGTAGCGATTTCGCACCTTTTCAGAGGCTGATATGGGCGCGCCGGACGAGCAAGATAGGCTTTCCCGGCTGTCGGAAAAAATAGCAGCCAAACGGGAAGATGCACAACCGGCGCCATCGCGTCGGGGCGAAGGCTCGGCTTTGGGGCTGGCTTATCGCCTGACAGTGGAAATGCTGGCCGGTATCGGGGTTGGCGGCTTTCTTGGCTGGTGGCTCGATAAAGTGCTTGGAACAGCACCTTTATGCCTGCTGATTATGCTGTTTCTCGGCATGGGGGCAGGGCTTATGAATTCCGTTCGAACCGTGGCTGAAATGCGCCGCGCCTTGGACAAACAGCAGGATGGGCCCGGGTCAGGGTCGGATTGAGGAGAATTTCGTGGCTGGCAGTAAAAACGCTGAAGGTGGCGCTGGTCTGGATCCAATGCACCAGTTTGAGGTGCATCCGATTGTCGAATTGCCGCAAATTGGCGGCATTGATGTCTCCTTCACCAATGCCTCGCTGTGGATGGCTTTGGCTGTCGGCTCTGTCAGCCTGCTTATGATTGCCGCTTCGCGCCCGACCAATTTAGTGCCGGGGCGCCTGCAATTGCTCGGCGAAATGGCCTATAGTTTTGTTGCCAATATGATTAAGGAAAATATCGGCACGGAAGGGATGAAATTCTTCCCGTTTATTTTCACACTTTTCATGTTCATCCTGTTTTGCAACATGCTCGGCATGCTGCCCTACAGCTATACGGTCACCAGCCATTTGATTGTCACTTTCGCGCTGGCCGCGACCGTGTTTATGCTGGTGACGCTGGTCGGGTTTTTCCGTCATGGTATTGGCTTTTTGAAATTGTTTGTGCCGTCGGGCATTCCGGTGGTGTTGCTGCCCTTGCTGGTGGTGATTGAGGTGATTTCCTATCTCACCCGCCCGGTCAGCCTGTCCGTGCGTTTATTCGGCAATATGATGGCCGGTCATACCATGCTGAAGATTTTTGGCGGTTTTGTGGTCGGGCTTGGCTCGGCCGGTTTGGTGCCGCTGGCAATTGCGCCTTTCGCGCTGATGGTCGCCTTTACCGGCTTGGAATTGCTGATTGCCGGATTGCAGGCTTATGTATTTACCATTTTGACCTGCATATATCTCAACGAAGCCATTCACATGGATCACTGACACGCCATTTGAAACATTGTTAACCCCAAACTTTCTCACTCAAACGCCCAAGGGCAAAATTGGAGGATAAAATCATGGAAGCAGAAGCAGCAAAATATATCGGAGCCGGGATTGCCTGTATCGCTCTTGCCGGTGCCGGCATCAGCATTGGCACAATTTTCGGTAATTTTCTGGCCGGTGCATTGCGCAACCCGTCAGCCGCACAAAGCCAGTTCCCGAATCTGCTTTTGGGCTTTGCCCTGGCAGAAGCGACCGGTCTGTTCGGCCTGATTATCGCGCTCATCCTGCTGTTTGTGGTCTGAGGCTTAATCGCCCCACACGGCGTTAACAGGAGACTGCCATGCCGCAGCTTGACCCGTCGAGCTTTGGTTCCCAGCTTTTTTGGCTGGCCCTGAGCTTTGTCACGCTTTATCTGATTATGTCTTTTCTGGTTGTGCCGCGCATTGGCGGCACGCTCTCTGCACGCCAGAAAAAAATTGATGATTGCCTGTCGCAGGCTGAAGCCTTGCGGGCGCGGGCGGAACAAGCCCAAGCGGAATATGAAGCCGCTTTGGCTGACAGCCGTTCGCGGGCGCTGGTCATGATGCAGGATATGCGGGCGGAAATGCAGGCCGAGGCTGACCGGCAAAAAGCCGAGCTGGATGAAAAACTGGCCGCGCAAAACGCCGAATTTGAACAACGCCTTGCACAAGCGCGTCAACAGGCCATGGCCGGGCTGAATGAAGCTGCTGTCAGCGTCGTCGGCGATGTTATGACCGCCATACAGCTTGATGTTGCCGATGAGGCCACGATCAGGGCCAGCATAGACAAGGCGTCGGCCAATTAGGCGGAGAAGATAACCATGTTTGATGAAAGTTTCTTTGTCGCCCTTGCTTTTGTGACCGTGATTGGGGCGCTGGTATTTGCCGGTCTGCCGCGGCGTCTGACGGCGGCGCTGGATGATGGCGCGCAGAAAATCGCCAATGATATTGCCGAGGCCGAAGCCCTGCTCAAGGAAGCGCAGGACGTCGTCGCCGATTATGAAAAGCGCAGTGCCGAAGCATTGGCAAAAGCGGAGGAAATTCTCGCCGACGCCAAACAGCGGGCCAATGCCGAGGCCGAAGAAGCCTCGCGTAAATTGCAGGAAGCGATTGAACGGCGCACGCAGCAAGCCGAAGAGCGATTTGCCCGCGCCGAATTAATGCTGGTCAAAGAGATTCGCGCCGAACTGACCGAAACGGCAATGCGCGCCGTCGAAGGGCTGATTGCCGAAGGGTTAGGCGATGACAAGGCGCAAAAAGTCATTGATGACAATATCGCCGAATTGCCGATGCATTTGAATTAGGCTTATGGCTTCGCTGCCGCCTTTAGGCAGACATGTAAAAACCTACCGTCATTGCCAGCACAATATAGGCAATATAAGCGACATAGATAATGCGTGTCATGCGGGCTTCCCCTTGCTTTTATTGACAGCCGACAAATGCAAGTGTCGGGCTGTGCTTATTCCAATCCGCAAAGAAAGAAATCCCGCCTTTTTCCCAAAGCAGGGTGTTGTATCGGGCGAGCAACCCGACAGGGTCGCTCGGACTGGAATAAGCCCGTAAAAGCTAAGAAAAATTTAACGGTGGCGCAATCAATATCTCTGCTGCCCGATAGCGGGAGATGCGGGGCGCGGCTTAATTGCCCAGCATGGCAGGAATAATCGGCGGCTGGTCGGGCTGTTTTGGTTGCGGTGCATGAATTGGCCAGCTTTCTGCTGCCAAAATGCGTTGGCTGGTCGGCTCTTGGCCGAATTTATGGCGATAAATCCAAACATTCGCCATGACTTTCTGCACATAGCTGCGGGTTTCACCGGCCCGCATGCTTTCAATAAACAAAAGCGGGTCTTTGACTTCGCTCAATTCACGCTGCCAGCGCCGCACGGTTCCCGGCCCGGCATTATAGCCCGCCAAGGCAAGAATCAGATTGCCGTCAAAATATTTTTCGGTCAGCAGCATTTGTAAATAAGTCTGGCCAATCTCGATATTCAGCTTGCCGTCAAGCAATTGGTCGCGGCCACTGCGCCGGTAAAGGCGGCGGTCGCCGGTTACAAAAGCCGCCGTGCGCGGCATGATTTGCATCAGCCCGCGCGCACCCGCATGCGATTTGGCATGTGCCTTAAAGCGGCTTTCCTGGCGGATGAGGCTGAACAGCAGGGCCGGGTCAATATCAATTTTGTGTTGGTCATTAAGCTCCGGATAGCTGCTTTCATACAGCAAAAGCGGCAGGCCGGTGCCGATTTGCGCGCTCAGTCTTTCAGCCAAAGCCAATTGCACGGCCGGATAGCCTTCCATGCGTGTATAGGCCAAAAGCGCGCGTGCTTCCGGCTCGGTAAGCCGCTCTTGCAGATAAAGCAATTCAAGTTCACCAAGCCCATCCTGGCCTGCTTCCCTCAATGCTTCGGCACGGCGCAGGGCGGGATGGGTTTTGAAAATCGTCTCAGCATCTGCATTGGCGCGCTTCCAGGCAATAAGCGGGCCACCGGCAATATGCTGCATGGCCAGCAGGGCGTAGAAATTGGCACCGCTGGCCGCTGCCGCTTTGAAATGGGTTTCGGCGCGGGCAATTTCGCCGGTCTGGCGCAGGCTGCGCGCCGCCCAGAATGAGCCGCGCGCGCGCAATGCTTCACTGGCCGTGCGGTTTTCGGCCAGCCGTTCAAAATGCAAAGTCGCCAAATCGGTTTTGCCAAGCCGGAAAGCGGCCAGCCCGGCATGCCAGTCGGCCATTTGCACATAGCGGCGACTGCGCGTGGCTTCGCGGGCGATTTTCAGCGATTCGGTAATTTTGCCTTCAATATAATAGCTGCGCGCGATCAGTGATTTCAGAAAATCGGTTTCGGCCTTGGACAGCCGCGCGCTTTGGCGGCGTTGCGATATATATTTCAGCGCCTGGGTTGGGCGTTCGCGCCGCACATAGCTGGTCACGCGGTTTTTTATCCGCCGTTTGACCCGAGTGCGGAATAGCGGGTTTTCCCCTTTTGCCGTGTGGTGATAAACCCGTGATGGCGGGCGCTTGGGCATGGCGACGCCGCGCGGTTTGCGCTTTTGCGCCAGCTTATAGACCCGCCATGCGCCGGGCTGGTCGGCATAGTTTTTCAACCAATCGCGCAATTCTGTCCAGCGCGCGCGATAGCCCGTCGGGTGCATATAGCGTTGATACAGCACATGGCCCATCAGCAAAGTGTCATCCAACTCATTTATCAGCCGGTCAGCACGATCCCATTTGGCATCGGCCTGTAATTTGAAAATGCGCTCATATAAAACCGCATCGGGCAGCGTGTCGGGGCCGGCAAAAGCCGGGCGCGGCAGGGGCGAGAAGCGGTTCTCAGCCTTGGCCACTTGGGCCGCTTGGGCCGCTTGGGCAGCCGGCATTGCCAGCGCAAGCAGACAGGCCAAGGTCAAGCCCGCCTGCATGATTGACAAAACCGGTCGCCGCATCGTCATTTGATATTCGTCAACCTTTCCCTGACGGCGCATAAATCGGCCCAAAATTCCTTTTTCATTTCAGGGCGGCGCAATAAATAAGCAGGGTGCAATAAGGGCATGGCGGGAATTTCAATTTCGTTAAGCCGGTAATCATGCCATGTGCCGCGCAAACGGGTAATACCTGTCTCGGTCGCCAGCAGGTTTTTCGATGATACATTGCCGACAAACAGCAATAATTTTGGCCGGCTCAATTCAATCTGGCGGCAAATAAACGGCTTGCACAAGGCGATTTCTTCCGGCGTCGGTGTGCGATTGCCAATCGGACGCCAAGCGATTGTATTGGCGATATAGACATTTTCTTCCCGCGACAAGCCGATAGCGCGCAGCATGGCATCGAGCAATTGACCGCTGCGCCCGACAAAAGGCTTTCCGGCGCGGTCTTCATCAGCCCCCGGCGCTTCGCCGACAATCATCACCGGCGCGCCCTCAACACCGTCACTGAAAACAGTGTTTTTGGCGGTTTTCTTCAGCGCACAGCCCTCAAAATCTTGCATGGCTTGTTTTAGCGCCGACAGGCTGTCGGCGGCGGCCGCCAGATTTTGCGCGTCGGCAGCACCGGCAGCCGGTTCATCACTGTTTGGCACGACCGGCATGGTGGCAGGCGCAGATGGCGTTTCAGACGGCTGCGACCGTGCGGTCGTAATCTCGGCTTGCGGCGCTTCTTGCATGGCCGCTTCCAAGATTGGCGGCGCTGCGGTTTCAGCTTGCTTTAACGCGGCTGCAAAATGATTGACCGGCTGGTCGCTCAGCACTTCGCTGCATCCGGCCTCAATATGGGCACGCATGGCGTCAATCAGGCCGAGACGCATTTCCGGGGATTTTGCAGGCGACAGCATGGGCCTAACAATAACCTTATTTTCGCGGCGGCGACCAGCCTTTTATGGCGGAAATACTGGCCATACACAGGCTTTTCCCAATATCGCCCTGCGCTGCGGCACTGATGACACGGTGTCGCATATAAAGCCATTGCCGTTTTTGCGGCTCAGGGCTATTTTTCTGCTATATAAGGCGTTGGGCGCGGCAGTGACGGCGCCATTTGCACACCATTAGGGTGAAGGGAGCAATTTATGACGGACTTGCCGGTAAACCAGGTCAATACGCGACAAGGATGGGCTTTGGCCCCCGAAGAACGCGAGGCGATGGAATATGATGTGGTGATTGTCGGGGCCGGGCCAGCCGGGCTGTCCGCCGCCATACGCATTAAGCAATTGGCCGAGCAATCCGGCACGGATGTCTCGGTTTGCGTGCTTGAAAAAGGCTCGGAAGTCGGCGCGCATATTCTGTCCGGCGCGGTGATTGACCCGGTCGGCATGAATCGGCTGTTTCCCGATTGGAAAGAGCGCGGCGCGCCACTGGAAACGGAAGTGACCGATGACCGGTTTTTGGTTCTCGGCCCTGCCGGTGCCTTGCCTTTGCCCAATTTCCTGTTGCCGCCTTTGATGAAAAATCACGGCAATTATATTGCCAGCCTTGGCAATGTGGCGCGTTGGCTGGGTGAACAGGCCGAAGCCATGGGCGTTGAGATTTATCCGGGCTTTGCCGCTGCCGAACTCTTGCTTGATGATAATGGCGCGGTGCGCGGTGTTGCCACGGGCGATATGGGCGTGTCGAAAACCGGCGAGAAAAAAGATGGCTGGATGGCCGGTATGGAATTGCACGCCAAATATACTTTCCTTGCCGAAGGGGTGCGTGGCTCATTGTCGAAAGCAGCGATTGACCGCTTCGCGCTTGATGCTGATTGCGATGTCCAGAAATTTGGCATTGGCATTAAGGAATTATGGCAGGTCGAACCGGAAAAACACCGGCCGGGCTATGTCCAGCACACGCTGGGCTGGCCGCTTGACAATGCCACGGGAGGTGGCTCGTTCCTGTATCATTTCGGCGATAATTTCGTCTCCATCGGTTTTGTCACCCATTTGAATTATAAAAACCCGCATTTGTCGCCCTATGACGAGTTTCAGCGTTTCAAAATGCATTCGGCCATTCGTGACACGCTGGAAGGCGGCAAGCGGATTTCCTATGGCGCGCGCGCCATTACCGAAGGCGGCTATCAATCCGTGCCGCAATTGGCCTTTCCGGGCGGCGCGCTGATTGGCTGTTCAGCCGGTTTTGTCAATGTGCCGCGCATTAAGGGCAGCCATAACGCCATGGAAACCGGCATTATGGCGGCGGAAGCCGCTTTTGCCGCGCTTGGCGAAGGGCGCGCCCATGATACGCTGAGCGCCTATCAACAAGCCTATGACACAAGCCGTGTCGCCGGTGAGTTGAAAATGGTGCGCAATGTGAAACCGCTTTTGTCGAAATTCGGCACTTTCCTCGGCACTTTGCTGGGCGGGGCGGAAATGTGGATGCGGACGCTGAAAATCGGCCTGCCTTTCACGCTGAGCCATGGCAAATCGGACTATGCATCGCTGAAAAAAGCCAGCGAATGCAAGCCGATTGATTATCCCAAACCGGATGGCGTGGTCGCTTTTGACAAATTATCATCAGTGTTTTTATCGGCCACCAATCATGAGGAAGACCAGCCAGCGCATTTGACGCTGAAAGATGCAAGCGTGCCGGTATCGGTCAATCTGGCTGAATATGACGAACCGGCGCAGCGTTACTGCCCGGCCGGTGTTTATGAAATTGTTCGTGATGACAATGGCACCAATCCGCGCCTGCAAATCAATGCGCAAAATTGTGTGCATTGCAAAACCTGCGATATTAAAGACCCAAGCCAGAACATTAATTGGGTGGTGCCGGAAGGGGCGGGCGGGCCGAATTATCCGAATATGTAGGGATAAACGGCATTTGTCCGGCTTGTTCTCTTGAATGGCCTGCGCCGCCTGCGGCATAATATGAGCATGGAGACTGCATGAGCTGGCGTGTAAAATTGTCCCTCGCATTGGCAAGCCTGTTGGTGATTGGCGCAACCGCGCTGATGTTCGCCTCAATAAATATGCGCGATATGGTCAAACAAAAAGGCGTGTCCGGTGCCTATCTGGTCGCCAATATGGCCAGCCGCGCCAACCAGTCAGAATTGGCCGGTGATTTTTACACGCGCGCGCTTGATATTGACCCCTCCGACCCTGATTTGCTGCGCGCGGCCATGCAAGCGCATTTAATGGCCGGCAGCATTCGCCAAGCCGGTATGGCGGCGCAAAATTTGGTTGACCATGCTCCGGCGGGTCAGCAAGCCCATTTTTTATTGGCGATTGTCGCTTTCAAAGAGCAGAAAATAGACCTGGCTGTAAAACATCTTGACCAGACCCGCCCCGGCCCTCTGACCCGTTTGCTGGAGCCGAATATCCGCTTATGGGTGGCGGCAGAGCAGGGCGACCAGTCGGAAATCGACAAGGCACTGGAAAAATTGCAGAGCCTGACGGCCTTTTCTTCGGTCAGTCTGGCGCAAGCCGCCTTATATTTTGATATGCAGGGCGATGCGTCGCGCGCCAGACAGCTTTACCGTCGCGCCGCGCGTGCGGGCGGCTTGGCCAGTTTGGGGCTGGCCCTCGATTATGGCGCGTTTTTATATCGGCAGGGCGAGCCGGATAAAGCACGCGCCGCTTATGATATGTATTACAAAGCCAATCTGCCACATCCGGCAATTGACGCGGCGTTGGAGGCGGTCGCGCGGCAAGCTGCGCCGCCCGCCGCACCGGTTTTCAACCCGCTTGTTGGGCTGGGTAAAACCATGTTTGGATTGGCCGAAGCCATGCGCCGCGAAGGGCGGCTGGAACTGGCCTTGGCCTATGCCCGGCTGTCCGCCTATCTTGACGGCGAAAATGACTTTGTGACAATGCAAACGGCGGAAACACTGGCCGCTTTGGAAAATCACCGGATGGCCGCCGATTTGTTTGCCGCCATTGCTGACAACAGCGTGCTTCACCGCGAGGCGCAAATCCGGCGGGCCGAAATGTTGCAGCAATTGGGGGCGTCTGAATCAGCGATTTCGGTTCTCACCGGGGTTTTGCAAAACGCGCCCGGCCATGTGCGCGCGCTGGTCGCTTTGGGCGATATATATCGCGGTGATGAGCGTTTTGAGGAAGCCGAAACCAGCTATGACCGCGCGATTCAGGAATTGCCGGAAGAACAGCCCTTGCATTGGCATGTCTATTTCGCGCGTGGTATTGCCCGTGAGCGTCTCGGCGATTGGGAGCAGGCAGAAATTGACCTGCTGACGGCGCGGCGGCTGTCCAATGACGAGCCGCATGTGCTGAATTATCTCGGCTATAGCTGGATAGACAAGGGCATGTATTTGCAAGAAGCCCTGCAAATTATTGTCAAAGCGGTCAAGCAAAAGCCGAATAACGGGTTTTTTGTCGACAGTCTGGGCTGGGCCTATTATCGGCTGGGCGATTATAACAAGGCGCTGTTTTATCTTGAGCGCGCCACACAATTGCAACCGACCGACCCGGTTATTACCGACCATCTCGGTGATGCGCTGTGGCAATTGGGGCGGCGGTTGGAGGCGCGCTATCAATGGCGCAAGGCGCTGGCTTTCGAGCCGGAAGACAATGTTGCCCAAAGCATAAATGACAAGCTGCTTCTTGGCCTTCGGCCGCAAGACAAAATCAAGCAAAAGCCGCGCCTGCCGCGCGGCGGCACGGCCATTTAGCCGATGACAGGCGCGCCCGCCACGCCATTTTCTGTTTGCGCGGCACCGGCCAAAATCAATCTGACTTTGCGGGTGCGCGGGCGGCTGGCCAATGGCTATCACGCGCTGGAAAGCCTTGTTGCTTTTGCCGATATTGGCGAGCAATTGCGCATTGCCCCGGCGCGCGCGCCAATGGCGCCGCAATTTTCCGTGACCGGGCCAATGGCCGCGCAACTTACACGGGACGGGCAAAGTTCGGATAATTTGGTGCTGCGGGCGTTGCGGGCGCTGGAAGCCCATTGCGGGCGCGCTTTGCCGGTCGATATAACACTCGACAAACATATCCCCGTCGCGGCAGGGCTGGGCGGCGGCTCGGCGGATGCGGCGGCCTGCCTGCGCGCTGTTGCAGGCTTTTTCGACCTGTCCTTGCAGGCTAAGGAGATGAGCGATTTGGCCGCCAATTTAGGGGCAGATGTGCCGGTTTGCCTGTCAAGCCAGCCAGCCTTTATGACCGATACCGGCACGCAAATCAGCCGCCTGCCCGATTTGCCGGCGCTGGATATTGTGCTGGTCAATCCGCATGTGTCTCTTTCTACCGCCAATGTGTTTGCTGCATTGGCGGCGGATTCGGTTTTGCAACCGGCGACATCGCCGCCCGCGCGGTTTGCCGACGGTTTTGAACTATGCCGCTATCTGGCATCCATCGGCAATGATTTAACCGAAGCGGCCAGAAAACTTGTGCCGGAAATCGGCCAATGTCTTGACGGCTTGGCGCGGCTCAATGTGCTGTATGCCGCCATGAGCGGCAGCGGGGCGACATGTTTTGCGCTTGTGCCACCGGGCGCGGGCGCTTCCTGTGCGGCAAATTACAGTGCCATGCATGGCCGGCATTGGTGTGTGTCGGGGACGGTTTTGAATTGCGGTGGCGTCTAGGCTAATAGGCGCGGGCAATGCAGAAATCGACCAGCTCGGTCATGAGTTGGCGGGTCTCGTCAGCCTTGAACAGGCCGAGCGCATCGCGCGCTTTTTCGCCATAATGGGCGGCGCGGGCCACTGTATCGCGCAACGCGCCAGTGCGCTGCATTTCTTCAACCGCGCGGTTGAAATCTTCTGCATCCGGCAGATTTTCAGCCGCCGCGATACGCTGCCAAAAGGCACGCGTTTCATCATCGCCCCTGTGAAAGGCCAAAATAAAGGGCAGGGTGATTTTGCCTTCGCGGAAATCAGCGCCGGTATTTTTGCCCAATACCTGCCCGATACTGCCATAATCCAGCGCATCATCGACCAATTGAAAGGCTATGCCGAGATTGCGCCCGAAAGATTTCAGCGCCTCAATTTCGGCTTCCGGCGCGTCAGCGACAATGCCGCCAACTTCGGCGGCGGCGGCAAACAGGGCGGCGGTTTTGGCCTCAATGATTTGCAGATAATTATCTTCGCTGATTTGGACATTTTGCAGGGCCGCCATTTGCATGACTTCGCCTTCCGCGATAATCGCTGCCGCCGTGGATAATGTGTTGAGCGCCGCCAGCGAGCCGGTCGTCACCATCATGCGAAATGCCTGCCCGAGCAGGAAATCACCAACCAATACGCTGGCCGGATTGCCCCAGATTTTGCGCGCCGTCGGCCTGCCGCGCCGCATATCGCTGTCATCAACAACATCATCATGCAGCAATGTGGCTGTGTGCATAAACTCAACGGCCGCCGCCAGCATAATTTGTTTGTCGCCCGCATAGCCGGACAGCCGCGCCGCCGACAGCGTCAGCAGCGGTCGCAAGCGTTTGCCGCCAGCGCCGACAATATGCGCGCTGATTTCGGGAATCAAAGTCGCTGCCGAGGCCATATGGTCGGTAATTGTTTGTTCTACTTTAACCAACTCATCGGTAAAATGCTTTTGCAGACGATCAAGCGCGTCCTGCGTATCGCGGCGATTTTCGCTTAATTGTATGATTTTTGCCATATTGCCTCTCCCTTTTTTGGCTTAACGGCGAGGCGGCAGGAGGTCAAGCGAAATGGCAGGAGACAGGCAGGGCAAATTGATGCAGGGGAAAACGGAGAGATGACAGAGCTGACAACACAGGATGGGTTTCTCGGCGGCCAATTGCGCATCTGCCAGCCCAAAGACGGGTTTCGCAGCGGCCATGATGCGGTTTTGCTGGCAGCGAGTCTCAGCCCGGCCATGCCGGTGGAAAAACTTTGTGAGCTTGGCAGCGGCGCTGGCGTGGTGTCGCTTTGCGCCGCCGCCCGCCTGCCGCAGCTTGAGGTGACCGGCATTGAGATTGACGAAGCGCAACTGGCGCTGGCGCGCGACAATGCCGAACAAAACGGGCTGGCTGACCGGGTGCGCTTTATTGCCGGTGATTTGACTGCCCCGTTTGACACGCTTGGCCTGACTGCCAATCATTTTGACATGGTGCTGGCCAATCCGCCTTATTACCGCACCGGCACTGTGCCGGAGCCGGAAAACCAGGCCAAGGCGCGGGCGCATTTGGCGGCGGCGCAATCAATGGATATATGGGTGAGCCGTGCCTGCGCATTGGCCAGAGCGGGCGCTTATGTGGCTTTCATCCAACGCGCTGAGACATTGCCGGAATTGCTGGCCGCTTTCACCCCAAGATTGGGCGATATTGTGATATTGCCGATTGCCCCGCGCGCGGGGGCGGCGGCGCATCGCGTCATAATGTGTGGGCGGCGCGACCGGCGCGGCGCACCAACCCTTTTGCCGCCGCTTTATTTGCAAAATGAGCAGGGCATGCCGAGTGTGGCGGCAGAAAATATCTTGCGGCATGGCGCGGCGCTTGCATTTGCGCCGGTCGGCGGCTAATTTCGCGCCAGTCAAAACAGTTTGACGCCCGCCAGATGGGCAGGCAAGGCACAGAGATATGATATGACAAAAAGCGCGCCATCTTTTCAGGCCCTTATCATGAAATTGCAAGCCTATTGGGCCGAGCAGGGCTGCGTGATATTGCAGCCCTATGATATGGAAATGGGGGCTGGCACATTTCATCCGGCGACGGTGTTGCGTGCTTTGGGGCCGGAGCCGTGGAATGCTGCCTATGTGCAACCCTCGCGGCGGCCAACCGATGGCCGTTATGGTGAAAACCCCAATCGCTTTCAGCATTATTACCAGTTTCAGGTGATATTGAAGCCGTCGCCGGACAATATCCAGCAGCTTTATCTCGACAGTCTCGAAGTGCTCGGCATTGACCCGCTGGCCCATGACATCCGCTTTGTTGAGGATGATTGGGAAAGCCCGACATTGGGGGCATGGGGCTTGGGCTGGGAGGTTTGGTGCGATGGCATGGAAGTGTCGCAATTCACCTATTTCCAGCAAGTTGGCGGCATTGATGTCGAATTGGTATCGGGCGAGCTGACTTATGGGCTGGAGCGGCTGGCCATGTATGTGCAGGGACGCGACAATGGCTTTGAGCTTGATTTTAACGGCGCCGGTGTCACTTATGGCGATGTTTTTCACCGCGCCGAAGTCGAGTTCTCGCATTATAATTTTGACGCCGCCAATACGGATATATTGCTGCGCCATTTTGAAGATGCTGAGGAAGAATGTCGGCAATTGGCCGCGCGCGGTCTGGCCCTGCCGGCCTATGACCAATGCATGAAAGCCAGCCATAATTTCAACTTGCTGGATGCGCGCGGGGTGATTTCCGTGACCGAGCGACAGGCCTATATTGGCCGCGTGCGCGCTTTGGCCAAGGCTTGCGCTGAGGCTTGGCTGGCCGGGAGCGAAAAAGGAGCGGAAAAATGACCGATTTTCTGCTTGAGCTATATTCCGAAGAAATCCCCGCCGGCATGCAGGCGCGCGCCGCCGAAGAATTGGCGCGCCGCTTTACTGCTTTTTTGGGTGATTTGAACATTGCACCGACAAGTCTGGAAACCCATGTCGCGCCGCAAAGGCTGGCGCTTTTGGTCAATGGCCTGCCGACCCAATTGCCCGACCGTGCGGAAGAAAAAAAAGGCCCGAGAGTGGACGCCCCGGCCAAGGCGATTGAAGGTTTTTTGCGGGCCAATGGGCTGGACAATACCGACAGTTTGACCGTGCGCGACGATGCCAAGGGCGCGTTTTATATTCTCGAAATCAACGAAAAAGGCGGTGCGCTGGCCGATGCGCTGGCCGCGTTTCTGCCGCAAATGATAGCCGGTTTTACTTGGCCGAAATCCATGCGCTGGGGTGCGGGCAGCCTGCGCTGGGTGCGGCCCTTGCGCGCTATTTTGTGCTGTTTGGACGGTGAGATTGTGCCGTTTTCCGTTGACGGGCTGGCCAGTGGCGATACCAGCTATGGCCATCGCTTTATGGCACCTGATGGGTTGAGCATTGCCCATGCCGGCGATTATTTGCGCGTGTTGGAGCACGCCAATGTATTGGCCGATGCCGCTATCCGCGAGGCGATGATTGCCGAAACGGCGGCGCGATTGGCGGCCGATAAGGGCTGCCAGCTTGTCGAGGACAGCCAGCTTGTGCGCGAAACGGCCGGGCTGGTCGAATGGCCGGTGCCGCTTATCGGACGCATTGATGATGATTTTATGGATTTGCCCGATGAGGTGCTGACTTCGGTCATGCGCACCCATCAAAAATATCTGGCCGTGCGCGACCCGGCAACCGGTCGGCTGGCCCCCTATTTCATTACTGTTTCCAACATTGTCACCGCCGATAATGGGGCGGCGATTATTGCCGGTAATGAGCGGGTTTTGCGGGCGCGACTGGCCGATGCGCGGTTTTTCTGGGATCAAGACCGGCGTGCCGCACTGAAAACCCATTTGCCGGAATTGGAAAATGTGACTTTCCATGCCAGTCTCGGCACAGTGGGCGGCAAGGCCGGACGGATGAAACAATTGGCCGGTCTGCTGGCACCGGCTTTTGACGGCGCCGATGCGATTGCCGCAACCCAAGCCGCCGAATTGGCCAAGGCCGATTTAGTGTCCGGCATGGTTTATGAGTTTCCCGAATTGCAAGGCATTATGGGCGGCTATTACGCCGCGCATGACGGGCTGGGGCGCGCCGTTGCGGCGGCGATTGCCGAGCATTACAAACCGGCAGGCCCGGCTGACAGCATACCGCAAGGCGCAGAAGGCTGCATTGTCGCGCTGGCCGATAAAATCGATACGCTGACCGGCTTCTGGCTGATTGATGAAAAGCCGACCGGCTCGAAAGACCCTTATGCGTTGCGCCGTGCCGCGCTGGGGGTTATCCGCATTTTGCTCGAAACCGACACCTCTTTGGCATTGAAGCCGGTTTTCACCGCCGCTTTGGCTTTGCATGATGGCGACGCAACAGGCGCGCTGGCCGATGATTTAATGGGTTTTTTGGCTGAGCGATTAAAAGTGCATTTGCGCGAGCAAGGCATCAGCCATGATATTGTCAGCGCGGTGTTTGCCGATGGCGGCGATGATGTGGTGGATTTGGCCTTGCGGGCCGAAAAACTGGCGGCGTTTCTGGCGACAGAAGATGGCGGCAATTTGCTGGCCGCCTATCGCCGGGCCAATGGAATTGTTGAAAAAGCCGGAATGGAGGCCGGGTCGGTCAATGCCGATTTGCTGCAAAATGATGAAGAAAAAAACCTCGCCAAAGCGATAAATGCGGTCAAGGGCAACAAGACGCTGGCCGACCATGACGCGCTGCAAAAATATCTCAATGCGCTGGCGACATTGCGCGCGCCGGTCGATGTGTTTTTTGAGACGGTTATGGTTAATGATGACAATGCCGATATTCGCCAGAATCGGCTTAATCTGCTGCATGGGCTGATTGCCAAAATGCGCCGCGCGGCGGCTTTCGACCTGATTGAATAGGTGGGCGTATGACACAAGACAGGCGCGTGTTCAGTTTCGGTGGTGGAACCGCGGATGGGCGCGCTGATATGCGCGATTTATTGGGCGGCAAAGGTGCCAATCTGGCCGAAATGAGCCTGCTCGGCCTGCCCGTGCCGCCAGGCTTCACCCTGACGACCGATATTTGCACTTGGTATAATGCGCATGACAAAAATTTTCCCGACGGGCTGGAAGATGATGTCACTGCGGCGCTGGCGCGACTGAGCGAAGATTTGGGCGCGTCTTTCGGCGACACGAAAAACCCGCTGCTTGTGTCTGTGCGTTCCGGCTCGCGCGCCTCCATGCCGGGCATGATGGACACGGTTCTCAATCTTGGCCTCAATGATGTCACTGTGGCGGCGCTGGCTGAAAAGTCCGGCGATGCCCGCTTTGCTTGGGACAGCTATCGCCGCTTCATGCAAATGTATGGCGATGTGGTGATGGGCGTGGCGCATGATTTCTTTGAAGAGGCGCTCGATGATTACAAGCTTGAAAATGCGGTGACGCAAGATGCTGAGTTGGACGCTGATGACTGGAAAGAAGTTTGCGGACGCTACCGCGATGTGATTGAGGCGGAAGCAGGCCAATCTTTTCCGCAAGAGCCGCAAGCGCAATTATGGGGCGCGATACGCGCCGTGTTTGACAGTTGGAACAACCAGCGCGCCATCACCTATCGCAGATTGCACAATATCCCCGATGAATGGGGCACGGCGGTGAATGTGCAGGCCATGGTATTTGGCAATCTTGGCATGAACAGCGCAACCGGCGTATCTTTTACCCGCAACCCGTCCAATGGCGCGCGTGAGATTTACGGCGAATTTTTGCTCAATGCGCAAGGCGAAGATGTGGTGGCCGGTATTCGCACGCCGCATTATCTGACCCGCGCCGCACGCGAAGCGGCGGGCATGGAAGATGTTTCGCTCGAAGAGGCCATGCCGGAGTCTTTTGATGAGCTGGTGCGGGTTTTTGACCGGTTGGAACATCATTTCCGCGACATGCAGGATGTTGAATTCACCATACAGCAAGGGCGGTTGTTTATTTTGCAAACCCGAAATGGCAAACGCACTGTGCAAGCGGCGTTGAAAATCGCCGTTGATATGGTGGGTGAAGGGCTGATTGACGAAGCCGAAGCGGTCAATCGCATTGACCCGCCGGCGCTTGAACAATTGCTGCATCCCACGCTTGACCCGACCGCTTCTTTTTCCGTGCTGACCAAGGGCTTGCCAGCCTCGCCCGGCGCGGCCAGTGGCGCGGTGTGCTTCACCGCTGACCGGGCAGAAGCCTTGGCAGCGCAGGGCGAGAAAGTTGTTTTGCTACGCACCGAAACCAGTCCGGAAGATATTCACGGCATGTATGCCGCGCAGGCGATTTTAACCGCGCGCGGCGGCATGACCAGCCATGCGGCTGTTGTGGCGCGCGGGCTGGGGCGGCCTTGCGTATCAGGTGCCGGTGCGCTGCAAATCGACTTTGAGGCCGGGCAAGCGCAAATCGGCGCGCATAAGATTGCAGAAGGTGATGTGATTACCATTGACGGCACGACAGGTCGGGTGATGGAAGGCGCAGTGCCGACTTTGGAAGCTGAATTATCCGGTGATTTTGCCGCGCTGATGGCTTGGGCGGATGGCCAGCGCATAATGCGTGTGCGCACCAATGCCGAAACCCCGGAAGATGCCGCGCGGGCGCGCCGCTTCGGTGCTGAAGGCATTGGCTTGTGCCGCACCGAGCACATGTTTTTCGACCCGCGTCGTGTGCTGCATGTGCGCGCCATGATATTGGCCGAAACCGACGCGGCCCGCGCTGCTGCCTTGGCCGAATTGGAGCCGGAACAGCGGGCTGATTTTGCCGCTCTGTTTCGGGAAATGGCCGGTCTGCCGGTGACCATTCGTTTGCTTGACCCGCCTTTGCATGAATTTCTGCCGCAAGCGGATGATGATTTGAGTGCGCTTGAAAGCCTGCTCAATATTGATGCGGCCGCATTGCGGGCGCGAATTGCTGCTTTGCATGAAACCAATCCCATGCTTGGCCATCGTGGCTGTCGGCTGGCGATAACCGCGCCGGAAATCTATGAAATGCAATTGCGCGCGATTTTCGGGGCGTTGCAGGATATGGCCGGTGAAGCCGGGGATATGCCGCAAGTGGAAATCATGTTTCCGTTGGTGATTGATGTTGCTGAATTGGAGATTCTCAACCAAATGGCGCAGCGCATTGCCGCGCAATATACGGCCACTCACGGATTTGAGCCGAGCTATATAACCGGCTCAATGATTGAAGTGCCGCGCGCGGCGGTGCTGGCTGACCGCTTGGCCAGGCAAGCCGCGTTTTTCTCATTTGGCACCAATGATTTGACGCAGACCGGGCTGGGCCTGAGCCGCGACGATTCCGGCAGTTTTCTGCCCGATTATGTGAAAAACCATATTTTTGAAAATGACCCTTTTGCCACGCTTGACCGCGACGGGGTGGGGGCGTTGATGGAATTGGCCACCGGCAAGGCACGGGCGACAAATCCGGATGTCAAATTGGGCATTTGCGGTGAGCATGGCGGCGACCCGGCGACCATTCAGTTTTGCCAGCAATTGGGGCTGGATTATGTGTCCTGCTCGCCTTTCCGCGTGCCGATT
Source organism: Parvibaculales bacterium (assembly GCA_049597955.1). Lineage (GTDB taxonomy): Bacteria > Pseudomonadota > Alphaproteobacteria > RS24 > RS24 > JAYPAN01. The sequence goes on from JBMYND010000002.1 coordinate 152,417, forward strand.
GCCCGATTGGCAGCAGCACAAGCCGCCATTCGCGCCAAACCAGGCGCAAAATAGCGTAATTTGGCGTTACAAAAGTTGAATTCGCCGAATCAGCGAAGCAGCTTAGCTATTAACCTGAGATTTAGGTGTTTCGGAGATACTCCTGACAGCAATGGCAGGAGTTGGAAAAATGCTCAAACTTATCGACTGGTTGGACATCAGACATATTGTCGGCGCTTTTGACGCGCTGGCCTATCGCTGTGTGGCTGTCGCCATGCTCGGTTTTGTCGGCTGGCAAATCAGCGGCGCGCATCATGATATGGCGCCTGTTAAGGGTCGGGCCGATGCGGGCCTTGCGCTGCAAGATGCGACAGCGCGGCCGGCCATACAGCGGGTTGCCTATACCAATATGGAAAGCCTGTTTCGCGCGCCGGTGACAACCCGTCGCCAGGCAGAGAACCAACGCGCTGAAAAACGCTGTCTGGCGCAGGCAATTTATTATGAAGCGCGCTCGGAGCCCTTGCCCGGCTGGAAAGCGGTGGCGGATGTGGTGATAAACCGGGTCAATGACCGGCGTTACCCATCAACGGTTTGCGGTGTTGTTTTTCAAGGCGAATATCGCCGCCATAAATGCCAATTTTCTTTCGCCTGTGACGGCAAATCCGACCGCCCGAAAAATCGGATTCTTTGGCAGCGGGCGCAGCGCGTGGCTGCTTATATGTTGATGAAACGCCACGCCAAGCCGACTTCCCTGCCGGCGACGCATTATCACGCTGATTATGTTGACCCCTATTGGAACCGCAATATGTTGCGTCTGGCCAAAATCGGGCGGCATATTTTCTATAATGATTTGGCGCGTTCAAATTAGGCTGCGCTGACGCTCACGCCTTTATATCAATATCAAGACCCAAATCGAGACAGGGCGCGGAATGGGTGATGCGGCCGACCGATATATAGTCCACCCCGCTTTCGGCAATGGCGGTAATGGTTTGCGCCGATATCTGACCTGACGCTTCGCTGACCGCGCGCCCGTCAATCCGACGCACAGCCTCGGCCAGCATGTCGGGGGGCATATTGTCGAGCAGCACGATTTCCGCACCCGCCGCCATCGCCTCGTCAAGCTGGTCAAGATTATCCACCTCAATCTCAATCGGCAGATTATGGTCGGCATGGGCTTTGGCTGCCCGCAGGGCCGCACTGACGCCGCCCGCCACGGCAATATGGTTGTCTTTAATCAGAATGGCATCACCCAGACCAAAGCGATGATTGGCCCCGCCACCGGCGCGCACCGCATATTTTTCCGCTGCCCGCAGGCCGGGTGTGGTTTTGCGCGTGTCACAAACTTGCGCGCCGGTATGGGCGATAAGCGCCGCCAGTGCGGCGGTCTGGCTGGCAATGCCCGATAAATGGCCGAGAAAATTCAACGCCACGCGTTCAGCACCAAGTAAGGCCCGGGCAGGCCCTTTAATTGTCAGCACATCCATGCCCGGTGCCAGCGCATCGCCATCCGCTTTATGCGGCGTCACGCTCAGCCCTGCATTATGATGCGCGAAGGCGGCACGGGCAAAATCCAACCCGGCCAAAATACCGGCTTGTCTTGCGCGAATTATCGCTGTGGCTTGCGCGCTTTCAGGGATGACCGCGGCCGAGGTGACATCACCCAATTGGCCCCAATCCTCAGCCAAGGCATCACCGACCAATTGCTGAATCACATTGTCTGGCAGGGCGACATCGGCCAATGTGCGAGAATTATGCAGTGTGAGAGGCATGGCGATGATTGGCGGGCGCTTTGCTTGCCGGTGAAAAATCGGTCAGGTCGGACAGCAGAAAATCACTATTGCGGCTGTCCGGCGCATGGGCGGGAAAATCAATACGGGCATGGCCACCGCGACTTTCTTCGCGCGCCAAAGCGGCGCGGGTGATGAATTGGGCGGCCAGAACCATATTGCAGAAAGGCGCATGGCCGCGTCCGGCGCGCGATAATTGCTGCAAATTGCGCCAGCTTTCAACCAGCCCGTCATAATGGCGCAAAACGCCGACATGATCGCTCATCAGTTGGCGCAATTGCCGTGTTGCGGGCGCCAGCATATCCGGCCTGTCGAGAATCTCGGTTTCCGGCGGCTGTGGCAGATTGCGTCCCGAATGCGGCACGCTGTGATTAACATCTTCCGCAATGCGCGCGCCAAAAACCACCGCTTCCAGCAATGAATTACTGGCCAGCCGATTGGCCCCATGCACGCCGGTGCAAGCCGCCTCGCCACACACCCATAAGCCCGGCACGCTGCTGCGCCCATGCGCGTCTGTGCGAATACCGCCCATGTGGAAATGCGTTGCCGGAGCGACCGGCAATAGTTGGCGGGTCGGGTCAATGCCAGCCTTGAGGCAACTGGCATAAACGGTCGGAAAACGGCTTTCCAATCCCTCGGCCAGCCCATGCGTGTGCGTGCCGCGTAAATCCAGCCCGACCGAGCCGGTTTCGCCAATCCGATGAAAAACCGCGCGCGCCACAATATCGCGCGGGGCAAGCTCAGCATCGGGGTGAATATCCGGCATGAAGCGATGGCCATGCCCGTCTATCAATCTTGCGCCCTCGCCGCGCAGGGCTTCGGTCGCCAAGGGTGCCGGATCGCCCATGCCGGTCAGCGCGGTCGGGTGAAATTGCACAAATTCGGCATCGGCAATATGCGCACCGGCGCGCGCCGCCATGGCCAGTGCTTCGCCATTGGCGCTGCGCGGATTTGTGGTCACAGCATATAAATGGCCAATGCCGCCGGTTGCCAATATGGTCGCCCGGGCGCGGATGAAAATAGGCCCGGCAAAATGGCTGTCGGCGGCAGGGCGGGCAAAGACACCGACCACGCGGCCATTTTCAACCGCCAGCTCATAAGCGGCAAAACCTTCCATAAAGCTGACAGAGGGTGTGGCAATGGCGCGTCCAATCAGCGCCGACATGATTTCGCGCCCCGCCCGATCGCCGCCCACGCCGACAATCCGGTTATGGCTGTGTGCGGCTTCCCGACCAAGCCGGAAGCGGCCCTTGGCGTCGCGGTCAAATGGCACGCCATAAGCGGCCAAATCGGCAATGCGCGCGCCCGCCTCCTCGGCCAGCAAATGCGCCATACCGGCATTGACCAGCCCGTCACCGGCGGCCATTGTATCGCGCGCATGATTGGCCGGGCTGTCATTTTCGGCCAAGGCCGCAGCAATGCCGCCTTGCGCCCAATTGCTGGCACTGCCCTTGCTGCGCTTGCCGGCAGCCAGCACCGTCACCGGACGCGGCGCCAGCTTCAATGCGGTGAAAATACCGGCCAGACCGGCACCAACAACCAGCACGTCACCGGCATCAATAATGTTGGGGGTTGGTGGTGTCGGCATCATATTGGCCTAGCGGCTCATCGCAATCATACGCTCAACCGCCGCCCGGGCGGGCGCGGCAATGGCGCTTTCAACTTCGATTTTTTCGCGTTCAAATACCAGTGCTTCAAGCACTTTGGGCAGGGTGATTTGCTTCATATGCGGACACAGATTGCACGGACGCACAAAATTAACCTGCGGATTTTCCACCGCCACATTATCGCTCATAGAGCATTCGGTCACCATCAGCACACGGTCGGGCTGATTATCGGTCACCCATTTAATCATGGCCGAGGTGGAGCCGGAAAAATCCGCCTCATCCAGCACATCCGGCTTGCATTCCGGATGGGCGATAATCCGCAAGCCGGGGTCGCTTTCCCGATAGCCGCGCAATTCCTCAGCAGTGAATAATTCATGCACTTCGCAACGGCCTTTCCAGGCAATCACTTCAATATCGGTCTCGCGGGCAATGTTTTGCGCCAGATATTCATCCGGTATGCATAAAATCTTATTGCTGCCACTGGCGGCGGCCATTTCCTCGACAATTTTTACCGCATTGGACGAGGTGCAACAGACATCGCTTTCAGCCTTCACCGCCGCCGATGTATTGACATAGGTGACAATCGGCACGCCGGGATAGGCTTCGCGCAGGCTGCGGACATCAGCACCGGTAATGCTTTCAGCCAGCGAACAACCGGCGCCCATATCGGGCATTAAAACAGTTTTGTCAGGATTGAGCAGTTTTGAGGTTTCGGCCATGAAATGCACACCGCATTGCACAATCACATCACCTTCGGCGCGCGCCGCTTCCACCGCCAATTGCAAACTGTCACCGACCACATCGGCGACACAGTGAAAAATCTCCGGCGTCTGGTAATTATGTGCCAAAATCACCGCGCTTTTTTGCTTTTTCAGCTCGTTAATCGCTTGAATATAGGGTGCGAAAAACGGCCACTCAACCGACGGAATGACGCTTTTCACCCGCTCATAAAGCGGTGCCATATCGCGCGCCAAACCATCACTATAGGCAATGTCCATTTCGGCCAGAATCTGCGCGCCGCTTTGCCCTGCCGGCAGGCTGCTTGCGCTGGCCGTTAATTCCTGGCTGGCTGTGAACATAGCAAAACTCCGCTTTTGTCGCGCTGCGACCGGTTTGGGCATTTATTTATACTCAAATTGAGCATAATTCATGCTCTTAATATGAGGCTTTTGACGGTAATTTCAAGGCAAATGTCACAGGCTTGTCACATATTTCATCGCGGGCGTTTGCCCGGCGAGGGGCGCGAAGCCGAAATACGCAGACCGGCAAGCGGGCGCTCATTGCGTTGCTGGTGGCGCAGGCGAAACAATTCGGCGGGTCGGCCACGGGCGGCACGCATGCGTCCGGTCGGCTCAACAAAGTCAGACTTTTCCACAAGGCGGCGGAAATTCTGCTTGTGCAAATTAATGCCAAGCACGGCTTGGGCGGTGTTTTGCAAATCGGTCAGGGTGAAATGTTCCGGCATCAGGTCGAAAATCACCGGTCGATATTTCATTTTGCCGCGCAGGCGACCAAGCGCCGTCGCCAATATCCGGCGATGGTCAAGCTGCATGCTGAGGCCCGGCAGAGCCGGTTGGGGCAGGGCGGCAATGCGATTATCGTGATAGGCTTCCGGCACCAGCCCGGCCTCATAAAGCAATTCATAACGCTCCAGCACAAACTCCTCATCCCATTGGCCACCATCAAGGGCAAAGGCAGTGCGCGCGCGCTCCCCCGCCTCAGCATTGTCAGCAAGCCAAATGTCGAGTGCTTGGGGTATTTGCTCGGCCAGGCAGTCAGGACGCCCGCTACGCCAATCTTCCCAGGGAAAATAGTGATAAACATCGCCCCAAAGCTGCTGGTCGTGGTTTGATGCGGCATCAATCGTGCCGGTTTCGGCCAATGCCAAATAGCCGACCGAAACAATATGCTGGTCATTTTGCGCGGCGCGCCCGTGCCGACCGCGATCGGCGAAAGTGTATAATTGTTCGACATGGCCGAGTGCGAGGCCGACTTGTTCGCCTACCCAATGGCGCAAGCCGGCTTCCATGGTGCGGTGCAAATCCGGCATGAAAGGGCCAAAAGGCAGCCGACCCGTCGCCTCCGGGTCATCCTGTTGCACCAATCGGCATTGCAGCACCATATTATGGCAGCGCATAATGGCCGTGCTGACATCAATGCTGATTTCCGATGAGGGTAAGCGCGCATCCATTTGGTCAGTCTAGGCTGCCAAGGCCGATTTTGCCAAGCACCACGCGCCCAAAAGGCACAGATTATCGCCAAAAGCTTGCTCAGACGTAGCTGGCTCAGACCCGGCGGACAATCACGCTGCCGGCGGAATAGCCAGCCCCGAAACTGCAAATCACGCCCATTTCACCGGTTTCAAAATCGCTTTTATGCTTGTGGAAAGCAATGATGGAACCGGCCGAGCTGGTATTGGCATATTCATCCAACACAGTCGGCTGTTCATCGGCTTCCGGGTCGCGGCCCAGCACTTTGCGGGCGATAAAATCATTCATATTGCGATTGGCCTGATGCAACCACATGCGGCGCAAGCCGGTGGCTTCAAGATTATTATCGGCCAAATGGCTGGTAATCAGCTCCGCCACAAGCGGGCTAACTTCACGAAAGACTTTACGTCCCTCCTGCACGAAAAGCTTGTCTTTGGCGTCAATGCCTTCCGGCGATGCGCGGTTCAAAAAGCCGAAATTATTGCGGATATTATTGGAAAATTTCGTCACCAGCCTTGTGTCAACAATTTCGAAAGCGGCGTCATTGGTGCAAATATCGGCCCGCTCCAGCACCACGGCGGTGGCCACATCACCGAAAATGAAATGGCTGTCGCGGTCGCGGAAATTCAAATGGCCGGTGCAAACTTCCGGATTGACCAGCAGCACGCGCTCGGCACTGCCGGAGCGTATCATGTCATAGCCGGTTTGCAGGCCGAAAGTGGCTGATGAACACGCCACATTCATGTCAAAGGCAAAGCCGTCAATGCCGAGCAATTCTTGAACTTCAATGGCAATGGCCGGATAGGGGCGCTCAAGATTGGCGCAGGCGACCAGCACAGCGTCAATATCGCTGGCTTGAATGCCGGATTCGGCCAGCGCGCCCTCAGTGGCCTTTATCGCCATTTCTGCCAGATAAGAAGGTTCGTCATTGCTGCGCTCAGGCAGGCGCGGACACATAATGTCCGGGTCAAGAATGCCGCTTTTATTCAGCACATAGCGGTTTTTAATGCCGGAGGCTTTTTCGATAAAGCCGCTATCGGAAGGGGTCAGGGCTGCGACTTCGCCTGCCTCAATAGCGGCGGCATTGTCGCGGTTGAAATTATCGACATAGCTGTTAAAGGCCGCCACCAATTCATCATTGCTGATGGCTTCTTCCGGCGTGAAAAGACCGGTGCCAGAAATGTGAACACCAAACATGCAAACTCCCTAAACTTAACCCGAATCAAACATAAACCGTGTCGGGGCGCTTTGCCAGATATTTGCCTAGCCTGCGCCGAACAGGCCGTCAAGGCGGGCAAAGGCCGCATTGTCAGCCAGCAGGCCGCTGGTTGGGGCATCATCGCGCAGCAAAGCCAGCGCCTGCTGGTCATTGGCGGCCAAAATTTCGCCAAAGACCCGGCCATTGGCGATAATCGGCGTTCCAATCGGCGGCGCTTTGGTCGCGAAAACAAGCGGATGCAGCCGTTTGCGCAACTTGCCGCGCCGATGCGTGCGCGAGGTGACTTCCTGGCCGACAAAACAGCCTTTTTGAAAATCAATCGCCGCCATTTCGGCAAAGCCGAGTTCAAGCGGAAAATATTGTCCCATGGGCAATTCTTCCGGCCCTTCCGGCACGCCAAGCGTCAAGCGGTGCGCCTGCCAGTCTTGCTGTGTTGCGGCAATGCCGGGTAAATCGGCCTTATCAACCATGCCCAGCAAGCCGCGCAAGCCAAGCCGCGCATGGCGCGGGTCGGGTGCAAAACCGTCCAACGCGGGCAGGCTTTGGCTGGCATCATCCGTCCAGACCAAGCCAATGCGGGTTTCTTCCTCGGTAAAGCTGACATTGGCGCGCAGGCGATACAGTATCAGCTTTTTGTGCAAAGGCGCGATTTGCGCCGCATCAAGCTCCAGCCATATTTCCTCAGCCTTGTGCCAAAGCAGCATATCATAGGCCAGCTTGCCTTGCGGGGTCAGCAGGGCGGCGGCGGAAAGCGGCGGCATAATATCTGCCGCGATATTTTGGGTGAGCAGATTTTGCAGAAAATCAACCCTGTCCGCCCCACCAATCCGCAGCAGGCGGCGATTGTCCAAAATGGTGTGAAACATGCTCATTTGCCAGATGTGTCAAATTTGCGCACCAATTTCAAGCGGCATATAGGCGCGGCGGCCTTTGCCCGATGGGGTGAAGCGATTTATCAAACCGTCAAAGCAGGCTATACTCTCCCCATGTTGTCGCGCCATATTCTCTATTTTTCACCGGCAGACGGGCTGGCTGCCCTGACCGGCACCGGATTATTGGCGCAACTGATTGACACTTATCCCAAGGCGCAGTTTCACATTATCGCGCCGCCCGACCAGTTTCCGCTATTTGACAATTTGCCGGTGAAATCGCGCTTGCTGGCTTTTCCGTCCAATCCGGATGCGGCGTCAAGGGCGCGATTGGCCAGTGCTTTAATGGGGCGCATTTGGCATTTGGTGGTCAATCTGCGCGGCAGTCATTTACCAGCTTTGTTATGGGCGTTGCGGCGGATGGAGACCCCTGTTAAGCCGGAAGCCTATGGTGTGCCGGATTTATCCGGCAATGGCGCAATTATCGGCCCGCATTTATTCCTGCCGGAAAAAATCCATGTGCCTTTGCCCGCCGCCTTATTGCCGGAAACGCCGCTTATTGTGCTGGCACCGGATGAGGCGGCGCGCGCTGACTGGACATGGCAGCATTATGGCGAACTGGCCTGGCGATTGGCCGAACATGGCGCACCTTTTGACAAGGCTCATTTTGTGCTGCTTTCGACTTCCGGCATGGCCTTGGCCGATAATCTGATGGGCAATTTACCGGCCGGCCAAATCACCCGTTTGGATGATTTATCGCTGGTGCGTCGCGCCAAGCTGTTGCAGCGCAGTCTTGCTTATGTCGGCAGTGAACGCTTTACCGCGCGGCTTGCCGCAATGTCGGGCGTGCCGGTGGTGATGCGCCTGCAAAGCGCGCCGGAAATTGGCGATAGGGGCCGCCCCTATGGGCTTTACAGTGGCACCAATGTGGCGGCACTGGCCGGATATTTGGTGGAACATGGCGCAAAATATGCGACAAGCGCGGCGCAATTTGCTAACCATGAAACGCATAACAGCAACAGGATTTGACAGACGGGTGTAAAAGATATGGCCTCTCCCATTTATGATTTGGTGATTACAGGCGGCGTGCTGGCCGGTCTCGAGGGTAGCGCGGAAACGCCGATTGGCATTAAAGATGGCCGCTTTGCCGCCCTTGGCGATGTGAGTGCCGAACAGGGTGCGACGCATATTGATGCGACCGGCCTGACCATTCTGCCCGGCGTGATTGACACGCAAGTGCATTTCCGCGAGCCGGGGCTTGAGCATAAGGAAAATTTGCAATCCGGCTCGCTGGCCGCGGTCATGGGCGGGGTGACAGCAGTGTTTGAAATGCCGAACACCAAACCGCCCACCACCACGCCGGAAGCGATAAAAGATAAAGTGGCGCGCGGGCGCAATCGCATGCATTGTGACTTTGCCTTTTATGTTGGCGGCACGCATGAAAATGCCGAGCAATTGCCGGAGCTTGAGCGTTATGAGGGCGTGTGCGGGGTGAAGGTTTTCATGGGGTCATCAACCGGCAATTTGCTGGTGCCGGATGATGATGGCGTCACCGATATTATCAAACATATTCGCCGCCGTGCCGCTTTTCACAGCGAAGATGAGTTTCGCCTGCGCGAGCGTCGCCCGCTGGCTGAAACCGGCAAAGTGGCCACCCATCCGGTCTGGCGCGATGAGGAAGTAGCGATTTCCAGCACCAGACGGCTGATTAAAATCGCCCGCGCTGCCAATAAGCGCATTCATGTGCTGCATGTGACCACAGAAGAAGAAATGCAAATGCTTGCCGCCAATCGCGATATTGTGTCGGTGGAAGTGACGCCGCAACATTTGACGCTGGCCGGGCCGCAAGCCTATGACGCGCTTGGCACTTATGCGCAAATGAACCCGCCCATTCGCGATGCCCGCCACCGCGCGGCACTGTGGAAGGCGCTGGAACAGGGCATTGTCGATGTTATCGGCTCCGACCATGCGCCGCACACGAAAGAAGAAAAGGCCGATGCCTATCCGCATTCGCCGTCGGGCATGCCGGGTGTGCAAACGCTTTTGCCGCTGATGCTGAACCATATGGCGGAAGGCAAATTATCCCTGCAAAGGCTGGTCTCTTTGACCAGCCATAAGGCGATTGAATTATTCGGCCTGAAAGAAAAGGGCGAGGTGAAAATCGGCAATCACGCTGATTTGACCTTTGTTGACCTTGGCGCGACACGCGAGATTACCGAAGACTGGCTGGCCAGCCATTGCGGCTGGTCGCCCTTCACCGGCAAGCAAATAAAGGGCTGGCCTATTGGCACAATGGTGCGCGGCCAGCGCATTATGTGGGAAGATGAATTGGTGACACCGGCGACAGGTCAGCCGGTTGCATTTGATTAAAGGGAGAACAAAATGACTGACAGCTTTCGCGCCTTGCGGCTGAACAAAACCGATGACGGGCAGAGCCATGAATTTGTTGAACTGACCGAAAATGATTTGATGGAGGGCGATGTCACCATTGCCGTTTCCCATTCGACAATAAATTATAAAGACGGGCTGGCGCTGACCGGTGCCTCACCGGTTGTGCGGGTCTGGCCAATGATACCGGGGATTGACTTTACCGGCACGGTGGAAAGCTCATCGCACGCTGATTATGCGCCGGGCGATGCGGTTGTGCTGAATGGCTGGGGCGTTGGTGAAACCCATTTTGGCGGCTATGCAGGCAAGGCACGGGTCAAGGGCGACTGGCTGGTCAAACGACCGGAAGCGATTTCCGCCGCCCGCGCCATGGCGATTGGCACAGCAGGCTATACCGCCATGCTGTGCGTGATGGCGATTGAAGCTGACACACCGAAAGATGCGGGCGAGGTGCTGGTCACCGGAGCTGCCGGCGGTGTTGGCAGTGTCGCTATCGCCCTCTTGGCCAAGCTCGGCTATCAGGTGGTCGCCTCAACCGGACGGCCTGACGAAGCCGATTATCTGACCGGCTTGGGTGCGTCGCGGATTATTGACCGGGCGGAACTCAGCGCGCCGGGCAGGCCGTTGGGCAAGGAAAATTTCGCCGCCGTGGTTGATGCGGTTGGCAGCCATACGCTGGCCAATGCGATTGCCCAAACGCGCTATGGCGGCACAATTGCTGCTTGCGGTCTGGCGCAAGGCCCCGATTTACCGGCGACGGTCATGCCGTTTATTTTGCGCGGTGTGACGCTGAAAGGCGTTGACAGTGTGATGGCACCGCGCGCCTTGCGCGAACAGGCTTGGGCGCGACTGGCGCAGGATTTGGATATGGACAGGCTGGACGCAATGAGCCAACACGTGACAATGGATGCGCTGCCCGAACTCGGCCAAGACATATTGGCCGGTCAGGTGCGCGGACGGGTGATTGTCGATATTGGCTAGAAAATTGAATAGCCGCCATCAATGATAAAGCTGTCGCCTGAATGATAGGCGGCGGCATCACTGGCCAGATAAACGGCAACGCCGCCAAAATCGGCAGGCTGACCCCAACGCCGCGCCGGCACCCGGGCAATGACTTTTTCCTGAAACACATCGCTGTCTTGCGCCCCGGCTGTCATGTCGGTGGCAATCCAGCCCGGCAAAACCGAATTGGCGCGCACGCCATAGCGGGCATGTTCAACCGCAATGGATTTCATCATGGAAATCACCGCGCCTTTGGTGGCCGCATAATGCTGGTTGCGCGCCGCACCCTCAATCGCTGCCAATGAGGCAACACCGATAAGCGAACCGCCGGGGTCGCCATTTTTGGCACGCTCAACCATATGGGCGGCGGCGGCCCGCAGGGTGAAAAACACACCATCCAGATTGACCGCCAGCACATCACGATAGGCTTGTGTGTTCATTTCGGCAAAACTGCCGGCCAGCTTGCCGATACCGGCATTGGCAATCACCGTATCAACCCGCCCGAAAGCGGCCAGCGTATCGGCAAAAGCCGCATCCACGGCGGTCTCATCGGCGACATTGACTTGCCAGGCTTGCGCCTTCACGCCAAGCGCAGACAGCGCAGCGACGGCTTTTTCATTCTTTTCCTGATTGGTGCCCCAAATGGCAATATCGGCACCGGCCTGGGCCATGGCTTCGGCCATGCCAAGCCCGATACCGCCATTGCCGCCTGTCACCAGCGCCACTTTTCCGCTCAAATCAAATGGTTGATACATATTTGCCTCCCTTTTTCAGCCTCAACTATACAAGTTTCCGGCCCGTGGACAAATGCTGTTTTCCGACTCGCAACCGGCACGGCGGCGTGGCATGTTGCGCCTATGCGATTGGAGATTCGGGCATTTGTCTTGGTGATGGCCTTGGCGGCGCTGGTGCCGCTCAATGGGCCGGCGCGTGCGCAATTGACGGGCCAGGCTGAATTATTGGGCCAGACACCTTTGCGCATTATCACGCTGGGCGGCAAAACCCATGAGATAAAGGCGCGCTTTGCCCTGACCCCGAAACAACAGCAGCGCGGCCTGATGTGGGAAACTGAATTGCCGCAAGGCACGGGCATGATTTTCCCGATGACGCCGCCGCGCTTGGCCCGTTTCTGGATGCGCAATACGCTGATACCGTTGGATATGCTGTTTATCGCACCGGGCGGCATGATTGTGAAAATCGCCACTAGGCGCGATACCGGCTCGGAAGCGACGACAAGTTCCGGCGTGCCGGTCAGCGCGGTGCTTGAATTGCCGGCCGGGGAGGCGGCGCGGTTGAAAATCGGCATTGGCGATATGGTGCGCCACGAAATGATGCGCTTTTAATGTGTGGCCGTTTTGCCCTGACCAGCCCGCCTGATGCGCTGCGCGAAATCGTGGATTTTGTTATGCCGTCCCATGCCGCTGCGCCGGGCAGCAATTGGCCGCCGCGCTATAATATCGCGCCGAGCCAGCCAATAGCCATTATTACCGGCGGGGTGCAGCCGACACTGGCTCTGGTGCAATGGGGGCTGGTGCCGTCCTGGGTGCGGGCCGATGCGCTGAAAACCCATCGGCAAAAGCCGCAAATCAATGCCCGCGCTGAAACCATTGCCGAAAAACCGAGTTTCCGCGATGCTTTCAAAAGACGCCGCTGCCTGATACCGGCCAATGGCTATTATGAATGGAAGCGACCGGAAGGGCAGCCCTATTTGATACACCGCCCGAACAGCGCGCCGTTTTTCATGGCCGGAATATGGGAACATTGGCAGGGCGCTGATGGCAGCGAAATCGAATCCTGCGCCATTGTCACCTGCGCCGCCAATGATGCTTTGGGTGACATTCACCACCGCATGCCGGTGATGATTGAAGCGGTCGATGCGCCGCGCTGGCTGCAAAGCGATGAGCGCGACCGCCACAGTCTGATGCCACTTTTGCAAGCAGCACCGGAAAATGCCTTTGCGGCGCGGCCTGTCGGGCGGCGGGTCAATAAGGTGAGCGAAGATGGGGCGGAATTATGGGAAGAGGTGACGCCCAATCTTGCCGCCGCCAAGCCCGACCAGCTTGATTTGTTCTGACGCCACCGTTTTTTGATAACAGGGCTTTTTGATAACACGGCTTTTTGATAACAGGGCTTGTTTGATGACAGGGGGCGCTTTGCCGTGCTAGCGTAAAATTATGAACATTTTTGTTGACCATATTATTATCGCCGTTGCCGACCTTGAAAAGGCCACTCAAGATTATGCCGCCATGCTGGGGCGCAAGCCAAGCTGGCAGGGCAGCCACCCGGATTATGGCACTGCCAACAGCCTGTTTCGGCTTGATAACAGCTATTTGGAATTGCTGGCTGCAACCGGCGCGGGTTGGGCGGCGGATGCGGTGAACGGGCATATTGCCGCCAACGGGCAGGGCTTGATGGGGCTGGTCTTTGGCACGGATGACGCCGAGGCTTTTGTCGCCCATGCCAATGCACATGGTCTTGCGGCCAGCGCGCCAATGGCCGGGCATGGTCTGGACACCACCAGCGGCGCACGGCGCGATTGGCGCAATATGGTGTGGGACACCAAGGCCGCGCGCGGCATTTTCTCCTTTGCCATTCAGCATGACGACCCGGAGGCGCTGCCCATGGCCGAGCCAATGGGCGATGGCGCGCTGACGGCGATTGACCATGTGGTTGTGCAAACCTCGGACACGCAAGCGGCAAAAGATTTTTATGGCAAACAGCTTGGCGTGCGGCTGGCATTGGAACAATCGCGGCCCGAATGGGGCGGTGATATGCTGTTTTTCCGCTGCAATTCCATGAGCATTGAAGTGATTGGCAGCGATAAATATGACGCCGAACAAGACGCGCTTTGGGGGCTGGCACTGAAAACCGGCAATATTGATGCCACCCATAAACGGCTGACCGGCGCCGGCATTGCTGTGTCGGAAATCCGCGATGGGCGCAAACCCGGAACCCGAGTCTGCACGGTCAAATCGCATTGTCTGGATGTGCCGACCCTGATTGTCGGGCTGGTTGATTAAGCTGTTTCGGCAGCGCGGCGCAGCCGGTCATTTATCGCCGCTCCCAAACCCTGTTCCGGTATTGGCATGATAGCAAGCTCTTTGCCTGCCTTAATGGCTTGCGCATCGAGATTGTGCAGCACATCAAAAAGCCGCGCCGCCGCTTCGGCCAAATCGCCGGTCGGGCTGAGATTGGCGGCGGCAGTGTTAGGTGCGTCCGCACCAAAGCCAATCAACAGACAATCATTTCTTTGGGCCGCTTCGGCGGATTGATTAAGGCGCAAAGTCGCGCGCGGCGCATAATGGCGCGCCAGCCGTCCGGGCGCGCGTTTGGCGGCCGCATCGGCATGTTCGGGGAGTTCCTGCAATTTTTCGCCCAACACAGTCTCAATATCATAGCGCGCAATGCCGCCTTCGCGCAGCAAGAGCGGAGCTGTGTCAAAGCAACCTATGATTGTCGATTCCAGCCCGACCTTGCAGGCACCGCCATCCAGCACGTCAATTTCCGGCAGCATGGCGGCGACATGGTCAGCGCGTGTCGGGCTGAGACGGCCGGACGGGTTGGCGCTGGGCGCTGCCAGCGGGCTGTCGCAGGCGGTGATAAGCTGTTGCGCCACCTCATGCGACGGCACGCGCAAAGCCAGCGTGTCCAGCCCGGCGCTGACCAATGGGCAAATCGACGTATCAGCGCGACGCGGCACCACCAAAGTCAGCGCACCCGGCCAGAAATGCTGTGCCAGTTTCAGGGCGGTCGGGGTCAATACGCCATGTGCTTGTGCCATTGCCAAATCGGCGACATGGCAGATAAGCGGGTTAAATTGCGGCCTTTGCTTGGTGGCGTAAATGGCGGCGACAGCATCGCTGTCCACCGCGCGCGCGGCCAAGCCGTAAACCGTTTCGGTCGGCATGGCGACCAGCCCACCGGCGTTTAATTGCGCTTTTGCGTGGGCGATATTTGCCGCTGTCGGGGGCAGAATGGCCATTGGCGTCAGTCTGTGCCGGAATTGGCGGCCGTGGCTGATTTACGCGGATTTTTGGCAGGTGTCTTTTTTGCCGCCGGTTTTTTGGCCGCCGGTTTTTTTGCCGCCGGTTTTTTGGCAGGTGTCTTTTTTGCCGCCGGTTTGGCTTTGGTTGCCGGTTTTGCAGTGGGTTTGGCGGTCGGGGCGGGGGCTTCATCTTGCGGGCGCGCCTGTCGGTTGCGTGTGCCGCCGCCGGAAATCCGATTGGTCAGATTTTCCGGCAAGACCTTAAACATGGCAGCCAGCGCGCGATACAGCCAGCCATTGACAATAACCGGCCCTTTGCCTTTTTCCACTGCCTCATGGCCTTCGCGCACAACGCGCGGCCCTTCCAGCCAGACAAAGCCGGGCAGGCGGTTCATCGCTTGGCGATTACCGGCAACATCGTGAAATTCGCTCCAGGTAAAGCCGGGATTGAGCGAAATCACATTGACGCCGCGCTCTTTATATTCAAGCGCCAAACTCTGGCTCAAACGCATGACAAAAGCTTTGACCGGCGAATACAGCGTGCCGCCTTTGGTGCCGGGCAAATAGGCGGCAACCGAGGCGATATTGACAATGCGGCCATGCCCGCGCGCGGCCATAAGCGGTGCGAAAATATGGCATAATTCGGCAACCGCCGTCATCATTACCTGAATCATGTCGCGCTGCGCTTCCCATTTCACATCATTATAGAGGCCGGGCACGGCATAACCGGCATTATTGACCAGATAGTCAATTTGCAATTTGCGCCGCGCGATACCTGCCGCCAATTGCGCCGGTGCTTTCGGGTCGGCCAAATCAGCGGTAATCACGGTGACTTTTGTGCCGAAACCCTGTTTCAGTTCGCGCGCCAGCGCATCCAGCCGGTCTTTCCGCCGCGCGGTCAGCACAAGGTCATAATCGCGGGCTGCCAAAAAGCGCGCATAATCGCGCCCGATACCGGCCGATGCGCCCGTTATCAGGGCGGTTTTTCTGCTCTGCGCATTATCCTGTGTCATGGTGTCCTCTGCAATTGCCATTCGCTGCCAATACCAATATGCTGGTCAAAAGTCACTATCATTAACCGCAGCCCGCTTGTAAAGCTGCAGCTAGGATTTATCGTGTCGGAAATGAAAGAAAAATTGCCACAGGCGCATGGGATTACCTATCCGTTTGAACAATTGCCGGAAATTGGCAAGCCGGTAAAAGTGGCTGAGGGCATTTACTGGATACGCATGGTGTTGCCCTATACGCTTGACCATATCAATCTTTGGTTGCTTGAAGACGGCGATGGCTGGACGCTGGTCGATACATGTGTCGACATGGACAGTTCGCGCGCCCATTGGGAAATTTTGTTTTCCGGTTTTATGGCCGACAAGCCGATAAAGCGGGTGATTGTCACCCATATGCACCCCGACCATGTTGGGCTGGCCGGTTGGCTGGTCAAACGCTTTGACGCTTCTTTCAACATGTCGCGCACCGATTATCTCATGTGCCGCGCCATGGCCAATGATACCGGCAAAAAAGCGCCGGAAGAAGCCATTCGCTTTTATCGCGCCGCCGGTTTTGACGAGGATGCGTTGAATCGCTATCGCGAGCGTTTTGGCGGTTTTGGCGAATTTATTCACCCGCTGCCGCAAGCCTATGGGCGTTTGCAGCAAGACGATACGCTGACAATTGGCGATAATATATGGCGGGTGGAAATCGGCTCCGGCCATGCGCCGGAACATGTCTGCCTGTATTGCGCCGAATTGGGTGTGCTGATTTCCGGCGATCAGGTGATACCGCGCATTTCTTCCAATGTGTCGCTGTTTCCGACCGAACCTTATGGCAATCCTTTGCAGGATTGGCTCGATTCCTGTCGGCGGCTGATTGACCGATTGCCGGCTGACACGCTGGTTTTACCGGCCCATAATGAACCTTTTTATGGCTTGCATGCGCGCTTGCAAGCTTTGATTGACGGGCATGAAAGCTCGCTCAGCCGCTTGCGCGATGTCTGCCGTGAGCCGCGCCGCGCCATTGACGGCAAGATTTTTTCAGCCCTGTTCAAACGGCGTATCAATCGCGATGTGTTTTTTATGGCGACCGGCGAAAGTCTGGCCCATCTCATGTGCCTTGTGCATCGTGGCGATTTGAGCATGACTTTTGACAATGACGGTGTGTGCTATTTTGAAAGCGCGTAAGATGAGGTTTGTATGGCCAAACAGGCAGTAGAAATCGCCGACGATATTCGGCAATTGAGTTTTGAGGCAGCACTGGGCGAGCTGGAAGATATTGTGGCGCGTCTCGAAAGCGGCGATGTCGCTCTCGAAGAATCTATCGAGATTTACCGGCGCGGCAGCCAATTGCGGGCTTGGTGTGACGAAAAATTGAAAGACGCACAGGCAAAAATCGAAAAAATCACCGGTCAGGGCGAGGCGACCGCGCCTCTCGACACGGAATAGGGCGGCAATGACCGGGTTTGAGACCATGCAGGCCCGGGCCATTTCGCTGGTTGAGAAAACCCTTGATGCATTGCTGAGTGTGCCCGACGGGCCGGAGGCGCGCTTGGTGGAAGCCATGCGCTATGCCGCGCTGGACGGTGGCAAGCGGTTTCGCCCGTTTTTGTCCGTTGCGGTAGCAGATTTGCTTGGCACGCCGCTTGAAGCGGTCGGGCGGGCGGCGGCTGCCATCGAATGTGTGCATTGCTATTCGCTTATCCATGATGATTTGCCGGTGATGGATGATGATGATATGCGCCGCGGCAAGCCAAGCCTGCACCGCGCTTTTGATGAAGCGACGGCGATTTTGGCCGGTGATGCACTTTTGACACTGGCCTTTGAGATTCTGGCCGATGCCGCGACCCATGAAAATGCCGATATCAGGCTGGAACTGATTGGCGGTTTGGCGCGTGCCGCCGGTATGCAGGGCATGGTGGGCGGCCAGATAATTGACATGCGGTCGCCGGATATGCCGCTCGATGCGGGCGGCCTGACACGCTTGCAGAAAATGAAAACCGGCGCGCTTATCGGATTTGCGGTCGATGCTGGGGCGCTGATTGGCCGCGCGCGGGCCGACCAACGCCATGCGCTGGCCAATTATGCCCATGATATTGGCCTCGCCTTTCAAATCGCCGATGATGTGCTTGATGTGACCGGTGGCGATGAAATCGGCAAAAGCCCGGGCAAGGATGCAACACAGAACAAGACAACTTTTGCCAGTTTGCTCGGCGCGGCGCGCGCTGAGGCACAGGCACGCCAGCTTGTTACACAGGCGATAAATCACCTTGATATATTCGGCCCCGCTGCCGACCCTCTGCGACAAGCTGCCGAGTTTGTGATTTCCCGAAAAGCCTGATAAAAGGGCCAACATAAGCTGAAAGGGCTTGTGAGACAGCGATGAAACCCGAAACCCCGATTCTTGACCAAGTGACACATCCGCAAGATTTGCGCCGCCTGTCGCGCGGTGATTTGGCGCAATTGGCCGATGAATTGCGCGCCGAGACAATTTCCGCCGTGTCGGAGACGGGCGGTCATTTGGGCGCCGGTTTGGGTGTGGTCGAGCTGACACTGGCCTTGCATTATGTGTTCAACACGCCTGATGACCGCCTCATTTGGGATGTTGGGCATCAGGCCTATCCGCACAAGATTCTGACCGGACGGCGCGACCGTATTCGCACTTTACGCAAGGCGGGGGGCTTGTCCGGCTTCACCAAACGCGCCGAAAGCGTCTATGACCCGTTTGGCGCAGCGCATAGTTCGACCTCGATTTCCGCCGGGCTTGGCATGGCGGTGGCGCGCGATTTGGCTGGTGCCGATAATCATATTGTATCGGTTATCGGTGATGGCGCGATGAGTGCCGGTATGGCCTATGAGGCAATGAATAATGCCGGCGCGCTGAAAAGCCGTTTGGTGGTTGTGCTGAATGATAATGACATGTCAATCGCCCCGCCGGTCGGGGCAATGTCGGCCTATTTGGCGCGGCTGATTTCCGGGCGCTCCTATCGTTCTTTGCGCAAAATGATGAAGGATATTGTTGCCTATTTGCCCGAAGGGCTGGAAGAAAAAGCGCGGCAAATGGAAGAATATGCGCGCGGTCTGGCGACCGGCGGCACGCTGTTTGAGGAAATGGGTTTTTATTATGTCGGGCCGATTGACGGGCATAATCTCGACCATTTGCTGCCGGTGCTGGAAAATGTGCGCGCCATGAAAGAAGGCCCGGTGCTGGTGCATGTGGTGACCCGCAAAGGCCACGGCTATGCGCCGGCCGAAGCGGCAGAAGACAAATATCATGGCGTCAATAAATTTGATGTGATTACCGGTCAGCAGGCCAAAGCCGCGCCAAAAGCGCCCAGCTATACAAGCGTATTTGCCGATGCGCTGATTGAAGCAGCGGCGCGCGATGATAAAATTGTCGGCATCACCGCCGCCATGCCATCCGGCACCGGCATGGATAAATTCGCGAAACGCTTTCCCGAACGCTGTTTCGATGTCGGCATTGCCGAGCAACATGCGGTGACATTTGCCGCCGGTATGGCGACGGAAGGCTATAAGCCTTTTGCCGCGATTTATTCGACTTTTTTGCAACGCGCCTATGACCAGGTCGTGCATGATGTGGCGATTCAAAACCTGCCCGTGCGCTTTGCGATAGACCGCGCCGGTCTGGTCGGTGCCGATGGCCCGACCCATGCCGGTGCCTTTGATTTGGCGTTTCTCGGCACATTGCCGAATATGACGCTAATGGCCGCCGCCGATGAGGCGGAATTGGTGCATATGGTAGCAACACAGGCGGCTTTTGACGAGGGGCCGAGTGCCTTGCGCTATCCGCGCGGTGAAGGCATGGGGGTCAGCCTGCCGCCCTATGGTCAGCCACTTGAAATTGGCAAAGGCCGGGTGATGCGTGAGGGCGGGCGGGTCTGCTTGGTCAGCTATGGCACAAGGCTGGCTGAGGCCATGCTGGCTGCCGACCGGCTGGAGGCGGAAGGCTATCGCACCAGCGTGGTTGATGCGCGTTTTATGAAACCGCTCGATACGGATTTGCTGACGCGTATGGCGCGCGAGCATGATTTATTGGTGACAGTGGAAGAAGGCGCGATTGGTGGCTTTGGCGCCCATGTCACCCAATTTTTGAGCGAGGCGGGCGAGCTTGACAGGGGGCTGAAATTGCGCGCCCTGACTTTGCCCGATATTTATATCGACCAAGACAGCCCGGCCGCCATGTATGATGTGGCCGGTCTCAATGCCCAGCAAATCTTTGCTAAAGTGCGCGCCGTCTATGCAACCGGCGACAAGACCATGATGGACTTGAAACCCAAAGCAGGTTAACTTTCTCGCATAATAAAAGAGAAAGGGTGCGCAATGACCAATCAACAGTCTCCGCTTTTCGGTATTGGATTATATACCGTCAGCGATGTCGCGCGATTTACCGGAGCAAGCAGAGGGCAGATAAGCCGCTGGCTATTCGGCCATCAACGCAAATATGGCAACAACATAAAGGTTGTTGATGAACCGATTTGGCAACCTGCCTTAGAAGCGACGCCGGAAACCGGTCGAGTTTTGAGTTTTCTGGATTTGATGGAAACCCGCGCCGTCAATTTATTTGCCGAAAAAGGGGTTTCTGCCCGGCTCATTCGAAAAGCCAGAAAAATTATCGAGAAAGATTACAATCATCCCTATCCCTTTTCATCCAGATATTTTGAAACGGACGGCAAAAAGTTATTTTTCAAAATTTTGGAGAAGAAAATATTGGAGGAGGATGAGGACAGCCGCAAGAATTCCAAAATCATTGAGATATTGAGCGGTCAACACGAAATCCATAGAGTCATTGAACAATCATTTATCGATATAGACTGGGACAATCAATTACCGCGCCAGTGGTGGATTGCCGGGCGCGAAAAGGGGATTGTCCTTGACCCGCACAGAGCTTTCGGTCAACCGATCGACAATGACAGCCGAATTCCGGTTGAAACGCTGGCAATGGCGGTTAAAGCCAATAATAATTCTTTCGAAAAAGCAGCGCGCGAGTTTGAGGTTCCGGTGGAGACCGTCAAACGCGCCCATGCATTTTACGAAAGTAAATACCTCCAAAGCCAAGCTGCTGCATGAAATTTTTTGTCGATAATAATTTACCGCCGGTGCTTGCAAAGATACTTGATGCCTATCTGAAGGTGAAGCATCCTGACGGGAAAGCAATTCATTTGAGAGAAAGATTTCCCCAAGACACGCCTGACATTGAATGGATAACTGAATTGGGAAAAGAAGAAGATGATTGGTATGTGTTCACTGCCGATTTGCGCATTTTTCGCAACAAGGCGGAAAAACAGGCTTGGCGGCAATCGGGTTTGTCGGCTTTTGTTTTCAAAAAAGGTCTTGCTGAAAAGCCATTGCATTTGAAATTGGCGCAGATATTCAGACTGATGGAAAAAATCGAGGCGCGCATCACACATAGTCGGCGCGCGACCAGCACATTTTTGGAAGAACTGCCAGCGTCAGGTGACAAGTTGAAACCTGTCACCTGATGTCACCCACCTCACCCTTCCAGCGATTTGTCCCATTGCCCAAGCGCGGCAAGGCGGTTCATTCTGGCTCGATGGGCGAAAGCGGCTTGCGCGGTCGGCACATTGGCCGCCTCGCCACCCCAAGCTTTTAATGGCGCGGCCTGCAAGGCGCGACCATAGGAAAAGCTGAGTTTCCAAGGCAGATTGCCGATTTTATTCATCGCATCAAGATGTGCTGTCGCTTCTTCATCTGATTGCCCGCCAGACAAAAACACAATGCCCGGCACGGCTTTTGGCACATGGGCATGAAAGCATTTCAAAGTCAGTTCGGCCACTTGCGCAATATCGGCCTGATGGGCATGCTGCGTGCCGGAGACAATCATATTCGGTTTCAAAATCGTGCCTTCAAGATGCACGCTCTGTTCAGCCAATTGGTCGAACAGCATTGACAGGGCGGCGGCGGTCACATCATAGCAGCGTTCAACCGAATGATTGCCATCCATGATAATTTCCGGCTCAACAATCGGCACAATTCCGGCTTCCTGACACAGGGCGGCATAGCGCGCCAGCGCATGTGTATTGGCGGTCAGACAGGCACGGCTTGGCAGCGTGTCGCTGACATTTATCACAGCGCGCCATTTGGCGAATTTCGCGCCCAGTCCGACATAATCGGCCAGTCGTTCGCGCAATCCATCCAACCCTTCGGTGACCATTTCACCGGCATGACCGGCCAGTGCTTTGGCACCGGCATCAACTTTAATGCCGGGCAATGAGCCGGCTTGTTCAATCAGCGCGGTCAAAGGCGTGCCGTCTGCTGCTTTCTGGCGGATGGTCTCATCATATAAAATAACGCCGGAAATATCCTCGCGCATGGCCGTATCTGTGCGAAACAGCATTTCACGATAATCGCGACGCGCCGTTTCGGTGGACTCAACATTGATTGAGTCAAAGCGTTTTTTTATCGTGCCGGTGCTTTCATCGGCAGCCAGCAAGCCTTTGCCATCGGCCACCATGGCCGCGGCAATTTCTTCAAGATTTTCTGTGTTCATCGCGTTCTCCCCAGACCGTATGAATCAAGTTGATAATGCCTCCACACCCGGGAGGGTTTTGCCTTCCAACCATTCGAGGAAAGCACCCCCGGCGGTTGAAATATAGCTGAAGCGGTCAGCCGCACCGGCATGCGCCAAAGCGGCCACAGTGTCCCCGCCACCGGCGACACTGACCAGACTTCCGGCAGCACTGCGCGCTGCTGCATGTTGCGCGGTTGCATTGGTGGCTGCATCAAAAGGCGCAATTTCAAAAGCCCCAAGCGGGCCATTCCAAATCAGGGTTTTGGCCGCGTCAAAAGCGGCGCAAATCTCGCTCACGGCTTGCGGGCCGGCATCGAGTATCATTTTATCATCCGGCACATTATGGGCAGGGCAAGTCAGCCCGGTCTGGCCTTCGGCAAATTCATCAGCCAGCACCACATCAACCGGCAGCATAATGCGGCATTGATTGGCTTCAGCCGCCGATAAAATATCGCGCGCCGTATCCAGCATGGCATCCTCGCACAGCGATTTACCGATATTATGGCCTTGCGCGGCGAGGAATGTATTGGCCATGCCGCCGCCAATGACCAGCACATCTACTTTGCGCGACAAATTGCCGAGCAGGTCGAGCTTGGTGGAGATTTTCGCCCCGCCGACAACCGCCACAAGCGGGCGCAGCGGGTCGCCCAAAGCGGCATTCAGGGCATCCAGCTCGGCCTGCATGGCCAGCCCGCAATAGCTTGGCAAATGGCGCGTTATGCCCTCGGTTGAGGCATGGGCGCGATGGGCGGCGGAAAACGCGTCATTGACGTAAAATTTTGCCGGTGCTGCCAGCGCGGCGGCAAAATCGGCGTTATTGCTTTCCTCACCGGCATGAAAGCGGGTGTTTTCCAACACACAAATTCCGCCTTCGGGCAAAGCTTCAAGCGCGTCTTGCACGGCTGCGCCAATACATTCAGCAGCAAAGCCCACCGGACGCTCAAGCAGGCCGGACAGCGCCTTGGCGACCGGCGCCAGGCTCATTGCCGGCACGATTTGCCCTTTCGGGCGACCAAAATGCGACAATATACCGATTTTCAATCCGCCTTGCGCCAGCCTGTCCAGACTTGGCAGCAGCCGTTCCAGCCTTGTGGCATCGCGCACATTGCCATCATTGTCGAGCGGCACATTCAAATCGGCGCGCAGCAGCACAATATCGCCCGGTGCGGCGGTTTCTTGCAAGTCAGCCAGCGTTCGAAAAGTGTTCATTCACTCAGCCAAGCTTGCCCATGGCAACCGCCGTATCGGCCATACGATTGGCAAAGCCCCATTCATTGTCATACCAGCTCAAGACGCGCACCAGCTTGCCATCGACAATTTGCGTTTGCGTCAGGTCAAAGGTAGAGGAATTGGGATTGTGGTTGAAGTCAATCGACACAAGCGGCGCATCGCACACGCCCAACACGCCTTTCAGCTTGCCATTGGCGGCCTTCACAATAGCGGCATTTATCGCTTCCACTGTGGTTTTCTTTTTGGCCTCGAAAACAAGGTCAATCATTGAGACATTGGGGGTCGGCACGCGAATGGCTGTGCCGTCCAGCTTGCCGACCAATTCGGGCAGCACAAGGCCAACCGCTTTGGCCGCGCCGGTTGAGGTCGGAATCATGGACAGTGAGGCGGCGCGGGCGCGGCGCGGGTCGGAATGCAGCGTATCAACCGTGCGCTGGTCGCCGGTAAAGGCGTGAATGGTGGTCATATAGCCGCGTGCAATACCGCAACTGGCATTCAGCACTTGCGCGACCGGCGCCAGACAATTGGTTGTGCAGGAGGCATTGGAAACAATTTTATGCGATTTACGCAGCTTGGTGTGATTGACACCGTAAACCACGGTTAAATCGGCACCGCTAGCCGGTGCCGAGACCAGCACGCGTTTGGCGCCTGCCTCAATATGTTTGCCGGCATCTTGCTGGCTGGTAAACAGGCCGGTGCATTCCAGCGCAATATCAACGCCCATTTTCGCCCAAGGCAGATTGGCCGGGTCGCGCTCTGAGATGACTTTAATGGTTTTGCCGCCAACGCGAATACCGGTTTTGGTGGCTTGCACTTTGGCGGGCAGCGGCCCATGCACACTGTCATATTGCAGCAAATGGGCATTGGCCTCAATTGTGCCCAAATCATTTATCGCAACGACATTTATATCTTTGCGCCCGCTTTCGACAATGCCGCGCAAAACAAGGCGTCCAATGCGTCCAAATCCGTTAATTGCTACATTCACAGCCATATTCATTTCCTTTTCTGTCAACACTCAAAACCGGCCATTTCCGGTCATTGGTTTGGCAATCAGTATTCAGGCTGAAAGCCCGAAGACTTTTGCCCCTATCTTTGCAAAGCGGCCTTGGCCGCCTCGGCGACAGCTTCGGCGGTGATGCCGAAATGCTCAAATAATTGCGCTGCCGGTGCGCTGGCACCAAAACTGTCCATGCCGATAAAAATATCACCGGGCCGCAAATAGCGATCCCAGCTTTGGCGCACGGCTGCCTCAATGGCGATACGCAAGGGCGTGTCGCCGAAAATATCCGATTGCGCCGCTTCGCTTTGTTTTTCCAATAATTCCATACATGGCACGGAAACCACGCGGGCGCTGATATTGTCTTGTTTCAGCAAGTCGCGCGCTTGCATGGCAATGGCGACTTCCGAGCCGGAGGCCATTAGCGTCACTTGCGGGTCGCTGCCACCGGCGGCCAGCTCATAGGCACCTGCGGCACTCAAATTGCGCTCAGCATAATCGCGCAATGTCGGCAAGCCTTGGCGGGTCAGGGCCAGCACGCTCGGCGCATTGTTGATTTTCAGCGCAAGCTGCCAACATTCGAGTGTCTCAATCGCATCGGCCGGGCGCATGACATAGACATTCGGCATGGCACGCAAAGCCGCCAAATGTTC
This sequence comes from Parvibaculales bacterium, assembly GCA_049597955.1. Lineage (GTDB taxonomy): Bacteria > Pseudomonadota > Alphaproteobacteria > RS24 > RS24 > JAYPAN01. The sequence goes on from JBMYND010000002.1 coordinate 177,882, forward strand.
AACCGGCTGGTGCGTCGGCCCGTCTTCGCCCAGACCGATACTGTCATGGGTCAGCACATGCACCACACGCTGTTGCATCAATGCCGCCAGCCGGATGGCAGGGCGCGAATAATCGGAAAAAACAAGGAAAGTGCCGGAATAGGGAATAAACCCGCCATGCAGCACCATGCCATTCATGGCGGCGGCCATGCCATGCTCGCGCACGCCCCAATGAATAAAGCCGCCGCTGAAATCATCAGCCGTGACCGCGCCTTGCTCCGGCGTGCGTGTATTGTTGGAGCCGGTCAAATCGGCAGAGCCACCTATCATTTCCGGCACGCAAGGCACCAGCACTTTCAGCACTTCTTCGGAAGATTTGCGTGTCGCCCAGCCCGGCTTTTCCTCGGCCAATTGTTTTTTGAAAGCATCCACCGCATCGCCCAGCGTGTCAGGCAATTCGCCGGAGGTGACGCGCTCAAACCGGTTGCGGGTTTCCGCTGATTGGTCGTCAAACCTCTTTTGCCAGGCTTTTCGCACAGAGGCATTGGCACGTCCGGCCATGCGCCACGCATCCAAAACATCAGAGGGTATTTCAAAGGGTTCGGCGCTCCAGCCCAGCGATTCGCGGGTCAGGGTGATTTCCTCATCGCCCAATGGTGCGCCATGCGAGCCGGATGTGCCTTGTTTATTCGGGGCGCCATAGCCAATAATGGTGCGGCAAGCAATCAGGCTCGGCTTGTCGCTTTGGCGCGCCTCGGCAATGGCTTTTTCAATCGCATCTTCATCATGCCCGTCAATGCGCACCGCATCCCAACCGGCGGCTTCAAACCGCGCCAGCGCATCGCCGCTTTCGGTCAAATCAAGCGGCCCGTCAATCGAGATATTATTGTCATCATAAAGCACAATCAGCCGCGATAATTTCAGATGACCGGCAATGGAAATCGCCTCATGGCTGATGCCTTCCATCAAATCGCCATCAGAGGCCAGCACATAAGTGTAGTGGTCAACCAGTTCATCGCCGAATCGCGCTTGCATCATGCGCTCGGCCAGTGCCATGCCAACCGCTGTTGATATGCCTTGTCCCAAAGGCCCGGTAGTGGTTTCAATGCCGCCCGCATGGCCATATTCCGGGTGGCCTGCCGTGCGGGCGCCGAGCTGCCGGAAATTTTTCAGCTCATCTATCGTCATATCGGCAAAGCCGACCAGATAATGCAGCGCATATTGCAGCATGGAGCCATGTCCGGCCGATAAAACAAAGCGGTCGCGATCCGGCCAATCCGGGCAAAGCGGGTCGATTTTCAGAAATTTTGTGTAAAGCACGGTGGCAATATCCGCCGCGCCCATTGGCATGCCGGGATGGCCTGAATTGGCGGCTTGCACGGCATCCATGGCCAGCGCGCGTATCGCATTGGCCATATCCTTAAATGAGGCGGATGACGTTGCGGAAGCGGAAGATTGGGGGTCAGAATTTGGGCGGCTGTTACCGGCGTCGGCCATTGAACATTCCTCATGCGCGGCACTTGAAACAGCGTGCCTTGATTGCGCGCAGAATGGCCAAATGCGGCTGCCAAGTCAATGCCATTCTCCGGTCAAAATGCGCCAATTTTGCTTTGTCGTGAAAACATCCACAGGCGAAGCAAGCAGGGACGGGCAATTTGGCAACGGGCATGGAATTTGCGCCGCCCTGACAAGCGCCTGTCTATTGACGCGATTATATTGGCAGGTCATAGTGTTAGCCGAGGTATTATCATGCAGAAGATTATCCCAGCCCTGACCCGCTTGCAGGCAGCGTTGGACGCGCTTGAGAAAAAAGTGGTGATGAGCGCCTCTGCGGCGAAAAAATTGCACGAAGCCGCAGAGCAATGCGTTTATTTGCGCACGGAAGTGTCGCAAATGAAAAAGACGCGCAAGGCCCTTGAAACCAAGCAACGCCGCGCTGCCGCCAATGTTGACAAGGCGCTGGCGCAAATCGATTCGGTGCTCGGAACAGAAGATGCGGGCAAAGCGGCGGGGCAGGAGTAATGGCAGAGCTGACCATTTCAATCAATTCGCGGGCTTTTCAAATCATGTGCGCCGATGGTGAAGAGGCGCAGGTCAAAAAACTGGCCGAAGATTTGGCAACCCGTGTCGGCAGCCTGAAAGACCGCTCGGCGCAAGCCGGGGACAGTCATTTGCTGGTGCTGGCCGGGCTGACTTTGTGCAGTGAATTGCGTGACCTGAACCGCGATTTGGCCAATGCAAAAGACGAGCTGAAGCGGCTCAATGAGGCGCGCGGCGCGCTTAATGAGCGCATAAATGACATGGAAAATACCATTGCCGATGCTTTGACCAGCGCGGCTGCAAGAGTGGAAGCACTGCTTGAAGAAACCGGCGAAAATCCGCCACCCAATCAGGCCGACAAGCCCGACGAATTGGCGACAATGGACGGCCCGCGCGCGGGCATGGTGGATAATGCGGCGGATGAAGATGATGGTGCTGCACAAGATGATGCGCCAAGCGATACAATGTCAGGCGATACAATGTCAGGCGACACAATATAAAGCACCTTTTCCTATTATGCGCTTGTTTTCCGGCTTTGCGCTTTGCCTCTTGCCGATCGGGCCATTGCGCGGGATAATGGCGCGGGACTGCCCGATACGAGCAATGTCAACTATCTCGGGGCCTTACGATCCTTTAGGGAACTGTCACTGAGACGGGTCGTGGCCTGTCGCACACGGTGCCCACCTACTTGTGTAGGTCTCCGAGGATCGCATTGCACGGTCAGGGCGGTTCCGCTTTTCCGGTTCACGGGTCAGGTCATGGCAGATAAATCCCTTCTTCGCAAAACCATGCGCCAATTGCGCGCCGAAAAAGGCCGCCCGATTGCGGCGCAAGCGGCGCGGGCTTTGGTCGATACAGCATGCAAAGTCAATTTGCCGGGGGCTGGCGGACAGGTGATTGCAGCCTATTGGCCGGTCGGTGATGAAATTGACCCGCGCCCGCTTATGCAAGCCTGCCATGCGGCGGGCCATATTATCTGCTTGCCGGTTACATATCGGGCGGATGCGGCTTTGCAATTTCGCCAATATGCGCCGGAAGACGCGCTGTCGCCGGATAGGGCCGGTGTGCAAGCGCCGCTGGCCGATGCGCCCGTGCTGCGTCCTGAGATTATTCTGCTGCCTTTGCTTGCCTTTGATGCAGACGGGGTGCGGCTTGGGCAGGGCGGCGGGCATTATGACCGCACGCTTGCCTTTTTAAGGGCGCAAGGCCCGCTGCGCGCTGTCGGTTTGGCCTTTGACTTTCAACAGCTTGACAAATGCCCGCGCGCACCGCATGACCAAGTCCTGAATGACGTTTTGACGCCTAGCCGCCATTTTGCTTGCGGCGCAAACGGCCAAGCTTCTGTTGAATGAAAATGGGTTCTGCCGCATGAAAATATTGTTTCTTGGAGATGTTGTCGGGCGTGCTGCCCGTGAGGCGGTGATGCGGCAAGTGCCGGTCTGGCGCAAGCAAATGGGCCTCGATTTTGTTATCGTCAATGGCGAAAATTCTGCCGGTGGTTTTGGTATCACGCCGGAAATTGCTGACGGGTTTTTCGATGCCGGTGTCGATGTTGTTTCAACCGGCAATCATGTTTGGGATCAACAGGCGCTACTTGGCTATATTGACACGGAGACACGGCTGCTGCGTCCGGCCAATTTTCCGGCTGGCACGCCGGGGCATGGCTGCGGGCTTTTCGATATTGGTGGCGCGCGCGTGCTGGTGGTCAATGTGATGGGGCAATTATTCATGGAATCGCTGGACTGCCCATTTGCCGCGGTGGAAGCGCAATTGCAAGCCTGTCCCCTGGCTGAAGGCGCTGATGCGATTATTGTCGATATGCATGCCGAGGCGACGTCGGAAAAAATGGCGATGGGGCATTTTTGCGATGGCCGTGCCAGCCTTGTGGTTGGCACCCACACGCATGTGCCGACGGCGGATGCTCAAATCTTGCCCGGCGGCACCGCCTATCAGACTGATGCCGGCATGTGCGGCGATTATGACAGCGTGATTGGTATGGAAAAGGAAGAGCCGGTATCGCGCTTTACCACCAAATTGCGCGGCGGTCGGTTTGGCGCGGCGCAAGGCACGCCGACATTATGCGGCGTGATGGTGGAAACCGATGCCGCCACCGGATTGGCGCAACGAATTGAGCCGGTGCGTTTTGGCGGCAGACTTTCCTCAAGCCTGCCAAGCGGGTGAATTGGCGCGCAATTTGAGGTGAAACAGGATAGGATAATCGGGCCGGAACATGCCGGTCAGGGATGAGGAGGAAGCATTATGGCAGGCCATTCAAAATTCAAAAATATCCAGCACAGAAAAGGCGCGCAGGACAAAAAACGCGCCAAGATATTTGCCCGTCTGGCCAAGGAAATCACCGTGGCGGCCAAACTTGGCATGCCCGACCCGGCCGCCAATCCGCGCTTGCGCACGGCAGTGCTGGCCGCGCGTGCGCAAAATATGCCGAAAGACAATATCGAACGCGCCATTAAGAAAAGCGCCGATGATGGCGGTGCCAATTATGAGGAAGTGCGCTATGAGGGTTTTGGGCCGGGCGGCATTGGTGTGATTGTAGAAACCCTGACCGATAACCGCAATCGCACGGCGGCGGAAGTGCGCTCCACTTTTTCCAAAAATGGCGGCAATCTTGGTGAGACCGGCTCGGTATCTTTCATGTTCGACCGGGTTGGGGCGATTGAGTTCAATGCCGATACGGCAGGTGCCGATGATGTTTTTGAAGCGGCGATTGAAGCCGGTGCCGAGGATGTGGCCTCCGATGAGGAAGGCCATGAAATCATCTGCGCGGTGGAAGAATTGCACAATGTGGTCGGCGCGCTGGAAGCGCAATTGGGTGAGCCGCGCGTGGCCGGGATTATCTGGCGGGCGCAAAATGATATTGCCGTAGAGGGCGAAGCAGCCGAAAAAGTAATTAAGCTGATGGATGCGTTGGATGACATTGACGATGTGCAAAATGTCTATGCCAATTTCGATATTGCCGAGGAGGTTATCGCGCAGCTTTCGGCTTAAGCCCGGCCTGCTGGTCGGACGGGCAGGAAAGCGAGCTTAAGATGGGCCAAATGACGGCTTCTGACACCAAAAGACTTATCGGGCTTGACCCGGGCTTGCAAAGCACGGGCTGGGGCGTGATTGAGGTGACCGGCAGCAAGCTGACCCATTTGGCCAATGGCTCGGTGCGCTCTGAGCGCGGGCTGACATTGGGCGAAAGGCTGGTGCAAATCGAAGCCGGATTGGTGCAAGTATTTGATTGCTGGCAGCCGCAATTTGCCGCGGTCGAACAGACTTTCGTCAATCGCGATGGTGCGGCGACATTGAAGCTGGGTCAGGCCCGCGCGATTTCTTTGCTGGTGCCGGCGCGACGCGGCCTGCCCGTGGCTGAATATGCACCGAATTTCATCAAACGCAGCGTCACCGGCTCCGGCCATGCCGATAAAAACCAAATCGCTGCCATGCTGGCCATATTGCTGCCCAAGGCAGATTTACATGATGAACATGCCGCCGATGCGCTGGCCGTTGCGATTACGCTGGCCCATGCCGGTGATTTGAGCGGTAAATATGACGCTGGTAATGGGCAAAAGCGCGCCGGGGGAAGACGATGATAGGCAGGTTGCGCGGGCGTGTGGACGGGCGCGGCGAAAGCTGGGCGCTGATTGATGTCGGCGGGGTCGGCTATATGGTGGAAGGCTCGGCGCGGATGCTTGAAAGCCTGCCGGGCGATGGCGAGGCGGTGACGCTGGCCATAGAGACTTATGTGCGCGAAGACCAATTGCGTCTGTTCGGTTTTTTGAGCGAGGAAGACCGGAGCTGGTTCCGCCTGCTGATGAGTGTGCAGGGCGTCGGTGCCCGTGTGGCTCTGGCTATTCAGGGCGTCTTGTCGTCGCGCGAATTGGCGCAAGCCGTGGCCGCCGAAGACAAGGCAATGGTGTCGCGTGCGCCGGGGGTTGGGCCGAAAGTGGCGCAGCGCATTGTGCAGGAATTACGCGACAAAGTGCCCGAAAGCGTGTTCAGTGTCAGCAGCGTGTCGGGCGGGCAAGGCGGCGCGGGCGCGACCGGCGCAGATGGCACAGCAGACAGCCAGGCTTTTGCCGATGCGCTGTCGGCGCTGGTCAATTTGGGTTATCAGCGTGTGCAGGCGCATCAGGCTTTGCTGGCAGCGCGGGCCGCCAATGGCGCGGCGGATGATGTTTCCACAGAAGCGTTGATTAAACAGGCGCTCAAGGAATTGGTTTAGGCGGGATTATGAGCGACGAGTCAGAAAGATTGATTAGCGCCGATAATCTTGGCGAGGAGGGCGATGCGGCTTTGCGCCCGAAAACGCTGGACGGGTTTATCGGGCAGAAAAAGGGACGCGAAAACCTGTCTGTATTTATCGCGGCGGCGCGCCAGCGTGGCGATGCGCTTGACCATGTATTGTTGGCCGGGCCGCCCGGTCTGGGCAAGACAACATTGGCGCAAATCATTGCCCGCGAATTGGGCACTGGCTTTCGCTCAACCTCAGGGCCGGTGATTTCCAAAGCCGGTGATTTGGCCGCACAATTGACCAATCTTGAAGCTCATGATGTGCTGTTTATTGATGAGATTCACCGGCTCAATCCGGCGGTGGAAGAAATACTCTATCCGGCGATGGAAGATTTCGAGCTGGATTTGATGATTGGCGAGGGGCCGGCGGCGCGCTCGGTGAAAATTGACCTGCCGCCTTTCACTTTGGTTGGTGCGACCACGCGCTCCGGCCTGTTAACGACACCCTTGCGCGACCGTTTCGGGATTCCTGTCTATCTCGGCTTTTACGAAATTGATGAGTTGGAGCAGATTGTCCGGCGCAATGCCGGGCTGATGGGGCTGGATATAAGCGATGACGGGGCGCATGAAATTGCCGCGCGCGCGCGCGGCACGCCGCGTGTGGCCGGTCGGCTGTTGCGCCGTGTGCGCGATTTCGCCAATGTTCAGCAAAAACAGGTGATTGATGCTGCACTGGCCGATGCCGCTCTGACCCGTTTGGAGGTTGATGGGCGCGGGCTTGACAGTCTTGACCACCGCTATCTCAGCACTTTGGCGCATAAATTTATCGGCGGGCCGGTCGGCATTGATACAATCGCTGCCGCGCTTGGCGAGCCGCGCGATGCGCTGGAAGATATTGTCGAGCCGTTTTTGATACAGCTTGGTTTCGTCAATCGCACACCGCGCGGGCGGGTGCTGATGCCGGCCGCCTTTGCCCATTTGGGGCTGGAGGCACCCAAAGGGCGCACCGATATTGGCGATTTATTTGCCGACGGGCCGGAAGGTGACGCATGAGTGGCGCATTTGAGGGCACAAAACATATATTGCCGGTGCGCGTCTATTATGAGGACACGGATTTTTCCGGCATTGTCTATCATGCCAATTATTTGCGCTTTGCCGAGCGCGGGCGTTCCGATTTTATTCGTCTGGCCGGGGTTAATCACCGCGATATGGCGGCGCGCGAACCGCCTTTGGCTTTTGCTGTCTCGCATATGGATATTGGCTTTCACGGCCCGGCCCGTATTGATGATATGCTGGCGGTAGAGACTGTTTTTACCCATGCGAAGGGCGCACGCATGCGGGCGGTGCAGCGTATTTTATGCGCAGGCCGGTTGCTATGGCAGGCCGATATTGATATTGCCTGTATTGATATGGAAGGGCGTCCGCGTCGTCTGCCCGCTGATATTGTTGAAAAACTGGAAGGGTATCTGTCACCGGCACAGGAATAGGCCGAATTGGGCGCTTTGCGGGGCGTAAATCCCTTTTTCAGCCCAAGTTTCGACACATTTGCCGCGCATATTTTCCCAAATTAAGGAAGTCAGAATGGAAACGGTTACTGTTTTGCAGTCAGCGCCCGATTTGGCGGCTGATTTTTCACTTTTATCCCTGTTTTTGCGTGCCGATATTGTCGTCAAGCTGGTCATGGTCGGGCTGGTTCTGGCCTCGATTATATGCTGGGCGATTATGTTTGAAAAAATCGTCTTGCTGCGGCGGGTCAGGCGCGCTGCCGATTCCTTTGATGCGGATTTTTGGTCGGGTGAGTCGCTGCAAAGCCTGTATCGCACCATTGGCAGCGGCCCCAAACATCCGATGGCCAATGTGTTTCTCAATGCCATGCGCGAATGGCTGCGTCAGGATGGCGGGCGCAATAGTGCCGCTTCCGCCCATTTGCTGCCAGCCATTGAGCGCAGCCTGCAAAGCTCTATCGCGCAGGAAGTCGAGCAATTGGAGGGGCGTTTGCCGATATTGGCCACGGTCGGTGCGGTTGCGCCTTTTGTCGGATTGTTCGGCACAGTCTGGGGCATTATGAACAGTTTTCAGGCGATTGCCATGACCCGCGACACCAATCTGGCGGTGGTTGCGCCGGGCATTGCCGAGGCGCTGTTTGCCACCGGGCTTGGCCTGCTGGCGGCGATTCCTGCTGTGATTGCCTATAATCTGTTTGCCGGACAAATTAACCGTTTTGGCGCGCGGCTCGATTATTTCGCTGATAATTTCTTCAATATTGTCGCCGCCCAAAGCAACAGCCATGCAGCGGCCAATAACCAGACCAGTGCCAAATCATCTCGCAGGAGTGCCTGATGGCGATGATGGGTGCATCCGGGCCGACACGGCAGGGCGGTCGCCGCGTGCGCCGTCGCTTCAGCCCAATGGCTGAAATCAATGTCACCCCGATGGTTGATATTATGCTGGTTCTGCTGATTGTCTTTATGGTCGCCGCGCCCATGCTGAGTGTCGGTGTGCCGGTCAACCTGCCGAAAACCAAAGCCGCCCCGCTGACAAGCGATGACCGGCCCTTGGCCATTACCGTGCGCGCCAATGGCGATATTTACATTGAAGAAAGTGCCATTGCGCTGAATCAATTAGTGCCGCGTTTGAAGGCGATATTGCAAAATGGTTTTGACAGTCGGATTTATGTGCGCGGCGATGAAAAAGTCAGCTATGGCCGCGTCGCCGCCGTTGTGGCGCGGATAAATGCCGCCGGATTTTCGCGCGTCGCTTTGGTTACTGACCAAAAGCTCGGTGCCGATAGCGGCAAGGACGACGGAGCGGGCTGACCCATGCTGCGCAGTTCTTCCTTCACCGCCTCGCTTGGGTTTCATGCCTCACTCTTGGCCGTTTTTATGCTATGGGCGCCGCAAATGGATGAAAGCCCGTTTGAAGATATGAGCCTGCCGGTCGATATTATTACCATTGATGAATTCACCCAAATCATGACCGGTGAAGAGCCGTCACCGGCTGAAACCTCTACGCAAGAAGAAGCCCGGCAAGCGGTTTTGGAAACCGCGCCGCCAGCAAGTAAGGCTGCCCCGCCGGAGCTTGCCGAAAATCTGATGCCGATTGGCGATGCTGTGCCGGAAGTCACGCCGGATGATATGCCTGCCGAGACGGCGGCGCCGCAAAGCTTCAAAGTGGCCAATCCCATGCCGCGCGCGCGGCCCAGCCCGCCCAGCAAAACCAGCACAATTTTGGATATTTCGCGGGTTCAGCAATTGCTCAATAAAATACCCGAAGCGGCGCAGGCCGAGATTGCCGAAGACAGCGATACGCAAACACAAGAAGCCTTTGGCCAGTTAACGCTGAATGAAACAGATGGTTTCAAAGCACAAGTCGGGCGCTGCTGGTCGCCGCCTTCCGGCGCGCGTGATGCGGAAAGGCTGATGGTGAAAATCCGCGTCGGGCTGGCCCCCAATGGGCGCATTTCCGGCGGCCCGCTTGTTGTCAATCGGCAGCATTTGAGCGATCCGTTTTTCCGCTCTGCCGCCGAGGCTGTTTTGCGCGCCATTAATGGCTGCCAGCCCTATGAAATGCCACCGGCCAAATACCGGCTTTGGAAAGACATGCAATTGACTTTTGACCCGTTGCAAATGCTTGGCGGGTAGGATGCCATGACCGCAAGGAGAAACGCCATGACCAAAAGATTTATTCGCCGCGCTGAAAACGGCTGCTGGGCTGTTGCGCTGATGCTGGTTGTTATGATGGCGACACCGGCCCAGGCGGTTTTGAAAATCAACATCACCCAAGGCAATGTCGAGCCGCTGCCCATTGCCATTCTTGATTTTGACGGCGAGGGCTCGGTCGGGCAGGAATTGGCGCAAGTGATTGCTGCCAATCTTGAACGCTCCGGCCTGTTCCGGCCGATTGACCGCGAAGCCTTTATTGAGAGCAAGCTTGACGTTAATGCCCGTCCGCGCTTTGAGGATTGGCGCATTGTCAAGGCGCTGGCCTTGGTAACAGGCCGGGCGGTGCGGCAAAATGATGGCCGCTTGCGGGTTGAGTTTCGGCTGTGGGATGTGGTCGCCCAACAGCAAATGACCGGCCTGCAATTTTTCACCAGCCCGGATAATTGGCGGCGCATCAGCCATCTGATTTCTGATGCGATTTATGAAAGGCTGACCGGTGAGACCGGCTATTTTGATACGCGCATTGTTTATGTGGCTGAGTCCGGCCCGAAAAATCGCCGTGTCAAAAAACTGGCCATTATGGATCAAGATGGCTTCGCGCAAAGCGAATTGACCTCCGGCCAGGCTTTGGCGCTGACCCCGCGTTTCAGCCCGACAGCGCAGGAAATCACCTATCTGTCTTATTATCGCAATCGCCCGCGCGTTTATTTGCTGAATATTGAGACCGGCCAGCAAGAAGTTGTTGGCGATTTTCCGGGCATGACTTTTGCCCCGCGTTTTTCACCGGATGGTCAGAAAATTGTGATGAGCCTTGAGCGCAATGGCAATTCCAATATTTACACTATGGATTTGCGCACGCGTGAAACCCGACGTCTTACCCAATCCCTGGCGATTGATACCGCGCCTTGCTATTCGCCGGGCGGCGGGCAAATCGTGTTTGAAAGCGACCGCATGGGGACACAGCAGCTTTATGTGATGAATGCTGACGGCACCAATGTCCGGCGCATCAGCCGTGGCGAGGGGCGCTATGCCACGCCGGTCTGGTCGCCGCGCGGCGATTTGATTGCCTTCACCAAGACGCTGAAAGGGCGGTTTCTGATTGGTGTGATGAAAGCCGATGGCAGTGGCGAGCGCATTTTGACAGAAGGCTATCATAATGAAGGCCCGGCCTGGTCGCCCAATGGCCGTGTGCTGGTATTTTTCCGCGAGACGGAAGGCGCTGAAGGCGGCCCGTCCCTATGGTCGGTAGATGTTACAGGTTATAATGAGCGACCGCTGAATTTGCCGGGATTTGCCTCCGACCCGGCCTGGTCACCGCTTATTCGCTAATATGAAAACCCTTTGTTTTGCTTCGCTGCTTGCTTGGCAAGACAGATTTTTGCTGATATAGCTTGTTTAGGGTTATCAAATAATTGAGAGTCCATCCGAACGCAGGGAGCTTACCATGGATGTTTTTCGAAAAACCAAAACCTTATCGCTGATTGCCGGTCTGACATTTGTGCTGGCGGCATGTGGCGGCGGCTCCGACAGTGCGGGCCCGAGTGCGGTTTCCTCACCGGCCCAGGCACCGGCGGCCAATGTGACCGATATGGATTCGGCACAATATTTGATTGGCAATGTCGGCGATCGTATTTTCTTTGAAACCGACAAGGCCGTGCTTGACATGACGGCGCGCGATACATTGACCGCCCAAGCACGCTGGTTGCAACAGAATATGGCGGTGCGTCTGACGATTGAAGGCCATGCTGATGAGCGTGGCACGCGTGAATATAATCTGGCATTGGGCGCACGGCGCGCCAGCTCTGTCCGGAATTTCCTGATTTCGCAAGGCGTGTCCGGCGACCGTTTGCAGACCATCTCTTACGGCAAGGAGCGGCCTGTGTCGCTGTGCGCCAATGAGAATTGCTGGTCGAAAAATCGCCGCGCCGTATCAACAATTCGCTGATTTTAAGCGATTTCAACAGTTTTGTTTGGACAGGGCGCCTTCGGGTGCCCTTTCTTTTCCGAGTTCTGTCCGGGCTTTTCCGAGTTCTGTCCGGGCTTTTACGAGTTCTGTCCGGGCTTTTACGAGTTCTTATATGGTTTGGGCATGCCCTAATTTTGCCGTTCTTTGCTGACATTTATATAATGAATGGGCATGTGGTGAGAGTGAGATAATGGTGGTTCGCGGATTTTCAACGGCGCTTCTGGCCGCTTGGCTGTTCATGGCAAGCGGGGCAGGGCAATATGCGCCGGCTTATGCACAAAACATGCCTCAGCAGCTAACCGAACAAATAAACGGGCAAACCGAGACTGACCGGCTGGGGACGCTTGAAATGCGCCTGATGCAGCTTGAGCAATTGGTGGCGGCGCAAAATACGCTTGCCAAGCGCCAGCGCATGACCGATTTGACGGCGCTTGTAAAAAGGCTCGAAGCATTGGAAGCCCGTCTGGCCGGAGGGGCGCAAAGCGTCGGAACGGCGCAAGAAAATACCGCACAAGCCACTACAGCCAATGCGCCCAATATGCCCAATACGCCCAATACGCCCAATACGCAAACACCGCCGGGAGCGACGGCGGAAATTATTTTTGGTGCCGGTCAAAATGCCGAAGCGATAAGAGTGGTGCAGGCCGAATTGGGGCGTTTGGGCGAGGAAATGCGAAATTTGGCCGAGCGTTATGCCATGCAATCGCAAGCCGATGCCATGCGCTTCGCCCAGCTTGAGGCCGGGGTTCGCCGCTCAATGGCCGGTATTTCATCGACTTCTGCCGAGCCGGAAATCATTGGTGTGGTGCGCACGCCAGTGCCGATTGACCGACTCGACGGCGACACACAGCCCGCCGCCGCCAATAATATGGCAGACAAACGTATGGAGGCACTGTCGCGCGATAATCCGTCCGCCAGTGACATGCGTTTGGTTGGTGAGGGTGAAATCAGCCGCAATGAAAATGGGCAAATCAGCCTGCGCCCGCCCCTCAATGACCCGAAAGCCCTGTATCAGCGCGCCTATGATGATTTACGTGAGGGCGCATATGATATGGCGGAAAAAGATTTCAGCAGCCTGATTGAAAAATTCCCGAAACATGAATTGGCCGGCAATGCGCAATATTGGCTCGGCGAAACCTATTATGTGCGGGCCCAATATAAGCGCGCCGCCGAGGCTTTCCTTGGCGGTTTCACCAAATATGCCAATGGCACAAAAGCCCCTGACAGCTTGCTGAAACTCGGCATGTCACTGCATGCGTTGGGCGAGGCCGAGGCCGGATGCGATGCGTTTGCCGAATTGGGCATTAAATTCCCTGACGCGCCTGCGGCGATTGTCAGACGGGCAGAGATTGAGCGTCGCCGTGCCGGTTGCGCTTCCTGACTCAGCAGCATTGGATAATGGCCTGCCCGACGGGGCATGGCTGGCATCGCATTTGGCGACATTGACCGGCGGGCGCCATTTTGCGCTGGCCGTATCGGGCGGGCCGGACAGTATGGCATTGCTGGCACTGGCCGCCGAAGCGCAAGCGCAGACTGATATTTCTTTCAGTGTTTTGACGGTCAATCACGGTTTGCGGGCGGCGGCGGCTGATGAGGCGGCAATGGTGGGCCAATACTGTCTTGAGCTGGGGCTGGCGCATTTTATCTTGCAGCCCGAAACGCCGCTTTCCGGCCCTGGTTTGCAGGAAAAGGCGCGATTGATGCGCTATGCGCTCATGGCTGAATGGTGCGCGCAACATCAGGCTGACGGCTTGGTGCTGGCCCATCATGCGTCTGACCAAGCGGAAACCCTGCTTATGCGTCTGGCGCGCCGCAGCGGGCTGGACGGGCTGGCCGGCATGGCCGAACGCCAGAGTTTGATGACCGCTGCCGGTTCTGTTTTGCTGTTGCGGCCCCTGCTGACCATGCCGAAAGCCAAGCTGGCCGCTATATTGGCGCGCGCCGGTCTGCCTGCCTGCCATGACCCGTCCAATCATGACCGGCAATTTGAGCGCGTGCGCTGGCGGCAGTTTTTGTTGGCACAAGACACCAATGGCGCAATGGAGGCGCGGCTTGGCCAATTGGCGCGGCGCTTGCGACAGCGGCGCAATCGCCATGATGCGCGCGATATGGATTGGCTGCAAACCCATGCAAGCTGGCATGGCTATGGCGTCTTGCGCATGTCGCGCATGGCTTTCGCGGCTTTGCCAGCGCATCGCCAATTGCGCCTTTTGCGGCGCTTATTGGGCTGGATTGGCCAGCGCCCCTATCCGCCAAAACGCGATAAATCGCGGCTTCTGCCGGGCGCCATTGCAGCGACGCCGTCGGGCGGGCTGACGCTTGCCGGTTGTTTGTTGCGTTGGCGTGGCGGAGATATTTTTATTGGCCGCGAAAAAGCGGCACTGGCCGGGTTAAAAATACCGGTTGGTCATGCGCCATTGCTCTGGGATGGCCGGTTTATTGTGCAAGTTGACCCGGCACAAAACACGAAAGGGCTATTTGTCGCGGGGCTGGGGGCTGACGGTCTGGCGCGTTTGGCACCGGCTGGCGCGACGGCAAGAGATGGGGTAAATGCTGCCTATCTGCATGTTTTACCAGCTTTTTTTGATGATAACGGCTTGCTTGCCTGCCCGCTTTTGCAGCAAGTGGACGGGTTTCATGCCGTCTTGGCCGATGGATGGGCCGATTTTAGCGGCCTGTTTCCCGACAGGTCGGGCTGGTAAATCATGTTGGCTGTGCCTATATTCAAAACATATCCCCGCCGCTTTGGCTGTGCTGACGGGCGGGACAAAACGAAAGGGTTGTATCGTGAGCGGTATGAGAAATCTGGCTATCTGGGTGGTTGTCGCCCTGATGCTGTTTACGCTGTTTAACATATTCCAGGGGCCAAGCGCGCAAGACACCAATTCCAAGGTGAATTTTTCGCAATTCATCGCCGAAGTTGATGCCGGCACAGTGGCCGAAGTGACGATTGAGGGCGATGCGATTAGCGGGCGTTATTCCGACGGCTCGGCCTTCAGCACCTATGCGCCGCCCAATGACCCAAGCCTTGTTCAGCGTTTGCAAGAGCGCGGTGTGGCGATTACCGCCAAGCCCGACCGGTCAGGCTCACCGACTTTGCTGGGTGTGCTGATTTCATGGTTCCCCATGCTGCTGCTGATTGGCGTTTGGGTGTTTTTCATGCGCCAAATGCAAGGCGGGGGTCGTGGCGCAATGGGCTTTGGCAAATCAAAAGCCAAATTGCTCAATGAAGCGCATGGCCGTGTCACTTTTGAAGATGTCGCTGGT
This sequence comes from Parvibaculales bacterium, assembly GCA_049597955.1. Lineage (GTDB taxonomy): Bacteria > Pseudomonadota > Alphaproteobacteria > RS24 > RS24 > JAYPAN01. The sequence goes on from JBMYND010000002.1 coordinate 193,032, forward strand.
ATTGACGAAGCCAAGGATGATTTGCAGGAAATTGTCGAATTTCTGAAAGACCCGACCAAATTTCAACGTCTCGGCGGTCGTATCCCCAAAGGTGCATTGCTGGTTGGCCCGCCCGGCACCGGTAAGACCTTGCTGGCGCGCGCCATTGCCGGTGAAGCCAATGTGCCGTTTTTCTCAATTTCCGGCTCCGATTTTGTCGAAATGTTTGTCGGTGTGGGCGCCAGCCGCGTGCGCGACATGTTCGAGCAAGCCAAAGCCAATGCGCCCTGCATTATCTTTATTGACGAGATTGATGCGGTTGGTCGCCATCGCGGTGCCGGTCTCGGCGGCGGCAATGATGAGCGCGAGCAGACATTAAACCAATTGCTGGTGGAAATGGACGGGTTTGAGGCCAATGAGAGCATTATTCTGATTGCCGCGACCAACCGTCCTGATGTGCTGGATCCGGCATTGTTGCGCCCCGGTCGGTTTGACCGTCAGGTTGTGGTGCCGAATCCGGATATTATTGGCCGTGAAAAAATCCTCAAAGTGCATATGAAGAAAACGCCGCTGGCCTCAGATGTTGATGCGCGCGTGATTGCCCGTGGCACGCCCGGTTTTTCCGGTGCCGATTTGGCCAATCTGGTCAATGAGGCGGCTTTGTTGGCTGCCCGACGCGCCAAGCGTTTGGTGTCTATGCAAGAATTTGAGGATGCCAAGGATAAAGTCATGATGGGGGCCGAGCGCCGCTCCATGGTGATGACCGAGGAAGAAAAGAAGCTGACCGCCTATCACGAAGGCGGGCATGCGCTGGTGGCTTTGAATATGGAAGCTTCCGACCCGGTTCACAAGGCGACAATTATTCCGCGCGGACGGGCTTTGGGTATGGTGATGCGCCTGCCTGAGCGCGACCAGCTTTCGGTCACGCGCGGCAAAATGAAAGCCGATTTGGCCGTGGCCATGGGTGGACGGATTGCCGAGGAATTGATTTTCGGCCATGAAAAAGTCACTTCCGGTGCTTCTTCCGACATTCAAATGGCGACCAATATGGCCAAGGCCATGGTGACGCAATATGGCATGAGCGATGAAATGGGGCCTTTGGCCTATGGTGAGAATGAGCAAGAAGTGTTTCTTGGCCATTCGGTCGCGCGCCAGCAAAATATGTCGGAAGATACGCAAAGGCGGATTGATGCCGAAGTGCGCAAATTGGTTGAAGAAGGCTATGAAAAAGCTCGCAGCATTTTGCAGGAAAAAATGAATGATTTGCACACAATTGCCAAAGGTTTGTTGGAATATGAAACCCTGTCGGGTGAGGAAATCATCAATCTGCTGAAGGGCGAAGCCCCGCACCGGCCGGAAGATGATACGCCAAGCAGCACGCCGGGAACAGGTTCGCCTTTCCCGAAAGTCGGCGGCAGCAATGTCGGCGGTGCAGAGCCGCAAGGCACATAAGGCGCGCGCCACCACTTGCGGTGGGGTTTTAATCGTGGCTTCACCGTCTGATGCACCGAAACAATCTGCGGCCAATGCGCCGCAGATTATCGGTATTTTGAATATTACCGAAGACAGCTTTTCCGATGGCGGCGCTTATCTTGACCCCGATGCGGCGCTGGCGCAGGCGCGGCGTTTGGTGGCCGATGGGGCGGATATGCTTGATATTGGCCCGGCCTCCAGCCATCCCGATGCCGGTCATGTGCCGCCGGAAACCGAAATCGCCCGCCTTGCGGCGGTCTGGCCGGAATTGCAAAAATTGGGTGTGCCACTGGCGGTGGACAGTTTTCAGCCAGAGACCCAAATCTGGGCAATGCAAAATGGCGCTGACTGGCTGAACGATATTAACGGTTTTCCCAATCCCGCCCTGTATGATGATTTGGCCGCCAGCCAATGCCATTTGGTGGTGATGCATGCCATACAGGCCAAGGGCATTGCCACCCGCGCTAATGCCCCTGATGGCGATATTTGGGATATTATTTTACGCTTTTTTCACACGCGATTGGACATGCTTGAAAAAGCTTGTATTGCGCGTGAAAGGCTGGTGCTTGACCCCGGCATGGGGTTTTTCCTCGGCAATCGTCCGGAAGCGTCACTGCAAGTGCTGGCCAATATAGACCGCTTGAAGCAGACATTCGGCCTGCCGGTCTATATTTGCGCTTCACGCAAGAGTTTTTTGCGGGCGCTGGCCGATGTGCCGGTTGGGCAAAGCGGGCCGGTAACATTGGCTGCCGAATTATGGGCGGCGGCGCAAGGTGTTGACTATATTCGCACCCATGCGCCAAAGCCGTTGCGCGAGGCGCTTGTGGTGCGCAAAGCACTGGCGGCAGCAAAAGTAACATATTGAAATAGCTTGTGACTTGATAAGAAACCCGACAAACAGCCATAAAAGGCGGAGAAGGGGTTGGCATGATACGCAAATACTTCGGAACCGACGGCATTCGTGGCCGCGTCAATGGCGATATGATGACCGCCGAAACCGCTTTGCGCCTTGGCATGGCGGCGGGGCGGTTTTTCCGGCGCGGTGAACACCGCCATCGGGTGGTTATCGGCAAGGATACGCGCCTGTCCGGCTATATGGTTGAGCCAGCTTTGGTGGCGGGCTTTACCTCAATGGGCATGGATGTGTTTTTGTTCGGGCCGATACCAACACCGGCTGTGGCATTTCTGACCCGTTCCTTGCGCGCCGATATTGGCGTGATGATTTCCGCCTCGCATAATGCGTTTGAAGATAATGGCATTAAGCTGTTCGGGCCGGATGGGTTCAAACTGTCCGATGAAATTGAATTTGAAATTGAGCAATTAATGGATGATGTGGGCGGTACCAATTTGGTGCCGGCTGCCGAATTGGGGCGCGCCAAGCGGATTGATGACAGCCAGGCGCGCTATATTGAATTTGCCAAACGCACTTTCCCGCGCGATTTGCGCCTGGACGGCATTAAGCTGGTGCTCGATTGCGCCAATGGTGCGGCCTATAAAGTCGCGCCGACCGCTTTGTGGGAATTGGGCGCTGAAGTGGTGCCGATTGGCGTGTCGCCTGACGGCTTTAATATCAATAAAGGCTGCGGCTCGACCGATACGGGCTTGATGGCCGAAACCGTGCGCCGCGAACGCGCTGATATTGGCATTGCGCTGGATGGCGATGCCGACCGCCTGATTATTTGCGATGAAAATGGCCAAATAGTGGATGGTGACCAAATTATGGGTCTGGTGGCCGGTGACTGGCAAAGGCGCGGCCTGTTGAGCGCGCCGGGTATTGTTGCCACCATAATGTCCAATCTCGGTCTTGAGCGTCATTTGCAAGGGCAGGGACTGTCGCTGGCGCGCACCAAAGTCGGCGATCGCTATGTGGTCGAACATATGCGCCGCCACGGCTTTAATGTTGGCGGCGAGCAATCCGGCCATATGGTGCTGTCGGATTTTTCAACCACGGGCGACGGGCTGATTGCCGGTTTGCAAGTGCTGTCTGTGCTGAAACAGCTTGAGCGTCCGGTGTCGGATATGTGCCGCGTATTTGAGCCGGTGCCGCAAATTCTTGAAAATGTGCGCTTCAGTGCCGGTGCGCCGTTGGAGCATGACACCGTGCAGGCGGCGATTGCGGCAGGGGAAATCAAGCTCGGCAATCAGGGCCGTCTGGTTATTCGCAAAAGCGGCACGGAGCCGCTTATCCGCGTTATGGGCGAAGGCGATGATGCGGCGCTGGTGCAAGATGTTGTGGCCGAGATTGTCCACTCCATTCAATCCGTGGCCGCTTGAGCCATGAATAAACCCATTGCGCCGGGCCGTGTGCTGGTGGTTGCCGGCTCTGACAGTGGCGGCGGCGCAGGCATTCAGGCCGACATTAAATCGATTATGGCGCAAGGCGCTTATGCGACCACGGCGCTGACCGCGCTGACGGCGCAAAATACGTTGGGCGTGCAGGATATTCTCGACGTGCCGCCGGCCTTTGTGGTCAGCCAAATGCACAGCATTTTGAGCGATATTGGGGCCGATATCATTAAAACCGGCATGTTGCACAATCGCGCGCTGATAGAAAGCGTGGCGCAGGCGCGCGCCGATGCCGGGCGTCTGCCCATGCTGGTTGACCCGGTTATGGTGGCGACATCAGGCGATAGGCTGTTGCAGGAAGATGCTGTTGACGCGCTGAAAACCCTGTTGCTGGCCGATGCGTTTTTGGTGACGCCCAATCTGCCTGAGGCCAGCCTGTTGACCGGCCGCGATATTGATACGGTTGATGACATGAAACGCGCCGCCGACCGGTTGATGGATGACGGGGCGCATGCCGCGCTGATTAAGGGCGGGCATGGCAGCGACCGCGTGGTGACCGATTTGCTGGCTTTGCAGACCGGCTTTGAAGTGTTTGAGCATGAACGCCTTGAAACCGCCAATACGCATGGGACGGGGTGCACGCTGGCCTCGGCACTTGCAGGACAATTGGCCGGACAATTGGCCAATCAAATGGCCAATCAAATGGCGGGCGGGTCAGCCGCGCCCGACATTAAAGCTGCCACGGCAAAAGCACTGGCCTATGTGCATGCGGCGATTAAGGCAGCACCGGATTTGGGTTCGGGCCATGGCCCGGTTTGGCACGGTGTTTAGCATGATGTTTCGCATGGTGCTTGAGGCGCTTTCCTTTAGAGCAGGCCCCTATAGAGCCGGCCGTTAAGTCTGCTTGCGTCGCGCGGTCGAAGCGGTTAAACTGCTTTTTGCAAATAAAAATCAAAGCGCGCATTTGTTTTTCGAGTCTTGTTGTGTTCCGCGTAGTGCGCCCAGCTATGGAGACAGACATGACACGCATCAGCCTTTCCGGCAAATTTTTCGCAGCCATTTTATTGGCCGTTTCACTGGTCTTTGCACCGCTTCTGGCAAGCGGCTCGGCGCTGGCCAGTGGCGGCGCGCAATTGCTTAAATTTGATTTTCTGAGCGATGATGATACCGGCATAAAAGACGACGCCTCTGCCGGCAGTGCTTCCGATGACGCCGCTTCCAGCCCGATGGATATGATGGCCGATGACCCAATGCCGATTGGCACAATGGACGTGCCGGACAGGGCCGACAGTTCCGACAATATGGCATCAGCGCCGGTCGATGACGCCGCAATCAGCGATGATGATATGGAAGATGAAGAAGGCGGCATCAGCTATTTGGCACTGGCCGCGCTGGCCGCTGTTATCGCCGCTGCCGCCTATTTCTTGTTCCGCCGCCCCTCCGCTTGAGCGAGGCTTTGGGGGCGATAGGCGCGGCCTTGTGGCAAATTTGCCGCCAAAAGGCAGCGCGCTTGCGATATTAAGAAACCATGAGTGATTATGGGTTCAGCAAAGCGCATTTTGCCAGAATAGAAGAAACGGAGATGCGGGTCATGGAAGAGCTGAAAAAAGTGGTCGAGGACGCCATTAAGGAAAAATTTGGCCTCGAAGTCAGCCGTCTCAACATTGATGAAGAGATTGACGATGATGGCGATGATTTGCTTTTGGTGAAACTTGTGCTGAAAAAGAGCAATCGCAAATTACCGCGCAGCCTGTTTTTTTACCTGATAAATCATGTGGCAGAGGCTTTATTGGAAGTCGGTGAAAAGCGGCATGCCATTATCCTGCCCTATCTTTCGCGTGGGCAACAAATTGCCAAAAGATGACTTTTTCCAATCAACTGCTCACTCAAGCGGAAAAACTGGCATCTGGAAATCGGCCAAGTGGAGCGGATTTGCGTCGTGCGGTTTCGGCTACCTATTATGCTTTGTTCCATGCGATTTGTGCTCTTTGCGCTGACGAACTTCTTGGCAAAAGGCCGACAACGCGGCGTGCATGGGTGCAGGTTTATCGCGCTGTTGACCATGGCAACGCTGAGAATGCGTGCAAAATGTGCAAGCAATATGGCTTTCCGGCGGATATTGTAACATTTTCCAGAGCCTTTGAGGCGTTGAAAAAAAAGCGTGAAGATGCCGATTATAATCCATTTCCTGAGAAGAAACTGACCAAAGCGGACGTGGCTGAAGATATCGGTTCTGCAAAAGAAGCATTGAAGGCTCTTACAAATGTCGAAAAACCTCATAAGAAGGCTTTTGCAGCTTTCATACTTTTCAAAAAACGCTGAAATCGCCTGCCCTAACCTTTATTGCAACATGCCTTTGAGTTGAGCCAGTGTCAGCCAAGGTGATTTTCTATGCACCATGCGGTTCGTCATCCGGTATTTTCTCTTTCTCTCGCGCTTTGAACTTATTCCGCAGCCATTCGAGTGCCTTAAGCTGGTCGTCTCTTGTTGCGCGTCGGATTTGAGCCAATAAAAAAGTCCAACTGGGTGGTTCATGGGTCAGATGTTTGGCGCCCTGATTGCAAGTGCTGCATAATGCGCGCAAATTATTGGGGTCTTCCGTCCCGCCATGTTCCTTGTCAACAATATGGCCAACATGCAAACGCACGCGCCTGTTTGTTTCGGGGTCAATGTCACCCGCCGCCGCGCCGCACATTTGGCAGGTCAGACCATTTCTGTCCAAAATAAAGGCTCTGAGGCGCGCCGATATTTTTCGGGAAAATCGTGTGTTCTTTTTGGGGTTGATTGACACGACCCGATATTGGCCGGGCTTAAGGTCGGTCGCGTCATTGTGGGTTTCAATTTGCCAGCCTTCATCTTCGCGCAATTCACGAACACGGCGCGCCCATTCCGTAATGCCCGCCACTTTGGCAATCTCCTCGCCATCCACGATTTGGCCAATGCGCTTGCTCAGGAATTGTTTTATTTTTGTTTTTGCTCCCGTCTTTGGCATTATTCAGCTGCTTGCCTCCTGCCGATATATTCCATCAGCTGCCGCCCGATATATTCGGTATAGTCCGGCGGGATGGCCTCGTTAATTTCCTTTTTTGTCATCCAATCAATCCCCATTGCATCACGCGCCGCCGCAACGCTGCAATTGCCGCCACCCGTAACTTGAACAAAATCTTTCCACTCATCGGTTTTGCCATAATGGGCTTTGCGCTTGTCGAGCGTATGCACTTTCGGGTGTTCTTTATGTGGAATGTGATGGGGGGCTGTTATGGGAAAATTTGTTTCAAAAAGACGGTGCCGAATAACCCGCAAGCCCGGAAACATTGTGCCACACAGAACAATTGGGTTTTCCAACGGCGCACCCTCAACATTTTCTATTACATAAGGAAGGCCGGTTTTTTCCAGCATTTCACGCACCGGTTCGACCAGCCTTGGCCACGCATCTGCATTGCCGTTGCGTTTGGCCAAATCTGAATAAGACTGGCAGGGCGGTGAGGCATGAATGGCGTCGAACTGCATCAGAAATTCATCAGGCAGTTCAAGCGCGCTGCCTTGGAAAAATACGAAAGGGTAATTTGGTTGTGGGTTGATATCGATGCCGGTAACGTCAAAACCGGCACGGTGATAGCCAAGGGCCGCGCCGCCGGCACAACAAAATAAATCAAGCAGTTTCATGTCACCGCGCTCCCTTAAAAAATAAGAACATAAAGTGAACATGCCAGTTGACCGACTTTCTGTCCACCATTTTCAAATCAATTACCAACATTATTCTTCCTTGGTTCCAATATTACACTGCCTTGATTTGTACAATGTGTCACCTGATTTTCGGTTTTCCCCCACCCCATAAACCCCTAACGACAAGCGGGGCAATCTGTGTTTGCTTTCATTGATGAGTCCGACTATATCTGTGCGCGGGACACCCCTCCCCAACGAGGGGCAGCTATCTGAAAGGGTAGAGATATGACAGAGCTGACACAGCCGGCCATGCGCCCGGCAAACCCCAATTTTTCTTCCGGCCCGTGCGCCAAACGGCCCGGTTTTTCCCTCACCGCACTTGAAGATGCCGCGCTTGGCCGGTCGCACCGGTCGAAGATTGGCAAGGCCAAGCTGGCCGAAGCGATAGACCGCTCGCGCGCCATTCTCGGCGTGCCGGATGATTATCGCATCGGCATTGTGCCGGCCTCTGATACCGGCGCGTTTGAAATGGCCATGTGGACAATGATGGGCGAACGCGGGCTGGATATTCTCGGCTGGGAAAGTTTCGGCGCCGGTTGGATTAGCGATGCCGTCAAACAGCTCAAGCTGGATGATTTGCGCGTCATGGAAGCCGATTATGGCGATTTGCCCGATTTGGCGGCGGTGGATTTTGCCCGCGATGTCGCCTTCACATGGAATGGCACAACATCGGGTGTGCGCGTGCCGAATGGCGACTGGATTGCTGCCGACCGCGCCGGTCTGAGTTTTTGCGATGCCACATCAGCCGCCTTTGCCATGCCCCTGCCTTGGGACAAGCTCGATGTAACCACTTATAGCTGGCAGAAAGTTTTGGGCGGGGAAGCTGCCCATGGCATGTTGATTTTAAGCCCGCGCGCCGTCGCCCGGCTGGAAAGCTACACACCGCCCTGGCCGCTGCCGAAAGTGTTTCGCTTGACCAAGGGCGGCAAGCTGATTGAAGGCATTTTTAAGGGCGAGACGATTAACACGCCCTCCATGCTGGCGGTGGAAGACTATCTCGACACGCTGCGCTGGGCCGAAAGCCTTGGCGGCCTGTCCGGCCTTATGGCCCGTGTCGATGCCAATATGGCGGCGCTGACACAATGGGTCGAGCAAACAGCTTGGGTTGATTTTCTGTGCGCCGACAAGGCCAATCGCTCGCCGACTTCCGTCTGTTTGAAAATTGCCGACCCGGAAGTCGCCGCCATGGATGCCGACGCCCAAGCCGCCTTGGCCAAGCATATTGCAACCATGCTGGAAAATGAGGCCGTGGCCTATGATATTGGCGCTTATCGTGATGCCCCGGCGGGCTTGCGCATATGGGCCGGTGCGACGGTTGAAACATCAGATTTGCAGGCGCTGACGCCTTGGCTCGATTGGGCCTTTTCCAGCGCCAAAGCAGAAGCATAAAGGATAAGACCCATGCCAAAAGTATTGATTGCAGATAAAATGAGCCCTGCCGCCGAAGCGATTTTCAAAGAGCGCGGCGTGGATGTGGATGTGATTACCGGTCTGGAGCGCGATGAGCTTATCAAAATCATTGGCGGTTATGACGGGCTGGCTGTGCGCTCATCCACCAAGGCAACACCGCCCGTGCTGGAAGCGGCGACCAATATGAAAGTCATTGGCCGCGCCGGTATCGGTGTTGACAATATCGACCTGCCGACCGCCACCGCCAAGGGCGTTGTGGTGATGAACACACCGTTCGGCAATTCCATCACCACGGCGGAACATGCCATTGCCATGATGTTTGCACTGGCTCGGCAAATCCCCGAAGCCAATGCCTCCACCCATGCCGGCAAATGGGAAAAATCGCGCTTTATGGGCGTTGAATTGACCGGCAAAACGCTTGGCGTGGTCGGCTGCGGCAATATCGGCTCCAATGCGGCAACACGCGCTTTGGGGCTGAAAATGAAAGTGGCGGCGTTTGACCCGTTTCTGACGCCGGAACGGGCGACCGAGCTTGGTGTTGAAAAAGTCACGCTCGACGAACTGCTGGCGCGCGCCGATTTCATCACGCTGCACACGCCGCTCACCGATAAAACCCGCAATATTATTGATGCTGCGGCGCTGGCCAAATGCAAGCCCGGCGTGCGTATCATTAATTGCGCGCGCGGCGGGCTGATTGATGAAGCTGCCCTGAAAGACGCGCTGGAAAGCGGCCATGTGGGCGGTGCGGCTTTGGATGTGTTTGAGGAAGAGCCGGCCAAGGAAAACCCGCTTTTCGGTATGGAAAATGTCGTTTGCACGCCGCATTTGGGCGCGTCCACCAGCGAGGCACAGGAAAATGTCGCCTTGCAAGTGGCCGAGCAAATGGCTGATTTCTTGATGACCGGCGCGGTCACCAATGCGATTAACATGCCCTCAATTTCGGCTGAAGATGCGCCGCGCCTGCGCCCCTACGTAACGCTGGCCGAGCAGCTTGGCCTGTTTGCCGGTCAGGTGACCGAAAGCGCGATTGAAGCGGTTGAGATTGAATATGTCGGCGATGTCAGCGCCTTGAACACAGCGCCGCTGACCTCGGCGCTGGTGGCCGGGATATTGCGCCCGCTTTTGTCGGAGGTGAATATGGTGTCCGCCCCCTCCATTGCCAAGGATCGCGGCATGGCGATTTCCGAAGTCAAACGCGACAGTTCCGGCGCTTTTGACAGCTATATAAGGCTGACGCTGAAAACCGAGCGGCAGGAACGCTCGGTCGCCGGCACGGTGTTTTCCGACGGCAAGCCGCGCATTATTCAGGTGCGCGGTATCAATATGGAAGCCGAATTATCGCCGCGCGTTTTATATGTCACCAATACGGATGCGCCGGGCTTTATCGGTGCGCTTGGCTCGGTTTTGGGTCAGCATGGCATTAATATCGCCTCGTTTAATCTTGGCCGTGAAAAGCCGGGGGGCGATGCGATTTCGCTGGTCAGTGTCGATAATGAAGTGAATGACACGATTATCGCCGAGCTGGAAGCACTGGAACAAGTCATGCAGGTCAAGCAGCTTCAATTTTGAGGCGGCGGCACGAATAGGGGGCGTTTATGGCCAATGTAGTTGTCATCGGGTCGCAATGGGGCGATGAGGGCAAGGGCAAAATTGTCGATTGGCTGTCTTTGCGGGCTGATGTGGTGGCGCGCTTTCAAGGCGGTCATAATGCCGGTCATACGCTGGTCATTAATGGCGAAGTTTACAAATTGTCGCTTTTGCCTTCCGGCATTGTGCGTGAAGGTAAATTATCGGTCATTGGCAATGGCGTGGTGGTTGACCCTTGGGCCTTGCTGGAAGAGATGAATACGCTGCGCGGCCAAGGTGTCGCTGTATCTCCGGACAATCTGAAAATCGCTCACAATGCGACGCTGATTTTGCCGCTGCATCAAGAGCTTGATGCGGCGCGCGAAGGGGCCAATAGCGGTGTCAAAATTGGCACGACCAAGCGTGGTATTGGCCCGGCCTATGAAGACAAGGTGGGCCGGCGCGCCTTGCGGGTGGCGGATTTGGCCGATTTGGACACGTTGCAAGGTAAAATCGAGCATTTGCTGACGCACCATAATGCGCTGCGCCGTGGCCTGGGGCTGGCCGAATTTGAAGCCGCGCCGCTTTATGAGGCACTGGCAGCGATTGCCGGTGAAATCATCCCCTATGCTGCGCCGGTCTGGCAATTGCTCAATCAGGCGCGTCGCGACGGCAAGCGGATTTTATTTGAGGGCGCGCAAGGCGTGTTGCTGGATGTTGACCACGGCACTTACCCTTATGTGACTTCCTCCAATACGATTGCCGGTCAAGCCGCATCGGGCAGTGGCATTGGGCCATCGGCGCTTAATCATGTGCTGGGCATTACCAAGGCCTATACAACGCGCGTCGGTGAGGGGCCGTTTCCCACAGAGCAAGATAATGAGGTCGGCCAAAGGCTGGGCGAGCGCGGCCATGAATTCGGCACAGTGACCGGCCGCAAGCGACGCTGTGGTTGGTTTGATGCGGTGCTGGTGCGCCAAATGGTGCAAACGGCGGGCATTAACGGCATTGCCCTGACCAAGCTGGATGTGCTGGACGGGTTTGATGAAATAAAGATTTGCACCGGCTATTTGCTGGACGGCCAAAAGGTTGATTATCTGCCGACCAATGCGGCCGCGCAGGCGCGCATTGAACCGGTCTATGAGACGCTGGAAGGCTGGCAGGAGACCAGTTTCGGCGCGCGCTCATGGGCTGATTTGCCGGCCAATGCGGTGCGCTATGTGCGCTATGTCGAAGAGCTTATCGGCGCGCCGGTGACCATGCTGTCCACCAGCCCGGAGCGCGACGACACCATACTCGTCACCGACCCGTTTGCCGATTAAGACAGGTCAATCGCCGCCTGCGCCTTGCGTTTTTCACCAATATGCGTGAGGCCAATAGCGGCAAGATTAACCGCCAGACCGACCACGCCGAAATGCAGGCCGCCCGTATCGACCGGCACCAACCCATAGCGCAGCGCCATGGCCGTGGCACAGCCCGACACCAAACCGGCCAGCAGGGCGCGGGCAGATAAGTGCGGCATTAAAACGCCCAGCGCAAAAGCCGGAAAGGCTTGTGACAGCAAATCCAGCTTAATCAATAACAGGCTCCAAATATCTTGCGGCAATATCAGCGCCAGCGCCGCCATGGCCAGCATCAGCGCCCAAGACAGACCGCGCCCGGTGCGTGTCAGCCGGTCTTCGCTGAAAGCAGGCAGGCGCGGGCGCAATATATCATGGGTGAAAATCGACCCCAGCGACAGCATGGCGCTGTCCAAAGTGGACATAATCGCCGCCATGGCAGCCGCCATAAACAGGGCGAAGAACAATTCCAGCGCTGGTGTGCTGACGGCCAAATAGCTGACCAGACGCGGCATGATTTGGTCGGCTTCCCGCCCCGACAGGCCGGGTATCAACAAGGTTGCAGCCAACGCCGACAGCACAACCGGCAATGTGGTGATGAAGGGCATGGCAGCCATCAGCCGGAAAGAATTGCGCAAACTCGACCAATCGCGCGCCGCATAAATACGCTGAATGGCATGCGGGTAAACCGCAATCGCTGTGCCGAACAAAATAACCAGCGACACGCCTTGTCGCCATTGTGTGCCATCCATGGGTTGCCAGCCCGGTGCCGGATTGTCGGATAATTGCGCCAGCAGCGGGGCAAAGCCGCCAAATTCGGCCAGCACACATAGCGATATGCCAAGGCAACCGGCCAGCAAAAGCGAGCCTTGCAACATATCCGTCCACACGACCGAGCGCAGCCCGCCCATGCTTTCATAAAACGCCATGATAAGCGCCAGCCCGAAAATGCCGACCGCCGCCGACACCGCGCCATTGCTCAATTGCTCGGCCAAAAGGCCAACCGCCTTGAAATTGGTCAGCGCATAGGAGGCCAGCCCGAATATCAAAATCAGATTGAGCAGCAAAACCAGCGCCGCCGCCGCGCCGCTATTGCCAAAGCGATGGCGCAGATAATCGGCCGGGGTGATGAAATCGCGTGCCTTGGCCAGCCCGTTAAGCGTCTTGCCAAAGGCCAGATAGAAAAACACCACACTCATCATGCCGAGCGCGGTAAACAGCACAACCGGCCCGGTGCGATAGGCATTGCCGGCAAAGCCAAACAGCGTATTGCCGCTATATTGCGTGGCATAAAGGGTAAGAAACAAGGGCAGGGTGGACAGCAGACCACCGGCCAGATAATAATCTTTCAGCGTATCCTCGCGCGCGCGCAAGCGCCCCATAATGCCGATAAGCGGCAAAGCGCACAGATAAATCACCACAAACCAAAAAACCGAATCCGACATGCCCAACCCCTTATTGTTCTCACATTCAGGCTTTCAACCTAAAAACCCACAGACAATACGTCAAGGGGGTGGGGGGAATGTTATAAACCCGTTTCGGCTTCAATCACGCCGGGGTCAATCACACCGGCATTCAGGGCTTGTTCGGTCATGGCTTTGCGGAGTTTTTCAAAGGCGCGGGTTTCAATCTGGCGGATGCGTTCGCGGCTAACATCAAAACGATGGCTCAGCTCTTCCAGCGTGGCCGGCTCGTCTTGCAGACGGCGCGCCTGCAAAATCGCCGCTTCGCGCTCATTCAGCACCGACATGGCCTGCACCAGCATTTGCCGCCGCACATCCATTTCGTCTTCTTCAATCAACACGGTTTCCTGACTGTCGCTGTCATCTTCCAGCCAATCCTGCCATTCGCCGCCATCTTCCATATCGCCGCGCATCGGGGCATTGAGCGATTGGTCGCCAATCGACAGGCGGCCATCCATCATCACCACTTCGTCTTCCTGCACGCCAAGGCGCTCGGCAATCTCGCTGACTTGTTCGGGGTTCAACTCACCGCCATCAATCGCATTTATCTCGCCCTTCAGGCGGCGCAGGTTGAAAAACAGCTTTTTTTGCGCCGCCGTTGTGCCAATTTTCACCAGCGACCAGCTGCGCAAAACATATTCCTGTATCGAGGCGCGAATCCACCACATGGCATAAGTTGCCAGCCGAAAGCCCTTATCGGCATCGAATTTCTTGACCGCTTGCATCAGCCCGACATTGCCCTCGGAAATCACCTCGCCCAATGGCAGGCCATAGCCGCGATAGCCCATGGCGATTTTGGCAACCAGCCGCAAATGGCTGGTCACCAGCCTGTGCGCCGCTTTGACATTGCCATCCTCGGCATATTGCTTGGCCAGAGTGAATTCCTCATCGGCTTCCAGCATGGGAAATTTGCGGATTTCCTGCAAATAGCGCGACAGGCTGCCTTCCGGTGAGGGGGCAGGGGTCAGCGCGGTGCTGCGCGGCACAAGGTTTTTTGATGTTTTATTTTCTTCGGTCATGGTCTGCTCCTGATATTTATATAGGAAGCATGGGCAGGAAATTAAAGCCCTTCTAATTTTCAGCCAATAAAGCAAGCAGGCTTTGCATATCATCCGGCAATGGGGTTTGGTAAAAATGCGCCTCGCCGGTTTCGGGATGTTCAAAGCCAAGTGCTGCGGCGTGCAATGCTTGGCGGTTTAATTGGGCCAGCGCGGCTTGCTGGGTCGGGGTTAAAAGACCGGCGCGGCTTTTCATGCCACTGCCATAAAGCGGGTCGCCGAGAAGCGGGTGGCCAATATGCGCCATATGTACGCGGATTTGATGGGTGCGACCGGTTTCCAGCCGACACTCAACCAAGGCGACAAGCCCGTCCGCCATTTGCCCAAGGCGGCGATAATGGGTAATGGCATGGCGCGCCGCGGTCGATTTGGAAACGGCGATTTTCTTGCGATTATTGGGCGCGCGCGCCAATGGCGCATCGATTGTGCCGGTGGCCGGCAGCGGACTGCCCCAAACCAATGCCTGATATATGCGGTGCATGCGCCCGTCGCGGCCATGGGCGGCAAATTGCGCGCTCAATGCTTGATGGGCCTTGTCGGTTTTGGCGACCACCATCACGCCCGCCGTATCCTTGTCGAGCCGATGGACAATGCCGGGGCGTTTTTCGCCGCCAATGCCGGACAGGCTGTCGCCACAATGCGCCAGCAACGCATTGACCAATGTCGCATCACGATTGCCCGGCGCCGGATGCACCACCAATCCGGCCGGTTTGTTCAAGACCAACAGCGCGTCATCTTCAAATAATATATCCAGTTGCATGGGCTGGGCCTGCATAGAGCTGTCTTCCGGCGGTGGCAGGCACAGGGTCAACCGGTCGCCGGTTTTGACTTTTTCCGACGGGCTGGTGACGGTTTTGCCCGTGCCATTGCGGGTCAACCCGCATTGGCCGGATTTTATCAAATCCTGAATCCGCGCACGGCTCAACCCCACAGCCGCCGCTTCGGGGCTGGCCAAAGCGCGGTCAAGGCGCATATTATTCTGTTCCGCTTCGACAATTATGTGTAGCTTGTCGGCGGATGAGGAGTCGGTAGCCATGACCCAAGATACACAAAACCCGGCGGACGGGGAAACAGCAAACGACAGCGATACACATGAAGGGGCAAATCCGGCCCCCAATCCGCGCTATGTGCGCGTCATGCTGAGCGTGGTGATTGGTCTGGGGGTTTTGTTGGTGGTTGGCACGGCGATTGTCGTTGGCACAATCATCAAACGCGCTTCATCCGGCGCACCGGTTATGGCGGCCAGCGAGGTTGCGCCCGTGAAACCCGGTCAGGTCAGCATTCCTGCCGGCGCGGTTTTGCAATCAGTGGAAAATGGCGATACGCGGATTGTGCTGCATTTGAAACATGGCGATGAGATTTTGCTTATCATGCTTGACCCGCGCCATGGTTTTGAGACCGGACGTGTGCGTCTGGTGTCCGAATAGCCGCCCTTGAAAGGCGATTAAAACGGCATCCAGCCGCCTTCCGGGGCAAATTTCAGATAACCGAGGCTGACGCCGAGCCGCAAGCCGACACCGGCGCGCATGGGGGTGACAACAACCCCGCCGCGTTGCAAATAATTAACCGCCACCCCGCCAAGGTAAAAGGCCGAGCCATCGATACCGCCAAAGCGTTTGTGCAAATCTTCGGCTGAGTTTGCACCATAAACAAGGGTAAAACTTTTTGCCGCATTGCCGCCCGTATCAACGCCAATTGAAGGGCCGCGCCAATAAATCGGCACTTCTTCACCATTGGCGAATTGCAAAACGCCGCGGCCATAACGAAAACCCAGCATAATGGCGACGCTGACTTCTTCGCCGCGAATAATCGCCGAAGGCTGACCATAACGGCTGAATATATTATCGACGATTTCGGCCATGGATTCTGCTGTCGTGCCGAGATATTTGGCCGATGCAATGACCAATTCGCTTTCGGAAAAATCTTCTATTTTGGCCGGTCGTGCTTGCGCTTCGGCGGTTTGCGGAAAGGGCGAGACAGTGTCTTCATTTTGCGCTTGCGCATGGGCGATGCCGAGAGACAGAAAAAGCAGACCGGCGCGCAACCAAACCGAAAATATTGCGGGCGATTTGTGCGGCATTGTCAGTTCCTCAGCTCTTATTGCTTCGTGCTATTTCAGCGCAGTCTGCCAGTGTTTGTCATTTGCTGCAATAAAAGACGGATTGTCGAGACCGCGCTCAAGCTTGCCATATAATAACGGCGCGCCGTCTTCGAGCGTCACCACACCTCCGGCGCTTTCCAAAATCGCCTGTCCGGCGGCAGTATCCCATTCCATTGTGCGGCCATGACGCGGATAAAGGTCGGCTTTGTTTTCGGCCAGCAGGCAAAATTTATAAGAAGAAGCCGCCCCGACAAGCTCTTTTACCTGCAATTTATCAAGCAATGCGTCGGTTTCCTTGGCGCGATGCGAGCGACTGGCCAAGACACGCAAGCCCGCCCTGTCCGGCGCGTCAACGGTCAGCTTGGCCGCATGCGACAGGTCAATTTCCTGCGTCAGCGTCAATGCCATGCCATAGGCACAATCAGTGCCGGAGAAATAGAGTTTTTCATGGGCAGGGGCGTAAATCACCCCGGCAATCGGCTTGCGGTCATAAATCAGGCCGATATTGACTGTGAAATCTTGTCGCTTGGCAACAAAATCGCGCGTGCCGTCAAGCGGGTCGAGCAAATAAAACAGCCGGTCAAGCCTGTCCGGCACGGCTTCGGCGCATGCCTCTTCGCCAATGACCTGAACATTCGGCGTCAGCTTTGCCAGCCCGTCGGCAATCAGCTTTTCGCTGTCGCGATCGGCTTGGGTGACGACTGATTTATCGGCTTTGGTTTCCGAGGCGACGCCATTTTTGAAATGCGTCATAATAAGCGCCCCCGCCTGCTGGGCGAGGGAGCATAATTGATGCATGAATTGGCGGTCATGCGGGTCGAAAGAAAGTGGCGCGTCAGACATGCGCTTGCTTATCACGCCCGGCGCGGTTTGACAAAACTTTCAGCCAAACTTTTAGCCAAACTTGCCGCACACCCGCCGAAAAGGCTTAAAAACGCCGCGCCGGCAGCTTGGTGCTTTCAGGGCGCTTTCAGGCATGCTCATGGGTGCAAACCCGATAGCCGCGCCCCCATACTGTTTCAATAACCGGATGGCTTTCGCCTGCTTCTTCAAGTTTTTTGCGCATTTTGCAAATGAACACATCAATGATTTTCATTTCCGGCTCGTCAATGCCGCCATAAAGATGGTCAAGAAAGCTCTCTTTGGAGACAACACCGCCCCGACGCAGGCACATAAGCTCAAGCATCTGATATTCCTTGGCTGTCAGATTGACCCGATTGCTGCCGACACGCACATCGCGGGCGGTCAAATCAAGTGTCAAATCGCCAAATTGCATCCGATTTTGCGCATGGCCATTGGCGCGGCGCACCAGGGCTTGCAGGCGGGCCACCAATTCCTGCGCGTTAAAAGGTTTGACCAGATAATCATCTGCCCCTTGTTGCAGGCAGGATAATCTTGCCTCAATATCGTCGCGCCCCGACAGAACGAGAACCGGCATGTCGCGTTTCATATTCCTTAAATTCGTCAGAACCTCATCGCCACTCATATCGGGCAGGCCGAGATCCAGAATGACCAGTTGATATTCGTAAAGGCCGGTCAGTTCCAGCCCATCCTCGCCACGGTCAGCTTCATCAATATGCATGCCATGGCCTTCCAGCAAATCGCATATATTCTGGGCCAGAATAGTGTCATCTTCGATTAACAAAATACGCATTTTCAACTCCTGTAATTCTTACCAAGACATGAATAATTGAGCGCATAATACGGCTCACAGACAAATCAACTTCCCGTGAGCGCCCGTGAGCGCCCGTGAGTGCCCAAGAGTGCCCAAGAGTGCCCAAGAGGGAGCAGGCGTGAAACCGCCGGATCTGCGGCATTTGCAATGGGGGCTTGACCATTTATATATCAGCAAGGTAACGGAGTGCTTATGAGCGATATTGGCACCATAATTGATTTATCCGCTTTGCCCGATATTGACCTTGATATTGGGCCGAAACAGGCGCGTGCCGGTCAGCGCGTGGTTGTTGCCATGTCCGGCGGGGTGGACAGTTCGGTCGCGGCCGCTTTGGTCAAACGCGCCGGATATGATGCGGTTGGCATAACCTTGCAACTTTATGACCATGGCGAAGCGATACGGCGCAAGGGCGCGTGCTGCGCCGGACAAGACATTCATGATGCCCGCGCGGTCGCGGCGCGGCTCGATATGCCCCATTATGTGCTGGATTATGAATCACGATTTCGTGAGTCGGTCATGGATGAATTTGTTGACAGCTATCTGGCCGGTCATACGCCAATACCTTGCGTGCGCTGCAATGAAACCGTCAAGTTTCGGGATTTGCTTGGCCAAGCGCGCGATTTGGGCGCCGTCGCATTGGTGACCGGGCATTATATTTCGAGCCGTCGCGGCGCGCATGGCTGGGAAATGCACCGACCGCATGATTTGGCGCGCGACCAGTCTTATTTCCTGTTTTCAACGACCCAAGAACAGCTTGATTTTCTGCGCTTTCCGCTGGCCGCGCTGGATAAAGACCAGATCCGCGATTTTGCTGCCCAAATTGGGCTTGATGTCGCCGACAAGCCGGACAGCCAGGATATTTGCTTTGTGCCAAATGGTGATTATGCGGGTGTCATTAAACGCTTGCGCCCGGATTGCAGCCTGCCCGGCGAGATACGCCATATTGACGGCAGCCTGCTCGGCACCCATCAGGGCGTGTTGCATTACACAATTGGCCAAAGGCGCGGGCTTGGCGTGGCGACCGGCGACCCGCTTTATGTGGTCGGGATTGATGCCGATAAGCGCGAAGTGCAGGTTGGCCCGCGCGCAGCACTGGCCAAGCGCGATATTTTGCTGCATGAGGTGAACTGGCTTGGCAAGACCAGCCAAGCAGGCTCGGACGGCCAAGCGATAAGCGCCGATATGGCGGTGCAAGTGCGTATTCGTTCGACCAGCGCACCGGCACCGGCGCATATCAGCATTGACGGCACAAACGCACGGGTCACGCTGGCGCAGGCTGAAGAGGGCGTCTCACCCGGTCAGGCATGCGTGTTTTACGACGAGACCGGTGCGCAAGTGCTCGGCGGTGGTTGGATAAGCGGAACGCTCGACACATGACTCTGTCGCCCCGCATCGCCATTCGGCAAAGCCAGAAGCTGGTCTTGAACCCGCAAATGCAGCAATCCATCGAATTATTATTGCTCAGCAATAAGCAATTGGCGCAAATGCTGAAAAAGGAAACCGAGCAAAACCCGTTTCTGGCCTTTGACAGCCAGCATTACCGCGAAGCCACCGCCTCCAAATCGCAAGCCCAAGAAGCGCCGATGCCGGATGCTTATGAGGCGATGACCGATTTTGCCGAGGCTGAAAGCGGCAATGCCGGTGATGTGATTGAGCAAAGACAGGCCGGGGCGGAAACTGGCGGGCTGCTGCCGCATATATTGGGCCAGATTGGCGAGATGTTTGATGACCGGCAAATGGCCTTATGGGCCGGTGAACTGGCCGGTTGGCTTGATGAGGATGGCTATTTGCGCGAGGGCGATGACGAGATTTGCGCGTCGCTGTCCCTGTCGCCAAGCGATTTGGATGCGGTTCTGGCGCAATGTCGAAGCCTGTCACCGGCGGGGGTGTTTGCCCGCGATTTGCCCGATTGTCTGGCGCTGCAAATCCACCGGCAAGCGGCGTGGACACCGGCCTATGCGACATTGCTGGCCAATCTTGGCCTTGTCGCCAAAAATGATTTCGCGCAATTGGCCGATTTATGCGCGGTTGAGCCGGCTGATATTATGGACATGCTGCGGCTGGTGCAGACGCTTGACCCGCGCCCCGGTCGCGCCTTTCACCAAGAGACCGGCGATGTGCAGGCACCGGAAATTCTGGTGCAGGCCGAGCAGAGCGGTTGGCGCGCTGTGCTGAATGAAGAGACGTTGCCCCGCGTACTGGTGCTGGAGCGCGATTGGGAAGAAATGGCGCAACGCGCCATGTCGGATGATGAAAAGACTTTTATGAAAAGCAATATCCGCTCAGCCCGCTGGCTGCGCAAAGCCATGCAGCAACGCGCCGCGACTTTATTGCGGGTGGCCGAGGCTGTAACGGCGCGCCAGCAAGGCTTTTTTGACCATGGCATGATTGCCCTGACGCCGATGTCGCTGCGCGATATTGCCGAGGTTTTGGAACTGCATGAAAGCACGATAAGCCGCACAGTGGCGCGTAAAACGGTCGCCACGCCGAAAGGTGTTTTTGCATTGAAAGATTTGTTTTCTGTGCGGGTGACGCCGCGCCGCAAAACAGCTTCGCAAGCTGACAGCTTGGACAATCAGCCAATTGTTTCAGCGCGCAGCGTGCAGGCGCGTATCGCGGCTCTGATAGCGGCAGAAACGGCGGATGCGGTTTTGTCGGATACGCGGATTGTGAAAATATTGGCGGAAGATAATGTTATTGTCGCGCGCCGGACAGTGGCCAAATATCGCGATATGATGCACATACCGTCATCGGTTGTCAGACGTCGCAAGCTGGCGCTAAAGGGTTAAGCACCTCCTGTCGGCGCATTATGCCCCGTCATTATGCCCCGTCATTATGCCCCGTCACTGCCTCCATCCGGCAAGTCTTGGCCAATCGCTGCTTCCGCCTCGCCGGGCAAATAGGCTTGCCCTTGAATGGCGCGTGCGCCGAGCTGGCCGGTCAATTCGGGCTGGCCGGCAATGAAAGCCTGCAATTTGGCGTTAATCTCAGCCTCTGCCTGCTCTGCCGTTTCCGCTTCCACTTCGAGCAGCCCGTCAATAATCCAATGCACTTTGAAAATCATAATGGCTCTCCTTTATCATCCGGCATTGCTTTGCTCGGTGGCAATATGGCCGAGTTTTCAGCCGGTGGCGGCATATCGGCCTCTCCCATATCTGCCGACTTGGCTGTCAGCTCCTTGAATTTATCGCCTGCTTCGTCCTGCAAGCCAATCAGTGTTTTCGGGTCAAGATTATCGGCCGCGTCATCGCGCAAGGGATATGACCCTTCCAATTTCATGGCGGCGGCGACCGAATACCAAAGATAGGCGCGGCCATGGTCAGCTTCCGGCGTCAAAGTCTGGTAAAATTCGGCCAATTGCATAATCGCGTCGCGGTCGCCACCATGCACGCGGTCGCTCAAACGCGCATTGACCCGGTCGCGCACTTGCTGGACACGTTTTTCCGGCATCATACCAATAATATCATCGGCATAATCTTCGGCCTTTTCTACTTTGCCAAGCTGCGCCTGCCAGACCCAGAATAAGGCTTCGGAGAAATTTTGCGGTGTGCCAAGTCCGGCTTTTAACATGGCGCCGTAATTATATTGCGCGTCATATTGATTGGCTTCGGCTAATTGGCCGAAAAGCGTGAAAGCGGTTGCGTAATCGCGTTTTTTATAGGCTTTGACGGCGCTGCGATAGGCGGCGTCCAGCATTTCGGTTGTGCTTGTTTCAGCAGATTTTGTGTCGGCTGATGGCGGCATTGTTTCGTGATGTCCGGCTTGCGCCATTTGAAGCGGTATCAGCGTCAGGCACAGGCCGGTCAAAAGCGTTGTCGCCTTTGCGGCCACGGATTTGCCTGCTTGCCGCCGCGCCGCCATCTCAGCGACCGGCCATCATAACGAGCTGCAAATAGAATATCCGCATTTTGAATTTGGAGCCTTCCGGGCGCTCATAGACAACAATACGCGGCCGGTTGGTATTGGGTTTTTCATATTCTATCGACATGGAAGCGGGCAAAGACAGGCCGTGTTTTTCCAAAGTGGCTTGCGGGTCACCGGAAAATTCAGTGTGAAAATCATTGTCAATCCACACACGCGCCAGCACACGACCGAGAATTTCCGGCAGATATTGGCGCACTTGTTCGCGATTTTCGATACGCAGCCTGCCATTTAACAGGGCAAGCGGCTGGATATCTGTTTGGCGCTTGACAGTGGCGGGTGGCTTATTGGCCACCGGCACAAGGGCGCGGGACTCGCTGTCTGACACAATCTACCTCACTCAACACTCATTTGGTTTTACCGAGCGAACCGCTTCGCACGCAAGGTCTTTATCGGCGAAATGGCAATATTTTTTAGCTTATGGCGGTTTGGAAAATGCACTTGCCCGGCGGTTTTGGCACGGAAATTGAACATTTACCGCGAAATTTAGGAGTTGCAATATGCTGCCAGTCGCCAAAACCGGAATGCGGGCCACCATGCAGGAAATCGCTGTGATTTCCAATAATATCGCCAATGCGTCATCGGCCGGCTTCAAACGCAGCCGCGCCATGTTCAGCGATATTTACGGCGGTGAATTGTCCGGCGGTATGCAAGATGTCAAGCCGGGCCTTGGTGTGCGCCAATATGAGCCGCGCCGCGCCCATGAGCAGGGTTCTTTCCGGGCAACCGGGGCGGCCCTTGATTTGGCTGTTAACGGCAATGGCATGTTTGCAGTCAAAAAACAAAATGGCGATAACATGATGCGCTATACGCGCAATGGCGCGATTGAGTTGACAGCGGATGGGCTGCTGGTCACTTCAGAAGGCTATCAATATATGTCCACTGATTTGGAGCCTATCCGGCTGCCTTTTGCCGTGCTGGACAATAATAATCAGGAGCGTCGCCTGTCAAAAGTGGATGTAAAGGATAGCGGTCTCATTGAGGCCACTTACGGGCAAGATTTTGTTGTCAATATTGGTGAGCTGACATTGGCGCAATTCCGCGACCCCGGCGCGTTAAAGGCCGAGGGGCGCAATTTCTTCCTTGAAACCAGAGAATCCGGCGCACCGGTTTTTACCCGTCCTTTGGATCAGGGGGCAGGCAATCTGCAATCGGGCTATATTGAAACTTCCAATGTCGATTTGACCGAAGAAATGACCATGTTGCTGCGCTCGCAACAGGCTTTTTCGGCTGTTTCACGCATGGTGCAAAGCGATGTTGAGGCGGTGCGTAAATTCACCTCATAGTTTGCCCGGGCAATAAACGCCTTATAAAAATTATGACAAAGGCACAATCCAGGAAATATCGCTAATCTCCAGCGTCATCGGGCGGTCAATTTTCAAATCGCCCTGAACCGAGACAGCCAATTCGGTTTCCAGCGCGGCGACCAGCGTCACAGGGCGCGGATGCGTGCCTTTCACACAATCGCATAATCTGAAAAAAGCCTCCGGCACCAGCCCGATATCACCTTTGATAACCGGCCTGTCCATAGGGATATGCAGGCTGCCGGCGCCGAAACTAATATCGCCATTGCGCTGTTTTATATTCAAATGGCAATGGCCGCGCGCAATGTTTATCAGGCTGCATGTCATATTGAGCTCCGGCTCCGCGCCAAAACCGATAAGCTGCATCTCCGCCGATTGCACCGACATTTGAATCGCCTTTGTGGGTATCCATTCCGAGGCCATCAGAACAACTCATGGGCTTGGCGTTCTTCAATCGCTTCGCGCAACCGGCGCACTGCTGATTTTTTGATTTGCGACACCCGACCCGACGTCACTTCCAGCACTTCTGCGATTTCATAGACGTTTAATTCTTCGACATAAAAAAGCTGGATAACCAGCGCCTCTTTTTCCGGCAAAGTGGTCAGCGCGTCGCGCAGCATGGCGCGCAAATCCTTGTCGGATAATTGCTCTTCGGGCGAGTCCTTGGCATCAGCAAAGATAATCGAGAAATCATCATACACATCGTCAAGCGAGTCATGCACATTGGCGGCAAAAGCATGTTGCCATTCCAGCAATTCCGGCATGCCAATTTGCATATGTTCCGACAATTCATCATTATTCGGCAGGCGGCCCAATTTGGCGGTCAGGGTTTCTTCCGCTTTTTGAAAACGCTTGCGCATTAAAATCGTCGTGCGACACAGATTTGAGCTTTTGCGCAAATGGTCAACCATGGCGCCGCGTATCCGCATGGAGGCATATCCGGCAAAAGATGCGCCTTCTTGCGGTGAGTATTTTTGTGCCGAGGTGATGAGGCCGACATAGCCGATTTGTATCAAATCTTCGACTTCAATGGATGAATGAACGCGCCCATAAACATGCCAGGCAATTTTGCGCACCAGCCCGAGATGGTCTTTGACCAGCGTCTCAACATCATCTTGCGGCTGCTGATAGGGGCGCATTACGATCCCCCATCATCGCTGTCGGCCCCGAAAAAGCGAATACCGGCGGGGGCATGGTCGCCGCGTTTCATCAGCGAGGTCGCGATTGTCTGAATTGACAATGACTCGCGCGATTTGGGATTGGCCAGAAAAGTCGGTTTGCGGTCGATGACAGAGCGTCGCAAATTATTGGAAAACGGCAGAAAACCGGCCAAAGTCAATTGCACGTCAAGGAAACGGGCGGTGATGTTGCGAAACCGGTTGAAATGGTCATGCGCCTCAGCCTCAGAATTGGCCATATTGACGACAACATGGAAATGATTGACCTGTTTTTCCAAATGCGCCGCTTTGATAAGCGAATAAGCATCCATAAAACTGGTCGGCTCACCGACCAAAACAACCACTTGATTATCCGCCGCCGAGACAAAATCAAGCGTCGCATCAGAGGCTCCGGCCGGCACATCCACGACCAGCGCGTCCATTTTGCCGACCAGCGATTCGGTGGCGCGGATAATGTTGAAGCGTGTCGCCGTATCAAGATTGAGAATGTTCACATTGGCGCTGCCGCCGGAAATAAATTGCACGCCAAGCGGGCCTTTATTGCACAGGGCGTCAAAACTTTTCCCGCCATCGAGAAAGTCGCCAATCGAAAATTCCGGGTCAATACCAAGCAAAATATGGGCATTGGCGACGCCGAAATCCGTGTCCAAAAGACAGGTGCGCCAGCCATTGGACTGCAATGCCAAAGCGATATTTATCGCAATGCTGGTTTTCCCAACACCGCCTTTTCCGCTGGCAATTGCTATTGAAAGGGGCATGAAACGCGACCTCGAACAAACGACTCAATAAGACTAACAATTCTCCATGAGATATTGCGCTATTGGCGGCTGTGTTGCAATCGCCAGTGCGTCAATCATCGCTTGCGAGCCGGTAATCAGCCCCAGCTTTGCGCCGCTTTCATAAAGGGCGGAAAATTCGGGCGCGGTCATGTCACATTCATCGAGCTTGGTCAACGCGACCAGCGGCTTTAATTTTCCGAATAATTTCATTTGCCGCATAATCATGGCGCGGTTGGAACTGCCGGGCAGGGCAAGCACCAGTTGAACCGCATTGCGATTGAGCTTGTCGCGCAAGGCTGTGACCAGCGCGACTACGCTTTCCGGGCTGCATCCGGCTTCGATAATCACCTGCTCGCCAATGCCGCTGACCGCATCCACAAAACCGGCTTCGTCAAACCGCGTGACCGGCAAATTGAGCAGGCGGGCAAATTTGCCGAGATTGTCCTGATTGGCCACGGCAGACGAGGATAATTCGCCAAGCGTGACCGGCAATTCGCCGCCATGTTCGAGAATATGCGCCGCCAGCTTGCCTGCCAGCAATGATTTTCCCGCGCCATGGCCGCCTGCGACCACCAGAACCGGCGCCGTCATCGCTGCCAGCATATCGGTATCACCGGCCAATTCGGCTGCCAAATGGGCCAGAAAGCGTTCGCGCCCGGCCTCAAAATCAAGCTCGCGATAGCTGTGCCGAAGGCTTTGCACCAGCGGGTCGGAAAACCCGGCCTGACGCAGGCGCACCGGCGTGGACAGGCCCAAATCATTGCTCAAACCCACTTCATCGGTCAGCACCATGCCGGTCAGCAATTGTTTCATCTCGCGCAATTCGCGCAACATGCGCTCATTGGCATCGCCTTTATGCTCATTGAACACATCGCCAAACACGGATGCTTGCAAGGCGGGCGCAATATCTTTCGACGCGCCCTTATCGCCGGTTTCTGCTTTCGGCCAATCACTCGGGCGCGGGGCTTTGCTCATATCAATCCCGGCATCGGCGAACACATCAATATAGCGTTTGGGTTTGCGCCGTTTGCCGCTCATGCCATTTTTGCCCATGGCTTCAAGCTGGTTGTCCGTGGCGCTGATTTCCACCTTGTCACCGCGTTTAACGGTTGACAGAATATAGCAATTATCGCCGAATTTTCGGGCCGCTTGTTCCAGCGCCGTTGCGCTGTCCTCGGCCACAAATGTCAATGTTGTCATAGCGTTTACCTTTCTGCTCTATCATCCGTTTTGCGAGTCATCGGCGCCAATTGTGGCGACCACATCTATTTTCCGGCTCTCCGGCAATTCATTGAATGACAGCACAATCATGTCATCGAGGTGCTGGCGCACAATATGGGCGAATTGACGGCGAATATGCGGCGAGACCACCAGCACGGCCTGTCGACCTTCGGCTGACAATTGCTCGGTCGTTTGGGTCAGTGATTGCAATAATTGTTCGGCCAGACGATTATCCAGCACCAGCTCCTGCTCGCCGGATTGGCGCGCCATATTTATCAGCATATGCTCCAAATCGCCTTCCAATGTAATGACCGGCAGCGCCGTATTGAGCGGGGCGACTTGCTGTATCAGCAGACCGGCCAGTTCCGGGCGCAGGGCTTCGGCAATTTCCATTTGCGACAAATTGCGCGCCACCAATGGCGGCAGAGCCTCAAGAATGCGCCGCAAATCGCTGATTGGCACGCGCTCTTTCAGCAATTGGCGCAATATATTGGTCAATTCATGCAGCGCTACCAGTTTCGGCACCACGCTTTCCACCAGATTGGGCGCGCTTTGCGACAGATTATCCAGCAAAGCCTGAACATCATCTTGGCCAAAAAACTCACCGGCATATTTGTAAAGCAAATGGCTGACATGGGTGGCCATGACCGATTCCGGCGCGACCACAACATAGCCGCCGGCTTCCGCCTCGGCTTCCTGCTCATTGCGTATCCATACCGCATCCATGCCGAAAGTCGGGTCTTTCACCGACAAGCCATCGAGTTTTATTTGGCTGGTATCGCCGGGAATGGCCAGTTTGCGATTGGGGAAAATCTCATCCTCACCGACAATGGTCTGGCCGACACGGACGCGATATTGATTGGCATCAAGGGTCAAATCATCGCGTATGCGCACGGCAGGCACAACAAAACCGAGCGACCGTGAGACTTGTTTGCGAATGCCGGTAATGCGATTGACCAATGGCCCGCCGACATTTTCATCGACCATTTCGACCAGCCCATAACCAATTTGAATGGAAATCGGCGCATTATCGGCGATTTCCGACAATTCAATTTTATCCGGCGATTCCTCAACTGTTTCGGCTTCGACCTCGGCCTGCACTTCGGCGGCTTGGGTGGTTTTTTCGGTGCGCCGCACAAAATAAGCGGCCAGACCGGCAATCACCGCACCGGCGAGAAACAGGAAATTCGGCATACCCGGCACAAAGCCAATCAGCGTCATCACCGCCACAACCGGAATCCAGGCGCTGGACAGGCTGACCTGTCGGCCAATATGGGCGGCCATATTTTGCGTGGAGGAAACGCGGGTCACAATAATGGCGGTGGCAATGGCCAGCAGCAAAGAGGGGATTTGCGCGACCAGCCCGTCACCAATTGACAGCAAAATATAGATTTCCGCCGCTTGCGACAGCGCCATATCATGCTGGGCCAGCCCGATAATCAACCCGCCAATAATGTTTATCGCCAAAATCAGCAGCGCAGCCACCGCATCGCCCTTGACGAATTTTGACGCACCATCCATCGCGCCGTAAAAATCGGCTTCTTTGGCAATTTCTTCGCGCCGATTGGCGGCTTCCTCTGTGGTGAGAACACCGGCATTCAAATCAGCATCAATCGCCATTTGCTTGCCGGGCATGGCGTCAAGCGTGAAGCGGGCGGAAACTTCCGAAACCCTGCCTGCACCGCGCGTAATCACCACCAGATTGATGATTATCAGAATAATAAAGACAAAAATACCAACCGCATAATTGCCGGAAATAACAAATTCGCCAAAGGCTTCAATCACCTCACCGGCGGCATCTGTGCCTTCATGGCCATTGCCCAGCACAATCCGGGTCGACGCGACATTCAAGCCAAGGCGCAAAATTGTGGCAATCAGCAAAAGCGAGGGAAAGGAGGAAAAATCAAGCGGGCGGAATGTGTTAATCGCCACCATTAATATCAGCAGGGAAACCAGAATGTTGGACACAAAGAAAACATCCAGCAACAAAGCGGGCAGGGGCAGCACCATCATGGCAATAAGCGCCAAAATGCCGATAGGCAGCACTGTGCCGGTCAAAATGGCGCGTGGGTCGTCCAACCCGAAACGGCGAAGTGTCATTTCCATGACGGTTTATCCTCTCCGGCAATGACGGGAAATTGTCGGCTTTTTGTCGCTTGTGCCATGCCGTCGCATAGGCAATCAGCCAAAAACCTTTGCAAATCCGTCATTTTCCTCTCCTTTGCCCGGCCCTGAAAAGGGCGCGAGCGACTGTCTCACCGGGTTAAGAGGCAAAAAGCGTGCCATTATGTGTGACGGCGTCTGATGGCGGTAAAAGCTGTTGGCTGATAAGGGGCGGGGTGGCGATTGACCGGATTATCGTGTCATTTGCCGATTGGCACGAATAATGCATCACACAGGCGACAGATTTGTTAGCGTGCATTGGAGATGAACATGTCACGAGCCATACGAAATATCTTGAGCGTCGGTCTTGCCGTTACCG
This sequence comes from Parvibaculales bacterium, assembly GCA_049597955.1. Taxonomy (GTDB): domain Bacteria; phylum Pseudomonadota; class Alphaproteobacteria; order RS24; family RS24; genus JAYPAN01. Next base: position 221,994 of record JBMYND010000002.1, read on the forward strand.
TGCTGACCGCTTGTTCCGGCTTTGGATTTGGCAAGCGCGGCTTTGCCGGATTCGGTTCGGAAGTTGATGTCAGCAAAATTGCGACCATCACTGCTATTGGTTATGCGGTGATTTCAACCCAGCCCGGCAAAACCGATGCGCAGCGTCGGTTAATGGCCATTCGCGCCGCCCGCATGTCGGCCATGCGTGATTTGGCCGAGCAAATTCACGGCCTGAAAGTTGACGGCAATACAACAGTTGTCGATTTAATGGTGCAGAATGATACGTTCCGCGGCGTGGTCAGCGGCATTATTCGCGGCGCGCGCACGGTGCGCATTAATCCGGCAGGCGATGATACTTATGAATTGGTTCTGGAAATCGACCGCGCCATGATTGCCGGCCTGTTATCTTCGGCCCGCCAAAACGTCTGAGGCAGGCTTAATATGCACCGCGCCTTATTCCGCTCTGCCATTTTGGCATTGTTGATGCTGCCCTTTGCCGGGGCAGCTTTGGCGCAGGCGCAAAAGCCGGGTCAAGCACCTCTGCCGGACATGCCGAGCTATAAAGCGGATGTCGGGCCGGGCGAAGCGCCCCAAGCAATGCCTGATTTTCGCGCTGTTCCGGTTAATTTACCTTATGATCAAGCTGCCGCCGCCGGTGCTGCGCCAAAACGCGCGGCGCGCACGGGCGTTGAAATTGTCGAAGCCACCGGTCGCGCCATTATGATGCCGGGGCGCGATAAAGCCATTGCCCGCCGCCGCGCTTTGTCCGAAGCACTGTATTATGCCGCCATTAAAAGTGCTGCGCGGGTTGACGGCTTTTCGATGATTGATTTGCAAACCGCGCTGAACGAACAAGTTTTGGTGCAGCCCGCTTCTGATATTGTCGATTATACGATTTTGTCGGAAGGCGAAAATGGCGACCATTATGAAATCACCATTCGTGCCGTTGCCGCGCCCGATGCCGAAAAACTCTGCGCCTTTGACCATAAACGTCGGCTCACTGTTTTTGCGCCATTGATGGAAATCGCCCCCGATGTGCCGGTTTGGGCGACCCCGGCGGCGCGCAAGGCACTGGCCAGTGTGATGCAGACAATAGAGCGCCATGAAAAGCTGGAATTGCGCCTGGCCATGCATCAGGAATTGAATTTACTGTCGGCGCGCGGGCGTGATGACATGATGGATTACACCTCATTGGTCAGTGGCACGCGCATTCGCCCCAGCGATTATGCGCTGGTGCCGACAATTGAAATGCGCAAAGTGACCTCGCGCAAATATGGCTTTGTCGAAACCGAAGCCGTGGCGATGGATGTGCGTTTTGACATTTACACAGGCTCGACTTTTGAGCCGGTTTTGAGCCGCGTGTTCAAAGCCAGCGCCTCGGCCGGTGTTGAAAGCTTTTTTCACGGGCTGAATGCGATGTCGCGCCCCGGCCCTGATGACCAGACCCGCCAATTGCGCGGCGGGCTTGAAACAATGGTCGAAGACACGATTGACGCATTGGTCTGTCAGCCATTGAAAGGCATTTTGGCCAAAGACCCGAATGATAACCGCTTTTATGTCCAAATTGGCAGCCGTCACGGGGTGACGCGCGACCAGCTTGCGGTTATCGCGCTCGAAGAGCGCAATTGGACTGCCATGCAGGTGCGCAATGTGCAGTTTGAACGTGCCTATGTTGAACCGCTTGACCCGAGCCGCAAGCTGGATGCTTTGCTGGGGATGCAAGTGCGCTTTATGGAGACCAGCCGATGACAAAAATCAGGTTTTTGGCCGTAACAACGCTTTTGTCGCTGCCTTTGGCGGCGCTTTTGGCCATGTGTGTGCCGGCGGTGGCCGCCGAGCCGATTGTGGTCTTGCATGACAATCATCGCGGTCGGGTGATTGATGCGGATAAAAGCAATCGCTTTCTTGCCGACCCGGATTTCACCACCACCCATCGCGTCAAGAAAAACGAGACATTGTTCATTATTTTGAACCGCTATTATGGCCGCCAGGGCTTTGACCGCAGTGTCTTGCGCCTCGCAGTGGTCAAAAAAAACCCGCATGCATTCGCCCGTGGCAATGGCAATTTCCTGTTCGCCGGAAAAGTTTTGCGCCTGCCTTCGGTCAATGAAATGCGCGATATGGTGTTGGTCGGGCAGAAATCATCCGCCCCAACTGCAGGCGGGCGCAGCAAGGAAATATATTTCCATGGGTTTTAGGGCGTCAATGGCAGGTTTTATGATGTTGCTCGGCCTTGGGCTGGGCGCGCAGGCTGCTGCGTCCGGGCAGGGCGCGGATAATCTGCCGGACATGCCACCCCTTATTCTCGGCAGCGATATTATCGCGCTGGTCGAAACCACGCTGCAAGGCACTGGCGTCCCCATTGCCTTGAAACTCAACCCGCAAAAACGGTTTTATCGCTGTGGCGGCGATTTGAGCGCCACACAGGCTTTCGGCAATTGGGCGACGATTAAAATTTCGTGCCCTGAACCGACCGACTGGCAGGTTTTTGTGCGCAATAATTTACAATCCGCCGCCGCCGCCGCTGTCAAGGCGTCGGAAAAGGCCGAAAATGACGCAATGGGCGGGCTCGAACGGGTTGTTTTGGCGCGCAGCGTTGCTAGGGATGAAGTGCTGACCAAAGACCATTTGGCCCTGCAACCGGTTGCCCGCCAGTCTGTGCCGGGCAGTTTTGCCAGTCTTGAGGATGCGATGGGGCGGCGGCTGAAAAATGCCTTATCGGCAGGGCGGATTTTGCAGGCGCGTCATCTTCACCCTGATTGGCTGATAAAAAACGGACAAAGCGTGCAAATTGAGCATAATGGGCGGGGAATTTCGGTCATATCTGCCGGGCGCGCCTTGGAAAATGGCGAATTTGGTGATTTGGTGAAGGTTGAAAACAGCGCCAGTGGCGAGATTTTGGATGTTTTTGTGCAGTCGCGGAAAAAAGTGACAACGGATGCTAAATTTTCCCGCCGCCGCGTCGTAACGCTAGATGTAGGAGAGTAGACAATGGTTGATTCTGTAAAGAGCACTGTTAGTCGGGTAGACCCTCAGCTGACGCGGGGGAAACCCGCAGCGCCAAAGCCGGAGCCGGTTGAAGGCACGAAAAATGCCGCTCAGCAGGCCGATATGGCTGCCTCGGCAGGCCAAGCCGCCATTAAGGAGATGGCAGCAACGCCACCGATTGATGTCGAGGCCGTCAAAGGCATTAAAGAGGCGATTAAGCGTGGGGAATATCCTGTAGATCTCGATCGTGTATCAGATGCGCTAATGGATGCCTATAGGGACTTGAAAGCATAATCCTTCCGCGCTAGGCGTAAGGGATGACAGAGAGTCAAAAATTGGATGAGACGCTGGCAGCGTTCAAGCAATTGCTTGAACGCGCCTTCGCGCTTGTGTCAAAGCCGCAAGACTATGCCGCGGCCATGCTAGATATTGATGGGTTTCTTGAGACCCATAAAGAGCTGCTGGCGCAAGCCGGCAATCTGACGGCAGAGCAAAAACAGCAAATGGCGGAAATTATGGCCGGACTGGCCAGGCTGGAAATGCAAAATGAGGCGCGTCGAAAATGGGTTGCTTCCTTGAATGAGAGCCTTGCATCGGATGGCCAAGACACGCCATAATAAAACAGTAAAGGTTTGAGTTTGAGTATATGTCCGAGGCGGCCGGCAACATTATTGATTTTTACAGCTCGGCATCGGGTCTGCCGCTCATCGTGCTTCTGGTCACGGCAGCGATTGCGGTCGGTGCGATTGTCGCCTTTCTCCAAAGCCGTAATGCATCAAATCGGCTGGTGCTTGAAATCAAAAAACACAATGAACAAATGGCCAAACGTCTGGCCACTATGCAGCTTTTGATTGAGCAAAAAGAGCCGGAACTGGAATTTGATACATCCGACACGCTGATGCGCCAGCTTAAGCCGGAATTTGACCGGCTGACCGAGCTTATTCGGAGCCTGCGCGATGAAACAACCAAATTATCGGAAAATGTTGGTGAGCAGCAATTAATATCGGAAGCGATAGAAATGGCGCGCGCCGGTGCGAAACGCACTGATATTGTTGATAAAACAGGCCTGACGGCAGAGCAGGCCGACGCTATTGTCCGCTTTCACGGGCCGAAACAGCCTTCAGATAAAAAAGATATTGCCAAGCAAGATGAGGCACCGGAGACACCAGAGACATAAGGCGCCAGAGAGATAAGGCGCCAGAGAAATAAGACGGGCGCTTGCCACCAGATTACATGGAAAAAGTTTCCGACAGGGGACAATTCACGCGGATGAATTTTTTGTCGCGGAATATGCTGGCTTCGCCGGTTTCCGGCACGAAGCCGATTTCCAGCTCGGCCCCTGATATTTGAACGCGGCCATTGTCTTTTTCGACTGCCGCCTCATAGCTATTGCCATAGCGATTGACAAAGCCGGTCAATTTGCCCGACCGATTATGTATTTCCAGCCCGTCAAGGCCAAGCACATTGCTGTCGCAGGCAAATTTGCGCGACTCAAACCGCACCATGCTGTCGCACGCCGCCATTGTCAGCCCGGCCAGCAAAATTGATATGATAACAGGCTTAGCTGTCGCGTTAGGTTTCATCGGCTTCTCCGTCTGCGGCGGCTTCTTCCGCGTCATCATCTTCTGTATTGGCAGCGTCCTCTTCTTCAGCGTCTTCTTCAGCATCTTCTTCTTCAGCTTCTTCTTCAGCTTCTTCTTCAGTGTCTTCTTCAGCGTCTTCTTCGTCAGCATCTTCTTCGTCAGCATCTTCTTCGTCAGCATCTTCTTCTTCAGCGTCTTCTTCTTCAGCGTCTTCTCCCGCTTCGGCGGCATCTTCTTCGGCGGCTTCTTCAGCATCATCTTCCGCTTCGGCGTCGTTATTGTCGCGGATTTCAACCGCCGTCACTTCGCCCTCGGCGACATCATCACCGGTAATATCCTTATCGGTCAGCTCAGCCTTATTGGCCTCAAGCAAACGCTCTGCGTCTTCTTCCTTCACATCGACGATAACGCCGGCGGGAAATTGAAAGCCGTAAACCTCGGCATCTTCAATAATGCGGACACGTTTCATGCCGGGGCGGATTTCGCTGCTCATGCCGCCATGGGCGACAATCACATTCGGATTGCCTTCCTCCTCTTGGGCTTGTTTTTTCTTCTGCCCTTTGCTTGTCACCGCCGGTTCAATGCCGGCCAAATTATTGATATGATTACGGATAATCACAACCCGCGCGGCCAAAGCGGCGATGCGGCGCGTTTCATTCTGTTCGGTCGCCAGCACTTTTTGAACAAATTCGGCAATCTCATTTAAGGGCTTGCCATCAAAACGCTCGATAATTTTGTCGCGCAATTCGGTAATTTCAGGCGACAGGCGGCGCACCATGCCGCGCCTTGGCGCCAGACCGGCATCTTTATCCAGCATACTCATTTTTTGGTCTCCATCATCGGTTTGGCATCCAATTTGCAATTTCCAGACCAATGGGCCGGTTTTTCAATGAATTTTTCGGTCGGTTTTGAAGGGTTGAACAATGGATCGGTTTTCTGATCATCTCGGGTTTCAGGCGTCGGTATTGGGTCTGCGCTCGCGCCGCAATAATATATTGGCCTCCAATATCGCCAATGCGGCAACCCCCAATTTCAAAGCGCGTGATTTTGACTTTGCCCGCGCTGCCGAAAAGCTCGACCCGACCGGCCCCCTGACCACCACCAATAAGCAGCATATTCCCGCCGCGCGCCCTGTCGGCATGCGCGACATGCAATATCGTGTGCCGCTTAACCCCTCTTATGACGGCAATACGGTTGAGCTGGCGATAGAGCAAATGCAGTTTTCCGAAAATGTGATGCGCTACCAAACCAGCCTCAATTTCCTCAATGCGCGGATTAATGGTCTGCGCAGTGCGATACGGGGAGAGTGATGAATAAGAACGGGAATATCAATAATATATTTGATGTGGCCGGGCGCGCCATGGCGTCACAAATGGTGCGGTTGAACACAATCGCTACCAATCTGGCCAATGCCGGCAGCATGGCCGGGTCGCCCGATGAGGCATTTCGCGCCATCCGTCCGGTGTTTCAGTCAAAATATGCCGCGCAATTCGAAAAAACCGGCCTGTCAACAATGGACACGCAGGAAATTGTGACGCTGAACCGCGAGCCGGAGCGCACTTTCATGCCCGACCACCCGAAAGCCGATGGCAATGGTTTTGTCTATTTGGCAGCGGTCGAGCCGCAAGAGGAAATGGTCGATATGATGGATGCCAATCGGCAATACCAGAACAATATCGAAGTCGTCACCACAATGCGCGCGCTGATGATGCGCACAATCAATATGGGCAAATAGAGCAACGGAATTGGAATTAAACCATGACAAGCATTGACAATAACCAGTCTTTGAACGCCATTCTCGATAAAATCGGGGTCAATCGGCAGGATGAAAAGCCGGCCAGCAAGGATACGCTCGGCCAAGCGGATTTCTTGAAGCTGATGACCACGCAATTGCAAAATCAAGACCCGTTTGCGCCGATGGAAAACGCCGAATTTATCGCGCAAATGGCGCAGTTTTCGACCGTGACCGGCATTACGGAAATGGGCCAGTCGCTGAATGATATTTCCGGTCAGATTGCTGAGTTCCGTCTGGCGACCGCGACCAATATGCTCGGCAGCTCGGTGCTGGTGCCGGGCAATACGGCGCGGCCTGATGAAAATCGCGCCATTCATGGCATTGTCGATTTGCCGGCAGCCTCTACCGCGACCAATATTGTGTTTTCCGACGCCAATGGCGAAGTTGTCCATGTCGCTGACCTTGGCCCGCAAGGGCGCGGCTTGACCGGCTTCTCATGGGAAAATATTCCCGAAGACATTGCCGCTGGCGACGCGCCTTTGCGCATTGAAGCCTATGCCGATAGCGGCCAGGGCATGCAATCCGTATCCTCTTCCGTTTTCGCCGAAGTGCTGGCCGCTTCCACCGCCGACCCGGTTCGCGGGGTTGTGCTTGATGTGCGCGATTACGGGGAAATTGCCGCCGCCGATATTCGTCGGTTCAGAAAATAGATTTTAGCCTTTTGATTTGGATGGAGTAATCAATGTCGTTTTATACAGCGCTGACAGGATTGAATGGTTCGCAGGCCGATATTTCGGCCACCTCGAACAATATCGCCAACGTTGGTACGACCGGCTTTAAGCGGAGCCGTGCGGAATTTGGTGATATTTTCGCGACATCACCATTGCAGAACTCATCTTCGTCGATTGGTTCGGGCACGATTTTGAAGGGCATTAAGCAGCAGTTCACGCAAGGTAATATCGTGTCCTCGCTGAACGCGCTTGACCTTGCCATTTCCGGCCAGGGCTTTTTTGCCCTGAAACCGTCGCTGACCTCGGCGCAGGAAGTTTACACACGTAACGGTTCATTGAATGTGAATAATGACCGTTATGTGGTGGACTCAGCCGGTCAGTTCTTGCTGGTCTATCCGGTGAATGATGACGGCTCCGTGACCGCCAAAGACCTTGACAGCGCCGTGCCATTGCAATTGCCGGTGACTTCCGGTGACCCGCAAGCGACAGCCAATATTTCGCTCGGCGTGAACTTGCCTGCTGACTCTGAAGTGGTCACTGACAAGCCGCAATTTGCCGATGGCTATGCGTTTAATCCGGATAATCCGGACACATTCACCAATTCAACATCCATCACAATCTTTGATGATTTGGGTAATCCGACCATTGCCACGATTTACTTCATCAAAACGCAGACAACTTCGGCTGATGACCCGACCAATAAATATGACACGCGTTTGGTGATTGGTGACAAGATTATCGACCCGGATTTGGTGAAGGCGGTTGATGATGCGGGCAATCGGATATTTATTGACCGTTTCGGCGCTCAAACAACCAGCGTGCCGGATGATAATTACTTCCTTGAAGGGAAGGGTTCCGCGCTTTACAAGCTCGATGACCTGCAACAGAAAGTGGACAGCCAGCCGGCGCGGATTCAAAGTGAGGCGACAGCCTTTGACTTTGGCGATGAGGGTGACCGGCTTGTTGAAATCGTCACTGACCCGATGCAATTCAAATCGACCCGCGAGGCCGGTTCGGCCAATGATATTTATTGGGGCAAGGATTTCCTGCTGATAAATGTTGATGATGGCGACCGTCCGGTCAGTATTGATATTCGCCCCGGCACATATAATGCGGCCGATTTGGCTGTGGAAGTGCAGCGCGCCATTAATTCGGCTTATGGCGATGACAAGAAAATCCAAATTGTGCAGAATGTTGACAATGAGATTAACATTAATTTGAGCCGGTTGAATTCGGACGGCACGACGTCAAGCTTGAAAGAACTGGCCGGCACGGCCATTTCGGTTGACTTGCTTGGTCAAAGCTATGTGACCGATATTGAGGGCATTGACCTTTCCGGTGCGTCGCCCGACTTTACCCGCGAACAATTTCTGGCACACACGCAAGCGCGTATCAATAAGGCGATGAACCAGTTTATCGTCAATACGAATGACACGCTTAACACGACCAATCAAAGTGCGTTTAATTTCGGTAATACGGGCCAGCTTTTTGCCCGCTCCAGCGGCAGCCAGATTGGCAATATTCTTGAGCAAACGCAGATTTTCAATCTCGAACATCGCACATTGGACAGCTATGTCGATGCCGGTGATCCCGGTGCGGTGACAGAAAATGAAAAATTTCTTGTCTATTCCTTCTATGGTGAACGCCCCAGCCTGAAAGTCTATGATGACCAGAAACAGGTGGCAGCCGTCGCTGGCAACACGATCCGCTATGACGCCACGCAAAACACGCTGACCGTCAATCTGGCCAATACAACAGGTCTGACGGCGGGTGAGACTATTCAGATTGCCGGTAATTTCACCGAGGCCAATGCGTCTTTCTTGAATGGTCGCAGTTTCCAGATTTCCAATGTCAATACAGGTTCAATCACCATTAACACAACCGGCCTTGGCCTGCCTGATACGGGCTTTGATATTGCCAGCACGACCGCCTATGTGCTGAGCGATGAGTCCAGCACGGTTGAGGCGTTTTTTGAAGGGGCTGACAATGTGTTTGAAGGCGCATTGGATAATTTCTCAAGCAAGAAAATCATCTTGCGCGAAACCTCGGCTGCCAAACATAAATATACCAATAGCGAAGTCTCCACCATTACCGGTGCGGCCGGTATTTTGACAGTGGGCGATGAAGTTTTGTCTTTCACCGATGATAATGGCGATGCAATTGACACCAAGGCCAGCCTTGGACTGTCGGCTTTGACCACGACGTCGGACTGGGTTGATGAGAAAAACCCGCCCATTACCGTGGCCTATGACAATCTCGAACAGCGTCTGCAATTCCAGGTTGACCGGACAAGCCTTGGCACTGGCACAGAGCCGAATTTCAACTCTTTCGAGATTTACGGCTCGGAAGCGGCCGATGTGACCAATAATTTGGGTATTCCTGCCGAGGAAGATGCTTCAACCGTGCTTATTCGCGGTGGGCAGGTTCTCAATGCCGAAACCCTTGTCGCTGATGGCGAAGAAATTCAGCTCAATGACAAGCGTTATGGCATTCAGGTTGAATATAATAGTGACACCAAGACATTCAGCTATTTGAGTGGCAGCACAGGCGAGCAAATTTCCGCCAATGGCGCGCTTGGTGTGGATACCGGCCAGCGTGCCTCCAACATCCAGGTTGGCCGTTACAGCATTTCTGATGTCGATGGCAGCGTGGTCAATGCCTCTTTCGATTTGACCGAGCGCACAATTGGCACGGGCGACAATCAGCTTATGGGGGTTGGCGCAACCAAAACCGATATTATTTTCACCAATGGGCGAGGTCTGGCTTCTCTGCCGGCCACAGCAACCAGCACACCTGCGCAGGAAGATTTGTCGCAAGTGTTTACGCTGTCGAGCCAGATTGGCGAGAATATCTTTAACGTATCGGTTGACGGCATTAGCGGCATCATCACCGTGCCGGGCGGCTCTTATGTTGGCTCTACTTTGGCTTCCGCCTTGGAAGAGCGTATCAACCAGATTGAAGACCCGGTTACCGGCAAAGTGGTCGGCGGTGTGACGGTTGATTATAATTCAGAGAGCAATAATTTCGTCTTCACCACCGGCACGCGCGGCAATAATTCGACCATTAAGGTGAATGGCAGCGCCAAGCTTGGTCTTGATGATGTGCCTTTGGGTGTCGGCTCTATCCCGCAAATCTTCAATCTGGTGCAAGCGACCAATAAGGATGGCGTGGCCCTTTATGTAAATGCTGAAGGCGAAGTGGTGGAATCACCACCGGCCAATTTGGTGGAAGGTTATTTCCCGCTTTATATTGATGAAGGCGAGCTGACTTTCGACAAAACAGGGACATTGGTCAGCCCGCGCAATAAAGTGCATTATGAAAAGCAGGAAGAGGGCGTCTCGATTGCCTTGGATATTGACTTTTCCGCTTCCACCCAGTTCGCCCAGCCTTTCTCGGTTGTCGCGGTTAATCAGGATGGTTTCACATCCGGTCGTCTGGATGGTCTGGAAATTGATGCGTCCGGCACAATCCGCGCCAACTATACAAATGGTCAGAACAACCCGCTTGGCAAAATCGTGATTGCCAATTTTAACAACCAAAACGGTTTGAAGCAGATTGGTAATGCGACCTATGTGGAAACAGCTGTTTCCGGCACGCCCCAGGTTGGTGAGGCCGGCTCGGAAGGCTTTGGTAACATTTTGTCGGGTTCGCTGGAGCGGTCAAATGTCGATATCACCGAGGAATTGGTGAATCTGATTACCGCGCAAAGGAACTTCCAGGCATCGGCCAAGGCGATTGAGACCACAACAACGCTGACGCAGACCATTATTAACATCCGCATGTAAGTGGAATGCGGCAATAGGCTCGGCAGGGTTGCTGAAGGACGGGGGAACAGATTATGGATAGGCTGATATTTACCGCGCTGAATACAATTCAATATGCGCAGGAAGACAATGTTATCCGCTCCAATAATCTGGCCAATGCAACCGTGCCGGGCTTTCGCCGCGACATTGAGCCGAAAGAAGTCGGCACCGGGTTTCTGGCGGCAATCGAAGAATTTGAAACCCGCGCCTATTCCATTCGCGCCGGTATGAACCGGTTTTCGCGTGAGGCGGGCCATCTCGATTATACAGAGCAACCGACCGATATTTCCGTTTCCGGCCCCGGCTTTTTTATTATCCAGCCGCTTAGCGGGGAGGGGGCAGCTTTGTCCCGACGCGGTGATTTTCGGATAAACCCGGACGGCCAGATGATTGATGGCGCCGGCAATATATTGCTCAATGATGGTTTGCAGCCGATTGTTTTGCCGCCGCATCGCGAGCTTGTTGTCGGTGAAGACGGGCTTGTCAGCATTGAACCGCTTGAAGGTGAGCCGGGCGTGCTGGAAGAAATTGCCCAAATCGGCACAACATTGGCGACAAATGCTGATTTGAAAAAGTTTCCCGATGGCCATATTCGCTTGCGCGATGGCGGCATTCCAGAAATTGATCAGGAAACCCGCATGGTGCAGGGCTATCTCGAAGGCAGTAATGTCAATACAGTGCAGGAACTCATTGAAAACATGCAGCGCCAGCGCACATTTGAGCTGAATGTGCGGATGATTTCCGTTGCCAAGGAAATTGACGAAGCTGGCACCAGTGTCTTGCGCATGCCCAATTAACCAATATCACGCCTATTTTGGCATTTGAAAACAGGCCCGATGCGGCCTGTTTTTTTGTGCTTTTTTCGGGAGATTTATGCGGCTTTGCAGGCTTTGGCATAGGGCTTGCAATCTTGCTGTAACGATTTTTGACAGGAGACAAAAATGACCGCCAGCGCCATGCATGTAGCCAAATCCGGCCTCAACGCCCAACAAACACGAATGCAAATTATTGCCAACAACCTGTCCAATGTGAACACGACCGGCTTCAAAAAAGACCGCGCCAATTTCGAGTCGCTTTTGTATCAGGTGCGTCGCTTTGCCGGTGAGCAAACTTCGGCGGAGACCAATCTGACTTCGGCCTTTTCCATCGGTACCGGCACACGCATTGTGGCGACCGAGAAAATGCATACGCAAGGCAGCCTTGTCATGACCGAAAACGCGCTTGATTTGGCGGTTGAAGGGGCAGGCTTTTTTCAGGTTTTAATGCCGGATGGACGGATTGCCTATACACGCAGCGGCGCGCTGTCGCGCAATGAAGAAGGTGTTCTGACAACGCCAAGCGGTTATGTCGTGCAGCCGGAAATCCAGATTCCCGAAGGCGTCACCAGCATTAACATTTCCGCTTCCGGCAATGTCAGCGTGACGATTGGTGCAAATAATGCGGCTGAAGAAATCGGCCAGTTGACGCTTGCCAATTTCACCAATCTGCCGGGCTTGCAGCCAATTGGTGAAAATATGCTGGTTGAGACCGATGCCAGTGGCCCGCCGGTGATTGCCAATCCGCTTGAGCAGGGTTTCGGCAAGCTGGTGCAGGGTGCGCTGGAAAGCTCCAATGTCAATGTCGTGCAGGAATTGGTCGATATGATTGAAACCCAGCGCGCCTATGAGGTGAGTTCAAAAGCCATCATGTCAGTCGATGAGATGTTGCGCTTTATCGCCAATAATCTCTAATCACCGGGACGGTCATGGCCAGCAAGTTTAATTTTGTCATAATGGTTGCGCTTTCCGGTCTGATGGCGGGCGGTTGCAGCACCTATGTGGAAAATCGCAAAAGTGCCGAGTTTCATCCGATTTATGAAGCCATTGTGCCGGCCATGCAAAAGGGCAATCCGACCGGGGCGATTTTCAACGCCCATTCCAAAACCGGCCTGTTCACCACCGACCAGCGCGCGCGCATGGTCGGTGACTTGCTGACCGTGGCCTTTACCGAATCCTTTGCCGCCAGCAAATCGCAAAGCACGGCGACCAGCCGGTCAGACGAATATGGCTTTACCGTCAATAATATCCCGTTCGACAATGACCGTTTCTCAAATTATTCGCTGGGCGGTCAGGCCGAGCAGAGCTTTGCCGGAACCGGGCAGGCCTCGCAATCCAATTCATTCACCGGTCGCTTATCGGTGAGTGTGGTGCGGGTTTTTGCCAATGGCAATCTTGAAATTATGGGCCAGAAAATGCTGACCCTCAATAATGGCAATGAATATGTGCGTGTGCGCGGCATTGTTCGGCCGGAAGATATTTCGGCCGATAATGTTGTGCTGTCGTCGAAAATTGCCGATGCGGAAATCAACTATACCGGCGCTGGCGATATTGCCGATACCGGTCGCATGGGCTGGCTGTCCAAGCTGTTGCGCACCGTGTCACCATTTTAGGGGGATAATATGGGCCGTTTCCTTATCTGCTTTTTGCTGGTTGCGAGTTTTATAACCGCCGCGCCCGTGCGTGCCGACCGGTTGAAAGATTTGGCCTCGCTGGCCGGTGTGCGTTCCAACCAGCTTGTCGGCTATGGCATTGTGGTGGGTCTGAACGGCACAGGCGACGGCAATACGCGCCTGACTTTGCAGACGATACAATCCATTGTGTCGCAATTCGGTCAATCGACCAGCCTTGCCGGCATTAAGGGTAAAAATGCCGCCGCCGTTATGGTGACAGCGGAATTGCCGCCTTTCATGAAGCCCGGTCAGACAACCGATGTAACGGTTTCGACATTGGGTGAAGCCAAATCATTGCGCGGCGGCACGCTGCTGATGACGCCCTTGCTCGGCGCTGACGGCGAAACCTATGCCATGGCGCAGGGTAATTTGCTGGTTGGCGGTCTCGGCGTTGAGGGTGGTGACGGCTCCTCACTGGTGGTCAATGTGCCGACTGTTGGGCGTATCCCGCGCGGGGCGTCGGTTGAGCGCATGGTTGAGACGCCGTTTTTGAACAATGACCATATGGTGTTCAATCTGCACCAAGGTGATTTCAGCACGGCAACCCGCGTTGCTGAGGCGATAAATGAATTTATCGGCGACCCGATTGCCACGCCATTGGATGCCACTTCGGTGCGCGTCAATGCGCCGGAAGACCGCGCCCAGCGTGTCGCCTTTATGGGGATTTTGGAAAATATCGATGTCGATCCGGCGCGGCCTGCTGCCAAAGTTGTGGTCAATTCGCGCACCGGCACTGTGGTAATTGGCGGCGATGTGCGCGTCACCCCGGCTGCCGTCACCCATGGCTCGCTGACGGTCAAGGTGAATGAGGATACCGCGGTCACACCGGTTGATGCGATTATCGGCAATGACAATCAAATCGCTGCTGTGCCGGGCGGGGCGGTGGAAACGCCGCGCACCGATATTGAAGTCGAGGAAGAATTGTCGCCGGCCTTTATTTTCGACCCCGGCGTCGAACTGTCCGACATTGTTGATGCGATAAATGCGGTCGGCGCGTCACCGGCCGATTTGGTGGCCATATTGGAAGCTTTGCGGCGCTCGGGTGCCTTGCGGGCGGAACTGGTGGTTATTTAGGGGCTGATATGGACGCAAAACTGCCATTGCCGATAAATGCAACCGCCCAGGGGGCGGCTTTTGCGCTTTCGGGTAAGCTGTCCGAGGCTGACATTGCGCAGGCGAAAAAAGACGCCGAAGCACGCGAATTGCGCGCCGTGGCCGAACAATTTGAGGCCTTATTCGTCAAGCAAATGTTGGAACAGGCGCGCAAAACCAAGCTGGCCGATGAGTTATTTGGCGGCAGCGGCAATGAAACCTTCCGCTCCATGCTGGATGATGAATATGCCCAGAAAATGGCCGATACCACCAGCCTTGGTATTGCCGAAGCACTGGTGCAGCAATTGGGTGGCAATGGCACGCGCCGACGTGTGGGTGGCGGTATGGCTAATGGTAATGGGCTGATGCCGGTCAAGCAGGCGAAAGACTAGAACATGGCCAGTCTGTTCGACATAGGTAAAAGCGGCGTTGAAAGCTATCGCCAGGCACTGGCTGTGACCGGCCAGAATATCGCCAATATCAATAATGACAGCTATAAACGCCGCGCTGCCGATTTGCAGGAAATCACCGCCACGCAAGGCGGCATAACCAGTATTGCCAGCCAGGCCGGGCTTGGGGTGCGGGTCGAAAATATCCGCCGTTCTTTTGACGCTTATTTGCTTGGCCGCAGCAATATAACTTCAGCCGAATATCAGCGGGTCGATAATTTGCTGACACTGATGCAGGAAGTGGAAAACACGCTGCTGCCGTCAGACGCTGATTTGGGCAGCCAAATTGGTCGGTTTTTCAGCAGTTTGCAGGATATATCAGCAGCGCCGGGGGCGATACCGCCGCGCCAGCTTGCGGTGGAAGAAGGCCGCGCTTTGGCCGACCGTTTTGTCAGCCTGTCACAGCAATTGGACGCCATTCGGCGCGGCGCGCAGACCCAAGCCAATGATGCGGCGGGCGCGGTCAATATGCTGGCGACGCAATTGGCCGAGGTGAATGGCCGTCTTTTGTCTTCCGGCCAAAGCGGCTCCGCGCCCAATTCGCTGCTTGATTTGCGCGACCGGCTGATTTCCGATATTGCCAAGCTGAGCGAAATCACGGTCGATTTTTCCGGTCGCGGCACCGCCCATGTCAAGCTTGGTTCCACCGGCGCCGGGCCGGATTTGGTCAATGCGACCAATGCCAACAGCCTGCAATTGCTCGACCGTGGCGATAATTTGCAACTATCGGTAATTTCCAACGGCACAGGCACAAGCACCAATCAAGTGACCAAGGGCGTGGTGGCCGGGGCGATTGACGCGTTTGGCTTCACCACAGAAATCATGCGCGAGATTGATTATCTGGCGACAGTCTTGGTGCAGGAAATGAACAGCCAGCATCGCGCCGGTCTGACAATGGAAGGGCAGGCGGGCGGCGATATGTTTTCGGCCAGTGGTTTCCAACTCATGCCGGGCAATACCAATCGCGGCGATGTGGTCAGCGAAGTCACTGTTTCAGACCCGTCAGCCTTGCCTCGCCAACCCATTGAGCTGGTATTCCGCGAAAAGGATAATCAATGGGTGTCGGTGACTGAAAATACCGAATTTCGCAGCCTTGGGGCGGGGCAATATGCGGGTGCCGGTTTTACCCTGTCCCTGTCCGGTGCGCCGCAAAATGGCGATAGCTTGACGCTTGACCCGGTGCGCGGCGCGGCTGCCAATATGAGCTTTTTGCTGACAAGGCCGCAAGATTTCGCCGCCACGGCGGCCCAATCGGTCATGCAGGATGTCGCCAATGAAAGCGACGCGCAGCTCAGCCTGCGCAAAGTCACGCCGGAAGCGCCGCAAAGCCCGACAAGCATTGATGCGATTTTGCGCAATGGCGACTCGCCGGTCTATGCCACCTCATTTTTGCGCGACGGGGTGGTGGCGGCCATTCCGGCAGGTGCGCAAAATGTTCAGCTTAGTTCGTTTCGTCAACAAGCGACTGCCGGGTTTGATGTCAGCCTGTCACAAATCAATGAAGCGCCGAGCCTGCGGCTGGTGCTGTCCGGCACGGGCAATGATGGGACGCATGATTTCGACCTCGCTTACGCAACCATATTTCCTTCTGCCGGTGCCGATGAGGGCTGGGAGGATATGGGCGAGATAAGCGATGCGCTCAATAGCGGGGCCATTCGCACGGCGGGCGGTAAATCGCTGGTCGATTTGGGGCTGTTTTCAAGCGGGCGCGGCTCCTCGCTCACCGTCAGCGCATCGGTCGGCGAATTTCTGGCGGCCTCGCAAATCAGCTATGGCGGCGGCAATGAGGCGGCGCGGGTGACGGCTGCTGACGCTGCTTCCGATATTCATATTTTCACCCGTGAAGGGCGCCATATTGCCGGCATGCCCCTGACCACAACTGAAATTACCGACTTCCTGACCACGGCAAATGGTTTTTCATCCCAAGCCAGCTATCGAGCCGAAACGCTGAATGGCAATAATGGTGCTTATCGCGGCATGGGGCTGAGCGTGTCCAATGCGGCCAGCCAGCACAGAGTTGATATTGGCGGTGACGGCGCTGCGCCGGTTGCGATTGGCAGCACCGGTGCGGTGGCCGACAGCGCGACCGACAGCTATAATGTCGCCGTCAACCTCGCCAATGGGCGCAATGCCTCTTTCGCCGTGCCAGCCGGGGCGTCAGCCGGTTTTGCGGCCGGTAAAATGAACGAAGCACTGGCGCCATTGGGGATTCAGGCGCTCAGCGAAACGCGGGTCTTGCTGTCCGGATTTGCCGGTTCCGGCACATTCAGCCTTAATCTGGAAAGTGCCAATGATGAACCGGTATTGATACGCGCCGATATTACGCCGAATAATTTGAGCGGGCTTGTTGAGGCTTTTAACACCGCGACACCAAAAACCGGCGTGCGGGCCGAATTGACCGCCGGTGGTGACCGCATTGTGCTGTTGCAAGAAGACGGCCATGACATGCTGTTTTCGGTTATCACATCCGGCACGCCGGCTTTTGACGCGCAATTGCTCAGCCGCCGTGGCGATTTGCTCGGCAATGCCCTGAATTTCAATGATGGGGTCAGCACATTTGATGCTGCGCGCTTTGGCGGCACGCTGACGCTTTTGTCGCGCGACAGCTTTTCCTATAATGACGGCAATGGTCTGGTGGACAGCGCCGCCGACCCGTTTTCCGGCGGTCTGGTGACGCTGGACAATAATATTGACGGCACAATCAAGACAGTGGGCTTTAATGTGAATGGCCAGGCCGATGGCGATATTGCCGATAATGAGCAATTGCGCGCCAGTGCGGCTTCAGGCAGCTACAGTCTCAACCTGACCCGCACGGGCGGTCTGGCCGATATAACCGCTTCCGTTGCGACCGGCACATTGCCCGAATTGACAGCCGCTTCGGTCAGCGCGGCACTGGCCAATGCGCTGCGCGGGCAAGCACCTGCTGCTTCCATGACCGGCCAAACGGCGATAGCCGAGGCCAACCGACCGGTTGAGGGCGACAGTGTGCGGGTGGCGCTGGATGGTGAAACCTATCGCCTGACTATGAGCGATGGCGAAATCATTGTTTCGGGTGGCGAAGCAGGCCGCGTGCGGGCGTTTTTCGACAGTGATGGCTATTTGCAAATCACCTCCGGCGGGACATTGAACGCGGCGCATTTTTCCGTGCCGGACAATGTAACCGTCAATGGCAATGAGGACGCGGCACAACGTTTCGGGCTTGACACCGCAACCAAGCGGTTGACCGGCACGGATATTACCGTTGCCGGCGGCGCGCGCACGCTGACACTTTCTTTCGGCGGTGTCGCGGGCCAGCTTGATATTGCCGCCGATGGCACATTGGATACCAGCCAATTGCCGGCGGGCTTGAGCGTGGCCTGGTCGGGCGTCAATGGCGGGCAGGGCAGGTTGAGCTTTACCTATGATGATGATACCGGCCCGTTAACCCTTTCGGCCAGCGCCGATGCCGATGCGCTGGGTTTCAAAACCGCAGGCGTCGGCTTGCTGGTCAAGGGCGATAAAATTGACATTATCGGTCAAGCCAATACGCCGGTGCAGATCACCGCCTCTGCCGACAGTATTGCCGAGCAACGCATCACACTGACCGATTTGCCGAATGAGGATTTGATTGTCTTGGTCAATGGCGGTGGTGCGCGCAAATTATCGGCCGCCTATGACATCGCCCCGCCGGTCAATATGCCGGTTGAATTGGATATATTGGTCAGTGACGCCAGCGGCTCCAAAATTGAGATTATAGACGCGGCGACCGGTCATTCGCTGGCGACCCGCCTGCTTGATGATAATGGGCAAGCGCGCTATGCGGATTTCGAGATACAGCTTGTCGGCCAAGCGGTTGAAAATGATGTGTTCCATATTCTCGACAATGATGGCGCAACCGGCGATGCGAGCAATATCAATGCGCTGATTGCCCTGCAACAAGCCAATGTGGACGGCGATTTTTCCGGCGGTTTTCAGGATATTTTCAACAGCACATTGACCCGGGTCGGCGCTTCGGTGCGCGCCAATGATGTGGCGCTCGAAGCAGCGGAGGCCGGACGCGATGCTGCACTTGAGGCGGAAATGTCGTTTACCGGTGTCAATCTTGATGCCGAGGCGGCAGCATTGCTTGAATATCAGCAAGCCTATCAGGCGTCAGCGCGGGTTTTGTCAACCGCCAGAGAATTATTCCAGACTTTGATGGATGTGATATAGGAGTGAGCCATGCAGGTCAGCACCAAATTTTTCAATGACCGGCAGGTCGAGCAGTTTGCCAAAATCAACAAGGATGTGCAGACGGTTCAGGAGAAAATCGCCTCCGGCCAAAATATACTGAAAGCCTCGGATGACCCGGTTGCTGCCGTGCAATTATCCGCCGCCAAGGAGCAGCAAAATCTGCTTGGCCGCTATGAGACCAATATTGATGCTGCCAAACGCCGACTGACATTGGCCGATGGCGCGCTGCAAGAGGGCATAAATGTTTTGACCCGCATCACCGAATTGTCGGTGCAGGCGGCCAATGGTTCTTACGGGCCGGCTGACCGCCGCGCGCTGCTGGCCGAAGCCGAAGAGTTGCGTCAGGTGATGTTTGAGATAGCCAATACGCGCGACGCGCAAGGCCAAAGCCTGTTTGCCGGTTTTCGCAGCAATGACAGCGCCTTTACCATGAGCGCCGATGGTCAAATCAGCTATGCCGGTGACCGCGGCCTTTCGGCCTTGCAGATTTCGGAAAATATGACAGTCGCCACCAGCCTTGATGGCGGCACAGTGTTTGAGCGTGTGCAGACGCCGCAAGGTCAAAAGGGCCTGTTTGCCATGCTTGATGCCGCTATGGCAGCAATTGACCCGGCCAATGCGTTGAGCGTGGAAGGCTCGGCGCGGGCGACGGCGGCTCTGACTTTCAATGTGTCAAAAGACCCGCAAAATTGGGCGTTTCAGTTGCAGGGCAGCCGGGGCAGTGAGCGTATCAGCGTTTCCATTGCCGATGGCAAATATGATGATTTGGTCGATGCGATAAATCTGCAAACCGCCTCAACAGGGATTATTGCCAATTATGACTCGGCCAGTGGCCGAGTGATGCTGTCGGATGAAGAAAACGGCATGATTTTGATGAAAGATATTGAAATCGAAAATGTCGGCCTGATTAATGACACCAGCCCGCCAACAGTTGACTTTGCGACAATTGACGGCAGTGGTGCGGAAATTGGCATTGCGCGGCGTTTGGGCGATAATGATTTGCTGATTGGCGGCCTGTCGGAAGATTTGGACGTGGCGATTGACCATTTAAGCACCCAAAAAGCCTTTCTCGGCGCGCAAATCAATAAAGCAGACCGGCAAATGGAAGTGATTGCCAAACGGCAAATGGCTGTTTCGGAAGAAGTGGCCGATATTGGCGAGGCAGATTTGGCGGCGCTGATAACCGAATTGCAATCCATGTTGGTCAGCCGCGATGCCGCGCAGCAGGCATTTTCCAAGATTGGCCAGCAAAGCCTGTTTGATTATCTGCGTTAGAGCGCCCCATATATGACCAGTGAAGCCGTCGCACCCATGCGGTGCGGCGGTTTTATTTTTGGCAAATCAATGGATGGTTTGGGCGCTTGGCCGCTCAAAAGGAAACCGAATAAAATTGAAGCGGCGCCCAGGGGGAGGATTGGACGCCGCTTCTGTGGTCGGTTCCGGCAATTACTGTAGGAGAGACAGAACCGATTGAGCTGTCTGGTTGGCCTGCGCCAGCATGGCCTGGGCTGCCTGTTGCAGCACTTGAGCCTTGGTCAGATTGGCTGTCTCCACAGCAATATCGCTGTCTTCAATGCGGCTGCGCGCGGCTTTGGTGTTCATAATGATATTGGAGATATTATTTATCGTATATTGCATACGGTTCATGGTGGCACCCAAATCACCCCTTTCGGCGTCGATACGTTTGAGCGCACCATCCACAATGCCCAGCATTTTCTTGGCATTATCGACGGTCAGAATGTCCATTGAGGACATGCTGTCGAGATTGGCAGCGCCCGGTGCTGCCTGAAACAGACCACCGCCGGCTGTGCCATCGGCTGCTGTATGCACGGAGAAGATTTCCGGTGCATGGAACGTCACCTGGCCGGTAATGCGGCTGCTGTCTGCCGCATCGGCATCATGCGAGCCATCATGCAGATTGACCGCTGTGCCGGTTTCCGTGCCATCTTCATCGACAGCAATCATCCGCAGCATGGGATTGACAGCAGTAGTGTCAGCATCCACGACAGTGGCGACATCAAAATTCTCAATCACAATGTCATAGCCGTCAACCGAGGTCAGAATCAGACTTTGTTTGTCATCGGCAATTGAGGCGGTTACACCCGTTGTGCCGCTTTTTGAGTTGATCGCATTGCGCAAATTGGTCAAATCGGAACTTGTGCCGCTACCGGCAGTGCTGCCGAATGCAATTGTCGCTGTTACGTCAGCGGCGACGCCATCCATGCCATATAAATTAAAGGACATGGTATCGGTCAGCGCATTGGTCGGCTTGACAAAGCTGACTTTGACGCGGGTTTCGGCGGTCGCCCGCACACCTGTCTGGTTTTCTTTGGCATTGACCAAATCAGCGATTTCCTTGGCGGTATGACCGGCTTTCACGTCAATCACCGCACTGCCAACATGGCCGTAAATGGTCAAATCTTCGGCTTCAATCACGCGACTGGTGGCATTTGCCGCAGAAGTTGCACCTGCTGACGGTGTGGCGGCTGACGGGTCAGCACCAATACCATCCCCATCGGCATCGGCGGAGCCGTCATCAATAATCGCGGCCTGGCTTGTTTGCAGCGTATATTCACCCAGCGCACCGGGGCGCACATCTTCAATGGTCAAAGTGTGCGAATGGGCATCATGATGGCCGATTTGGAAATTCGTGTCCTGAAAATTACCGTTGAGCAGGCGCGTATCATTGAAATAAGTGGTTTCGGCAATCCGTTGCAATTCATTTTGCAATTGCACGACTTCGGCATTCAAAGCCTGCCGGTCGGCGCCGTCATAAGTGCCATTGGCCGATTGAACCGACAATTCGCGGATACGTTGCAAGACTGAGCTGACCTCAATCAGCGCGCCTTCCGCGGTCTGTGCCAGTGAAATCGCATCGGCGGAATTGCGAATGGCAACTTCCAAACCTTTGATTTGCGACGTCATGTGATTAACAATCGCTGCACCCGCAGCATCGTCTCCGCCCTTGTTAATCCGCTTGCCCGAAGCAATACGCTCCATCGCCTGATCCATGCCCTGAATATTGCGATTCAGGTGGTAAAGCGAATTAAGCGCCCTCATATCGGTGTTGATTTTGCTCATCTGTTCCTCACACGGCTTTCAACAAACTCCTACTCGGTGGAAAATTGCAATCGCCGTGCCAAACTGATGAAAAATGGCAAGAAAAGTTTTTTCTGCCCAATGAAAAAAAACTGCCGAAAAACCTAAACATTTTTCCAGCCGGTCGTTTTTGACTGTGCAGGCTTGAGAAGGCTTGTGAAGTCAAACTAGAGGAGTTTTAGATGACCAGCATAAACACCAATATTGCTGCTTTGACGTCCCAAGCCAGCATGGAAAAGCATACGCGCACCATGAAGGACGCTATGGAGCAATTGTCAACCGGCTTCCGTATTAATTCGGCCGCCGATGACGCAGCGGGTTCCGCCATTGCTTCCAAAATGGAAGCCCAGATTCGCAGTCTGGATGTCGCTATCCGCAACAGCAATGACGCTGTTTCGCTGACCCAAACCGCACAAGGTGCTTTGGGTGAGATTGAAAATATTCTGCAACGCATTCGTGAACTGGCTGTTCAGGCCGGTAACAGCACGCTGAACTCGACCGACCGTTTGGCCATTCAGGCCGAGGTTGACTCACTGTCAGCAGAAATTGACTCGATTGCCAGCAAAACCAATTTCAACAATGTGAATCTGCTTGACGGCTCACGCGGCAGTGTAAGCTTTCAAGTCGGTATTCATGCCAGTGATGTTTTGAGCCTTGCTTTGGAAAACACTGACGTGTCATCGCTTGGCATTGGCAGCTCGGCAACTGCGTCAACCATTACATCTGCACGTGCAGAAATTTTGGCTGACATTGCTGCGACTGATGTAAAAATCAATGGCGAAAACTGGGCATCTGCCGATTTTGACGCTTCTGCCTATACATATCAGGGTGCGACGCATGATGCGACAGGCCTTGTCTCACCGGCAACTGATGGCACAGCCGGTCGTAACGCAGCGGTTATTGCTGACGCGATTAATTCAAACAGCCATGTTCATGGTGCTGTTGCTTCTGCCTATAACGTTGTTCGTGCCGATAGTGCTTCATACTCATCTAACACGGCCACCATTAACGGTGTTTCCTTGGCCGCTCAAGCCACCAAGCAAGACTTTGTGGACGCGGTTAACAATGAAGTTGCTGGTGTAACTGCCGAGATTGATGGTAATGGCATTATCGTTCTGAGCAACAATACGGGTTACAACCTCAACTTGGCTGGCAATATCACCAGCATGGGCTTTACGGCTGATGTTTATGGCGGTTTTGTAACATTGGAAAATGCAAATGGTTCAGATGTTTCTATTGAAGCAGGCACAGATACCAATGGCTATTCCTCTGATACGGGTGAATTGACCGATGTTATTGACCTGGGTTTCAATGAAATCCGCTCTGGCGTGGTTTCCGGCTCTGCCAAAGTTTCCACTACTGCCCTTGCTGCCACTGACAATGTGCGCGTCAATGGCGTGTTGATCGGCGACTCCGATAATGGCTCGGCACAAAGTAAAGCAGCCGCAATTAACGCCCTCAGCGCCCAGCACGGTGTTGTTGCAACTGCCAAAACCGAGGTGAAAGTCACTGTTGACCTTGATGGCGCGACAATGTCCAACCATGATGATGTGTCAATCAACGGCATCACAGTTGACTTGTCGGGTGATGTATCACTGTCCGATATTGTTGCCGGCATCAATTCTGCCGTGGGTTCGCAAACGGACATCAAAGCAACCGCAGATGAGGATGGTTTCCTTATTCTGACTTCGGCAAGCGGTGTGAACATTGTTGTCGATGATGACGTTGATGATGATGATGCAGGTGGTCTGTTTACGGCTGCTACAAGCCTCGATGGTTCAGCAACAACAACTGCATATGGGAGTGGTGGTTTCACCCAGACGGGCACGCTGACACTGACTTCTGCCGACGGCACCCCGGTTCAGCTTTATGATGGTCAAGCCGACACCAATAATGGTGCCGATACTGACGGTCTCGTTAAGTTGGGCCTGATGTCGCAAAGTGAAGACGTCCTTAACACCACGACAGGTCTGTCTGTCAGCACAGTGGCCGCGGCCAATGCGTCGCTCGACAAAATTGACAGTGCCATTTCGACGGTTACCAATACGCGCTCCAATTTCGGTGCTATTGAAAACCGTCTGGATGCTGCCGTCAGCAATCTGTCAACACTGAAACTGAACACTGTGGCTTCGAAAGGCCGGATTGAAGATGCGAATTTCGCTTCGCAAACTTCGGCTCTGACCAAGGCGCAAATCATGAATCAGGCTGCGACTTCAATGCTGGCACAAGCCAATGCATCTTCGCAAAACCTGCTGGCCCTGCTCCAGTAGTAAGCTTGGATTTACATTGATTACCGGAGGGGGGCGGCGACGCCCCCCTCTTTCTTTATGCGTAATAATTGTGACAAATTTTATTGAATTGGGCGCAAAAAACACTTAATTGATAGGGTGATTTAGGGTTGGAATTTCATTCCATTAGAGAGAAGTTGCGTCAATGCGGTTTTGTCCTGCTTGGGTTTATGATTATACGGCTGCGTTGGTCGCATCTGAGTTTCTGCATGCCGAATTGCCGCTTGAATCGCATGCCAAGCGTTTGGCTGCTTTTCTTGAGCCGCATTATGAAATTGTGTCACCTGAAGACCTCACCGAAGCGGCCACTGGCCTTTTGGAATTTTTGAGCGAAATTGAAGCCGGTGATCAGGCTGACGATTTTTTGACAAATTTCCGCTGGTTTGTTCTCAATTATGAAAATCACAGCGGTGCGAAGCGGAAACGCAAATCGCTTTTGTCCACCTGTTTTGACCCGGTGAAAGAACGTCAATATGATGCGCGCCATGTGAAGGTGGAATTCAGGAAATTTCTGTTTGCCGACCGTTCCGACTTGTTGCCAAAAATGCCGTCAGGCTGGCAAATCAGCCAAGAAAATGATGTGGAATTGTTGAAGGAAATGGATGCCTCGCAACCTTCTTTTGAGGATTTGCTGTCCTGACAGGATACAGCCTAGTCTTGGCCGGCGCGCCAGCTTTCCATAAAACTGTCAATATAAGAGCCGGTTTCTTTCAGGCTTTTCACCGCCTGCTCCATTGCCGCAAATTGTTTGACATAGCGTTCGCGCACATCTTCCATACGCGCATTCAAATCGCTGATTTCCAGATTGCGGTCATCAATATCGCTGTTCAGCGTGGCGATTTTGCGGTCAATATCATTGCCGCTGCCCAGCACCAAATCGGCGAAATTAGACAAATCATGCACCAGGCTGCGCCCCATATAGACTTGCGCGGTAATATCGCTTGCCGAAGTGGTCAATTTCAGCCCGCTTGTGTCGCCTGTGGTGGACACAAATGAATTTGTGCCTGCGGTCATGGTGTCGCTGCCAACCGTGCCAGCGCCTGACACGGCAGCAAAAGCATAGCTGCCGGGCGTGAAATTATCGCCACTGATAGCGGCTTTGACGCTGGGATTATCGGTTGTGGCCTGGGTGTTAACAATAGCAGCAAATTGTTCGGGATTGGCCTCAAAGGCGGTTTTGAATTTGGCCGTATCCAATGTCAGCGTGCCATTGCGCTCGGTTTTAATGCCGAAATTGGTCAAATAGACCGGGTCGGCACCGAAACCGGCAATCGGCGTGGTGGTCAGGGCGCGCAGCCGGTTTTTATAGCTTTGCACCAATGAATCGCCATAGAGCGCGCCGCGTTCCGAGCCACTGGCCAGCCCATTGGCGGTCAAATCATTAAGACTGGTATTCAGCGTGTTCAACTCATTGACCAGCAATTGCATCACTGCCGTCGCCGTTGCCGTGTCATATTTGGCGGTCAGCAAAGTCGGTGCGCTGGTGGTGGCACTCAGATTAAGGCGCATACCATCCATCACATCGTCGATTTCATTGCTGTTGCGTGAAATTGATACGCCATCAAGGGTGAACACCGCATTTTGGGCGCTTTGCGCTTCTTCATCGGCGTCATAGGTGGAAAAATCAATATCGGCGAGGCCGGAAGCGGCAGGGCTTTCCGTTGCGGTAACACGAATGGCGCGGTCGGCGCCGGTTTGTGATTTCAAAACCAGTGAAAACGCCCCCGTGCCGGTTTGGATAATGGAAGCGGTGACGCCCATATTGGCGGCATTTATTTGGTCGCGCACTTCCGAAAGCGTATCGGCACCGCTGGCAATGGTCAGCGAGCTGGCGCTGATGTCACTATTTGCGGTGAAACTGCCTGACGCCCAAGTGCCAAATTCAAAATTAAGCGACCCTGTGCCAACATTGTCTGAGGCGCTGGTAAAGCCGTCAAAGACCAGCGTTTGGGAACGGGCAAGCTGCGACACTTCAAGGCTGATTTGCTGCTCGGTGACCAGTGCTTTATCGGTAATGGTAACGCTGGCCGCCGTTGATGAGCTGGTCGCAACCAGCCCGGTCTCGCCATCCAGCCCGTCCAGCGCCGATGACAAAGTGCTGAAGCCCTGCTTGACTTTGCCAAGGCCGGAAATCGAGACATTGGCTTCTTCCACTTGCGCCTGAATTTTTTCTTCACGCGGCACGCGCTCAGCATCAACCAGCGCATCAACAATTTGCGTGGTGTTCAAGCCCGACCCGGCATTCAGCATACTGATGTAATCAACGGCCATTTATGGCGTCACCTCATCTATCCATACGACCGGTTTCATGCAAATTTTATGCCGAACCGACATATTGCTGCATTGAAGAAAGATTTTGACAATTCATTGTAATTGCTGACAGAGTTTGACTGTGCATCATCAGAGGGGTCGAATTTCGTGATGGGGCAGACGAAACATATTATGCAAAAGATTTTGCAGCCGGTCATTTTGGGGCTGGGTGTCGGCGTCATGATGGCGGTGGTGGCGCGCCTGTTCGTCTCCGGAATTCGTTATTTTTCCGATATGCGTCAATCGGCGCTGGAATTGCCGGTATTTCTGGCCGGTGACATGCGCAATGTCACGCCGCTTTTTGTTTTAATGGCGACAGCGTTTTTGATTGTCTGGCTCCGGCGGGTCTTGGATATTCAACGCTTTCACGGGCCTGCCGACAGTATTCATGCCGCCCATCGCACTGACAATGAGCTGGATGTCAAGCAGGGTTTGGGGTCAACTCTGGTCGCTTTTCTGGCCGCTTCGGGCGGGGCATCGGTCGGGCAATATGGCCCGCTTGTGCATTTTGGCGCGACAATGGGCAGCTATTTCAAAACCATGACGCGCTCGGTCGTGACCACGGATATTTTTATCGGCTGCGGCGTGGCCGGAGCGATTTCTGCCGCTTTTAACGCGCCATTGGCCGGCATTGTTTTCGCCCTTGAAGCGGTGTTGCGCCATTTTTCATTGCGCGCCGTCGCGCCAATTGCGATTAGCAGCATCACAGCGGCGGCGGTCGGACAGGGTTTTTTCGGCTTGGGGCAAGTGTTTTCCATCTCGCCGCCCTCCATTGACATGCTGGCTTTGCTGCCGCCCGTGCTGGTCAGTGGCATTGTCTTTGGTTTGGTGGCCACCACGCTGATATTTTTGCTGCGCCGGTTCACCGATTTTTCAGCCAATAGCGGCCTGTCCGTGCTGACATTGACATTGGCGGCGGCCTTTATTTGCGGCTGTGTCGGGATTTTTATTCCGGAAATACTCGGCCTTGGCACACAAAGCGTCAGCGATATGCTGAACGGCGCCATTTCGGCGGAAAAAATGGCACTGCTGCTTATTGCCAAGCTGCTGATGACCGCCATGTGTCTGGGGCTTGGTCTGTATGGCGGGATTGTGTCGCCCTGCCTGTTTATTGGTGCATCAGCCGGCGGGGCATTGGCGATTGTCTTTGCCGGTTATGGCGGCGCGGCATTGTCGCAAGTGCTGATGGTAGCGGGCATTGCCGCCATTACCGGGCCGGTGATTGGCGCGCCAATTGCCGTTGTGCTGATAATTCTGGAATTCACCCAATCCTATAATATGGCTGTTTTGGCGATGATTGCCGTGGTGATGGCAGCGCTGGTCTGCCATATTTTTTACGGCGCGTCGCTGTTCGACCGGCAATTGCTCGATCGCGGCATTGATATTCATAAAGGGCGCGGTCATTTGGAGCTGATGGAAACACCGATTGCCGGCATTGTGCATGATGATTTTGTCGCCCTGCCGGAAAATGCTGACGCGCAAACCGCCATGCGAAAAATGCGCGAAGTCGGGCAGACGGAAGCCTATATTGTTACTGACGGGCAATATATTGGCAAATTGGGGCTGATTGACCTGCTCGATGCCGCGCCTGACACAGCAGCAAAAACCGCCCTGCAAAGCGATGCGCTCAGCATTAAGGGCGATGCTTCCCTAATGCAGGCGATTGAGGCGGCCAGTGATTTTGTCGGTGAAAGCATTCCGGTGGTTGACCGCGAGACCAATCGCCTGCTCGGCATTGTCTCGGAAAGCGATTTATTTACCGCCTATTTGAATTTGCAGGATAAAGTGCTGGATATTGAGGGCAAGTAAGCCGCCGGTCAGGCCAGCACGGAGACGCTGGCTTCAAAGCGCGGGGCCAGCTTGGTCAAATCCGATATATAAGCGCGCCGGATGGCGGCTTCATTATGCATGGGTGCGGGCGCCAAATCATTGCGCGCGGCCAGTACATTTTCCGAAACAACAGAAGAGGGCGCACCATTGGGATGAAACATGCGCCGTTCCGGGCCGCGCTGCGGCGTCATGGGCGGCAGCGTGCCATGCGCCAAAGGCTCCACAGCTTGTGATAATTGCACATTGCCCGATGACAGGATTGGCATAGCGATTGCATTATTCGGAGTGCTGGTGGCTCCGGTTGGCGCAATCGCACCACGCAGACTGGCAAAATTATCCGGCGCGCGCGCGCTGCGTGCGACCGCCATATTGGCCAGATGCGATGGTTCGTTTACGCCGAGTGGATACGCCATATTGGAAAACTAGTGTTATCTCGCCTGTAAAGCAAGGGTTTGGTGGTTATGAGTTTAAGCTACAGCAAGGTCGGCGCGGCCTATAAAAAGACACAAACGCAATCTGTAGCGGAAGTTGCCGACCCGCATGCGGTTGTTCTGGCCATGCTGGACGAATTGCTCAAGGCTATGCGGGCCTTTGCCAATAATGCTGATTTGAAGGCGGGCGGCGACCGCGAGGTCAAATCCAAGAGCTTTGCGCGCAGCCTGACCATTATTTATGCGCTGCAATCGAGCTTGGATTTCGAAAAAGGCGGCGATATTGCCAATAATCTGTTCCAACTTTATGAATATGCGCGCCAGCAATTATTGAAAGATATGCGTGAAGCCAAAGGCGACAATACGCAGGAGGCTTTGCCGCCATTGACCGAAATACGCGATGCGTGGGAGCAAATGCGCGAAAGCGGTTTGACGGAGCAGGACTGACCCCATGCAGCACAGCTTTATCGAGCAGTTTGAGCAATTAAACGAGGCGCTGCGCGCTGCACTGGCGGCGGGTAATTTCGACCGCGCGCGCGCCATTGATGCGCAACGCCAGCAGGCGCTTCTGGCCTCAATGGATAAGGTGGATGACAGCCATGCCGACAGCGTGCTGGCCTATGTCGAAAATTGTGCGGCGGAAAATGCCGCGCTTTGCACTGAGCTTGAAAGTGCACTGGCCAAATTGAGCCATAATTCCAGCCAGTCGCGCAAAATGCTGCAAGCCTATGGCCGTCCCAAATAATCCGATAATGAATCAGCCAGCCTGTTAACCGGCTTGACGGTCATCGCCGTCTGAGGCGGATAGCGGGCGTTCAATCATCAGCTTTTTCATTT
This sequence comes from Parvibaculales bacterium, assembly GCA_049597955.1. Classification (GTDB taxonomy): domain Bacteria; phylum Pseudomonadota; class Alphaproteobacteria; order RS24; family RS24; genus JAYPAN01. The sequence goes on from JBMYND010000002.1 coordinate 251,851, forward strand.
TCTCAATAAGCGTGGTGCGTCGCAAATTCAGCGCATCCGCCGCACCGCTTATCGTGCCATTGGTTTTTTCCAGCGCCGCCTCAATCAGCACAATTTCAATATCGCGCAAATGGCGGCGCAAATCTATTGTGTCAAAATAGGCAAACCATTGCTGATAATGGGCCGGATGCGGCACTGGTGCTTCGCTGCCCATATCCGTATCACCCTTGACCCCGGCCAGATTGCTGGTGCCTTCCCATAAGGCGGCTTGTTCATCTTCCTGTTTTGGCACTTTCAGGCGCAGCAGATTCTCGCGCACTTGTTTGCCATTGACCGTGCTGTCGGGAAACAAGACTTGCGCGCGCTCCAGCACATTGCGTAATTCGCGCACATTACCGGGCCAATTATAGCGGCCAAGCTCGCTCATCGCCGTGTCGTCAAATTGCGGCAGCGCGCCGCCAGGGGTGGTTTGCGCCTGCGCCAGCAAATGCTCAACCAGAATCGGAATATCCACGGCGCGCTCGGCCAGGCTGGCGACCAAAATCGGAAACACATTGATGCGATAAAATAAATCGGCACGGAAACTGCCCTTATCGACAAAGCTCTCAATGTTTTGATGGGTGGCGCAAACCAGACGGAAATCGACCTCAATATCATCGCTGCCGCCGACGCGCTGGATTTTCCGACTTTCCAGCGCGCGCAGCAATTTCGATTGCAGCTCAAGCGGCATATCGCCGATTTCATCAAGAAATAATGTGCCCTTATCGGCCAGTTCAAAACGCCCTTGGCGTGCTTTGTCAGCGCCGGTAAATGCGCCTTTTTCATGGCCAAACAGCTCGGATTCAAGCAATTCGGCCGGTATGGCGGCGCAATTGACCGTGACCAATTTACCCTTGCGCCCCGACATGGCATGTATCGCCTCGGCAACCATTTCCTTGCCCGTGCCGGTTTCGCCCTGCACCAGAACGGAAGAGGCGGAAGGGGCAACCACTTCGACAAGGCGGCGCAATTCGCGCGCCTGCGCTGATTGGCCAAGAATAATCCCGTCAATATCGCTCACAACCAGTCCCTCAAACAGGCGTCGGAAAACCGTCACCGCTTTACCGCTTTGCCCTGCCATTATGTGTCAAAAATCGGACTATTTGTAAAAAAATGTCTTCATTAGCAAAAAATTTGGCCTTGCCGGACGCGCAGTTCCGCCATTTTGCAAAAAATTTCAGATGATTTTTCACTTTGGCAAGCTTCTTGCCTATTCCAGCACACAGAGCGAAGGAGTTCCTGATGGGAGACATCTGTATTCACAGTCACAAGCTGGGCGCGGCCAAGGCGCTGGCGGAAATTTTGCTGAAGCGTATCGCGCCCCATGCGGTGACCGATAAAATGGGTCTCGACGGCAAGCCGGTCAGTGGCGCATTTAACGCATTTGTCTGCTCGGCTGCGCTGGAGGCCGAATTGGGCGGGGAACAGGCTTTGCTCGATTTGGGACGCCAGCTCAAGGCAACCAAAATTCTGATTATTGACGAAAGCGGCCAAGATTTGACGCTGACCAGCCATTTATCCGGTCGTCTTGTGCGCATGGGACTGAAGCCGGGCGGTGACTTGCCGGCGCATGATTTTGCGTTGCAAATGGCCGCCAGCCTTGTCACCCAACCACATCATGTGGCGGTTGGCGATACGGCCAGCCTGTCGCTGTTCACCATGGCGGCGCGTGTGGCGCGCACCGATGTCACCGTCTTTATCAATGGCCCGACCGGCACTGGCAAGGAAGTGTTGGCGCGCTTTGTGCATGACCATTCGCCGCGCCGCGACAAGGCTTTTGTCGCCGTCAATTGCGCGGCGATACCTGAAAATATGCTTGAAGCGATTTTGTTCGGCCATGAAAAAGGCGCTTTCACCGGCGCATCCTCGGCCAATAAGGGTATTTTCCGAGCCGCCGATGGCGGCACTTTGCTGCTCGACGAAATTTCCGAAATGCCACTTTCCCTGCAAGCCAAATTGCTGCGCGTCCTGCAGGAAAAATCAGTCACACCGATTGGCGCTTATCAGGATATTCCGGTTGATGTGCGCGTGCTGGCGACCTCCAATCGAAACATGCCGCAAGAAATCAATGAAGGCCGGTTCCGTGAAGATTTGTTCTACCGGCTGAATGTGTTCCCGCTCAATACGCTGGCGCTGGGCGCGCGCCGCGACGATATTATTCCCATCAGCACAGTGCTGCTCAAGCGGCATGCCGAACAGGCCGACACGCTGCCGCGTCTGGCCGATTGCGCGCGCGACCGGCTGCTGGATTATGGCTGGCCGGGCAATGTGCGCGAGCTTGAAAATGTGCTGCAACGCGCACTTGTGCTTTGCGACAAGGGCGTGATTAAGGCGGAAAATATCATTACCGATATGGCCAATGGTGCCATGCCGCTTCAGGCCATGCCGGATGACACGCCGCAACGGGCCGGTGCATTGGCCGGTTAAGCGGAAAACAGCGAGGATTTGACAGATGAGCATTGTAAAGACCGTCAGCATTGATGCCAACTCGGCCCACTCCAAAGTTCTGGCGCGTGCCGCCGAAGCTTTGGGCGAGCAGCAAAAGGCAACAAATGGCCCGGATTTTGCCGACCGCATGGGATCGGCCATTCGCGAAGTTGCTGACGCCCAATCAAACAGCGCCGAATTGACCAAAGCCTTTGAGCTTGGTGAGGAGCATGATTTGGCAAAAGTCATGGTCAGCCAGCAAGTCTCATCGCTGAGTTTTCAAATGGTGCTGAACATCCGCAACAAAGTGCTGAGTGCTTACAAGGATATTATGAACATGCCGGTCTGATGGACGGCATTGTTGAAGGATAGATAAACGGGGATAAATCATGTCAGAAACTGTTGATATGGCAGGCGAAAACACGGCGCTGGTGGCTCGTGACGCAAATGAAACCGGTATCCGCAGGGCGGTGTCAACCGTGCGCCGCGTGCTCGATGAGCCGAGCGTGCAACGCAGCCTGCCGACTATTGCGGCGGTGGTTTTGTCATTTGTCGGCATCATTTCCTATGTCTATTTGCAACAGCCGGAGCGGACAACGCTGTATGCCTCGCTGCCGGAGTCTGAAAAAAGCCGCGTCGTTGATGCGCTGACCAATGCCAATATTGACGCCGCCATTGACCCGACAACCGGCGATATTTTGGTGCCAACCGGTGATTATCACAAATCGCGCATCACGCTGGCTGCCCAAGGTCTGCCGACTTCCGTGCCGGATGGCTATGAGGGCCTGACCGATTTGCCCATGGGCACCAGCCGGTCAGTGGAAAATATGCGCCTCAAGCAGTCGCAGGAAATTGAGCTGTCGAAATCAATTTCCGAGATTGACGCGATTATTGCCACGCGGGTGCATTTGGCGATACCGGAAAAATCGGTTTTTGTGCGCAATAATCCGGAGCCGACAGCTTCGGTGATGGTGCAAATGGCCAATGGCCGCGTGCTTGGCCGCCATCAGGTTGATGCAATTGTGCATCTTGTATCGGCTTCCGTGCCGGGCATGCCCAAGGGCAATGTCACCATTATCGACCAGAATGGCACATTGCTGTCGCGCGTGGCGGGCGATCCAAATTCAATATTGAGCGACAGCGATTTGGAATATCGCATGCGGTTGGAAAATATTTACCGGACGCGGATTATTTCATTGGTGACGCCGATTGTCGGCGGTGGCAATGTCAATGCGCAGGTCAATCTGGATATTGACTTTACCCGCAGTGAGCGCACGGAAGAAAAAGTTGACCCGCAGGGCAATGCGCTGCGCTCCGAGCAATTGACGCGCGATGAAACCACCCAGCCCAATGCGCGCGGCATACCCGGCGCGGTCGCCAACACCCCTCCGCCGGGCGTGAATCTGACGCAGCAGCCGAATAATGTGCAAAATGGTGGCAATGAATCGCGTTCGTCTTCATCCAGCGAAGTGCGCAATTATGAAGTCAGTCGAATTGTTTCAACCACGCAAAACCCGTCGACACAAATTTCGCGTGTCTTTGCCTCCGTGCTGGTGCGCGACCGCGAACAGTTAAACGCCGAAACCGGGCTGATGGAAGTCGTGCCGCTGCCGCAGGAAAAACTTGATGAGATTGAACAATTAGTGCGCAATGCGATTGGTATTGACGATGCGCGCGGCGACAGTTTGACAATTTCAAGCGCGCCTTTTGTCGGTGAAATTCAAGGCACCAAGGTTGAGTGGTTTGAGCAAGAATGGTTTACTGACCTTGTTCAGCAATTTTCGACCATTCTTATTCTGGCGATTGTGGCGCTGGGCGTTATCCGTCCGCTGCTGAACCGGATTATGGTTCCGATTGCAACCGATGGTGGCCTGCCGGCAGGCGAGGTTGATTTGGAAGGTGAAGAGGCAGATAAGGTGGAAGTCAGCGAAGGCGAATCTCTTGAAGATATTAAAGCCAAGCTCAAGCCCAAAAAGCAGGCGATTTCCGCTGAGATGCTGGATACGGCCAATACTTATGACGATAAAGTCGCCATTATCCGAATGATTGTCGGCGAGGAATCAGGTCGCGTGGCCAATGTCTTCAAGTCAATGATTCAAAATGATATGAGTGGTTAGGGTCGCCGCAAGGCTGCCTTTGGAGTAAAGCGTTATGTCAGAGCAAGTTGAAAATGCCAATGATGCCAATCAGGAAGAATTTGAAAGCCTGAACGGAACCCAAAAATCGGCAATCCTGATGATGTTGCTGGGTGAGGATGAGGCTTCGGAAATTCTGAAAAATCTGTCGCCAAAGGAAGTGCAGCATTTGGGCGCGGCCATGTATTCGGTGCAAGGTCTCGGCCAGGAAACGGTCAATCAGGTCTTGGATGAGTTTCTGGTCATTATCAAAGAGCAAACCAGCCTCGGATTGGGAGCCGGCAATTACATCAAAAATGTGCTGACCAAGGCATTGGGCGATGACCGGGCGCAATCTGTATTGAGCCGGATTACCCCTTCCAGCAGCGACCGGCCGATTGAGATTCTTGACTGGATGGATGCACGTTCGATTTCTGACATGGTGGCTGATGAGCATCCGCAAATTATCGCCCTGATAATTTCCTATCTCGATTATGCCATGGGCGCAGATGTATTGAACCAGCTTCCCGAAGACATACAGGCGGATGTGATTAAACGCATTGCCTCGCTGGAAATGGTGCAGCCGGAAGCCTTGCGTGAGCTGGAACGGGTCATGCAAAACAAGTTCAAGGACAATACCAATTTGCGCGCTTCGCAAGTTGGCGGGGTTTCGGCAGCGGCGAAAATTATGAACTTCACCCAGCAATCCATGGAGCAGCGCATTATGAAAGTGCTGGGCAAGGAAGACAAAAATCTCATGGTCGCCATTCAGGAGAGCATGTTTGTTTTCGACAATTTGCTGATGTCGGATGATAAATCGCTGCAAACGCTTTTGCGCAGTGTTGAAACCGATGATTTGGTGCTGGCCATGAAAGGCGCCGATGACCAATTGCGCGACCGCTTATTTGCCTGCATGTCGAGCCGGGCGGCGGCCAATATAATGGATGAAATGGAAGCCCTGGGGCCGGTGCGCCTGACTGAAGTGCAAGATGCGCAAAAGCGTATCATCAACACGGCGCGGCGTATGTCGGATGAAGGCTCAATCGTGCTGGCCGGTCGCGGCGGCGATGATTTTGTCTAGGAGTGTGATGCGCTGATGGCGTCGGTCAAAATGACAGAAATGATGGATGAGATTGCCACACCGGATGTGAAGCCGCTTGACCGCAATGAGGTTGAGGGGGTTTTGCGTGCCATGCGGCAAGTGCGCTATCAGGCCAATACGGAGATGCCGAAAAGGCAGGGCGGCGGTTTCAAAAAGCGTTCGTTGGCCGAATTGGCAATGGCCGCGCAATCAAATGCTGAAGGCATGGCCGCGCCTGAAGAAAAAATGGCACTTGATACGGATGCGCAGCCTGACAGGGCAGGCCAGGCCGCGACCGGAACTGCCGACAACCGGCCACAGCCTGATAAAGCGCCGCAAGCATTGGATATGGCTGACGCGCCATCTTCCGGCGACGGCGCGCCCAAAAGCGAGGCCGATGAATGGGCGGAAAAATTGGCCGAAGCGCGCGAGGCCGGTATTGCCGAAGGCAAGGCGCTGGCCCAATCAGAAGCACTGGCTGCCGCAGAGGCCGAAGCCTTTCAAAATATTGAAGCGCGGGCGCGCCAATTGCAGGAAGCGCAAAAGGACGAATTGGTCGGACGCCTTGAGCAATTGGCTCAAGCCCTGATGTCGCCCATGGCGCTTAATGCCGATGCGCTGGCCGCTTCGCTGGAAGCGGCGGTGGAAAGGCTGGCCTATGCCCGTATCGGTCAGGCCATTGGTGAGATGCCGGAGATTTTCATCAATCGCATCACTGATTTGGTTGCGCAAGTGCGCCAGCAAAATGAAACCGCCCATATCAGCCTGAATGAAACCGATTATGAGCTGATTGTTCCCCTGCTTGAACAGCGCCCGGCCTTTGCCAAATGCACATTTGAGCGCAACAGCAATCTCGAACATGGCGACATACGGATTGTTTTCGGGGCGATAAGCTTTGAGGATATTTTGGCCGACCGGCTCGGACATGGCGAAAGCGAAACGGCTTTGGTTGCCGCGCCGGAAATGGCCGATATGCCGGAAACAGTTCAAGAAGAAGCTGCAGAAGAAAGCGACGCGACGCAATTGTCCGCCGCTTCGGCCGATGAGGCTGCTGCCGACAATCCGGAAGATGAGACGCCGCAATGAGCCAAACCGGATATGATGTCACCGCCGCTTTGACGCAGCGCCTGTCGCGGCTGGCACCGGTCGGGCCGGTGCGCATGTCGGGCCGCGTCACCAAAAGTGACGGGCATCTGGTTCAGTGCCATGGCTTTCCGGCCAATATCGGTGCGGTCTGCACGATTGAAACCGATGATGGCGAGGAAACATTGGCGGAAATTATCGGCTTTGAAAACAGCCAAAACCTTTTATCGCTTTATGAGACCAATGCCCGTATCCGCGTCGGCGCTTCGGTGCGTCTGCTTGATGACGGCCATGATATTCGTGTCGGGGACGCGCTGCTGGGCCGGGTGATTGATGCGCTGGGCAAGCCGCTTGATGATTTTCCCCAACCGCTTTTGGATGACCGTTGGCCGTTAAAGGGGCGCGAGATTAACCCGCTGGCGCGCCAACCGGTTGACAAGCCATTGGATGTCGGTGTGCGTGTCATTAACAGCCTGCTCAGTGTCGGGCAGGGTCAAAGGCTTGGCATTATTGCCGGTTCCGGTGTCGGTAAATCAGTTTTGCTGGGCATGATGTCGCGTTTTACCGAGGCTGATATTGTGGTGGTCGGGCTGATTGGCGAACGTGGCCGCGAAGTGGGTCATTTTGTGCAAAGCGTCATGACCGGTGAGACGCGCAAAAAAACCGTGATTGTGGCTGTGCCGGCCGACCGCTCGCCGCTTTTGCGGATACGCGGTGCCGAGCGCGCTACGGCGATTGCCGAATATTTCCGCGCACAGGGCAAAAATGTTTTGCTGATTATGGACTCGCTGACCCGTGTCGCCCATGCGCGCCGTGAAATTGGTCTGGCGCTTGGCGAGCAACCAACCTCGAAAGGCTATCCGCCTTCGGTGATTTCGCTTATCCCGCGTCTGATAGAGCGTTCCGGCACCGGCTTGCCCGGGCAGGGCAGCATTACCTCTTTTTATACCGTGCTGGCTGACGGTGATGATGCCAATGACCCGGTGGTGGATTCGGCGCGGGCCATATTGGACGGGCATATTTTATTGTCGCGCGAACAGGCGCAATTGGGCATTTATCCGGCGGTGGATGTGCCGGCTTCAATCAGTCGCGTGGCGAGCGATATTACCAATGATGAGCAACAAGTCGCGGCACGGCGTTTTCGGCGTCTGGTAACGCTTTATCAGGAAAACCGCGACCTCATCATGATGGGCGGCTATGTGGCGGGCCAAGATCAGGAGCTTGATGTCGCTATTCAAATGTGGCCGCAATTGGTTGAGCATATTTCGCAAACGGCGAATGAAAAAGCCGATTATGCCAGCAGCAGCGCGGCATTGACCGGCCTGACCGGTAATTAGGGCAGGCGGCATGAGCAAGGAAAACAGCAAGCTGTTTCACCGTTTGGCCTTGAAGCAAAAAGTCGAATTGCTGCGCAAAACGCGCGGGCTTTCTGTGCTGACCAGCGAATTGGAAAAAACCGTCACGCTGAAACAACAGCTTGATGAAGTGCTGCAATCAACACTTGTGCAGCCGGGCCAGCAAACGGCAGCCAGTCTGCGGGCCGGGAGCTGGTATCGGGAAAAAGTCATGGAGCAACGCCAGACCATTGACAGCCGTCAGCAATTTTTGGCCGAAGAAGTGGCCGAAGAAAAAGGCCGTCTGGCGAAAATTCGCCGTCGATATGATAAATCGCTGGAAACCGCCAAGCAGCATGAGCAGGTCGAAAAAGACGCAAGGGAAACACGGCGTGAAGCTGATTTGCCGCAAAAAAATCCGAAAAATCCGCAATAATCCCGACCTTTCGGCAATAAAACCCGCATCTGGCATTGATTTTGCAACTGTCAGGCGAATGATTTTACGACTGCAATGAGTGGCAGGCTGATGAGTGATATTGTGCTGAATGGCAAAACATTACCGCTGGCACCGGCAAATGCTGGCCTTGGTGACGGGCAGGGCGATGCCTTATTGTCCGGCTTGTTTACCTTGCTTGTTGCCGCCGAGATTGCGCCGGATGAAAATGGTGATTTTGTTCTGGATGATGCCGATTTGGCAGGTCTGGAGCAACAAGCGGCCAATGACGGGGAAACCGACCCGGCCATTGCTGCTTTGCTGATGCTGGCGCAGGCCGCGCGTGCCACTGGCAGCGATGGCGGAAAAACCGGCCAACCCACTGAAAAAGCCAATCATGCGGCGCTTTGGCCGGGCGTGAGCAATGGCACTGGCCCAGATGATGCGGGCGCGGCAAGCGGTTTGGGTCACCCAGGTAAAGCGCGACCCGGCCTTAACCTGCCGCCCAATGCAGTCACGCCAAATGGCAAAGCGGCCACCCAAACGCCAATAATGCAAATGCCGACAGAAGCATCTTCTGAAGAAACAGCCAATGCACCAATGGTCAAATTATCGGCGGCGGCGCGCCATTTGGCTGAAAAATCCGCTGCTCCGACCCCCGAACAAGCCGAACATAAGCTGGCTGGTGCGACCCGTCCGGCACGGCCCGAGGCAGGCGAGATGGTCAGCAAAAATGAGATGATGACGGCGCGGCAAATGGCGGATGTGAACCAAAACAGCAGCATGGCCAGCGTCAAAGCAGCTTCGGCCAATAAAGTGCCAAGCGGAAATGTATCGCAAAATGCCGGTGGCGATTCCCTGGCAAAAGGTGAAGACCTCAAATTGCAAATCCCGACAGGGGCGCAAAGCGGCCTGTCGGTTAAGTCGATTTCGCCGGATAATGGTCTATCCTCGACATCCGGCAATGCCGGTGCGCCGTCTGCGGCGGCAGTTGCCGGTCTCGGTGATACCGGTCAGGGCGGTCAACAACAGGGCAGTCAGCAACAGGGCGGGCAGCAGAGTTTTACCGGCAGCAACAGCTTTGCCGGTCAGGGCAGTGGCAATCCTGCGGCGCGCTTGGGCGACACGCTGGATATGATGTCACGCGAATGGCAGGAAAAACTTATCGACCGGGTGGAAAAAAGTTTCCGTTCCGGCGAGGCTGAGATAGATTTGACCTTGTCGCCGAAAAGTCTTGGGCGTATGCGGGTAAGTCTTGGCATGAATAATGGTCAGCTTGATGTGGTGATACGGGCAGACAGTTCTGCCGCCGCCAATTTATTGGGTGAGTCTGAGGCGCGCCTGTCGCAAATGCTTGAAGCCAGCGGCTTGCGCATTGGTCAATTTATGACCGGCACGGGCGGTGATTTTGGCCGCGGCGGCACCGGACAAAACGGGTCACAAGCGGGCAATGCCGCTTCGTCATCCGCTGCCGAGACGGCAGAAACAGAAACAGCGTCATCATCGCCCTCCGGCGTGGCGACGGATAATGTGGTTAATGTAACGGCCTAGCGCCGGTAAATTGTGAGTATGAGGTAGCAGTATGGCTGAAGAAGGCGAAGGCGAAAAACGCGGTAATTTGATGATTATCATCATTGCCGTTGTTGGGGGGCTGGTTCTTGTGGGGCTTGGCTTGGGTGTCGGCTATATGCTGTTTGGCGGCTCCGCGCCCGACCCGTCGGCGGAAGTTGAGGAAATTATCGAGCGCGATAATCCGAAACCTGCCGAGCCGGAAGGTGATGGCGAAGGTGAAGGCGGAGAAGGCGAGGGCGAAGAAGGTGTCGGGCCGAAGAAAATGCCCAAAATCGCGCCTGAAAACGAGACTTTCCTGACCACTTATTACGAATTTCCCGGCAATTTGACGACCAATCTGCGCGGCTCGCGCAAGTTTTTGCAAATCGGTCTGGGCGTTTCGACGCAATATGATGAGCAAGTCATGATTAATGTCGATACGCATCAATTGGCCCTGCGCTCGGTTTTGCTGGCGACAATGAGCGAGTTTTCCGAAGCCGAAGTTGAAGGCGGCATGGGCCGGAGCAAGCTGGCCGAACGTCTGATGGCGGCGTTGAATGCCGAGCTGGAACGGCTTGAAGGATTTGGCGGTATTGAGGGCGTGCATTTCTCCTCATTTGTTGTGCAATAGAAAGAGCGGGCAAGGGCGTGACACTTTCAAGAAAACTGTCGAGCGATGAAGTCAATGCGCTGATTGACGGGCTGACCGAGGAGGAACGCCCGGAAGTTTCTGCCGGGGCCGATGTCTCCGACAGCAAAGTCATACGCAGCTTCACGCTTGGCTCGGACGACCAATCCGTGCTGGGCGATTATTATGCGCTGCGGATGATAAATGAGCGTTTCGCCCGCAAGGCGCGCAGTGTGTTTCTGCCCATGCTGCGCCTGCAACCGCGCATTTCCTCCTTTCCGCCGGAAATCAAAAGTTTCGACGATTATTGCAGTGAGCTTGACCCGTTTATGAGCCTGACGCTGATGCGGATGGAAGAATTGCGCGGCTCGCTGATGATGGTGATGGATCCAAGCTTCATCTCAATCATGACCAATTCCTATTTTGGCGGCGCGGTCAGCCCGCTGAGCAATCGCAAACCGGAATTTACCGATACCGAATCCCGTGTCATTGAACTGGTCACGCAAGGCCTTGGCGGCACGCTTGAAGGCGCGTGGAAAGATTTGATGACTATCACGTTGAATGAGACCGGGCGCGAAGTGAATCCGCAATTTGCCTCTTTTGTCGATGGTGCGGATTTGGTGATTGTCTGCTCTTTTGTGGTGATGCTGCCGGATATGGATCCGGCGACTTTTGATGTGATTTATCCGCTTCAGACTTTGCGCCCCATTGCCTCGCAATTGCGCTCGCGCACTCAATCCGACACGGTGGATGATGATATTAGCTGGCGGCACAGGCTGGAGCGCGCGGTGATGGATATTCCGCTATCGGTAGAAGCCAAGCTGGCCAGCCCGACAGTGCCCATGACCAAGCTGATTTTCCTCAAGCCTGGCGATGTGGTGCAGGCGCAATTATTTGACAATGTGCAGTTTAACCTTGAAGGACAACCGTTTTTCATAGGTGAAATGGGCGATGTGGCCGGACAGGCCGCTGTAAATCTTACCGCGCGTCGCTTTTTTGAAGATGCGTGAAACCAGGCAGGAGAGTGAAAGCCATGTCGGAAGAAAACGAAACTGAAAACCAGGAAGAAACCGCCGCCGCCGCGCCGGAAGCCTCGCAAGCGCCCTTGTCGGAAGGCAATGTCAGCGTTGAAAATCTGCGGGTGCTGGAAAATATCGAAGTCGCGCTTTCTGTGGTGGTTGGCAATGCGGAAATCCGTATTCGTGACTTGTTGCGGCTGAATGAAGGCTCGGTGGTTGAGCTTGACCGGCTGGCCGGCGACCCGCTTGATATTCTGGCCAATGGCACAATGATTGCCCGCGGCGAAGTGGTGATGGTTGGCGAGCGTTTCGGTATTCGCTTTTCGGAAATTGTTGACCCGGAAAAACGGGTGGAAGGGCTTTAGGCAATTTGCCTGTTTGCCCTTGCCCGGCAGTGTCGGCACTTGACGGCACTTGGCGACCCTTGGCGGCGTCGAGATTTTGACAATTCATGGTTTTGGGCGCCCCAGCCTTGTCCAAAGACCAGCCTTCTGAATTAAAAAACCAAGCAAAAACAATATATTATAAAATATACAAAGCGCCGCTGCCGGGCTGGCACGGCGCTTGCTTCTCACCTGACATAGACCAATGACCAGTCAAGGGAGTGTCTGATGGCCGGTGAGATGATTTCAATTGTGCAGATTGTGACTGTGATTGTATTTCTTGGTGCTTTGCTCGCGGCGCTGTTTTTGGTGCGCCGTCACGGGGCGGCCATTTCCGGCCATTTGAACATGAAGAAGCGCACGCAGATTGTCAGCGATATGGCGCTGAGCAATTCCGAGCGTCTGCGCATTGTCGATATTGACGGCACGGAATATGTCGTTGTGTCAGGTCGTTCCGGCACGCCGGCCTTTTACCGCCTGCCCACCGCCAAAGCACCCCAGCAAGAGGGCCGTCCGGTGCGCGCGCCCGGCTCGGTTGCCACGGTTGCCATGTCCCCGACACACAGCAATGGGGGACGGCTGTAATGCGCTTGTCGGTCTTGCTCTTGCTGCCGCTTGGCCTGTTATTGGCGGGCAATGCGTCAGCCCAGGAATTGGGGGGTTTTCCGGCTGTCAACATGACGACCGGAACCGATGGCAGCACAACTTATTCGCTGTCCTTGCAAATCCTTGCCTTGATGACCGGCATCAGCCTGCTGCCTTCTCTGGTATTGGGCATGACCTCATTCACGCGAATTATTATCGTATTGTCGATTTTGCGCCAAGCCATGGGCACACAGCAAACGCCGCCCAATCAGGTGTTGATTGCCATTGCGCTGTTTTTGTCGCTGTTCATTATGATGCCGACTTTGACGCGGGTTTATGATGATGCGGTCAATCCTTATTTGGCGCAGGAGATTTCTGCCGAGCAGGCGATAAATGATGGCAGCGCCATTATGAAGAATTTCACGGTTCGCAATACGCGCGAAAAAGATTTGGTCATGTTCAGCGAAATGGCTGGCGGCGAGACTTATGAAACACCGGCTGATGTGCCGTTTTCGATTGCGCTTCCTGCCTTTATCACTTCCGAGTTGAAATCGGCCTTCCAAATCGGCTTCCTGCTGTTTTTGCCGTTTCTGGTGATTGATATGGTGATTGCGTCCATTCTGATGTCGCTGGGCATGATGATGCTGAGCCCAATGCTGGTCGCCTTGCCGTTCAAATTGCTGCTTTTCGTGCTGGTCGATGGTTGGGCAATGACGGTCGGCTCGCTGGTCGCCACTTATTCGAGTATTTAGCACCGCCTGAAAATATCAACCGGCCATGGGCCAAGGAGAAAAAAATGGATTTTGATACCAATGTTGAGTTTTTAAGGCAGGCTTTTTGGCAAATCATTATGGCCGCCGGCCCGATTCTTGGTGTCGCGCTGGCTGTTGGTCTGGTTATCGGGATTGTTCAAGCAGCCACATCGATTAATGAAATGACGCTGAGTTTTGTGCCGAAACTTGTCTTGGTGCTCGGCTCTTTTGCCCTGTTGTCGAATTTTATTTTGCTGCAATTGACCGAGTATTTCGCCTTTGTGTTCGACCAGATTGCGCGCATGGGATAGGCGCGGCGATGGACGGATTGCTGGTAGAAAGGGCAGGCGGGTATCCCGGTATTGAGGTAAGCCTGCTGATGGAATATCTGGTGCAGCATTTTATGGCCATGCTGCGCATTGGTGCTTTTTGCCTGTCCGCCCCATTTTTCGGCACGCGTTATTTCACCACGCCGATACGGATTATTCTGACCATGGCGCTGGCTTATGCCGTCTATCAGGTGACGCCGATACCGGGCAGTGAGCTGGTCGGCACACCGCAGGGCGTTCTGGTGATGATTAAAGAGCTGTTTATCGGCCTGTCTGCCGGGCTCATTATGACGATTTGGTTTTCCGCCGCCGCGCTGGCCGGTGAAAAAATCGCTTCGTCATCCGGGCTGGGCTTTGCGGCTCAAGTTGACCCGGATTCGGGCGGTCAGACGCCTGTGGTCAGCCAGCTTTTGACCCTGTTTCTGTTGGTGATTTTCCTGTCCATGGATGGTCATTTGCTGGTCATTTCCATCATGCTCAAAAGCTATGAAATTTCGCCGGTCGCCTATATGCCCGATATGAGCATTATGATTCAGACAGCGATTGAAGCCGCCGGTATGATGTTTTTCGCCGCTGCCATGATAATGCTGCCGGTGATTACGCTTTTGCTGATGATAAATATCTCCATTGGCATCATCACCCGTTCGGCACCGCAATTAAACCTGTTTTCCTTCGGTTTTCCGATTTCCATGCTGGGCGTATTTTTCATTCTTTATATTTCGGCGGATGTGTTCGGCTTTGCCTTTACTGATTTGGTCGAGGCGGCGGTTGACAGTATCGAACGCTCCATAGGGGGGCTGGCAATTGGCTGAGGAAAACGACGCCCAGGAGAAAACCGAACAGCCTTCCGAGCGAAAGCTTGAAAAGGCGCGCGAGGAAGGCCGCATTGTCACCTCCAAGGAAATGTTTGTTTTCACGTCGCTTTTTGCCGGCTTGATTGTCATGCTCGGCGTGTTGCAAATGGGCGGATATGGCCTGTCTGTCTGGAGCGAATTATTTACGATAAGGCCGCAAAGCGAACTCGATACGCTGATTGAACATCAAATGGCATTGGTGTTGAAATTTGTCATTGCGGTAACGGCGATTGTCGGCACGCCGCTCATGGTGATTATTGTGGCCACACAATTTGCTGTTGGCGGGCTGATATTTGCGCCCAAGGCGATGGCGTTCAAAGGCTCGCGGATTAATCCGGTGGCCGGTTTGAAGCGCATGTTTTCGATGAAATCACTGGTTGAATTGGGCAAATCACTGCTGAAAGTGTTGCTTCTGTTCGGTATTGGCGCGGCTATTATTTTCTATTACATGCCGGGCGTTATCTGGTTTCCTGACGGCTCAATGGATCAGGCATTATTGATGATGGGAACCTATATTCCTTTCATGGTTGGCGGTTTGCTGGTTGCCTTATTGATTATCGCTATTCTTGATTTTGCCTGGCAGCGTTACAGCTTTATGAAAGAAATGCGGATGAGCCGTCAGGATATGAAAGAAGAATTCAAACAAACGGAAGGCTCACCGGAAGTAAAGGCGAAAATCCGCCGTCTGCAAATGGAAGCTGCCGGACGCGCCGCCCAGCAAAGGGAAGCATTGTCCAATATTGACGAGGCAACAGCGATTATCACCAATCCGACGCATTTTGCCGTGGCGTTGAAATATGAGGTGGGCAGCCCGGGTGCGCCGATTATTGTGGCCATGGGGCGCGGGGTGATGGCGCAGCAAATTATTTCACGCGGCGAGGAATGCGAGGTAACGGTTTTCCGTTCGCCTTTACTGGCCCGTGCGCTCTATTTTACCGGCGATATTGGACAGGAAATCTCCGAGCGGCTGTATAATGCGGTTGCGGTTGTGCTGGGCTATATTTACCGTATTGACCAAGGCGACCAAATGGACGCCCCGGAAGTTGACTTGCCGCCTGATTTGCGTTTTTCCGAGCATGGTCGGGTGCTGGAGGAGTATTGAGCCATGCCGCGTCGCACGCATGAATCGCTGGGTGAACTTATCAGCACAGTCTGTTTTATGGGGCTTGGCTTGCTGGCCTTTTTGATGGGCTTTGGGGCTTTTGATGAAAATCAGATATTGCGCGCGCTGGGGCTTTGGCTGGCTGCGCTTTTGCTGTTTATGGGCGGTTTCCGGTTTCGTATTGCGCGGCTTTATGATGCCTGGCGGGGGCGGTGATGAGCGATAAAACCGACCCGAGGCTGGTCTGCCGGAATTGCCGGTTTTTATTCATCACCCATGATGCGGAGCGACCTTGGGGGTGCTCGGCTTTCGGGTTCAAAAGCCCGCAATTGCCCGGATTGGTTGTAAATCTCTCAACTGGCATGAAATGTGCAAAATATGAAGTGAAGCAAACCGGTGACGGCAAAAATGCCAAGCCGGAAAAGGGGATATTGGCATGAGTGCAGGAACTGCGGCTGAAATTCGACTGGAAATGGTTCAAGAAAGCGTCAAGCTGGCCTTGGACGCGGCTGAGGCTGCGGCTGATGTGACCGCAGAATTCAACAAAGTGCGGCTCGACAATGAAAAAATTGTCGGCCGGGTAACCGGTATTTATCGCCGGGTCGGTATTATTGGCGGCAGTATTGGCGGCATTGTCTTGCTGGCTTTGCTGGTGATTGCCGGGCTTCATTCGCGCTCGGCCTCGGAACTGTCTCTGCTCACGCAAACAAATCGCGAAGCCCTGGTTGTGTTTGCCGAAAATGTGAACCAGCTCAATGAATCAACCGCGACTTTGCAGGAAACAGTCAAAACGCAGGATGAATTGCTGGAGCTGAACCGTCAGCTTTTGGCGGAAATCGGTAATTTACGCGAGGAAGGCCCGGCGGCGGTCAAGCAAGCCGAGGCTAATTTGCAAATCGCGCTTGGCGCATTGGTTACAGCCAATGAGAAGCTGTCGGGTGAATTGGCTCAAACGGCGAAAACTCTTCAAGCGTCGATGACCAAAACCAGCAGCCAGCTTATTAAGGCGGCTAACTCCATGAATAAGGCCGGGCAGGGCTCGGTGCGCAGTGAAGCTGCCATGAGTGCCAAATTGTCCAAGAAGATTGAAAATATGCTGGGCAAACAGGCCGATATTCAACAGGCTTTGCGGGCGATTATTGAGGAAAATAAAGCACTGCGGCGCGAGGTTGAAGAATCAACCCGCGTGGTTAAATATCCCTGATAGGACAGTCATGCGCGTCGCTTAAGGCGCGCTTCAAAGCAAAGCGGGTGTTGTAACAAATGAGCGAAACGGAATTGGAAACCCGCGACAGCGCCGATATGACACCGCCAGCCAGTGCAGACGGCAATACCAAATCTCTGCTGCAACTCAAGGAATTGGGCAAACGCTCGCGCTCGCGCGCTTTGCGGCTGAGAAATGACGATATTTTGGTGGCGATAGATGGCCAAATGTTTTTCGGCAATGCTGATGAATTGCACGAGCGCCTGACATTGACACCACCGCGTGCTGTCATTGATGAGGACGCGGAAGATGCTGATGATTTTTACGAAGATGAGGAAGAAGAAGAGGAAGAAAAGCGGGCCATTGTTACGCTTTACCGCGAGGGTGAATTATTTGATTTGCTGGTGCCGGGGCCGCTTGGCGGCACATGGGCTTTTGCCACGCCGGATATGACGGATATTTGCAAAAATGAGCTGAACGGCCATATGGTCGAGGCTGCCGACAAATATGCCAATTATGAAATCCTGCGGGATATCAGCAATTTATGCGTGATGTATTCGACCCAGCCGGAAGTGCTGCCGCGCATTGCACCCTTTGTCTGGCTTGTGCAAAACCGCCTTTGGGAGCCGCTTTTGGCGACGATTGTGATTTATACAATGGGGCTTGGCGTGCATTGGGTGGTGTTTGCTCTGCTTTATATTCTCACCTGTATTTATTTCGGGCGCGGGCAAATATCGATTTTGCGCAGCTATGCCATGTTTCAAGACAGGCAAATGTGGATGGTATTGGCTGGCCGGTCCATCAAGGACGCGCAGGAAACGGCGCGTCGATTGGAACCCAAATGCAGGTTCAAATTCAGCTATATTCCCCCGCCCAAGCGGCGTTCCCTGCAACCGGCTGAATAGGCTTTCCTTTTCATTATAGATGAAATTAACAGGCGCTGATGGGTGCTGCGTCGGCGCGCCATGAGTGGTATTCCGCTGTGTCGATGTAACGGCGTGTGTCGGGGCCATTATCCGCGCGCCTCATTTGGCGCCGATGCCCAATCAGTAATTGATTTCGATTTCGATACGGCGGTTTTTGCTGCGCCCGGCTGCCGTGTCATTGGATTGCACGGGGCGCGCATCACCAAAGCTGACCGCTTGCAGGCGATCGCTGTTCATGCCGCCACCGGCCTGAATGGCCTGCACCACACTGGCCGCACGGGCAGCGGCCAAATCCCAATTATCGCGATATTGCGAGCCGAAAATAAGTGGCACATTATCAGTATGACCGGCCACATTAATGCGGCTATTGCCCTGTTCGTTCATTTTGGCGATACGCCCCATAATGGCGCGTGCCTGCGGTGTCAGATTGGCCGAGCCGGAGCCAAAGGCACCGCCGGAGCCGACTGTGACAATCACCTTGTCTTCGCGCCGCTCAACGGCGACCAGACCTTCGCCGATTTCTTGTTTCAATGCCACTTTCAGCTCATCTTCAGCCAGTTCCGCGCGTTGGTTTTGCTCTTGTTTTGAGCCTTGATCGCCGTCCTGGCCGTCACCCCCCATAGAGGGCTGGTTATTATTTTGCGCCACACGTTCGGCCAAATCAGTCAATTTCTGCTCCAGCCCGCCAAACAAGACATCTTGCTGCGATTGACCGGCTGCGCGCTTGGCATCTTCCAGCGCGTCCATTGTCTGTTTCAGCAATTCCGGCAATTGCTTGTCTTGTGTGTTTTCGGCAAAATTAACGACGACTTTTTCGCCCATGGCTTCGATTTCAATATCGCCGCTGGCAATTGCTTCCTGCACGGCTTTGGCGATTTCCTGCGCCTTGCCTTCGCCCTCATCGGCATCTTTGGTTTTGGTTTGCAATTCGATTTCGGGTTTGCGCGTCTCGGTGGTTTGCTGTGTCAATTGGTCAACCACGGAAGGGGTCGGCGAGGGGCTGAATGACAGGGAAATGACGGTCGTGCCTTTGGGCTGCTCGACAACAGGCGTGTCGCGCTGAATACCGAAAGCATTATTCAATGAGCCGGTGATTTGTTTGAATTTCGGAACGTTAAATTCGGCAAAGGAAAGAATAAGAACGAAAAAGGCCATAAGCAGCGTCGCCATATCGGCAAAGGTGGCCATCCAAGCAGGCGCACCGACAGGCGGGCATTTCGGGCATTCCTCCTCATCATTCTCTTCAATTTCAGCTTCGTCAGTCGCGGACATGCTTCACCTGTTTCCCGTGCGCTGCAAGGCTTATGCAGCCTCAAGTTTTTCCTGCATTTTCGGCGACAAATTGGCCAGCATTTGGTCTTGAATATTGCGCGGGCTTTCACCGCGGGCAATATTGCGCAGGCCGGTAATCACCATTTCCCGATAGGTCACTTCATAATCCGTATAGCCTTCAAGCTTGGTCAAAATCGGGCCAAACATCACATTGGCGACAAAGGCACCATAAAGCGTGGTCAACAAGGCAACCGCCATGGCCGGGCCAATCGCTTTCGGGTCGGCCATATTGCCCAACATCAACACCAAACCAACCAGCGTGCCAATCATGCCCATCGCCGGGCCAATATCAATCCAGGCTTTCACCACATTCTGATTGGCCAAATGGCGCGCTTTCATCGCTTTGATTTCTTGGGTTAATTGTGAGACCAGCTTGGTTTCATCGGCACCATCCACCAGCATTTGCATGCCTTTGGCAAAAAACTTATCCGGCACATCTTGGCCTTCCAGCGCCATCATACCGTCTTTACGGGCAATGCCGGCCAGTTCGACCATACGCTCGACAAGCTCGTCGGTTTTTTTGACGGGCGGCATAAACACTTTCGCCATCGCCCCGAAACTGCCCAAAAAAGTCGCCATGGGCGCGGTATACATAACGGCAAAAAAAGTGCCGCCAAAAACAATGTAAATTGACTTCTGGTCCACAAAAGGTGACAGACCACCGCCGGAAATCATGGCAAAAATAATCATGCCAACGGCTCCGAGCAGACCTACAAGTGACGCAATATCCATAGCTAAACTCGTTTCGAACAATCTATTGGGTCAAAAATTGCAATTACCATACCAAACTGCGATTAATTCCAATCTACGCTGTAATATATAGTTTATGACTTCAACTATAATTTATGGCAAAAATGAAAATAATCGAGCGAACGCCATGCGCATGGCAGGAAACAGGAGACCGGCTTGATGCATAAACCCATCCTATCGCGGCTTGCCATGCTGGCTTTATGCATGTTGCTGTCCGGTGTGGCGAAACCGGCCTTGGCTGGCACTTATGTCGATAAGGGCATGGTCGTCATTGACTTGGAAAATGGCATTGAATGGCTGAAATGCACGATTGGCCAGCAATGGGATGAGAAAAACTGTATCGGTGATGTGCTGCGCCTGCCGCAGGAAGCCATGGCGCAAGTTATCGCGCAAGCCAATGAAAAACTGGGTGGACAATGGCGCTTGCCGACTCGCAAGGAGCTTGAATCGCTGGTTTGTGAAGAGTGCCAAGGCGTGAAAATTATTGCTGAGACATTTCCCAATACAGTTGGCGAGCCCTATTGGACGGGCGAAACAAACAGCTTTCCGCCCAATGCCTATTGGTCGGTCAATTTTTACAATGGCAATAGTTTCGGGCGCTTTCCCGGCTATAAAGAATTGGCCGTGCGGCTGGTGCGCGACCGCTAAGCCTGCTCGGACGGCTCTTTTTTCGCGGCGGCCAATTCGCGGCGGTAAAAATAATATTTAATGGCAAAGCTGACAGAGCCGCCAATCATAATCGCGCCAGCCACACGTTCCGGCGTTATCATGGCCAGCAGCTTGACATCGTCACCGGCGGCGAGAGCAAAAATCACCAGCGCCATCAATGTCACCAGAAAATAGCGAATATATAAACACCGCGTGCAGGGTGGGTCAGTCTCGCTTATTTCGGGCTTGTGTTGCTTATTGGGCCGCATGGCTCCTCGCTGCGTTTGTGTCTGGTTAAAATGCCCCAAGCGCCCTGTATGGCGCAAGGAAAACCTGAAAACGCATTTGCGCAAATTTCATACCAAAAGCCATTTTCTGCACAAAATGGCTGTCCGCTTTTTGACGCAGGCAATTTCGCCGCCCGCCATGACCGCCTGAAAAGCACGGTCAGCTTCAAAAAAATGTCGGAAAGCCGACAATTTCCGACGTCAAATTGTTTTTTTGGCATTGGTCAAATCAGTTCGCAAACTCCCTTCATCCTTTCAAGAGGAGGACGGGATATGAAAATGGGACAAAGCTTCGGACAGAGCCTGCAACTGAAACAAAAGCAGTCAATGGTGATGACGCCGCGCTTGCAACAGGCCATTCGCATGTTGCAAATGACCAATCTGGATTTGAACAGCTATCTTGAAGACCAGGCGCTGGAAAATCCATTTCTGGAAGTAGAGCGCAAAGGCCCGGACGGGTTTTCTGAAACCGGCAATGGCCAAACCACTGCTGAAGCGCGCGCCGATGCACAAGGCGAAGCTGCCGCCGCAACGCCCGATGAGACCATGCGAAACGGCAGCACGCCATCTGATGATCCGACTTCCCATAATGATTTTGAAAACCGCTATGAATCCGCCGAGCGCGATCCTGCCGCGCTTGGCTATAAATCCATGACCGGCGGGGCAGAGGGCGATTGGGATATGATTTCCTCCGCCATCGCCAATCGCCCGCCATCGCTTTATGAGCATATTGCCGCCCAAATTGATTTGCAGATTTCCCAACCGCGCCAGAAAATGATTGCCTATATTTTGCTTGATGCGCTGCAACCTTGCGGCTGGCTTGGCCGCGATATTGAATTATTGGCCGAGGAGCAGAATATCGCCATTGAAGAGCTGCACGCTGTATTGACGATTTGCCAGAGTTTTGAACCGGCGGGGCTATTCGCCACCGGTCTGGCCAATTGCCTGGCCTTGCAAGCGGCCGACAGCAATTGCCTGACCCCTGCTTTGCAAATCATGTTGGATAATCTCGACATGCTGGCGCGTGGGCGCATGGCGCAATTGGCGCGCAAATGCAAATGCAGCGAAGCCGAATTGCAGGATTTGCTGGCGCTTATTCGCAGTTTTAATCCCAAGCCGGGGGAAGCCTATAGCAGCGAGGCGGAAATGATTGCCGAGCCTGATTTGATTGTTCGCATGGGCGATACCGGTTGGCAGGTTGAGTTAAACCATTCGACTTTGCCCGCCGTTAAAATTGACGAGACTTATGCGCGCGAACTCAATGAAAAAATTGCCCGCCGCGATGACCAGAAATTTGCCATGCAGGCTTTGTCTTCGGCGCGCTGGCTGAAACGCGCTATGGAGCAGCGCAATTCAACCACATTGGCCATTGCCGCCGAAATCATCCGCCAGCAGGCTGCGTTTTTGGAAAAAGGTCTCGACCATCTCAAGCCCTTATTATTGCGCGATGTGGCCAAGGCGGTGGGCATGCATGAAAGCACAGTCAGCCGGGTCACGACCGGCCTGATGATTACCACGCCGCGCGGCAGCTTTACCCTGAAATCCTTTTTCAGCGTATCACTGGCCGGGGAAGAAGATGGCGATGAGGCCAAATCTGCCGCCGCCGTGCGTCATTTAATAAGTAAAATCGTGTCAGAAGAAATACCGGGCAAGCCGCTGAGCGATGACGCGATTGCCGCTATGGTCAGTGACAAGGGCATTAAGCTGGCGCGGCGCACTGTCGCCAAATACCGCACCATGTTGAAAATCCCGTCATCTGCGGAACGTCGCCGTCAGGCCAAGCTGGCACGGCTTGGCTGATTTGCGCGCCATCTGACGCGCCGAGGGATTTCCATAGTTTATTCGGCGGCGACGCTGGCTGGATAATCAGCCGGACGCGGCGGCGGGCCGATAAAATCATCGGGCAATGGCACAGGCATATTGTTCGGCACAAAATCGGTCAAAGCCTCGACAAATTCGCTTTCCAATGCACCATTTTCGTCAAAAAACGCAAAATGCACACCCATGCTCAGCCCCTCATGCGCCTGATTTTCCGCGCTTTGGGTAAAAATATCCTGCTTGTCCATTTATCCGGCTCCACTTTCAATTCTGCTGAAAGTGTGCAGATATTGTGCCAATCAGCCTGTTTGGGCGGCAATATGGGTGATAAAATCGCGCTGGGCATCGGGCATTGTGGCAATACGGTCATATAATACCCGCGCCGGAAAAACTTTCACGCTGGTCGCCCCATGCGCCACTGCCATAGCCGGCCAATCGCCATGCGCCAATACTTCGGGCAGGCCAAACATGTCGCCAGGCTCATATTCACGAATGGCCTTGCGCCCGGCTTGGTCAAGAACCTGCACATTGCCCGATAAAAGCAGGAAAAAATGCCGCGCCGCATGACCGGCATGAAAAATAATCTCGCCGTCAATCAGGTCAAATTGCCGGTTTTCATCAATGATAAGGTCAGCCAATTGCATGTTTTATACCGCCTTGTCGCGTTTAACCAAATCACCGGCCAGCCCACGCGAGAGCGGCCATAACAGGCGATTTTGGTCAGTGATGAGTTGCCGGAAATGGTCGCGCGTCAGGCATAAAAGCTGGCAGGGCGCGGCGGCAACCACATCATCGCGATAGCCGGTCAGCGCCAAAAAATCGACCATGGCCAGTGCCTCACCGCCTTGCCATTCTTGGCGCGTTTTTCCGACGCCGCGCAGGCGCGCGCGACCCGACACCAGCAAATACAGCCTGTCGGTCGCGGCCCCTTGCCGGATGATTCTGTCCCCGCGCTTGCAGACCAATTTCGGGGCCTCGGCGAGGTCAGCGGGAGAAAATAAATCGGTCAACATGCGTGGCTCCTACATGTCTAGTCTCGACACGCAGAAGAAAATGTTAGCCTTTCGGGTGATTTTTTTCTTTTTCCTGTTCATAAATCGCCGTCATGATGGCGCGCGCATATTCATCGGACAGGTTGAAGCGGCGTTGCAAATGCTCAATATGGATTTGCTCATCATCGGTAATAATGCCGTCTTCCATGGCAATATGAATTTCATTTTCAAAAATCTTTTTGCGCTGCGCCATTTGACCGGCAAATGCATTGGCGATGATACCGGTGAGCAGGGCGACGGTGCAAACACCCATTAGCGCGGTGACCGCGCCAATGATTTTGCCCAGCGCCGTAACCGGTGAGACATCGCCATAGCCGACAGTGGTCAGGGTAATCAGCGCCCACCACATAGTCTCCGGAATTGAGGCAAACACTTCCGGCTGGGCAGCGTTTTCGGCAATATACATCATGGCGCTGGCGGCAAACAGGGCGATGGTGAACAGATAAAGCGAGGCCAGAAATGAACGGCGTTCCTGATAAATCGCCGAGCCAAGGTCTTCAAGTGCGGTATTGTAATTGGACAATTTCAGCAGGCGCACCATGCGCACCACTCGTATCCAGCGCAAATCGGGGCTGCCGACCAAAAGCGAAATAAAGCTGGGCAGAATGGCAATCAGGTCAATCAGCCCGCTAAAGCTGAACACATATTCCATGCGCCGCCCGAAAGCCGTATCTCTTTTACTGTCCTGGCGCTCGGCGCTGGCCCATAATCTGGCGATATATTCAACGCTGAAAATCGACACGGAAAACCATTCAAAAACAAGGAATTGCATAGCGTAGGCCGTGCCAATGCTTTCCACTGATTCAAGGCAAATAGCGATGACATTGGTGAAAATCAGCGTTGCCAGAAAAAAATCGACATTGCGACTGACGCGGTCGCCTTGGCGGCCACGATTGAGAATTTCGAGCATGCGGGCGCGGCTAATCACGCCGGGTCACTTCTCACAATCATTTGTTGAAATTAAAGTGTGTTGCCCTGTTTTGGCAAGTCAAGAGGCCGGGTTTGCCTCTCGCTAAAATTTGGCCATATCTTCGGCAATCTCGGCCGTCTCAATACATTGGTCGATAAAGGCCATGGTTTCGGCGCGGCCTTGCAAGGCGAACAAGCGCATGGCGGCAAACCGGCCGGCGGCATAGGCCACGGCTTCCGGGTCACGATGCACGGCGGTCATTGTGTTGAGCATGTCTTCCACCGCATCGCGCAGCGTCTCAAGCCGCTTGATGTCGGCATCGCTCAGCCCGTCCGTGTCGAAATCCATCCGGTCAATATCATGCGCGGCGGCAAAACATGAATTGTCACGATAATTGTTCAGGGAAATAATTTCGGCCATGTCGAACTCCTTGCCATGTCACTTCATGCCTCCAAAATTACGACCGAATGGGTAAATTATTTATTAAGGCGGGCAGGTTTTTGGGGAAATCGCAGCTTGCAAAATTGCATAGGCTTATATGCGGCAAGACATTGTGCGCGGCGATGATTTGGTCTATATACGGGCGGTCTTGTAAAAGGCGGAGTAGCTCAGCTGGTTAGAGCAGCGGAATCATAATCCGCGTGTCGGGGGTTCGAGTCCCTCCTCCGCTACCATTTATCTGCATTTATGTGACTTTTAAGGTGCGATATGACCATTGATGAACAAGCGTTGTTAAAGGCGCGCATGGCGTGGGGCGACGGGCTGGTCGATATTTCAAAGACTTTTGAGCAATCCGGCATTGATGCGACGCGATTGCGCGCCAGCCAATTTCTTGACCGCTTATATGGTTTTGAGTTTGGCCCGGTTCTTTTCAAGCCGACTTTGAGCGGTGGCGCACAAACTTTTCGCCCGTCCAGAGAAGGCGCATTGGCTTATTTTGTCGGCCACAGCCAAGATTATCCGCAAGATGGCGGCTTTGGGATAAAAAATTGGCGCGATGTCAGTTCAGAGACATCGGCTGTTTTCATCAATGAAAATGTTGCTATGTGGATGGGTTGGGTCACTTTTGTCGATAAAGATGGCGGTGTGGTCAAAGTGGATAAAAGCTGGGGTTACAAAAAAACCGATGATGGAGATTTGAAAATTATTCTGCATCACTCCTCAATTCCATACACAGCAGCTCAATAACTTCCATATCTATCCTGTTCAAGGCAGGCTGTTTCGCGGTCAATTTTGAAATAGATAAAAACAGCGCGTCTGGCGCTAAACACTTTTTTCCTGTGTCGTTAAACAGTGTGAGGAAAGGTTTAGGTAGGACGCGATGACTGTCACAGGTGCATCACAAGCTGCGTTATTTATTCAGGATCGGCTGGGCATGTCGCCCGCTGCCGACAGTTCTGCGTCCGCCAATCTGACCGACAGTGTGACATCGGGTGACCCTGTTGCGCGCGAGCTTGGTGAAAGCTCGACAAGCAGCCGCGTTTTGCTGCTGAAAGACCGCCTGGAAGAAGGCGCGCATCTGATGACCACTATTTCCGTTTCCGAAGAAACGCTGGACGCAATAACCGGCTATCTCGGTGAAATTCAAACCCTGCTTTCCAACATTGAAGGCCTGTCCCCTGACAGCGCGTCCTACCAATCCTTGCGCGACCAGATACAGGCCAAAGAGTTGGAAATGTCGCAATATATTGGCAGTCAATATCACAAGGATGCGTTTGATGTATCTTTGCGCGGCGGCAATGCGGATTCGCTTGAAACCTTCCTTGAATTTGCCAATCTGTATGAAGACCCCGACACGCAAACCAATCTGCTTGGGCAGGTGACGATGATTGAGGTCGAAATGCTGGAAATGATTGAAGCCGCGCATGACCCGAATACTTGTCCGGTCTGTGCTTCACGGGCCAATAATGATGTGGCCGGTGAAGTGGAGGTTGTGCCGCAAGCGGCGACGGTGACGTCAAATACGGCCGGCACAGCCAGTGTTTCTGCCTTTTCAGACAGTTCGGTGGAAACCTTGCGCTCCGGCTATCAATGGGATCTTGGCGCCGGCGACAATCTCACCTATTCCTATTACGACCTCAATGCCGACAGCAGCAATGCTTATACAAATGCCGGCGGCACTTATGGCACGACGCCTGAAACCAATCTGGTCAGTTTCACCAGCTCACAGGAATCAACCCATGAAAATGCAATTAATGCCTGGGATGCGGTTTTGTCTTTCAGCCTGGTGGAAGTGGATGAGGTGGATGGCAGCACCGATATTGGCGATATGCGCTTCACTTTCACCTCCAATGATGACCCCAATCGTGGGGCCTATGCTTATTATCCCTACACGCATAATCCGGTGGCCAATGGCGATGTTGTCTATGAACCCGATGTGAGCGGTGATTTTGTAGAAGGCGGCTATAATTTCATGACGGCCTTGCATGAAATCGGCCACGCGGTTGGCCTTAGCCACCCATTTGGCGGTGCTTCGGCTTCTGGCACCAGCCTGTCTGCCTCGGAAGACACCACGCGCAATACTTTCATGTCATATACCAGCACAGACCGATCGCAAGTGCTGACCTATAGCGATTCCGATACAAGCGTGACCATTTCCGATTATGGCGACCACCGCGCGGTTGGCTCAATTACCGGCAGCTACAGCTATAATGCCGAAGTGCTGTATGTCTCCACACCCATGCGCTATGACATTGCCGCCGTTGAAGAAATGTATGGTGTTGAAACAACTACCAATACAGGCGACACAACCCATAGTTTTGATGTCAATCCGACGGTTATTAAAACCATTGTTGACAGTGGCGGCACGGATACATTTGACGCGTCCAATCAGCTGCGCGCCAATATTATTGATTTGACGCCCGGTGCCTTTTCATCCATCGGCATTTATACGCAAACCGACCAAATCGCCGACATTCGCGCCACGCAGGGCGATTCCGTCGCCAATAATTTGCAATCGCTGTTGAACACACGCGATGCGGCGGTCAGCAATGGCGGCGGCACGGCGCTTTATACCGGGGCTGACAATATATCGATTGCCTACAGCACGACGATTGAAAATGCCAAAGGCGGTCTGGCGGCTGACACGATAACCGGTAATGCGGCGGACAATACCATTCAGGGCAATGGCGGCTCCGATACGATTGACGGTGGCGCCGGTAATGACACGGCTGTGTTCCGCGGGCAGGAAAGCGAATATACGGTGACCGATAATGGCGGCGGCTCTTGGACGATTATTGACTCCATTGCCGGACGCGATGGCACGGATACGCTGACCAATATCGAAAATGTCTCCTTTTTGGGCGAAGCGCGCAGTGCCTATTTGGTGACAGATATTGATGCGCCGGATTTGTCCAGCACGGCGGAAAGCTTCGATATTTCGGTCGATGGCGGTGCCAGCGTGTCGATTACGCTTGACCAAATCGACTACACATCCGGCAATCAGACATTGAAATCATTTGCCAGCGATATGCAGCGCAAAATCAATGCGGCGCTGGCCGCAGCCGGGCAAAGCGCGCGCGTGGTGGTCACGGCCAATAGCCCGTTTTCCATCAGCTCGACAACCAGTGGCGTATCGAGCGGCCTGTCCATGAGCAATGTATCGGCCGGTTTGGCCTCGGCATTGGGCATTGCCACCAATGGCACGGGTTGGGCGACGGCATTGACTTCCGGTGCCGGGGCGACAACCGCCAGCGCGCTGGTCGCTTCGGCTGCGGCGGCGGCTATGGGCGGCGGCGGAAATGCAGGTATTGGCAGTGGCCGAAGCCTTGATATGATGAGTATTGCCGGTGCGCGCAATGGCCTGACCGCGGTGGACAAGGCGATAAATAAAGTCACCAATATGCGTTCGCGCATGGGTGCGATAGAAAATCGCCTGCTCTATGCAATCAGCAATATGACGACGCAATCGCTCAATATGGAAGGCGCGAAAGGGCGTATTATGGATGTCGATATGGCGACGACCAGCGCGCTTTTGATGAAGAAAATTGTTCTGAACCGCGCCGCCTCGCATATTCTTGGCGCAAGTCAGAAAATGGCCCGCACGCTTGGCCAGCTTGTTGGCTAAATAATATCGGCGGCTGTGTCAGGCGACCAATGCGGCCATTTTGCTCATATCTTTTTTCAAAAGCGCGTCTTCTTCCTTGTCAAAGGTAAACTCCCTGCCCAATATGGCGCGCTGTTTGGTCAGCATAATCACCCGCGAATGTTTCAGATAATGATTGATAATTTGGTCAATTTCCTTTGACGCGCGCGCCGCTTCGGGGGCGAAAATAAACTCATTATTGATACCGGCCCGGATTTGCTGGCCGGTTTGGCTTTTGACACTGACCACATTTTTCTGAAAATTTTGAAATTTCGCGCCGACAAAATCGCTCAATTCAATTTTATAGTCGAGCGATGGTTTGGGCAGTTTAATGGTAATCACCCCTTGCGCGTCATCGCGGCTCATATTTTTGAAGCCTTTTTCATCGCGCAAAATCACCTGCACGGCAGATAAGGCTTCATCATTGTTTGAGCGCACCTCAATCCGGTCGAAAAATGCTTCCACATCAACAAAATCCAGCGCGCGGCGCTGTTTTTTCTGAACAATGATGCGGGCATTGTGAAGGATTTGCGCGTTTTCTTCGCTCGAGCCGACTTCTTTGATTTCGACGAAATAATCCATAAAGCGGTCGCGGACGCGCGATTCAAGCGCATCGCTGTAACTGCTTAACTCTTTGGTCGTCTTGAAGAAATACTCTCCAAGAATCCCCTCCAACTCCTCACTCATAAGCGGAAAATTATTTCAGTTTTGCGAAATGTTCAACATTTTATTGTGCGCGGGCAGTGATAGCCGGGTTCCATAATCATTTTGAAATCATCCTGCATCCAGCCCGGCTTGGCAAAGCTGCACATATAATCGCCGGTTTCCTCATTGACGGTTTGCGATTTCAAACGGCATAAAACCGGCTTGGTGCTGGTCGGCGCGGCGCGCCGTCTGCATCTGTCAGCACCATCTTTTGGCACTTCTTTGCTCCATGATTCACAGTGAGAGGTTGCGGCCCCCTCAAAAGTGCGGCCGGCTGCATGGGACGGCGCGTCGTGCAATGACGCCAGAAATAAGCCAAGCATGAAAGATAAAAATAAACGCAAACCCAAACCCTCAATGTGACCGCTTCATGTGATGGCCCAGCCAAGTCAAAGCGGCAGGCTTCAAAACCGACCCGTAAAATGTTACCTTCCCATAACAGGTAATGCAAATTGTGAAAAAACAAAGCAGGCCAAATAATTTGCCATTGGCCGGCTTGAAAGGGGAGGGCGCATGATTGGGAATCTGAACCATGTCGGCGTGGCGACACCGTCAATTGATGAGAGTGTGAAACTCTATCGCGATATTTTGGGAGCCACCAAAATCGGCGAGAAATTCGCCATGCCGGAGCAGGGCGTTTGGGTGTGTTTTGTGGATTTGCCAAATGCGCAAATTGAATTGATTGAGCCGATTGACGAGACCAGCACCATCACCAATTTCCTGAAGCAAAATCCGGCCGGTGGGCAGCATCATGTGTGTTTTGAGGTAGATGACATTATCGCCGCCCGCGATGACATGGTCGCCAAGGGTGCGCGCGTGCTTGGCACGGGCGAGCCGCGCATTGGCGCACATGGCACGCCCATTATTTTTCTGCATCCGAAAGATATGGGCGGCGTGCTGGTTGAATTAATGCAAAAGCCCTGATTTTTTATTCGCTGTGACCCGCAAAGTCTTGTTCACCACTCAGCGTCTTGAATTGGTCAATTTCTCCACGCATCATCTGGACGGGCTGGCGGACATGAATGCTGACCCTGAGGTGATGCGCTATTTTCCTCGCACTTTGAACCGGGCGCAAAGCGACGCCCTGCTGGCACGCATTATGGCACATCGGCGTCAATATGGGTTTTCTTTGTTGGCCCTGCATTTGTGCGAACAGGAGACGGGCAAGGGCGGCGAATTTATCGGTTGGTGCGGTTTGCTGCATGTTGATTTTCACGCGCATTTCACCCCCGCCATTGAGATTGGCTGGCGACTTAAGCGCGCTTATTGGGGGCAGGGGCTGGCAACAGAGGCGGCGCGGCAAGTATTGGCCTATGGTTTCGAGACGCTTGGCCTGCCGGAGATTGTGTCTTTTACTGCCAAGTTAAACACGCGTTCTGAGCGCGTGATGCAGCGGCTTGGCATGATGTATCAGTCTGCAGATGATTTTGCCCACCCCAAATTGCCGGAAGATGCCCCACTTTGCCCGCATGTTTTATACCGGCTACCCGCGGGCGCGTTCAAAACCGCGACCGGTGCTTTGCAGGCGCGCGCGAATATGACATTGTAGGTAAAACCGCGTGGAGTTGAGTATGCTAAACCTTCGTTTTATTGCCGCCCTGTTGCTGGCTGGTTTTATATTTTCACCCTTGGCCGGCAATGCGGCGGAACTGCCCAAATGCCGCAATGTGGCCGGTTATGAGCCCAAGCCGACTTGTCAGGCGCGCAACCAGCGCGCGCAATGGCAGGCCGAGCAGACCGCCCGCCTGACCGCGCAAATGGTGGTCGCGCTGCAAGCCGAGCAGGCCGCCAATAAGCCCGATGACAGCCTGACCGGACAGGTGAAAGGCTTTATCGACAGCGCCATTGAAACTGTGCGCGGCCTGTTTTAGGAATTTTAGCTCGATGCATTGACCCGCGCCGTATCGGCGGCGAGTTTTTCAGCCAAATCATGGCTCAGCAAATCGTCAAAAGCGGCTTTCAATCGCGGTCGGCGCAACAGCCGGTTCAGTTTTTTGCGGGGAAAAGCGACCAAAGTCGTGCCGGGCGCGGCGGTGACAGTGGCTGTGGCCGGCACGGATTGGGTGAAGGAAATCTCACCGATAAGCGTGCCTTGCGTCACATCAATCAGCGTGCCGCTTTTATCGACTTGCGCGCTGCCCGACACAATATAATAAAGATGGTCGGTCGGTGCGCCCTGATGGGTGATTTGCTTGGCGTCAATCAGCGTCTGCCATTCGGCAATGCGCATCAGGCGTTTGAAATCGGGCAGGGTGAATTGCGCCAGCCTTGTGTGCAGGGCGGTCTCAACCTCGCTCAAAGGGGTTTCCAACCGTGCTTTCAGCACCCGCCAAATCACGAAAAAATTGGCCATAACAAATAGCAGCAGCCAGCCTATCAGGCCGATATTGGCACCGGCACTGGCAGCATGGGCGATGCCGGCAGCCGCCCCCAGCGCAAACAGGCCGCGCGACAAAACAATATCTTTGACGAGAAATCCGGCCAAAAAGGCCAGCGCGCCAAGGTGCAAAAACATTGAATCCATCAGCCTGTCCCCCAAATGCGTCGCCGCGCCACATGCCCCACACATATTGCTTGGCAATCAAGCGCCAGTTTAGGAAGAATCGCAAAAAAATGCCACAGGCTTTCGCCCGCCTTTGCGACAAGGCAAAACCGGCATAAAAAGGCCGCCCCGAAAGGCGGCCTTTTCGATTTCTGCCAATGGTTTTAGAAGCTGTGGCGAATGCCCAATTTCACCATGCGCCCAAACGGATTATGCGTATAGGGGTCATAGTTCAGGTCAAGACGCGCAAAAGGCGGGTCTTCATCCGTCACATTATAGACCGACAGCCAGAAAGCCGAATTTTCCATCGTCTCACTAAATCCACCCAAGCCCAGATTATAATGGACGTCATAGGTCGAGTGTTCACCAATCCGGCGCTTATCGGTTCCTGCGTCCTGATAATCGCCCGTATAATTGGCGACCAGATTGATGGTGGAATCTGCCCGCTCATAGGTGGCTGACAGCTTTGCTTTGGTCTCAACGATTGGGCGCAAATAATCCACCGTGTCGTTCAGCTTGCCAAGGGCGTCGAAGCCGGGGCCGGTCGCCGATGCGCCAACGTCAAAACTGTCAATTTGGGTCAACTGTGCATTGAAGCTCATCCGTCCGTCCATCGCATCCATGCTGTATCCAATGGCCATATCAAAACCGGCGGTTTCAATATCTGGCCCGTTAATCATATTCACGCGGATACGTTGAATTCTCGATGCCGTCGGATTCCCCCCAGAAGCAAGCGTAAACCTGCTGTAATAGGGTGAATTTGGATTGATATGAGCAGCCGTTTTCGGGTCATTGTCATGGTCAAGGGTGAAGGTTGCCGCAATCAATTGATTAAAGCTTTCCTTGATAACCGGGTCTTCAAAATCGAAAGACCAGTAATCAATTGAAAAGCTGAATTCATCATTTGCAGACAGCCAGTCCTCCGAGGTGAACAACACACCCAAATTGGCAGTATTGGCGCTTTCCGGTTTCAAATTGGCATTGCCGAATGTATCCACTGCCTTGAAAGTTCCGGTCGGAGCGACAAAAGAAAGCGTGGTTGACCTGCCGCCAAGCTGGTTCAATGTCGGGCCCCTGAAGGTTGTCGAGGCTGAGCCGCGCACAGTCACCGCATCTGATACCAGCCAGCGAAATGCGACTTTCGGGTCAAATGTATCACCGACTTTGCCGCCATAATCCTCGTAACGCGCTGACAGTTGAACCTCAAGCGCATCGGAAACCGGAACAGCGAGTTCGGCAAACAGGGCATTAATGTCCTGTTCGTCATCAAAGGGTGTCGCACCGGCAAGGAAAATGTAGCGACCGGAGCCTTCATAATCATCGCCGGTATTACCTGGCGTTCCGGCGTCACATTTTGTTGCCGCTTTGCTTCCCGCATCCCGCCAGCGTTGATTTTCGCCTGCGGTCTGGCAGGGATTAATGGCCAAGTCAGCACCTTTGAAAGGTTTTGACGCATATTCTTCGCGACGGTTTTGAAGGCCAAATGCCCAACCAATATCGATATTGGCTAAATTGGCTTCACCACTCAAAACAGCATCCATGACCAGCAAAGTAGACTCAACATCCGAGCCGACCCCCTCTGTCATCCAGTCACGCAATTCCGCCGAGTTGGCAACTTGCGGATTATAATCCGGATTGACCGAAATCCGCGCAAATTTGGATTGCGGGTATTGAATGGAATTGCTGAACGGGTTGTAGAACAGGCAACCATTCTTGCCCGGAACTGTCGCATTGGCGGCACAATCCGGCCCGCCAAAGCCACGCAAAGCCAATGACCAATGCTCGGCAACCGTGTCGGTCGTAACCCGTTGACCTTCGGCCTGTGTCCAAAGGACAGAAAGGTTGTAATTAATGTCATTGCCGGTTGTGCCTTCCAGTGCCGCCGCCAGTCTGGTCGTTTCATGCTCGCGGCGACCGACCTCGCTGGGGCCACTAATGCCGAAAGGACGGCCAAAAAACATTAGCTTGTCGCAAGATGTGTCTGTTCTGCCGGTAACCGTGCAATCTTCGTTAGCATAGGTGCCGAATAAATTGCCATATAGGCTGGCCATGTGAACCAGACCCGGATGATAGGCTGGAATAAAACGCCCAGTGTCAATCCGACGGTCAACCAGTGTTTGTGGGGGGTAAGAGGGCGAGGATTTCCATTCCGGAACCTCGCTTTCAGCCAAAAGCAGTTCTAAGTTAACCACCATATCGGCGTTAAACTCATGCGTGACTTCGGCAAAGAAATTGCTGCGCTCTTCTTTTTCAATCAAATTATCGAAAAAGACATAGCTGTAGGTGCAACCCGGACGGAGTGCAAAGCTGGCATTGCCGATAAAATCCTGACAGCGCGGGTCGGTGACAGGGGAACTCCCATCTAAGGGTAGGAATCTGCCCGGATTGGGGATGCCTGTATAGCCACGTCCATTGCCGCGGTTTCCGAAAGGTTGAATGGCCCAATCGCGATCCAAAGCTTTCAGCTCATTGCGAACTGCCAGCCCCAAAGCGGCCATGACATGCGTATTGCCGAAATCATGCCCCCAGATAAAGCCGAAATCTTGGTCGCCTTGGCTGCCGTCAATTTCCTTATGCGACAGGGCGAATTCCATACCTTCAAAATCGGAACGCGTGATGAAATTCACCACGCCGGAAATCGCATCCGAGCCGTAAGTCGCCGCCGCGCCGTCTTTCAGCATTTCCACCCGGTCAATCG
Source organism: Parvibaculales bacterium (assembly GCA_049597955.1). Classification (GTDB taxonomy): domain Bacteria; phylum Pseudomonadota; class Alphaproteobacteria; order RS24; family RS24; genus JAYPAN01. The sequence goes on from JBMYND010000002.1 coordinate 286,500, forward strand.
CCACAGCCGGTATCATATTGATATCGACAAAGAGCTGCTGCTGCTCGGCTATCGGATAGGGCGACCAGACATTGCGCCGCCCATTGAGCAGAACAAGATTGCGGCCCGCGCCCAGCCCGCGCAGATTGATATTGGCTGTGCCTTCCAGCCCATTGGACTGGAATTGGTTGGTCTCACCGTCAACACCGGAGCTGATGCCCAGCGTCTTGACCAGCTCGACAACCGACGGATTGCCAAGATTGAACAATTCCTCGCTGTCCACCACTTCCACCGGCACTGGTGCATCTTCCGGCGTATGCGGAATATAGGAGCCGGTGACGGTTACTTCGTCTATCGCGCCCCTGTTTTGCTGCGCCGCAACCGGTGATACCAGCATGGCAACAAGCACAAAAGCCGCCGCCATATTGATGCGCAAAAGGCGCATGAAATTATAATTCGGGTATGTGTTAGCCATTTTCTCCCTCCCCGTTATTCTTGCCAGTATTCTTTTGATACAGAGACGGGTGCCAGGCTGATAAATCGCCCGGCACAATTACAAAGGCAATTAATGAGCGCAGTATTTTGGCATTTGGGCAGGCTGGCAAGGGGGCAAATGCAATGGCCGGTCACGGCACGCGGTTGTTGGTGTAAATTTGCAACAGTGGCGTTTGCGGGCTTCACAAGCGCTTATGGTTTGGTGCAGGATATGTCGGCAGGAAAGGCAGGAAGATGAAAACATATATTGCCTATACAGTGCTGGCGCTGGTTTTGCTGGTCGGGCTGGTTGCGGTGAAGGCGCTTTTGGGCTTCACCCCGCGCGACACGGCAGGCGATCGCCGTGAGGTGCAGCATAAGGGCGTGTCGCTGGTTTATTTTGCGCTTGGCAGGCCGGGCGCGCCGGTGCTGGTCATGATACCCTCGCTGGGGCGTTCAGCCTCTGACTTTAATGAATTGGCCGAAACCGCCGCCGCTTCCGGCTATCGTGTGCTGCTGGTAGAGCCGCGCGGCATGCGCAAAAAAGGCGGCTTGGACAATGACCGGCTGACTTTGTTTGACCTGGCCGATGATGTCGCCGCCATTGCACGGCGCGAAAAAACCGACCGCCATATTGTGATTGGCCATGCTTTCGGCAATCGTGTGGCGCGCGCCTATGCCACGCGCTATGAGCGGGCGACGCGCGGTGTGGTGCTGCTGGCTGCCGGTGGCAAGATGGACATAGAGCCGCGCGCGCGCGATGCGCTGGTGCGCAGTTTCCAGACTTGGATGCCCGATAGCTGGCGGCGGCCCTATGTGCGCTACGGGTTTTTCGCCGATGGCAATGACGTGCCGGCTTATTGGATGCGCGGCTGGAATATCCCGACCTCGCAAATGCAAATCCGCGCCACGCGCAATGCGCCGTCGGAAGATTGGTGGTCGGGCGGCAAGGCGCCGCTTTTGGTGGTGCAGGGCATGGCCGATACAATTGCGCCGCCCGAACATACGGCAGAGCTGCTGGAAGCTGAATTTGCCGGTCGCGTCTCCGTCGTGCGGCTGGCCAAGGCCGGACATGCGATTTTGCCGGAGCAGCCGGAAAAGACAGCCAGCGCAGTGCTGGATTTTGCGGGTTTGCATTTAAGCCGCTAATGGCGGAAGGTTTACAGAGGGGGGAGCAAATGAGCGAACAGGCGGGCAAGACATATCAGATTCACGCGCCCATGCAGGCGGTGGTGCACAGCATAAATGTGGCCGTGGGCGACGCCGTGCAAGCGGGCGATGAAATCGCTGTGTTGGAAGCGATGAAAATGCAACATGGTCTGCCGGCCCCGGCCAGCGGGCTGATTACCGAGATATTATTTGATGTCGGCGAGGTGGTGGAAGAGGGCGGCGCGGTGCTGGTCTTGCGCGGCGGCGGCGAAGCGGCGGCTGAAACCACCGCCCGCAAGCAGACCGACCCCGACCATATCCGCCCTGATTTGGCCGAATTGCAAGCGCGGCTGGCGCGCACTTTGGATGCCAACCGACCGGAGAAAGTGGCGCGTCGCCATGAAAAGGGCCATCGCACAGCGCGCGAAAATGTCGAGGATATTTGCGATAAAGACAGTTTTACCGAATATGGCCAGCTTGTTGTCGCCGCCCAGCGCCTGCGCCGCGATTTGGATGATTTGATAGACAACACACCCGGCGATGGCATTATCGCCGGTTTCGGCACGGTGAATGGCGACAGCTTTGACGCGGAGACCGCGCGCGCTGCCGTGCTGGCCTATGATTATACTGTGCTGGCCGGCACGCAGGGCGCTTTCAACCATAAAAAGACCGACCGCGTTTTGGAGCTGGCAGCCGAATGGCAAGTGCCGACCGTGTTTTTCAGCGAAGGCGGTGGCGGTCGCCCCGGCGATACGGATTATGCCAAAATCTCCGGCGGCGGGCTGGATGTCATGACCTTTGCCACTTGGGCCAAAGCCAGCGGCAGCGCCCCGCGCATTGCGATAAATAATGGCTATTGCTTTGCCGGCAATGCGGTGATTTTCGGCTGTGCCGATGTCACCATTGCCACCAAGGACAGCTATATCGGCATGGGCGGGCCGGCCATGGTGGAAGGCGGCGGGCTGGGCGCGGTGGCGCCGACCGATATTGGCCCGATGGAGGTGCAAGCGGCCAATGGCGTGGTCGATATTCTGGCCGAAAATGAAGCCGATGCAGTGGCCAAGGCGAAACAATTGCTCGGCTGTTTTCAGGGGCGGCTGCCCGACCATGCCAGCGCCGACCAGCGCCAATTGCGCCATGTGATACCCGAAGACCGCAAGCGCGCCTATGATATGCGCGCGGTGATTGCGCTGCTGGCTGATACGGGCAGTTTTCTTGAACTGCGCGACGGCTATGGCAAGGGCATGATTACCGGCTTTATCCGCATTGCGGGGCGCGCCTTTGCGCTGATAGCCAATAATCCGGCGCATTTGGGCGGCGCGATTGATGCCGAAGCGGCGGAAAAAGCGGCGCGCTTTTTGCAATTGGCCGATGCGTTTGGCGTGCCGGTGCTGTCATTATGCGACACGCCGGGCTTTATGGTCGGGCCGGAGCATGAAAAAAACGCCACTGTGCGGCGCGCCTCTTCGATGATGGTGGTCGGGGCCAGCCTGTCTGTGCCGGTATTTATGGTGGTGCTGCGCAAGGGCTATGGGCTGGGCGCGCAAGCCATGGGCATGGGCAGTTTTCATGTGCCGCAAATGACGCTGGCCTGGCCGACCGGCGAGTTCGGGCCAATGGGGCTGGAAGGGGCGGTGCGCCTCGGCTATGCCAAGGAGCTGGCCGCCGCCGGCGGCGAAGGCACACCGGCAGGCGATGCGCTGTTCAACAAGCTGTTGCAGGCGATGATAGATAATGGCAAGGCGCTGAATGCCGCCATGTATCAAGAGATTGACGCGGTGATAGACCCGCGCGACACACGCGCCCATTTGCTGCGCGCGCTGAACGCCATGCCGGTGGGCAAAAAAGGCGGTAAAGGCATCCGCCCCTTTATCGACACTTGGTAGGGGGGTTAGGCGATGAATTTTATGGTTTTTGTTCTTCGGCAAGTGCGGATAGTGCCTTCGCCTTTGTCAATTAGTTCTTTCAGAACGCAACAACTATCCTTTATGGCTTTTTCCCACAATTTCATCTCGACCGCCTCTACCTCATAACCTCTGACCATGAAGGATATTGTTTTCAGGAGGCTTGTATCTATTCTTTGATCTTTTTCGAAAGAAAAACAATGACTGAGACCATATTTGAAGGCCAAATGAACAATTCCTTCTTCAATTATAATTGCTCTTGCGCCGTCCTCCACCTCGTCTTTATGAGGGCAATCTTTCCTTTTTGCCTTCAGTAAAGACCGCGTAACTGGGGACCAACTGAGAATGGCGCAAAAACCAAAATGGAATACGTCATGAAATTTGAAGCCATCGTCGCAATTGCTATTATCTGTAAGCAGGTCGCCATACCTGCGATTGTCAATTATTATAGCTACCCTGCCGCCCGTCGTTTTTTCAAATCTTATCTCAAGCGTTTCGGGGAGCTGTTGCCAGCATGGGAATCCCATGTCGCAGTCGGAAAGTGGAGAAGGAGAATTTGTGTCGCCATATCGCGCTTCCGTTTTGTCTAAATTTTCTTTCAACACACCGCATAAAGACCTGTTTTCCATCTCAGACAAATAACACAATGAAAGACAAATCTCTGCCAAGGCGTCTTGTCTTATTTTGCTATCACCTTTATGTCGCAGCAAAACTCCGATTTGTTCGGAGATGGTCAGACATTCTGAAATTTCTTTTCCAGAAGAACCCGCTGCTTTCCTCGCATCCAGTGACTTGTTGGACAGCAAATCTCCCATGCCGATACCGTATTCGCGACAAATTTTGGCGACATACCAAAAGCAATCACCGAGTTCTTCGCTGGCGGTAGAGTTCATCTGGTCGAATTCAACGTCCTGCCTTTCCTTTTTCTTTAGTATTGTCACCAACTCGCCAACTTCGCCAATAAGCCCTAGGATGCCAACCTGTTCGCCATCTGCTTTTGCGTGGTCAGTTTCTTCTGCCTTTGCACAAAAACGGTTAAGCAACTTTTCTCTGTCTTTCGTCATTGACTTTTTGCCTTCTGTTGGGCTGTATCATTTTATTCCACCGCTAGCGGAGGGCGAAAAAACATGAAAACAACTATTGCACAATTTATATCATGTCTATCGGCTCAAGATATTGCGCTTATAATCTTGCTAGTGCTTGTAGGCATGGTATTGCTTTTTTGCCTAAGTCAAAAACTGTTATCGCTAGTACCCTACGTTAATTCAATAGATTTCAAAATACCTTTTTTGGGTATAGGGGTAAGTATCAGACCTACTTACGCAAATATGCAAATCGCACATAAAATTTGGGTGGAGCTTGTTACTAGAAAAATTTCTCTGCCATTTGATGAAGAAAACGACGTCATTTCTGAAATCTATGATTCGTGGTATGCTGCCTTTGGGGAGATAAGAAAGTTAATTTCTGAAATCCCGGCGCAACAAGTAAGAAGCGATAAAAACACTAGAAAGCTGGTAGAAGTTTCGGTTGCGGTGCTGAATCAGTCTTTGCGCCCTCATCTTACAAAATGGCAGGCAAGACATAGGGCATGGATCGCCCAAAATAAAAACGCCTTTCCAAACGACTCTCCACAGGAGTTGCAGAAGAAATTTCCTAAATATGTCGAATTGACTGACGATTTGAGACAGGTAAATGAATCAATGGTGTATTTTACCAATCAATTGCAAAAACTATCTGTCGGCGAAATTATGGTCGCATCGTCGGAAAACCACGCATACCTCTCGGAAGGCTCTTGAATAATTGCTCGGCAAGTTTGATGTCGTCGGCTCCGCGAAAAACTCTGTTTCCGCGAGAACGATTAAGCAGTTTGGAAAAGCTATCATCTATTTTCGTGGCGTTTTTGCCGTAATAGACAAAATCTCTTGAAATCAGCACATTGGTGGAATCATGTGTGTCCCGATACAAATGCTCCTCGTGTGTTGTTCCATCTAAATTTGAATGCTTGGAATCCGCCTGAATCCAACTGCCATTATCCTTACGATAGATATTGTCACCTACTCGACTTTTGGTGCTGCTATGCAAGTCAGGCTTTTTACAAGAAAATCTTTCATCCGCCCAATATTGGTCAAAATCAAGTATCTCGGTGACTTGCATCATATACAGTAACTTTGGCGTTGGGCTTCTATTGCGACCGGTCATTCCAATTACCAAGTCACCAATTTCAGCCTTTCTCCTAATTACCGGCTTGCAGCAGGAAAGTGTGCAAAATCCGTAATATGGATTGGGAGCCAGTCCATAATCATGGGCGACAACATATGAAAAAACAGTTTTCACGTGCATGGCGCTGGCTTCATTTTTTTGTAAGGTCGTTTCCGGCCATCCTCTTCTTCATTGAAGTTTTCCCCCTCAATTGCTCGAATTATTTTGTCGGTGTCCCACGCAACCAATGAGTCATAATTATCCTCCAAGGCTTCAGGCAATTCACAATCTTTGCTGCCATGCCCCCAAACTCCGACAATCCTCTTATTATGCTTTGCTGCGTATTCAATTTCCCAATCCACATAATCACTGTTTTTGGTGTCTGGCGTGACAATAACGACCAAAACAGACGAGGCGTCCAATCTAGGCTTTAATATTTCACGCTTAATATAATCTTCATTATGCGCTTTATTGGGATTGTCTTTTGTTACAGAGTAATCCCTCACATTGTAATCTCTCGATCCAAGGTTTTCTTTTAACCTGACCACCTTGTCATCATCTTCATGTTTGTGGCTCACAAATAAATTACGGTCAATATCACTCATTTTCTCTCCTATGAATTAGAGGCCAAATTATCCCCCTCGACACCATGCCGAGGGGGTTACACGCGCTTAATGGGCGCAACGAAAAGAACTCCGATACAAATCAAGCCGCTAAAACACCGGCGGCGATACGCATTGGTTTTTCTTGTTATTGGCCAATGCGACAGCATTGGCGTTTTTGGTAGATAGGAATGCCGACAGTGAGGTTCAACCCCCTGCCACAAAAAAATTAACGAAAACCTATCCCCGCCCGAAAAGGCAGAAAGCCCCCTCACGCGGTCAGATAATCATCCCAATTGGGCTTGCGGGTCATGTGCCAATAATCGACCATGCGCCACGGCATAACGGAATAGACGCGGTTTTTGGAATTGCGGTAATAGGTGGACAGATTGGGGTGCATCCAGACCAGCTCTTGATGCAGCGCATTATAGCGCGCCATATAATCGGCCTGCGCTTGCGGCTTGGCCTCAACCTGTCGCAGGCCGCGCGCCAGCATATCACTGATGCAGGCGGTGATATAATGGGCTTGCGTCTCGGCGATAAACATGCCGCTGCCGCCATGGCCCAAACCGGTGGTCGGCCCGGCCATCATGAAGAAATTGGGGAAGTCCGGCACGGCAATGCCGAGATAGGCTTGCGGGTCATCGCCGTTCCAAACTTGGTCAAGCGCCGCGCCGCGCCCGGTAATGTTCAGCCGCGAGGCCATTTTGGTCACTTCAAAACCGGTCGCCATCACCACAATATCGGGCTGCCAGTGCGTGCCTTTATCGCCGATAATCTCGCCTTGCGTAAACCGCGCCACGCCCTCATCATGCAAAGTCACATGCGGCTTGAGCAGCGTGTCATACCAATGATTGTCGAGCAGAATACGCTTGCCATAGGGCGGGTAGTCGGGCAGGCATTTGGCGACAAGCTCTGGCCGGTCGGCCAGCTTGGCGTGAATATAATCGGTCATTTCTTGCCGGTGGCGGTCATTTATCCGGTTCATGGCGCGCGCCGGATGCGGCCAATCCGGGTCTTTTTTCAAAAACGGCAACAGCCCGTCGCCATAGCGCCAAAACATGGAAAAGCGGAACCAGCGCGCATAAAGCGGCACATTTTCCAGCAAAAATTGTGCGCCTTTGCTCAGCGCATCATGATAGCGCGGTATCGGGCGCGCCCATTGCGGGCTGCGCTGGAAAATACGTAACTCCGCCACCTTGTCGGCAATGGCCGGGGCGATTTGCATGGAAGACGCACCGGTGCCGACAATCGCCACCCGCTTGCCGGTCAGATTAAGCCCTTGCGGCCAATGGGCGGAATGAAAAAGCCGGCCGGTGAAACTGTCCATGCCGTCAATCGGTGGCAATTTCGGCACGCTAATCTGGCCCACCGCGCTGACCAATATCGGCGTCTGCCAGATTTGCCTTGCGCCATTTTCGGCCGTCGCATGGCTTGTTTCGATGCGCCAGCTTTGCGTGTCGGCCTGCCAGTCCACCCGTTCGACTTGCGTGTTGAATTGTATCTTGCGGCGAATGTCAAACTCATCGGCCTTGCCGGAAAGATAATCCTGAATTTCATCGCGCGGTGAGAAATAGCGGCTCCAGCGATAGGATTTGCCAAAGCTCAGACTATAGGCATGATTGGGCGTATCAACGCCGCAGCCGGGGTAATTATTCTCCCACCATGTGCCGCCAATATCAGCGTTTTTCTCCAATATCAAATAGGGGATGCCCTTATCATCAAGCAGCTTGCCCATTACCAGACCGGCGACACCGGCCCCGATAATGACCACCGGCGCGTCAATTTGAGAGCCAGTTTGAGGAGGAGGTGCGGCAATTGTCGCGCCCAAGGGCGCAAAACCCATTTGCTCGCGCATCATTGGCGCATATTCATCCGGCACTTGCTCGGCCAGACAATGGCGCATCATGGCCAGCATTTGCGCCTCATCCGGGTCGGGCGCGACCGGCGGCGCATCGCCCGATAAAACCTCAAGCGCGGCGGCAATCATATCGGCCTGAATGTCAGGCGGCAGGCCGGCATCTTCATTGGCGATAAGGCGCACATCGCGGCGCGGCATATAGGGCGCGGCCAGCCATTTGGCGTCGCCCGTATAATGATACAACACCATCAGCAGCACCCGCATATCGGCTTGCGGCAGGGCGTCGGCCAATTGCGCGCGGTCTAGGCGCACAGCACGGCTCCGGCTTGGGCGGCGGCGGCAATATCGGCCTCGGCATAGCCCAATTCGGTCAATATGGCGCGGCTGTCAGCCCCCAATGTCGGGCTGGGCGCGGCCAGCGAAGTCGCCTGTCCGCCAAACAAGACGGGCGGGGTGGGGGCGGTCAGCTTGCCGATATTTTCCGTCACATAGGTTTCCAACGCGCCAATCGCGTCAATCTGGGCATTGTCGGTCAGCGTGTCGCGGCGCTCGCAAATTGTGCATGGCACATCGGCGGCCTCCAATAGGGTGACCGCTTCGGCCACGCTTAAATCGGTTTTCGGCACTTTCAGAATATCCATCACCTCGCCAATATGCATCAGCCGCCCGCCCATTGAATTAAAGCGCGGGTCATCGAGCAATTCGGGATAGCCAAGCATTGGCAACAGCGCCTGCCAATGATGGTCTTGCAAAGCGGCAATGGCCAGCGCGCCATCTTTCAAATGCAGCACTTGATAATAATCCGACATTGGCGGCATGGGCAGAACATCGTCATCATGCAAAGTGTGGTGCATCATGCCATCAGGCCACATAAAGGCAAGGCAGGCATGCAGCATGGAAATGTCAATATGCTGGCCCTGGCCGGTATGGGCGCGCGCCAGCAAGGCCGCCGTCGCCGCTTGTGCGACCGTATAGGCGGTGACTTTATCGCACAGCAACATGCGCATATAGGCGTGGCGGTCATTCGTGGCTTCCTGCAAATCGGTAAAGCCGGCAAGCCCCTGTATCACATGGTCATAGGCCGGTTTATGCGCCATCGCGCCTGTCGTGCCAAAGCCGGTCACAGCGATATTGACCAGCCGGTCATTGGCCGCCCGCAAAGCCTCACTGCCAAGGCCGAGCCTGTCCATCACGCCGGGGCGGTAATTATGCAGCAGCACATCGGCACGCCCGGCCAAGGCGGCAACCGCCTCGCGGCCAATATCGGATTTCAAATCAACCGACAGCGATTGCTTGCCGCGATTGCAATTATGGAACAGGGCGGAAATGCCATTTTTTTGATGGCCGAGCATGCGCATCGGGTCGCCAATCACGGTCGGCTCAATTTTAATCACCCGCGCCCCTTGCGCGCGCAATGTCATGGCGGAAAGCGAACATGTCACCATAGTGGACAGTTCAATCACCAAATGTCCGGCCAGCGGCAATTGATTTGTCGGTTGCTGCGGGGCTTCACCCATGGCCATTTCCTCCCTCAATGTCCATCGCGCTATGTCTGTTGTTCAGGCTACAATGCCATTTGCCGTGCCGTCAAATCGCGCATAATTTCCTGCGAGCCGCCGCCAATCGACTGCACTTTCACATCGCGGTAAATGCGCTCTACCGCATTGCCGCGCAAATAGCCTGCGCCGCCGTAAATCTGCATCGCCTCATTGGCAATCCATTCAAGCTGGGCGGAGCACCAGAATTTCAGCTTGCTGATTTCGGCAACCGGCATGTCGCCGCCATTCATTATTTCTGCCACCTGATTGAGATAGGCGTCCATGGCGTCAATGCGCGCCGACATTTCAGCCAGCTTGTGGCGTATCACCTGATGGGTGACAAGCGGCTTGCCAAATGTTTTGCGGTCGCGGCCATAGGCAACACATTCGTCAAACAAGCGCATGGACATGCCCAGCATTTGTGCCGCCATCCAGAAACGCTCATAATTGAAATTATTCATAATGGCGTAAAAGCCCTTATCTTCCTCGCCCATCAGATTTTCCGCCGGTATCCGGCAATCGTCAAAATATAAAACAGCCGTATCCGACGCCCACCAACCCATTTTGCGTTCAATGGCGGCGCGGGTGAAGCCGGGCGTGTCAGCTTCCACGAAAAACAACGATATGCCGCCCATACCATCGCCGCCCGTGCGCGCGCCAATGACAAAATAAGAGGCTTGCATGCCGCCGGTAATGAACATTTTCTGCCCGTTCAACACCCATTCATTGCCATCCCTGCGCGCCGTGGTTTGCATATTGGCGACATCGGAGCCGCCGCCCGGCTCGGTAATGCCAAGCGCGCCGCCCTTGCGCCCCGACAGCAATTCCGGCAGCACGCGCTGTTTGATAGGGTCACTGGCCAGTTCGGTCAGCGGTTTCAGCATGATTGAGCGCGACCCGACACTGGCCATCACACCACCGGCAGAAGAACGCCCCATTTCGACGCCGCTGGCCTTGCGCATATGAGCATCATCAAAGCCAAGCCCGCCATATTCCTCGGCAATGTCAAAGCCGAACACGCCCAAAGCGCAGATTTTCTCGTTTATCTCATGCGGATAGCTGCCCGCTTCCTCCCAATCATCAACATGCGGCCAGATTTCGGTTTCCATGAATTTGGCAATCATGTCCTGAAAGGCACGGCGTTCTTCTGTTTGATATGGGTTCAGCATGTTTTCCTCCCGCAAAATCCCTGACGACAGCCTAGCGCGCCATGCCCAAGCCGCAAAATCAAAAATCGATTGCTGCAAAAGCATAATTTATTTGCGCCTGCCAATTTCGCGGTCTAACTTTTTGACGGGAGAAATGCGGGAGGCAATCACATGAGCAAAAATGTGCGCATTGGCGGTGCCAGTGGCTATTGGGGCGAGTCAATGATGGCGACACCGCAATTGCTCAATGCCGGTGGGCTTGATTATCTGGTCTATGACTTTCTCGCCGAAATCACCATGTCCATCATGGCGCGCGCGCAAGCGGCCAATCCGGATATGGGCTATGCGACTGATTTTATCAGCGGCGTGTTAAAGCCCAATTTGAAACAAATCGCGGCGCAAGGCGTCAAAGTGCTGACCAATGCGGGCGGGGTCAATCCGCAAGCCTGTGCGGCGGCGGCGCGTGCGCTGATTGCCGAGCAGGGATTGGATTTGAAAGTCGCCGTTATTACCGGTGACGGCTTGCTGGGGCAGGGCGCGGCCTTGGCCGGTTTCAAGGATATGTTTTCCGGCGCCGATTTCCCGGATCCCGACAAATTAGCCAGTGCCAATGCCTATCTTGGCGGCTTTCCGGTCGCCGCGGCGCTTGCGCAGGGCGCTGATATTGTGATTACCGGTCGCAGCGTTGACAGCGCCGTCACATTGGGCGCTTGCATTCATGAATTTGGCTGGTCGCCGGAAGATTTTGACGCGCTGGCGGGCGGCTCGCTGGCCGGTCATATTATTGAATGCGGGCCGCAAGCGACCGGCGGCAATTTCACGGACTGGCATTTGGTCAAGGACAATATCGCCGATATTGGCTATCCGATTGTTGAAATGGCCGAGGATGGCAGTTTTATCTGCACCAAGCCTGACAATACGGGCGGCATTGTCAATATCGGCACAGTATCGGAGCAAATGCTTTATGAAATTGGTGACCCGCAAGCCTATATGCTGCCCGATGTGACTTGCGACTTTTCCGAAGTGACAATTTCTGAACAGGCCGCCAATCGCGTCGCCGTAGCCGGTGCGCGCGGCCTGCCGCCCAGCGACACATATAAAGTCAGCGCCACATATTTTGACGGCTTTCGTGCCGGCACATTGATGAGTTTTGTTGGGCTGGACGCAGCAGACAAGGCACGCGCCTTTGCCGAGGCCGGTTTTGCCCGCGCCCGCGCGGTTTTGCGACAGCGCAATTTGGCCGATTTTGCGGAAACCAGCGTCGAGATTATCGGTGATGACAGCCAATATGGCGCGGCGCATAGCGGTTTATCCAGCCGCGAAGTGGTGCTGAAAATCGCCTGCAAGCATGAAGATATGGCCGGTGCCGGGGCTTTGTTGAAAGAGATAAGCGGTTTGGGATTGGCGACACCGGCAGGGCTTTCCATATTCGCCGGCAGCCGCGCCAAACCCTCACCCGTCGTGCGGTTGTTTTCTTTTTTAATACCCAAAGCCGATGTGCCGGTGCAGGTTGAAATGGATGGCGAGGTCACGGAAATGGCGGCCTGGCAGGGCGCGACATTTGACGCAGCAGCAATTGCCCGGCCCGCGCCGCCCAAGCCGCTAGAGGCGGATGACTTACAGCCCGTGCCATTGGTCAAGCTGGCTTGGGGGCGTTCCGGCGATAAGGGCAATAAGGCCAATATCGGCATTATCGCCCGCGATGCGGCCTATCTGCCTTATATTTGGGCAGCACTTGATGAGGCCAGCGTGGCGCAACGTTTTGCTCATTTTATGGAGAAAGGCAGCACGCTGGAGCGTTATTTATTGCCCGGCAGCCATGCGATTAACTTCCTGCTGCATGAAGCATTGGGCGGTGGCGGTGTGGCCAGCCTGCGCAATGACCCGCAGGGCAAAGCCTATGCCCAAATCCTGCTCGACCATCCGATTCCTGTTCCCCCATCTATAGCGGAGGCGGTTTAATGCCGGTTTTTGAGAGTAAATTAAACGCCAAGTCAGAGGCATTTGCGAAAAATCGCGCCGACCAGCTCGGCTTTATCGAGACATTGCGGTCATTGGAAGCGCGCGCTGAGGCGGCGTCGGAAAAACGCCGCCCGCGTTTTGAGGAGCGCGGTCAATTAACCCCGCGCGACCGGCTGGCGCAATTGCTTGACCCCGGCATGCCCTATTTGCCGCTCTATAATATGGCCAGCTATTGCGTCGATGACCCTGACCGCGAAACCTCCATCCCCGGCGGCTCCGTGCTGGCCGGTATCGGCTATGTCAGCGGTGTGCGCTGCATGGTCTGTGTCGATGACAGCGGCATTAATGCCGGTGCGGCAACCGAAATGGGCTTTCGCAAAAATGTCGAAGCCATGCGCATGGCCATGGCCAATAAGCTGCCCTTTATTCATCTGGTGGAAAGCGCCGGTGCCAATTTGATGAAATATAAAGTCGAGCTTTGGGCGCATGGCGGGCGGGTTTTTGCTTCGCTGGCGCATTTGAGCGCAGCGGGCATCCCAACCATGACCGTTTTGCATGGGCCATCCACGGCGGGCGGCGCTTATATGCCCGGCATGTCCGACTATAATGTCGGTGTGAAACATAATGGCATGGCCGCTTTGGGCGGGGCGGCCTTGGTGCAGGCGGCGACCGGTGAAATTGCCGATGAGCGCGAATTGGGCGGCTCGGAAATGCATGCCAGCGTGTCCGGCCTGATGGAATATCTGGCCGAGGATGACAGTGACGGCATCAGGCAGATTCGCGATGTGGTGGCCGGTCTTGGCTGGAATGAGCATTGCCCGCCAATGCCGACCCGCAGCTATGACGCGCCGCTTTACGATATGGAAGATATTCTCGGCTTGGTGCCGGTTGATTATAAAGTGCCTTATGATGCGCGGGAAATTATGGCGCGCTTGTTTGACGGCTCATCCTTTACCGATTTCAAATCGCGCTTTGGGCCAAATCTGGTATGCGCGCAAGGCACAGTATTTGGTCATCCGGTCGGCATTGTCGGCAATAATGGGCCAATGGGGCCGGATGAAGCGGCCAAGGGCGCGCATTTTTTCCAAATCATTGACCAGGCCAATGTGCCGTTGATTTTCCTCAATAATATCACCGGCTATATGGTCGGCACAGAATATGAGCGCGCCGGTATGATTAAGCATGGCTCGAAAATGATTCAGGCGGTGTCGAATATCCGCGTGCCGAAATTGAGCTTTTATATTGGCGCCAGTTTCGGGGCCGGCAATTATGGCATGGCCGGTTTGGGTTATGACCCGGATTTTCTGTTTTCATGGCCAGCCGCGCGCACCGGTGTGATGAGTGGCGAGTCGGCTGCCGGCACAATGGAAACCGTGGCGATTGCCGGCGCAAAGCGGCGCGGTCAGGAGCCGGATATGGAGGCGCTGGCCAAGCAACGCGCTGCCATTGAGGCGGTGTTTGATGCGCAGGAAGATGCGTTTTACACATCCGGTCGCCTGCTCGACCACGGCATTATCGACCCGCGCGACACGCGCAATATATTGGGCTTTTTGCTCGACACAATATGGGAGCGCAAACATCGTGACCTGCAACCCAACGCCTTTGGTGTCGGGCGCATGTAGCGACGAATAGGCACGGAGGACATAATGCAAAAACCGGACACACAAACTGTTTTGCTGGAAGAAGACCGCGATTGGGCAACCCTGCGGCTGAACCGGCCTGAGGCGCGCAATGCGCTGTCGGATGAGCTGGTCGCCGACTTGACCGCGTTGTTGGATTATCTGGCGCAGCGCGATGATATTCGCGGCATTACCGTGCGCGGCAATGGCGATGCTTTCTGCGCCGGGGGCGATTTGAAAGGTTTTAAGAATAATTTTCAGGAAACCCGCAATGAACAGGAGGTTATCGCCGACAGTTCCAAAATGGGTTTTGTGTTTTTGCAGGTCAAGGAAATGCCGCAAGTTGTGGTTTTCCTGCTGCATGGCGCGGCCATGGCTGGCGGGTTGGGCATGGCCTGTGCCGCCGATCAGGTGATTGCCGTCAAGGATACGCGCATGGCATTGACCGAAACGGCGATTGGTATTGTGCCGGCACAAATCATGCCGCATGTGGTCAATCGGGTGGGCGAGTTTAATGCGCGGCGCATTATGCTGACCGGCTTGCGGTTTACCGCGGCGGAAGGCCAGCAATTTGGCATTGTTGATTTTCTGGCCCATGATATGGCTGAAGCCGAGGCGCAATTGGCCGCTTTACAGGCCGGTGTGCGCCGATGTGCGCCCGGTGCCAATGCGGCGACCAAGAAATTGCTGGAAGTCAATAAGCGCCTTTCCGGTGCGGATATGGTGGCGGCAGCCGGCAAGGCTTTTGCCGATAGTGTAAAAAGCGATGAAGGCCGCGAAGGCGTGGCGTCATTTCTTGAAAAACGCAAACCTGATTGGGTGCAGGAGTAGCTGATGGCGCAAATTCGCAAAATCTTGGTGGCCAATCGCGGCGAGATTGCCTGCCGTGTTATGCGCACAGCGCAGGCGCAAGGCATTGGCTGTGTGGCGGTTTACTCCGAACCCGATGCAAGCGCCCCACATGTGACCATGGCCGATGAGGCGGTGCTGATTGGCCCCGGCCCGGTTGGGCGGTCTTATTTGGTGGCGGAAAACATTATTGCCGCTGCGCGCGAAACCGGCGCTGATGCGATACATCCCGGCTATGGGTTTTTGTCGGAAAATGCCGATTTCGCCAAAGCGGTGGAAGCGGCAGGGCTGATATTTATCGGCCCGACTGCCGAGGCGATAGAGCTCATGGGCAATAAGGCGGCCGCCAAAAGGCGGATGATTGAGGCGGGTGTGCCTTGCGTGCCGGGCTATGAGGGCGAAGACCAGTCAGATGCTGTTCTGATGAAAGAAGCGGGCAAAATCGGCTATCCGCTTATGGTCAAGGCGGCGGCTGGCGGCGGCGGGCGCGGCATGCGGTTGGTCGCGCGCGAAGACGGGCTGGCGGCGGCTTTGTCAACGGCGCGCTCGGAAGCGGAAAATGCTTTCGGGTCGGGCGAGTTGATACTCGAAAAGGCGATTATTGAGCCGCGCCATGTCGAGATTCAGGTTTTCGCCGATATGCATGGGCAAGCAATTCATTTGGGCGAGCGCGATTGCTCGGTGCAAAGGCGGCATCAGAAAGTGATTGAAGAAGCGCCCTGTCCGGTGATGAGTGAAGATTTGCGCGCGGCTATGGGCAAGGCAGCGGTCGATGCGGCGCAATCGATAAATTATCGCGGGGCGGGAACGGTTGAGTTTTTGCTCGACAAGGATGGGCATTTTTATTTCCTCGAAATGAACACGCGCTTGCAGGTTGAACATCCGGTGACAGAAGAAGTGACCGGGCTTGATTTGGTGGCCTTGCAAATTCGTGTTGCTGAGGGCGCGCCTTTGGGACTGACGCAAGCTGATGTGACGCTGACCGGTCATGCGCTCGAAGTGCGCCTTTATGCCGAAGACCCGTATAATCAATTCTTGCCCAGCACGGGCCGTATTGAGGCATTCGGGCAAGCGACCGGCATGGGCGTGCGTTATGATACGGGCATTGTTGCCGGGCAAGAGATTTCGCCCTTTTACGACCCGATGATTGCCAAGCTGATAACTTATGGCGACAGCCGCGAAACGGCGCTGAAGCGGATGATTGCCGCACTTAAGGAGACGGTCTTGTTCGGGCCGCGCACCAATCGCGATTTCCTGATTGCCTGTCTGGAAAATCAGGCTTTTGCGGCAGGTGATTTTTCAACCGCCTTTATCGCTGAAACCTTTGGCGAGGGCGGGATGCAGGAAACAGCGCCGGATGCGGCGGATTTGGCGGTGATTGGGCTGCGTCATTTTCTGGCCGACCGGCAATTGGCCGAAAGCCGCGCGCTTGGTGTGCCAATGGCCTTGCGCAATTTCACTTCCGACCCATGCTTGAAAACCAGCTATAAGCTTGAAATCGGCGATATGGTCTATTCGGTGCAATTGCGCGCGCATGGCGGCAATCATTACACCGCCCATATTGATGACCGGCAAATTGAGATGTTCACGCGCGGCGATGAGAGCGCGACAAGGCTGCCTGTCAATGTTGACGGCAGGGCCGTGGTCAGCCATGGCGTGCCCAGCGGCGACCGTCTGCATGTCATGTTGGATGGGCGCGGCCTCACCAGCACTAATTTGCTGGCGCGCGGGGCGGCGGCTGATGAAAGCGGCGATGGCACGCGCGTGCTGGCACCGCTGCATGGCAAAATTGTCGAGATATTTGTTGAGGCAGGTGGCACTGTGGCGCGCGGCGACCGGCTGGCCATTGTCGAGGCGATGAAAATGCAGCATGAGATATTGGCCGAAATTGACGGCACGATTGACGCGGTTTTGGTTGCCGCCGAGCAGCAAGTGGCGGCGGATGATTTAATGATAAGCATTGCCGTGGAAACGGCAGGGGAGGAATAAATGCTTCAGGAAGCTTTGGATTTCAGGGAAGAGTCGGACGCGCTTTATGCGATTTTGAAAGATTTGGATGATGCCGATTTCGCCGCGCCGACCCAATTTAAGGGTTGGACGCTGAATGATGTGCTGGAACATTTGCACATGTGGAATTGGGCGGCCAATGAAAGCGCGGTAGATGAAGATAATTTTGTGCGCTTTCTCAGCCAAGTGATGGAAGGCATTGCCAATGGCAGTATGAAGGCTTTTGAACGCCAATGGGTGGATGGCTTGTCCGGCCATGCCCTGCTTGATGCCTGGCATGGTTTTTATACGGATATGGCGGCGCGTTTTGTCGAGATTGACCCGAAGCGGCGGTTGAAATGGGCCGGGCCGGATATGAGCGCGCGCTCATCCATTTCGGCGCGGCTTATGGAGACATGGGCGCATGGGCAGGAAGTGTTTGACCATTTGGGGATTGTGCGCCGCGATGGCGACCGGATTCGCGCCATTGCCGTGCTTGGCACAAACACATTTGGCTGGACTTATGCAACTCGTGAGGAAACCCCGCCCGGCCCGATGCCCTATGTGCGCCTGACCGCGCCCTCCGGCGATATTTGGGAATTTGGTGACCCGTCCAATAGCGAACGGGTTGAAGGCGCGGCCACGGATTTTTGCCAAGTGGTTACCCAAGTGCGCAATATTGCCGATGTTGATTTGCAAGTCACCGGCGCGGTGGCGCAGGATTGGATGTCAAAGGCGCAATGTTTTGCCGGCCCGCCGGAAACACCGCCGGCACCCGGCACGCGTTTTACCCGCGCCGTTTAAGGCTCAGGTGAAAATAGCGAGGTGCTGGATGCAATCCATCACCCGTTCACCGGCGCGGTTCCAGACCTGCATTTCCTGAGACGAATAGCCATGCCGGATATGTTTGGTCGCGGTGCGCAGCAAAAACCAACCATCTGTCGTGGTCGGATTGTCGCGCAGCATATTTATATTCCAATTCATTGAGCTGAGCGCGGTTAATTGGGTGATGGCGGTCAGCGCCGCCGGTGGCGCATCGGTGAGCGCAATCAGCTCGGTCACGCCATCATGCGATTGCGGGTCAATATGGCGCGACCAAACCGTCAAATCAGGGTCGTCGGAGCCGCTGAGCAGAGCCGGGCCGGTGGCACGAATTCGGTCAAAATTGACCAGAAAATTCGGCCCCGCACTGTGGGGTAACAGCTCTTCGCCCATTTCCGGGCTGACCGGCAGGTCATGTTTTGGATAATCCATTTCAAGGGCTATCTCACGGCTGACACCAAAGGTGAAATAGCCATAAGTGCCGGGCCCGGCATCGCTGTCGAGGCGCGCCTCGAAAGTCATATTATTTTTGCCGCGTCTGAGCATTTCATGGCGAACCCGCAATTTGCCATCGGTCGGGCCGATAAAATTGATTTGTGCCGTGCGCAGCGGCGGCAAATCACTATGGCTGTTGACGATAGCAGCGTGCAGCAGAGCGGCGGTCAACCCGCCATAGGCGGTGCGGCCCTGTTTCCAGTTCTCGCCGATTTCGATTTCATAATTGGGCGCTGAGGCGTTAAACGCTGCCAGCATAGAGGAAAATGCGGTCATGGCGTGGTTATAAACAGGCCGCTTTCACCGCGCAAGCAGTCTCTGGCGGGCTTTGCGGTCGTTTTTCAGGGCATATTCACGCGCCATGGCATCGCTGCGTGTTAAAAATGTTTCGCTGTGCACCAAAGCCCATTGCCGCCCGCGCGTGGCTTTGGCGCCGCGTCCGGCATTATGGCTGGCCAGCCTTGCGGTCAAATCCGTGGTCCAGCCAACATAGCTTTTGGGTGTGCCGTCATCGCAGGTTGCGATAAGATAGACATAGCAAGCTTTCGGGCTGTGGCGGTCGGCTGCCGGGGAGGTTTTTTCCGCCTTTGCCATAAATATCATGCTCCGCGTTGATTTCCTTGAGACGCGGTAACACTATATAATAGTTTACAGTTTACAATAAAGCGTCTAAGCAGCGCGCGTCGGGACAGGGCAGGAGAGGTGACATGTCGGAAGCCATTTATCTGGTGCCGGAAGGCGATGGGCCAGGCCGCAAGGCTTTGCTTGAAGCGGCTGACAGCCTGTATGGTGTGTCGCGCTGGGGCGACGGGCTTATCACCATAATGGAAAATGGTCATATTGGGCTTGTCCATCCGGGACGGCCCGAAGCCGCGCCGGTCGATTTATTGTCGGTGATTGAAAATCTCGACCAGCGCGGCATTACCGCGCCAATCCTGCTGCGCGTCTCGGATTTTATTTCTTGGCGGATTGACCAGATAAATGAAGCCTTTCAGCAAGCGATTAAGGAACAAAATTATCAGGGACACTATCAGGGCGTGTTCCCGATTAAAGTCAACCAGCAAGCGCAGGTGATTGACCGGATTGTTGAATATGGCAATCGCCATGATTTCGGCTTGGAGGTCGGCTCCAAGGCTGAATTGCTGATTGCGCTGGCCCATGATTTAAGCCCGCAAACCGCGCTTATCTGCAATGGCGTCAAAGATGAAGAATTTATCCGTCTGGCGCTGATGTCGCAAAGGCTTGGCTTTAACACATTTCTGGTGCTGGAAAGCCCGCGCGAGCTTGACCTTGTTTTGGCCATTGCCGAAGATATGGGCGTGCGCCCGCAATTGGGTTTGCGGATAAAATTGACCCATGAAGTAAGCGGCAATTGGGCGGCTTCAAGCGGCGACCGCTCAACATTCGGTATGAGTATCGCGCAAGTCATGGATGTGGTGGATGCGCTGCGCGCGCGCGGCTTTCTCGATTGCCTTAAATTGCAGCACAGCCATTTGGGCAGTCAGGTGCCGAATATCATCGAAATTCGGCTGGCGGCGCAGGAAGCCTGCCGGTTTTTTGTCGAGCTGACGCGCGAAGGCGCACCCTTGGAGTTTCTTGATTTGGGCGGCGGCCTTGGTGTTGATTATACAGGCGAACACCGCGCCAGCGAAAACTCTACCAATTACACGCTGTCGGAATATTGCACCAATATTGTTGAAACTGTGAAATATGCGCTTGATGAGGCGGGCATGGCCCATCCGGTGATTATTACCGAGAGCGGGCGCTCATGCGTCGCGCAATCCTCCATGCTGTTGTTCAATGTGTTGGAAGTTACCCATTATGACAGCGACTTGCGCGTCACGCCGGAACCTGGCGACCATGCGCTTCTTGAAAGCATGTTCGGCATTGAAAGCTATTTGACGCTTGAGCGTGTGCATGAGTGTTGGAATGATTTGGTGTTTTACCGCAATGAAATGCGCGCGCTTTTGAAAACCGGGCAAGTCTCTTTGCGCGAAACCGCCAAGGCGGAACGTATTCACCTTTATCTGATGAACCGCATCAAGGCCCTGCTGGCCGATGCCGAAGAGCAGCCGGGCAGCGATATGCAACAGGCTTTGCAGCAGGCGGCAGATATATATCACGGTAATTTTTCATTGTTTCAAAGCCTGCCAGATGTTTGGGCGATTGACCAAATACACCCGATTGCGCCTTTGCACAGGCTCGATGAAAAGCCGACCCGGCGTGCCATATTGAGCGATATTACCTGCGACAGTGACGGCAAGATTGATAATTTTGTGCTGGGCGATGGCATTTCCGGCACATTGCCCGTGCATAGACTTGAGGCCAGCGAAGATTATTATCTCGGCGTGTTTTTTGTCGGTGCCTATCAGGAGACATTGGGCGATTTGCACAATCTGTTCGGCGACACCAATGTGGTGACAATCGGGCTGGGAAATGATGGCGGGTTTGAGCTGATGCATGAGCAGGAAGGCGACACGATTTCCGAAGTGCTGTCTTATGTTGAATATAATCCGCGCCGCATGGTCGATGATTTCAAAATGATTGTTGAACGCTCCATGAAGGCGGGCAAGCTCAGCCCGCATGAGCGGCGTGAGTTTATCGCTGCCTATAAGGACAGCATTCACGGCTATACTTATTTTGAACATTAAAAGCGAAGCGTGAGGAAGGGGCCGGTTAATGAGTAAGGTTCTGGTGATTGGTGCGGGCGGTGTCGGCTCGGTGGCGGTGCATAAAATGGCCATGCTGGCTGATGTGTTTACGGACATCACCTTGGCCAGTCGGCGCTTGCATAAATGTGACGCGATTGCCGCCGAAGTTGAAAAGCGCACCGGTCGGCGTATTGCCACGGCACAGCTTGACGCTGATGACGCGGCCGCTACCGCCGCGCTGATTGAAAAAACCGGCGCGCAATTAGTGGTCAATCTGGCGCTGCCCTATCAGGATTTGGCCATTATGGATGCCTGCCTGATGGCCGGTGCCGATTATCTCGACACCGCCAATTATGAGCCGCGCGATGAGGCCAAATTCGAATATCACTGGCAATGGGCCTATCAGGAAAAATTTGAGCAAGCCGGGCTGATGGGTTTGCTCGGCTCCGGCTTTGACCCCGGCGTGACCAATGTGTTCACCGCCTATATTGGCAAACATTTGGTCGAGCAAATGCAGGTGCTGGATATTCTTGATTGCAATGGCGGCGACCACGGCCAGCCCTTTGCCACGAATTTCAATCCGGAAATCAATATCCGCGAAGTCACCGCCCCGGCGCGCCATTGGGAGAATGGCGCATGGGTGGAGACACCGGCATTGTCGCACAGCCACCAATTTGACTTTCCCGAAATTGGCCCGCGCAATGCCTATCTGATGTATCACGAAGAGCTTGAATCGCTGGGCAAACATTTTCCTGAATTACAGCGCGCGCGCTTTTGGATGACTTTTGGCGATGCCTATCTCACCCATTTGGAGGTTTTGCAAAATATCGGCATGACCTCGATTGAGCCGGTGATTTATGAAGGCCGCGAGATTGTGCCATTGCAATTTCTGAAAGCGGTTCTGCCCGAACCGGCCTCATTGGGGGAAACCACCAAAGGCAAGACATGTATTGGCAATATTGTCAGTGGCATGCATGAGGGCAAGCCGCGCCATATTTATCTTTATAATGTGTGCGACCATGAAGCATGTTACCGCGAAGTCGGCTCGCAAGCGGTCAGTTATACGACCGGTGTGCCGGCAATGATTGGCGCGGCGCTGATGCTGGATGGCACATGGCGCAAGCCGGGCGTGTTTAATCTTGAACAGCTTGACCCCGACCCGTTTATGGACATGCTCAATCAACATGGCCTGCCTTGGCAATATGTCGAGCTTGATGCGGCGGTTCATTTCTGATGGGCGCGGCGGTCATGGCCACTCAATCGACCGGTGCCGGTCGCTTTGCCGGTTTTGACCTGTCGCGGGTGCCGTCGCCTTGTTTTGTTATTGACGAGGTGAAGCTGCGCGAAAACCTGTCGCTGATTGCCGATATATCGCAAGCCTCAAATGCCCGTATATTAATGGCGCTGAAAGCCTTTTCCATGTGGTCGCTGGCACCGCTTATCAGCGACTATCTGCATGGCTGTTGCGCGTCGGGCCTATGGGAAGCAAAACTGGCGCGAGCGCATTTTGCCGGTCTTTTGGGCAGTTATGCACCGGCCTATAAGCCATCCGAGGCGGAAGAAATTGCCGCTTTGTCCGACCATATGATTTTTAATACGCCGCAACAGCTTGCCCGCTTTGGCGATATGGCGCGCCGGCAGGGTGCCGCGCTCGGCATGCGGGTTAATCCCGAACATTCGGAAGGCGAGATTGCCAAATATGACCCCTGTGCAGCAGGCTCGCGGCTCGGCAGTCCGGTCTCGCAATTGGATGCGGCGGCGCTGGCCGGGGTTGAAGGCGTGCATATGCACAGCCTGTGTGAGCAGCATTTTGCGCCGCTTGAACGCACAGTGGCGGCGATTGCGCCCTTGCTGGACAGTGCCAAGGGGCAATTGGGCTGGCTCAATCTTGGCGGCGGTCATTTGCTCAGCCATCCCGATTATGACCGCTCAGGGCTTGTCGCTCTGCTGCGCGACCTGGCTGATAAATATGGCGTGCAGCTTTATCTCGAACCGGGTGCGGCGGTTGTCTTTGATGCCGGTATTTTGGTCGGTGAAGTTCTGGATGTGATGGATAATGACGGGGTTTTGGCGATTACCGATATTTCGGCCAGTTGCCACATGCCCGATGTGCTCGAAGCGCCTTATCGTCCTGCCCTGTTGGGCGAACCCAAAAATGCCGGCATGGCAGTGCGGCTTGGCGGGCCGACCTGTCTGGCCGGTGATGTGATTGGCACTTATCATTTTGACAGCGTGCCAAGAGCCGGGCAAAGACTGGCCTTTCTCGACCAAGCGCATTATTCCATGGTCAAAACAACGACATTTAACGGCGTCGGGCTTCCGGCGCTGGCGATATGGAACAGCGACAGCGATGCATTGCGCATGGTTCGACAATTTGACTATAGCGATTTTGAAGGGCGGTTATCATAATGGCAGCGCGCGCGCAATTTCTCGGCGAAGAATTGACAGAAGCGGAAAATAATCCGGCGACCGCGCTGTTTCATATTGTGCCTTGCGGCTTGGAGAAAACCGTGTCTTACGGCACCGGTGCGGCCAATGGGCCGTCAGCCATTATCGCCGCCAGCCACCAGCTAGAGCGTCTGATTGACGGCAAGCTGCCATGCGCCAAGGGCATGTTCACCACACCGGCCATTGATTGCAGCGGCGCGATTGAAAGCGTGATGGGTGATTTGCGTGCGCAAACCCGGGCGATTGCCGGGCAGGGTGCGATACCGGTGACATTGGGCGGCGAACACAGTCTCAGCTATGGCGCGGTGATGGGCGTGGTTGATGCGCTTGATGTGCCGATTGGCCTTATCCATGTCGATGCCCATGCCGATTTCCGCAATGCCTATCAGGGCCATAAGCACTCCCATGCCAGTGTCATGCATTTGCTGGCCGGTGAAGGTTTGCCCATGGTGTCCTTTGGGGTGCGGGCGCTGGCCGAAGAAGAAGAAGCGGCGCGTCGCGCCCATGGCGTGATTTGCCATGATGCGGGCAGGCTGGTGCGCGACAATATCCACGCGATTACCCTGCCGGATGATTTTCCCGCCCATGTCTATATCAGTTTCGACCTTGACGGGCTTGACCCGTCTGTTTTACCGGCCACTGGCACGCCTGTGCCGGGCGGGTTGGGGTTTTATCAGGCGCTTGATTTGGTGGCCTCTGCGGCAAGCGGGCGGCAGATTGTCGGCATGGATATTGTCGAATTGGCGCCGATTGACGGCCAAGCTGCCAGCGATTTTACCGCCGCCATGATTGCCCATTATTTAATGGCGCTGGCAGTTTAAGCGGGCGGGTTCAGATAATATCGAAATCGGTGAAAACCAGCGTGTCGGTGTAATTTTCCAGCACCATCACCACCATATCGGCATTGCTGCCAATGCCGCCCGGTGCATTGTCCGCGCCGAGAAAAGTCAGGCTGGTATGTGTGCCATCATTTGAAAAATCGAGTTTTGCGGACTGTTTCAATTCGGCCAATGTGGTCGGCTTGCTGTCAAGTTCAATGCGGATTTTGTCGCCCTTGGCAAAATCGGTCACCCGGTCATCGGCGCGCCAGGCGGGTGTCAGCCAAAGGAGGAAAATATCATCACCGGCACCACCGGTCATGGTATCGCGGCGCGAAAAACCATCCAACACATCATTGCCTGCCCCGCCAATCAATCTGTCATAGCCACCGCCGCCATTCAGCCAATCATCGCCGTCATGGCCGGTCAGCGTGTCATTGCCTTCCTGCCCGTAAAGAATATTATCGGCGGCATTGCCGGTTAAATGGTCGTCACCGCCACCACCGACAAGCCCTTCAATATCGCGCAAATAATCAAACTCATCATTGGCATCGAGCGTATTGTTATGATTGCTGTCAAGCCAGGCGCGACTATATTCGCCCGTCTCATGCGCCTGCCAAATGCCTTGCACAAGCTTGTATTTTGTCGTCTCCGCCAAATTGATGGTCAATTTGGCTTCTTGACCATTTATCCAAGTCGATGGCCACAGGGCGCTATCCGTGCCGGCACCGCCATTGAGAACATCAAGGCCGCGACCGCCGGTCAGCTCATCATCGCCGGCACCGCCATTCAGCGTGTCATTTCCCTGACCGGCCAAAAGGCGGTTATTCTGCGCATCACCGGTCAGCGTGTCATTTCCTGACCCTGTTATGATGTTTTCAATGTTTCGCAAATAGGTAAAACCGTCATTGCTGCCTGCTATGCCATTGCCGTCAATATCACCCCAAAGCCGAAAATAAGAACCCTCATTATCGGCCTGCCATACAGCGTTATCGCTGCCTTTGACGCGCTGATATTTTTGCGGGTCTGCCATGTTTACGGAAATGTCAAAAGCGGCATGAATGCGCAGGCTGTCTCGCCCCGCACCACCGTCAATCTGGTCAATCCCGACCGCGTCGCCATTAATTATATCATCGCCCTTATCGCCAAAGGCAATATCATTGCCGCCGCCCAAGGTTAAATTGTCCGCCCCAGGGCCGCCGCGCAGCAGGTCATTGCCAATGTCGCCGCGCAAAATATCATTGCCTGCACCGCCCAAAAGCTGGTCATCACCGGCACCGCCCTCTAACTGGTCATCGCCGCCCTTGCCGGTCAAGCGATTGGCGTTTGCATTGCCAATCAATGTGTCAGCGCCGCTGCCGCCGATAATATGGTCAATCTTATATAAATAATGATAGGCATCACCGGCATCGTGCACATCATTCGCATTGCGGTCAAACCAAGCGCGCACATGGCTGCCGCTCTGGCTGTCCGCCACCCATGCCCCTTTGACAAAGCTGTAGCGGCTTTGCGGGCTGCCAAGAAGAATATGGATATTGGCGGTTTCCGGCGTGAAATCATGGATATGCGTCCAGCTTTCCATCAAATTAAGCGCCATGGCCATGATTTGGCGTTGTTGAATAATAATGTCTTCAAATGTCTGGCGTGCTGACGCGTCATGGTCAAGACCGGCGCTGTCGCGCGCAGCGTCGGAATTTGTGACATATTCATAGCGTGCCTGCCGCAGCGCCATCCCCAATTTCGCCTGATACTCATCGCTTTCAGTGGTTTGCTTAACCTCACCGCGCCGGTCTTGAAGCGGTGAATTATTGGCTATTTGCGCATTGCGCGGCGTATTGGGCGGCGTATTGGGCGGCGTATTGGGCAAATTCGGCCTTGCGGCTTGCGGGGCTGACACAGCTTCCGTTGATACAGCTTCGGGCGCGACCGGCGCCTGTGGGGTTGGTGCCTCTATTGTTTGAGAGGCGGGCGCGGCTTCCGGCGTATGAGAAACGGGCTGCCCTGTGCCGGGCGGTGCGACAAAAATCGGATTTGGCGCATTTTGTGTGGGCGTTTTGAGCGGTTTCAAATACCAGCTCTCGCGGCTTTGACGCATGTCAGCCTCCATCTCAATCTGGCCTCATTCGGACAAAACTGGATAACAATACTGGATACGCAATGAAAATCAGCCACAGGCGCGGCGTCTAACGCGGCGACCTATATTCAATGTAGGTAGGAAAAGGGGCAATGACAAGCAGATTGGCGAAATTATGCCGCCATTTCGATTGTCCGGAAAAAAATGACGCCCCCGGCTGGGAGGAGGGAGTGCCGGGGGCGTTGATCGATATGTCGGGAGGGGACATATCTTCAATCATTCTACGTCGGAAAGGACAAATTGGATGTATCCGACCGGTCACGATTGCCCTTTAAGTCTAATCGCGGCAGGTAAATAATTGGTGAATGTCGGCTTTAAGCCACGATTGCGGCTCAGATTTTTTTATAAACCTGTGCGCCGCCAATCCGAAATTCGGTCGATTTTTCGTCCATACCGGCTTTCAGCGCCTCTTCCGGTGCCATATTCAGCTTGGCGGCATAGTCGCGCACATCTTGGGTGATTTTCATCGAGCAGAAATGCGGCCCGCACATGGAGCAAAAATGCGCCACTTTCATCGATTGCTTGGGCAGGGTCTCGTCGTGGTAACAGCGCGCCGTATCGGGGTCGAGTGACAGATTGAACTGGTCTTCCCAGCGAAACTCAAAGCGCGCTTTACTGAGCGCATTATCGCGAATTTGCGCGCCGGGATGGCCTTTGGCCAAATCGGCGGCATGGGCTGCCAGCTTATAAGTGATGATGCCGGTTTTCACATCATCCTTATTGGGCAGGCCGAGATGTTCTTTCGGCGTCACATAACACAGCATGGCCGTGCCATACCAACCGATTTGCGCCGCCCCAATGGCCGAGGTGATATGGTCATAGCCCGGCGCAATATCAGTGGTCAGTGGCCCAAGCGTGTAAAACGGCGCTTCATCGCACCAGTCCAATTGCTTGTCCATATTTTCTTTAATCAGCTGCATCGGCACATGGCCGGGGCCTTCAATCATTACCTGCACATCATTTTGCCAAGCGATTTGGGTCAATTCGCCCAATGTCTTCAACTCGCCAAGCTGGGCGGCATCATTGGCATCCCAAACCGAGCCGGGCCGCAAGCCGTCGCCCAAAGAAAACGAAACATCATAGGCTTTCATGATTTCGCAAATTTCTTCAAAATGCGTGTAAAGGAAGCTCTCTTTATGATGCGCCAGACACCATTTGGCCATAATGGAGCCGCCGCGTGAGACAATGCCGGTCATGCGATTGGCGGTCAGCGGCACATAGCGCAGCAAAACACCGGCATGGATGGTGAAATAATCAACCCCCTGTTCGGCCTGCTCGACCAGCGTGTCGCGGAACATGTCCCAAGTCAGCTCTTCGGCTTTGCCATCGACTTTTTCCAAAGCCTGGTAAATCGGCACTGTGCCAATCGGCACGGGTGCATTGCGCAAAATCCATTCACGGGTTTCGTGAATATGCTTGCCGGTGGATAAATCCATAATCGTGTCCGCGCCCCAGCGAATCCCCCAAGTCATTTTATCGACTTCTTCACCGATTGACGAAGTGACCGCCGAATTGCCGATATTGCCATTGATTTTGACCAGAAAATTGCGGCCAATAATCATTGGCTCGGATTCGGGGTGATTGATATTGGCCGGAATAATGGCGCGCCCGCGCGCCACTTCATCGCGGACAAATTCCGGCGTGATTTCGGTTTGGATATTGGCGCCGAAACTCTCGCCGCCATGCTGCGCCTGCATCATTTCGGCCATGCGGCTGCCGCGTTCGCCGGTCTGCGCCAGACTGTCAAGATAGGCGGCGCGGTTTTGGTTTTCGCGTATGGCGATATATTCCATTTCCGGCGTGACAATGCCTTGGCGCGCATAATGCATTTGCGTGACATTTTGGCCGGGCTTGGCGCGGCGCGGGCGGCGGGTCAGGTTAAAGCGCAAATCCGCCAGTTTTTCATTGGCCTGTCTTTCACGACCAAACTCAGAGCTGGGGCCGTCCAATATTTGCGTGTCGCCGCGCTCTTCAATCCATGCAGCGCGCAAGGCGGGCAGGCCGTCGCGAATGTCGATTTTGGCGTCGGGGTCGGTATAGGGGCCGGATGTGTCATAAACAAAAATCGGCGGATTGGTCTCGCCGCCCATATCGGTCGGTGTGTCAGACTGGCTGATTTTGCGCATCGGCACGCGCATATCAGGCCGCGAACCGGTGACATATATTTTTTCGCTATTGGGCAGGGCTTCAATCGCCGCCCCGTCAACTTGTGCTTCGCCAGCCGTGAAATTTTTGGCTTGTGACATGCAACGCTCTCCTTTAGCCTCTGTTTTGTTATAAGAATGAATCGCCTTCAGAAGAACAAATAAATCGGCTGAAAGATGAAAACAGCGTCAATTTCTCTGGAAGAAACCTCCGCCCTTGTTTTGCTTTGGTTGCAAGACGGGTTTTATCGCCAGCCGGGCGCGCGGGCCTTTATCGAAAAGCTAGATTTGTCGGCCGGGCGGGCCTTGCACAAAGCCTGCAATGCGGTCTGGCCGGATTATGATGCGGTAATAAATAATCGCAAAACCGGCATACGGCAATTGGCGCTGCGCCATCAGCGCAAACAAATCATCCTGCCCGGGGCGGGGCTTGATGCCATGGGGCTGGAACTGGCTGAAAGCCTGCCGGACTGCCATATTTACGAGCTGGACAGAGCCTATATGGCCGATAAGCAACAGCTCACAGACTGCCGGAATATATCCTTTATTGAGGCCGATATAGGCGAGAGTCTCGCCATGCGTGCCGCCCTGCAAAGAGCGGGATGGCGGGCCGACCGGTCAAGCCTTCTGGTTTTAGAAGGCATTAGCTATTATCTGACGCCGGAACAGTTGAAAAGGCTGGTCGTCATGCTGCGCCCTGATTGCGTGCTGGCTGAATATTTATTGCCCGACAGCCTGCTTGACAGCGCTTCGCGTGACATTGCCAAAGGCGTGTTCACCGCCATTATGGGCGCGCGCGGCTATGCCGATTTGTCGCGCTATACGGCGCAAGGGCTGGCTGTTTTATTGGATATGGTGCTGGCCGACCAATGGTCAATGCACAGGCTGGAGGCGATGCGGTTGGCCGCGTTTCCGGCGCAAAAAGCCTGTTTTCACGATAGCGGATTTGGCTGGATTGAAATGGCCGTGTTCAAGCCTGTTGGCCAAGCCGCCGCAAAACAGGCTGCGCAATAAGCGCCGCCAAAAACAAAATAACCGACAGGGTTACAATCGTTGGCCCGGCTTCAATAGCCATGCTTTGCGCCACCAAAATGCCGCCAAACAGGCTCAATGCAGCAGCCAAAGCCCCCAATGCCGCCATTGTTTCGGGCGATTTCGCAAACAGGCGCGCCGTGGAGGCGGGAATAATCAGCAGCGAGGTTATCAGCAAGACACCGACAATTTGAATCGATGTGGCGACCAGCAGGCTCATCATCAACATCAGCAGAAACTCATGGCGACGCACATTAACACCCTCGGCAAAGGCCAATTCCTCGCTGGTCGTCATCAGCACCAGCCCCGGCCATAATTTTATCAAAACCGCCATGCTCACCGCCGCCGCCAGCGCCAGCAGCAGCGCGCCATTCATGGTGATGGATGCCAAATCGCCGAGCAGAAAATCATGCATGTCAATTTCTTCCATGCCCATAAGCGACATGCTGACCAGCCCAATCGCCAATGTTGCATGGGCGAGAATGCCGAGCAAAGTGTCATTGGCCAGCAGATTTTGGCCGCGCAGCCAGAGCATGCCCAGCGCGAATATTACGGCGACAAATAAAATGCCCGATTGATGACCGGTTCCGGCAAGCATGCCGAGTGCCACGCCAAGCAGGGCGCTGTGCGCCAGCCCGTCGCCAAAATAGGCCATGCGCCGCCAGACAACAAAACAGCCAATCGGCCCGGACATCAGCGCCAATGCGCCCGCCGCAATAATGATGGCAACGGTCATGATTGTGGCTCCTCATGGTCATGGTCATGGTCATGGTCATGCGCATGGCTGTGCGGATAGACCGCCATCAGTCGCGCCATATCATCACCGAACAGGGAAATAAACTCCGGGTCACGCGCCACATTTTCGGGCGCGCCGGAGCAGCAAATATGATGATACAGGCAAACAACTTTGCGGGTTGAGGACATCACCAAATGTAAATCATGCGACACCATCAGCACCGCCATTTTGCGTTTTTCGTATAATTGCTCAATCAGCTTGTAGAGATGCAATTGGCCGTTAACATCGAGATTTTGCGCCGGTTCATCCAATATCAGCAAATGCGGGTCGCAAGCCAGCGCGCGGGCCAGCAAAACGCGTTGCAATTCGCCGCCCGACAAGCCAGCCAATGGACGCGAAAGCAAATGCTCAATGCCGGTTTCATCGACCAGCTTACGATATTGCGCGTCAGATATTTTGCTGTTCAATCGCAAAAACCGCTCAACGGCAAGCGGCATGGCCGGGTCAATGGCAATTTTCTCCGGCACATAGCCAATTCGCAGCCCGTCCGCATGTTTGACCATGCCTCGGCTTGGTTGCTGCAAGCGCAACAATGTGCGCAAAAGCATGGATTTGCCGGCCCCATTTGGGCCAACCAGTGTGACGAAATCATCCTTGGCAATGTCGAGCGACACATCTTCCAATATCCAGCCTTGCGCCTTGGCCAGCCAAATATTGCTTGCGGAAATCAGGATTGGTGGCATTTGCTCTTGTTTCATAAAGGGTTCCGATTGACTGTGCAGAAAGGCGCAGTGCGCGGGGTTGGTTTATTACGCATTGGTGCGCCTCCCTGAATTTTTTCCTCTTAGCAATTTGCCGACCTATTGGCAAATCGCGTAAAAAAAGGGCCGACCCGAGGGCCGGCCCTTGTGGGACAAATTTAATCCAGAAACTTAGGCGTTTTCGCTTTCTGTCACGGCAACGTGCCAGATGATCAGGCCAAACGCAATTTTGTTCAGAACATCAGCCAGATTGTAGATAATGTTGAGCGTGTCAGCATCTGCTGTGCCCATCATGTAACCTGCAACATAGCCAATCGGATAGATGGCCCAGCCAATCGTCACAATCCAGCGCATCAGATTGAAGGCAGATTGAACGGCAGGGCTGGCATTGGCAGCGTTCAGCTTACCGGCTTCACCGGCAAAGATTTCATACAGAACGTATAACCAAGCCGCTGTCCCGATAACGAAAGCAACAGTTACATTCATGTAACCGGCCTCGCCGAGATAACCAAATACCAGCATCAGCGTGGTGCCGATAAGCAGGCGCCAGAAAACGCCGGCCGGAACTTTGGTAATCGCAGACAAAATCAGGAAGAACTCAACCATCAGAAGCGGCACTGTGATAAGCCAGTCAATATAGCGATACACAGTCGGTGTTTCCCCGGTGGAGACCCACACATCGCGCATATAGAAATAATGCACAGCCGCTACCAGTGTTACCAGACCGGAAACCGTCAGCGAGGTTTTCCATTTGGCAGCAACGCGGTCGCGTTCGATAAAGAAAAATACTGTTGATGCAACGAGAGCCATCGAAATCAGCCAGAAGCTGATGCCGACAAAATCGTCCGGTTGCAAATTGGCGTCAGCGGCCGATGCAAGCGACGGCAATGTCGCAAGAGCAGCAGAAGCAGCCAAAGTTTTCAAAGATTTAAATAGTGTCATGACATAATACTCCCTTGTCCCTACGTCATCTAACATAGAGCGACGGTTTGTCGCATCAAGCAAAAAAATGAGGTTTATTTATTTTTTTTCAATGAATTATTTTTATTGCCTACCGGTTTTGACCTCGCCATGATTGGCATCCAGCAGGAGACAGGCGTGGATATTGGCTCGTTAAAACAGCGTTTTCAGAATGATTTGTCGCAAATTCGGTCGCGCTCATTGCTTGTTGAGGCGCAAAAAGCCTCGCGTTTACGGGCGGTTGACCGGCTCACCCGCGCCGAAGCCATTGCCATTGCCGCCAATTTACACGAATTGCTTGATTGGCTGCCGGGCCAGCATGTTGACACAGCAAAACGCGATAATGGCACGGCCATTACAGTGACGGCGGCGGTGACACCGAGCAAATATGTGTCGGCTGCCGGACTGGTTTTTCTCGAGGGCGAACTGCTTTCGACCGATTTTGACCGACTCAAAAAGCCGGTCTATGCGCGGCTGGATGATTTTACCGGTGATGCATATCGCATGGATAGCCGCGATATGTTGGTTGAGGCAATTTTTACCCATTTCCGCAATGCTTATTTGCGCAATTTTGAAGCCGCCATGACCGAAGGCGGCGATCGCGAAGATTTGCTTTATGGCGGAGAGGCCGAGTTTGACGATTAGCCGTCTCAGTGATGGCGATGGTGGTCTTTTTGGGCCATTGCCTTGGGGCTTACCATGACATTCAAATGCGTCCGGTCGCCATTTTTGTCCAACAGGGTCAGGCGCATTGGCACTGTTTTGTCGCGTGCATCGCCGCGATAGCCAAATAACATGAGATGCAGGCCGCCGGGTTTGAGGGTCACTGTTTCGCCAGCCGGCAGGGCCAGCCCGTCCAGCCGCCGCATCCGCATAATACCGTCATCCATGCTCATTGTGTGAATCTCAATACGCGCAAACATATCGCTGTCCACCGCCACAAGTTTCAGCTCATTTGCTGTTTTATTGTGCAATGTGCCATGGGCGACACCGGGTCGCTTGCCAATGCCATGGCGCAGGGTCAGCTCTGCCGACAGCGCCGGTTTTTCGTCGGCCATAACCGCTGCGCCGGGCAATAGACCAATTTGCAACAAGGCCAGCATGGCCATTGTCAGAGCCAGCTTAAAGCGGCTCAAGCTTCTGATTTTATGCGGCATTTACGCAAAACCCTCGGTTTCAATGCATGGCGCTATTCGGCCGGCTCTTTGATGGCATTATTGGCCGCCGGTGTGAAGACATAATCGGCCGCGTCCAAATGGCGCGTCGCCTCCTCGTAAATATAAGTGAAATCGGGCCAATTATTGGTGATTTTGCCTGCCTCGTTTTTATACCAACTGTCGCATTCTTTTGACCAAACGGAAGTGTCGAGCCGCGCTTTCAGATAATCGGCGAAATCGCTCATTTTTTCCGGTTTCAGGTCAATCACGCTGGCATGATTGGCGCGCATGGTTTTCAGCGCATCAATGATATAATTGACCTGACATTCAATCATGAAAATAATCGAATTATGGCCGAGATTGGTGTTCGGGCCATACAGCATAAAAAGATTGGGGAAATGCGGCATGGTAATGCCGAGATAAGCCTCTGCCCCGTCGCGCCATTGCGCATTAAGCTCGGTGTCGGCACTGCCGGTAATGTCCAGCGGGGCCAGAAAATCAGTGCTGGCAAAGCCGGTGCCGTAAATAATGGCGTCAAACTCATGCGATATGCCGCCCTGCACATCAATGCCGCTGGCGGTGATGGCGTCAATCGGCGTGGTTTCCACCGCAACATTGGGCCGTTGCAGCGCCGGATAATAGTCATCCGAAATCACCACCCGCTTGCAGCCGACCGGATAATCCGGCCAGAGAATCTCGCGCATGGCCGGGTCGGTGACTTGGTCGTCAAAATGGACTTGCACGGTTTTGGTCATATCACCGGACAGGTTAAGCGCGCGCACCAAAAAGCGGGTTTTCTCAAAACTGTTGAAAATTGTGAAATTGCGCTCCAAAGCCCAATAAATCAGGCCGCGATAAAATTTCCGAAAGCCCGGCACATATTTGAACATGGCTTTTTGCAGCGCGTTATAGGGTTTGTCATTGCGCGGCACGACATGGCAGGGCGAGCGTTGGAAGACTGTCAATTGCGCGGCGATTTTGGCGACTTCCGGGATGAATTGCGCCGCCGAGGGGCCATTGCCAATCACCGCCACGCGCTTGCCGGTCAGGTCAATATCATGGCGCCATTCGGCGGAATGAAAAATCGCCCCCTGAAACGCATCATGGCCCTTGATTTCCGGCATTTTCGGCCGGTTGAGCTGACCGAGCGCAGTGACCAGAATATCGGTTTGCAGCCGGTCGCCATTTGTCGTTTCAAGCTGCCATTGGCGCGCTTTTTCGTCGAAACGGGCAGCCGCGATTTCTGTGCCGAAACGGGTTTTGGCGCGCAAATCATATTTGGCAACCAGACTGTCGAGATAGGCGAAAATTTCATCGCGCGGCGGAAATGTGCGCGACCAGTCCGACCGGCCTTCAAATGAAAAAGAATAAAAATGCGAAGGAACGTCGCAGGCACAGCCCGGATAGCTGTTATCGCGCCATGTGCCGCCAATATCATTGGCTTTTTCGATGATTTGGAAATTGTCAAAGCCATTGCGCAGCAATTGCATGGCCATGCAAAGCCCGCCAACGCCACTGCCAATAATGGTCACATGCGGTTGATTGGTCATTTATCTCTCCCGGTCAAATGTCTGACAGGCATTTTGCGCTTGTCCCGCCTATTAAATCAATTAAGATTTTTACAGTAATTACCAAGGGAGGGTATAGGCTATGGGTCATCCTACGCTTTCGCAGCAGCAGGCCATAATTGTCAATGTGGCGGCGCTGGCATTTCTTTCGGCAATGGTTTTGGTCGGCATGTCATCATCATCTTCGGATGATGTCGGCTCCGGCAGCGATGGCAAAAATGGCGTTGCCAGCAGCAGCATTGCGCGCATTGACACGCAGCGCATTGTCAATGCTGACAAGGCGCCGGGCGATTGGCTGTCGCATGGCCGCAATTATCAAGAGCAGCGTTTTTCGCCGCTGACGCAAATCAATGCAGAAACAGTGAAAGACCTGCAATTGAGCTGGTCTTTCGACATGTATACAAATCGCGGGCTGGAATCGACGCCAATCGTTGTGGATGGCATTATGTATATGACCGGCTCATGGAGTGTGGTTTATGCGGTGGATGCCAAAACCGGCACGGAAATCTGGTCTTACGACCCGGAAGTGCCGGGCGATTGGGCGAAATATGCCTGTTGCGATGTGGTCAATCGCGGCGTTGCCGTATATGAAGGCGCGGTTTATTTGGCCAGTCTGGATGGCCATTTGATTTCTCTCAATGCCGAAACCGGTGAAGAAATCTGGCGTGTTGATACGCTGACCGACCGCTCGCGCCCCTATACCATTACCGGCGCGCCGCGGGTTGCCAATGGCCGTGTGTTTATCGGCAATGGCGGCGGCGAATATGGCGTGCGCGGCTATGTCAGCGCCTATGACACCAAAACCGGCGCTTTGGATTGGCGCTTTTACACTGTGCCGGGCGACCCGTCACAGCCATTTGAACATCCCGAAATGGCAGAAGCCGCGAAAACCTGGAAAGGCGGCGAATGGTGGAAAATCGGCGGCGGCGGCACGGTTTGGAATTCCATTGTTTATGACCCGGACACAGATACGGTTTTCCTCGGTGTCGGCAATGGCTCACCTTGGACACGCTCAATAAGGTCGCCGGGTGGCGGGGATAATCTGTTCCTGTCATCAATTGTCGCGCTTGACCCGAATACCGGCAGCAAGAAATGGCATTATCAGACCACGCCGGGCGACACTTGGGATTACACCGCCGTGCAGGACATGATGCTGGCCGATATGGAAATTGACGGCAAAATGCGCAAAGTCATTATGCAGGCACCGAAAAACGGCTTTTTCTATGTGCTGGATCGCGGCACGGGCGAATTATTGCGCGCCCATCCTTATGTGGCGGTCAATTGGGCCAGCCATGTGGATATGAAAACCGGCCGTCCGGTGGAAATTGCCAGCCGTGATTTCAACAAAAGCGGTAAATCAGAATGGATATTGCCCGGCCCGCTTGGCGGCCATAATTGGCAGGCCATGTCGTATAATCCGAAAACCGGTCTGGTCTATATTCCGGCGTTGGAAAGCCCGCTGGTTTATGATGTTGACCATGATTTCAAGGCGACAGGGCGCTATAAATATGTCGAGGGGGGCTGGAATACCGGCATTGAATTTGGTCGCTTGCTGGCGCTGCTTGGTGAGCATCCGGATTTTCCCGCCGCCAAAGGCTATATCACCGCCTTTGACCCGCTGACCGGCAAAACCCATTGGACGCGCCAGCATGCCTCGCATTGGAATGGCGGCACTTTGTCCACTGCGGCGGATTTGGTGTTTCAGGGCAATAGTGACGGTTTTGTTGTTGCTTATGATGCGAAAACCGGTGCCGAAGTCTGGAAAGTCAATACTTATACCAGCATTATTGCGCCGCCCATCACCTATCAGATTGATGGTGAGCAATATGTGGCCATTCAGGTTGGCTCCGGTGGTGCTGGCATTACCGATGGCACGACAGCCCCGGCATCAGCCAAATATGGCAATTTCGGGCGTATGCTGGCCTTCAAGCTGAATGGTGGCGGCACGATTGAAGAGCCGGAAATCTGGGCGCGGGAAATCCCTGAGCCGCCTGTGCTGAATGCGTCGGCTGAGCAAATCAATCGCGGCATGGAGCAGTTTCACGAGATTTGCGCTTTCTGCCACGGGCTTGCCGTTATCAGCACGGCAGCGATACCGGATTTGCGTAAAATGAGTGAGCCGACCCATCGTATGTTCAAGGAAATTGTGTTGGAAGGCACTTTGGCCGATCGCGGCATGTCGGGTTTTGCTGACCGTTTGAGCGAGCAGGATGTTGAGGATATTTACGCCTTTATCAATGCCCGCCAATGGCAGGATTATCAGGCACAGGAAGCAGCGAAACAGGAATCGCGCGGCAAGGAGGCCGGTCAGGACAAGCAAAGCGCGCTGCAATAAAGGGGTGCGTGTCGGTCAGCCCGCAGATTTGGGCGGTAAATCCGGCACGGGCAGTTCGCGAAATTCAAGTTTAAGGCGTTCTTCTTCGCCTTGCGAATCGGGACGGCTTTCGAGGCCGTCCCGTTTTTGCATCTCATCTTCCAGCGTTTCGGGCTTTTTGACCTTATAACTCAACCGGCCTTCAAGCGGCTTGCCGCCTTCCATGGCCGTGAGCGCGTCTTCCACCGCATCGGCCAGTTCCGGCGAAAAAGGCAGGCGATAAAGGCGCGGATAGGAGAGCAGCGCACCATTATCCGACAGTTTTTGCGCCAGCAAATATATTGCGCCGGGGGTTTTGGCAATTTTATCCGGCTCCTCAATCACCGCCCAATGCAGTTTGAACGGATTGGGCGGCGCATCGGCAATCGCCCAGCCGCGCATATTCTGGCTGCCATGATAGGCGAAAATGTAAAATAAGGTGACCAGCGCAATGCCCGCCAGCTTAATCGGCCGCGCATAGGGGGTTTTCAGATTGAGGGCCAGCAAGAGCGCCGCCAAGGCCGCATAGGCCAGCGCCAGCATGACGGGAAAAGGAAAAGGCAGATTCATGGTGCTGTCTTGTCGGCCTGCCCGCCAGTGGGGGTTGCGCGAATAAGATATTTGCCGCGCTGCGACATGGCGACCACATCGCCCAGCGCATTCAGGCGGAAGCGAATGGCTGTGCGCTCGTCACCGGCACCGGTTAATTGGGTTGTGCCGGCATAGACCAGCGCAACTTGCGGATTTAGTTTTTCAATCTTCACCTGCACCGGCACCGGGCGGCCTTCCACCGCTTTATAATGCAGCAGATTGACCACATATTCACCCGCCGCAATGCCGCGCAAGGAAACGGTTTCCTGATTGAGCGGGTTATTGATGGTTTGGCCATTAACCGTGATATTGTCTCCCAGCACACCGCGATCGTCGCGGTCAAGATGCATCAGCCCGGCCTCGCGCACATCAAACCAGACCAGATTGCCCGCGCCATCTTCCACCAGCAGGTCAATATCGTCGCGATGGCCATCCGGCCATTGGGCGGTAATCAAAAACTCGGC
This sequence comes from Parvibaculales bacterium, assembly GCA_049597955.1. GTDB lineage: Bacteria > Pseudomonadota > Alphaproteobacteria > RS24 > RS24 > JAYPAN01. The sequence continues at coordinate 324,904 of JBMYND010000002.1, forward strand.
TTTGGGGTTGATTTTCGCCTCTGTGGTTTCCGGCCGGATGAGGATAAAAGCGACGGAAAACATAAAGGCAAAGCCGAGCAGGGCATTAAATAAAATATCGGTAAAGGCGTTTTGGTCGTCGCCATTTTGGTAGAGCTTGCCGCCTATCACCGGTTCACTGCCTTGTCTTTATTTGCTGATGCATCAGCTATGGCATTGCTCAAATCCAGCAACAGCGCCTGCATGGCATCAGCCAGCAATTGAAATTGCACGCGCAACAGCAAATTGGCGACCAGGCCAGCCAGCGTTGTATAAAGCGCCACTGCCATGCCGCCTGACATTTTGGTCAGCGCGGCTTGCAGGCTGGCCGCATCATAACCGCTCAAACCGGCAATCGGTGACAGCATCAGGATAAAGCCGATAATTGTGCCGAGCAGGCCCAGTTTCAAAACACTGTCAGCGGCCAGCCAGCCATGATTGAGCCAGCGCGCAAGCATGGCCTCTATCTGGTCGGTTTGCGCGGCAGGCATCGCCGCTCGCGGAACAGCCAATTGGTCGCGCCATTGCTGCACATAACGCAGCAAATACAGCCAGCGTAACGACATGACGGCCCAGACTGCGAAAATCACCAGCGACAAATAGCTGCGGTCGCCCGACAAAAGCACGCCGAAAAGCCCGCGCTCATGCACCAGATAAATGCCGAAAACAATCAGGCCAAGCAGTATAAGCCCCTGTAACAGTGCTGAATTTTGTGGTGCGTGTGACTCCGGCACGATAACCCCCTCCGCTTATGGCTCAGTTTAATCATGCCCTTGCCATACTGTCGAGAGGCTTGGTAATTCGCCGTGATGGCCCGGTTTTCGCTTGCACGAAAATATAATTCATGGTGCCCTGTTATCAGGGAGGCAGGTCGAATGTCGCTGCAACAAACTGAGTCACCGGGGGGTGCCGCGGCGCGGATTTCTTGGTGGACAATATTCTGTTTTGCTCTGCCACCGGTCGGCGCGGGCTATATGTTTTGCCTGGTTTCACTTTACATTATGAAATATGCGACTGATGTGCTGCTTATTGCGCCAGCCATTATGGGGCTGATTTTCGGCTTTTCGCGCTTTTGGGATGCTATATCTGACCCGCTGGCGGGGTATTTGTCCGATAAGACCAATACGCGCTGGGGGCGTCGGCGGCCTTGGATTTTCGCTTCAATCGTGCCGATTGGCTTGAGTTTTTGGATGTTGTCGGCACCGCCCGAAACCCTGTCTGCTTCCGGGCTGGTCATTTGGATGGCGGTGGCGATTGTCAGCTTTTATTCGGCTATGACGATTTTCATTGTGCCGCATATGTCGCTCGGCGCGGAATTGACCGATGATTATCACGAGCGCAATAAGATTTTCGGCGCGCGCCATGCTGGCTGGATTGCCGGATATATCAGCGCGCTGCTTACCATGTCACTATTGATTGCGGCAGAAAATGAAAGCGCCGGTGCGGTTAGAACATTGGCTGCCGAGCAATCGCTTTATGCGGCGATGTTTTGCGGCATTTGCCTGCTGTTTTGCGCTGTATGGGTGAAAGAACGCCCTGAATTTATCGGCAAAGCGCCGCAAAAACCATGGCTGGCGGCGCGTGACATTTGGGCCAACAGCCATGCGCGCCTGCTTATCATTGCCATATTTATTGAAAATCTCGGCGGTGCGGTTATCACGATTTTGACCCTGTATAATGCCGAATATGTGCTCAATGCGCCGGCCATGGCACCGGTTTTCATCCTCTCTTATATGGTGTTTTCCTTTGTGCTGACGCCGCTATGGTTGCCATTGGCACGGCGCATCGGCAAAAAGGAATTATGGATTTATTCGATGATTGTCACCGCCTTTGCCTTTGGCTTTATGGGCTTTCTTGAGCCGGGTGATGATTGGATATTGGTCGCGCTGGCGGCGATTGCCGGTGCGGCCGGTTCTTGCGGCGGCACAATAAACCCGTCGATAAAATCCGACGTTATTGACTATGACGAATATCTGACCGGTGAACGCAAGGAAGGCGCTTATTTTTCCGCCTGGTTTTTTGTCTCGAAATTGTCTTATGGCGTGATGCTGATGGTCACCGGATTTGCCCTGTCACTGGCCGGTTTTGTGCCGAAAGTCGAACAGAATGAGGCGGTTGTGTTCACCTTGCGCTTCCTCTATGCCGGTGTGCCTTTCATGGCCTATCTGGTCGGTGCCTATTTGTTGGCGCGCTTTGCCTTTAATGAAGAAGAGCACAAGCGCGTGCAATCCGAGCTCGAAGTCATTCGTAAAGACCGCGCGGCACAAGAAGCGACAAGCTGATTTGGCTTATTCAGCAGCCAGTTTTTCAGCCGCACCGGCCTGTTGCGGCCCGCGCACCAATTGACCGGGCATTTTGCCGGTCGGCTTACCATCATCATAGGTTATGACGCCGCTGACAATCGTATAGCGATAGCCTTTAATGTGCTGGATAAGGCGGCGCCCACCGGCCGGCAAGTCATAGACAATTTCCGGCTCGCCCAATTGCAGTGCCTTAAAATCAATCACATTCATATCGGCCTTCATGCCCGGTGCAATAATCCCGCGATCATGCAGGCCATATAGGGCAGCGGTTTCAGATGTTTGGGCGGCCACGGCGCGCTCAAGCGCAATCCGCCCGCCACGCGACCGGTCGCGCACCCAATGGGTCAGCAAATAGGTCGGGAAGCTGGCATCGGTAATCACGCCGCAATGCGCGCCACCATCAGACAGGCTCAACACTGTATTGTCATTGTCGAACATGTCGAGAATATGGTCGAAATTATGATTGGCATAATTGAGCAATGGCAAATAAACATAGCCGCGCCCATCATTATCCATCAGCATGTCATAGACGATTTCGGCGGGCGCGCGCCCCTCGCGTGCGGCAATCGCTGCCACTGATTTTTCCGGCTCCGGCTCATAATTGGGAATGCCGTTTTCCATGAGCGCAAACATATTGTCAAAATGCAGCGTGAGCAGTGCTTGAATGCCGCCGCCGGTCGGCAGGCCATCCCCGTCTGAGCCGTCATTTGCTTCGGCAAAATAAGGTTTGCCGTTAATCAGGCTTTGGCGGGTTTCAGCCTTGCGCAATTCAGCCAATCTGTCCTCGCGCGACAGGTCAGCCAAGGGCCGATATTCCGGATGCAGCGAGAAGGGATGCACTGTGCTTTCCCAGCCCAAAATCAAACCGGTCGGCCGCAAAGCGATTTGCGCCTTGATATTGGCGCCGTCGCGCACAGCCGCATCGGTCATGGCCAGCAAATCGCGCCAGCTATCCTTGCGTGCCGGATTTTGCAGCAGCGCATAAGTCACCGGCAGGCCGGTATTTTTTGATACTTCGGCCATCCAGCCAAACTCTTCTTCTGCCGGATTCAAATCCGAAGCCATTTCAAACACGCCATGCCCACCGCGCTGCATGGCGGCTGCCAGTCCAAGCAATTCATCCTTATTGGCGAAAGTGCCGGGCACGGGAATGCCGTCTTTCGACAAATGCAGCATGGTGCGCGATGTCGAAAAGCCGAGCGCGCCGGCCCGAATGCCTTCTTCGACAATATCGGCCATGGCATTAATATCGTCCGGTGTGGCGGCTTCATTATTGGCGCCGCGCTCCCCCATAATATAGGCGCGCACCGCACCATGCGGGATTTGCGTGGCAATATCCAAGGCGCGCGGCTGGCTTTCCAGCGCATCAAGATATTCGGGGAAAGTTTCCCAATCCCATGTAATACCCTCCGCCAGCGCGGCACCGGGAATATCTTCCACCCCTTCCATCAGACCAATCAGCCAATCATGCCGGTCTGGTCGGGCCGGAGCAAAGCCGACGCCGCAATTGCCCATGACAACTGTTGTGACGCCGTTCCAGCCCGATGGCGAGAGATAGGGGTCCCAAGTCACTTGCCCGTCATAATGTGTGTGAATATCCACCCAGCCCGGCGTCACCAAATCACCGGCCGCATCAATTTCCGTTTTGCCTTTGCCGGCGATTGTGCCGATTTCGGCAATCACGCCGTCTTTTACGGCAATGTCAGCCTGCCGCGCCGGGCTGCCCGTGCCGTCCACCAATTCTGCGTTGCGAATAACCAAATCAAACATGATTTCTCCCTCAATCCGGCTCAAAGGCGTGGGGCCAATATTGGCACCGGTTTTTTCGGATTGTTCCAACCGCGATTATGTGCCTAAAATTATACCAAATCAATGGGGAGATTATCATGGGAAATAATGCAAACAAGGCTGGCCGCTATGCTTTTGGAGCTGTGGTGGCGCTGGCGCTGGCCGCTTATATGCCGGCGCAGGCTGACAATGCGGCGCGTCTGGGCAAGGGTTTGACGCCTATCGGTGCCAATCCCAAAGCGTCGGCTGACGGCACAATTCCGGCTTGGACGGGTGGTCTGACCAAGCCAGTGGCGGGCTATCGCAAGGGTGATTACCATCCCGACCCTTATGGCGATGACAAGGTTTTGTTCACGATAAACAATCAAAATCTCGCTCAATATAAAAGCCGCCTGACGCCGGGGCAGTTGGCATTATTTGAAAAATATGCCGACTACACCATGCCGGTCTATACCACCCGGCGCAGTTGCGCCCTGCCGCCGCATGTCTATGAGGCGACCAAGCGCAATGCCACACAAGCGCGCCTGACCGAGGATGGCAATAATGTTGAGGATGCGTGGGTTGGTGTTCCCTTTCCGGTGCCGCCGACCGCCAAAGCGATTTATTGGAACCATAATTTCCATTTTCAGGGCTATCGCAGTTCGGCCAAAACCATTGGCGGCACAATTTATCCCAATGGCTCTTGGTCGCGGGTTGAGCGCGAGGACAAACGCTATGTCTATTATGCCGACCCGCAATATGTCGGGCGCGATTTGGACAATGTGCAATATGAATGGATGGGCGTATGGACGGCGCCGCCGCGCATGAACGGGTCGGGTTTTACCGCCAAAAACTATATTAATCAGGTCGCACAACCGCGCGACGGCTTTGTCTTCCGGCCGGAAACCCGCAAAGTGGGGCGGGCTCCGAGCAGCAGTTTCACCCATGATGCGCCGCTGTCATCGGCCGAGGGCTTGCGTTATTCAAACAATATGTTTGGCTTTAGCGGTGCGCCCGACCGCTATCAATGGGAGCTGAAAGGCAAGCGCGAAGTCTATATCCCCTATAACCCCTATCGCGCCTTGCAGGCCGATGTGAAGCCGCAAGATTTGCTGAGTGCGCGGTTTTTGAACCGTGATTATATGCGCTATGAATTGCACCGTGTCTGGGAGGTTGAACTGACCGCCAAGCCGAACACCAATCCCACCCATCCGCGCCGGATTATGTATTTTGACGAGGATAGCTGGATTATTGTCGGCGCCGAACTTTACGGCCATGATGGCGGATTGAAACGCTATCAAGAGGCTTTCATTAAAAATTATTATGAAGTGCCGACCTGCATTTTCGATTTTGATGTCATGTATGATTTTGAATCCGGACGCTATAATATTGACCATTTGAAACTTGGCGATGGGCCAGCCAATCTTGATGATGCCAATGTCAGGCCGCGTGATTTCGGCTCATCAGCTTTGCGGCGCGCCATTTCCCGCTAGGTTTTGGAGACAGTAACGCGTGTCATTGCCAATCGATATTGAGACGGTCAAAGGGTTTCTTGACCCGCGCGAGGGTGCCGCGCTGGCTGAGGCGGCGGCCTCGGTGGCGCATTTGGGGCCAGCGGTTGAAATTGGCAGTTATTGCGGCAAGTCAACGGTTTATCTGGCCAATGCGCTGAAACAAGCGGGCGGGGTCTTGCTGGCGATAGACCATCATCGCGGCTCGGAGGAAAACCAGCCAGGTGAGGAATATCACGACCCGGATTTGGCCGACGGGCAGGGCGGTATGTCGTCGCTGGCCATGTTTCGCGACACGCTGCGCCGCGCCGGGCTGGAAGATATTGTGGTGCCGGTGGTCGCGCCATCTGCATTGGCGGCGCGCGCGCTGCAAGGCGGGTTTGGTTTTGTGTTTATTGATGGCGGCCATTCCATGCCAGCCGCGCTGGCCGATTATCGCAATTGGGCGGGACGCATTGTAAAGGGCGGCATATTGGCCATTCATGATGTGTTTCCCAATGTGGCCGATGGCGGGCGTCCACCGCATGAGATTTACAAGCTGGCGCTTCATTCCGGCCTGTTTCAAGAGGAAGGCGCGATTGCTTCCTTGCGCTTGTTGCGCCGCCTATAAGCTTGTATCGCGGGCCGTCAGCACATGGCAGGCCGGGGTGATTTCATGCACCGCATCATGCGCCAGCAGCACAGCCCCCGCCGTCCAAGCCGGTCGCTCCACCGGCCAAAAGACCTGCTGTTCCACCTGCATCCCCATCCAGTAAGCGCCGGTTTCATCGCGGAAGCGGTCGAGATTGGCCAGCATGGCTTCTGCCTTATCCTGTTCGCCTTGGGCAACCAGCGCCATGACCAGCTCTGCCGTTTCCGCCACGGTCACCCAAGCTTCGTCAGTGACACAACGACAACCAAAGCCGTCAATGACAAATGCCGCCCAGCGTGCGGCCAGCCGGTCATTGCCCGCCTCAACCGACAGCGCACCCGACAGCACCGGATAATACCAATCCATTGAATAGCGGGTTTTGGCCTCCCAAGTCCGGTCAAAGCGTTCCGGCCTATGGGCCAGCGCGTCGCCAAGCTTTTCGCGCGCCCTTTGCCAGCTATCGACCGCTTCTCCCATCACGGCGGCAAGCTGTATCGCACAGCCCAGGCTTTTATAGATTGAACTATTGCCGGTCAGCAGCGCATCTTCTTCCGGCGTATTGGCATCGCGCGCCGTCCAGCGAATATCGCCTTCGGGATATTGCAGCGCGACAACAAATTCAATCGCCGCTTTCAGACATGGCCAATAGGCGGCGATATAGTCGCGGTCATCATGCAGGCAGTAATGATGCCAAAGCGCGGTGGCGATATAGGCAATAAAATTCGTGTCGCGCACCTTATTGCCGGTATCCATGCCCTTGGTCGTGAATTGATGCAATTCTTCGTCAATCGGCACGGCGCTGCCCAATTGGCCAATCCATGACCCATCGGGCAATTGGCTGTTTTTGAGATAGGCGAGAGCGTTTTCCGCGGCCGCGCGTTCTCCAAGCAGGTTTAACCCCATTGCCGCTTCGAGATGATTCCACGGGTCAATCACCCCATCCTTGAACCAAGGTATCGCGCCATCTTTATTTTGCAGCCGCAATATCGTCTGTCGGGCGCCGTTAAAATAAGGGTCGGCGAAATCGGCTGTCACCGGCCTGCTCCGTCTGTGTCTGGCTTGTCGAAATAAAACACAATGCTTTTGCCCATAAGCGGGTCGGCCAGAGCAGAGACGGCGCGCAGCCAAAACGGGTTTTGCAAAATCTCTTTTTCCAGCAATTTTTTATAAGCGCGCACAAGCAGATTGGTTTCATTGGTCACGCCCACAGCGCATTTCAGCCACCAATAGGGGCTGTGCAGCCCATGGGCCAAATGCTTGCGGTCAAAACGAAAGCCGAGCTCTTCAAATTCACGGCGCAAAGCGGCCTGCTTGAAAATCCGCACATGCCCGCCCGGCGTGTTGTAATAGGCTTGTGACAGCATCCAACATATTTTTTCCGGCCAGCTATGCGGCACGGAAATGCCAATTCGGCCGCCGGGTTTCACCACGCGCCAGATTTCTGCCATGGCGGCTTGATAATCGGGAATATGCTCCAGCACTTCCGAGCAAATCAGCCGGTCGAAACTGTCATCGGGAAAGGGCAGGGACAGCGCGTCGCCGACCATGAGCGAATAGCGGCGGGCCGGGCCGATTTCCGGCTGCAAAACCGGATGGTTCAAAAAGCCCGCGCGGGTGATTTGCACATCTTCAAAGCCCAAATCCAGCCCGACCGTATGGCATTGGCGCGTGGCATAGGCGGCATGGGCATGGCGGCCATGACCGCATCCCAAATCGAGAAAATGCTGGCCGTCTTCAAGGCGAAGCGTATCAAGTTTAATCGTCTGCATGGGCTATGCGGGGCTGGTGCTTTTCTGGCGGGCAATGGTGTCACGATAGAGTGCGACGACTTCACGGGCGCAACGTTCCCATTTGAAATTGTCGAGAATATGCTGGCGACCTTTTTGCGACATGGCGGCGCGTTTGTCCGCGTCATTCAGCAAGCTGTCAATAGCTTCGGCCAAGGCGGCCGGATTGGAATGGGGCACAATAATGCCTGCATCGCCGACAACTTCGGGCAGCGAGCCGCCATCCGTGGCAATCAGTGGCACACCGCAAGACAGCGCCTCACCGGCGGGAAAGCCGAAGCCTTCATAGACGGAAGGCGAAATGGCAATGGTCGCTTCTGCGTAAAGGTCGCGTATTTCTTCGCCGGACAGGCCGGAGATGAATTGCACGCGGTCACGAATGCCGAGCCGGTTCAACTCATCCATTGTTTGCCCCTCACGCAGGCGACCCACGACCAGCAATTCAAGCTCTTTATGGGTTTGCAGCAAATGGTGATAGGCGCGGATAAGATAAATCAGCCCTTTCAGCGGCACATCGGCGCTGGCTGTGACCATCAGCCGGTTGGTCTTGCGGGCAATATGCGGTTGCGGGGTGAATAATTCATGGTCAATGCCGTGATGGATACGCACCATGCGCTCCATTGGCACGTTAAAATCGCGATGCACATCGCGTTTGGTGCTGTCGGACACCACAATGAGCGGGTCAAGCGCGCGGGCAACTTTCATTTGCATATTGAGGAAGGAATACCAGCGCCATTTCAGAAACTTCATATGCGGCCATTTTGCATGGGCAATATCAATGCGCCTGTCCATGGTAATCGGGTGGTGAATCGTGCCGACCACTGGCAGGCCCATATCGCGCACATCCAGCATGCCATAGCACAATGTCTGATTGTCATGCATAATGTCATAATCGCCGATTTTGTCGCGCATATAGGCGGCCATGCGTTGTCCGAATGTATAGGGTTCGGGAAAGCCGCCCCAATTATGGCTCCACCATTCAAACCGGTCTGTCGGGTCGCGCAGAATATCCATATTCACGCAAGTGATTGGGTTTTCGCGCGCATACATATCCAGCGACGGCAATTTTATCAGGCCGATACGCGGGTCAAGTTCCGGATAGGGCGGGCCGGAAATCACATCAACATGATGACCCAAATCGACCAGCGCCTTTGCAATCAGCCGCATGTAAATGCCTTGGCCGCCCGTATGCGGGTCGCTGCGATAGCTCGGCAGGAGAATCCGCAAAGGCGCATCATCGCGTGTCGGGTCAACAGGCGTGGCCGGTGTGTTGGCGGAAATCTGTTCCGGCTTGTTCATTGTGCCACCTCTCTTGCCACGCTTGCGGCGCACTATAATCCGCCGCGCCTTTCGGCTCAAGTGTTTGAAATATAAATGCTCTAGGCAGAAAAGCGACGTGTCAGCCAGTCGCACATCAGGGCGGCGAGTTGCTCGGGCTGCTCATTTTGCGTCCAGTGGCCGCAATTTTCAATGATATGAGTTTCCAAATCATTGATATATTTTGGCATATTTGCTGCCATCTCCGGCGGCAAAACCCGGTCATTGGCAGCGCAAATCATCAAAGAGGGGAGGTCAATTTTCTCTCCGAAATCGGCGCTTAATTGCCAATTGCGTGAAAAATTACGATACCAATTAATACCGCCGCGAAAGCCGCTGCGTGCCATGCCATCGCGGAAATAGGCAAAATCTTCAGTATCGAATAATTCAACGCCCGGCCAGCTTGTTTCATCCGTATTGACCAGTTTCAGCAGGGCGACATTAAGATAATCGGCTTCGTGTTTTTTGAATTCTTCCGCATTGAGTGGCGGGCTGTCATCGCCACTGCGGCGATATAAAAACCGCAATGTGCGGTCAATATCGGCCTCAAACACCGCTTCGGCTTTGCCGTAATCTTGAAATTGCACAATGTAGAAATCTTCGCCCAAAGCGGCGCGAAATGCCTCAATCGGGTCAATGGACAGGCGCGGAATATAGGGCGTGTTGACGCCAACCAGCCCCGCGACGCGGTCGGGATGGTAAAAGGGCATGCTCCATATCAAAAAGCCGCCCCAGTCATGGCCAACAAAAACCGCCTTGTCGAGATTGCAGGCATCTAGCAAATGCGCCAGGTCGCCGCATAAATGCGGCATGTCATAAAGCCCGATTCCGGTTTCGTCGCCGGCATCATTCAGCGCCGCACCGGTATAGCCATAGCCGCGCTGCTCCGGCACCAGCACATGAAATCCGGCCGCGACAAGCGGGCCAATAATATGCCGCCAGCTATAGGCCAATTCCGGCCAGCCATGGCACAGCACAATTGACGGGCGGTCATTGCGTGGCGTGCCGGCTTCAAACACCGCCATGCGTAAATCCGGCAAATCAATATATTTGGGCGCGTGCCAGTCAATCATGTCGAAATCCTTTTGCGTTTTCCGACTTCGAAATTAAAGACCTGCCGGTGAAATTGCAAATCGCTTAGCCGCCGCGCCCGCCACCGACAAAGTCAATAATTTTGCAAGGCGCGATATTGCGGTCGCGCCGGTCTGTCTGGCGGCGTGGCTTGCTCTGTTGTGGCCTGCGGTAAGCGGCCAGCCTGACCAGTTTTTTATTGCTTGCTTCATCGGCACTGTCGGCCAACCGGTCGGCCAGAAATTCAGAAGGCGCGTGAAAGCGGGTCATGCCAATATCCTTTTGGGGTTTCGTTCATATCATTATATTGTTAATGATAATCATTCGCAATAAATATTGTCAAGGCGCAGGTCAGCAAATCCAGATTTAACCCCATAGGGCCGGTTGTGGCGGGTGGATAATACCGTTTTTATAGACAAGGCCGTGCTCGCGGTCGCGTTCGAGCCAGAGCGGCCCGTCCAAATCAACATAATCAGCCAATTGGCCTACCAAATGCGCCGGTGCCATGGACAGAGAAGTGGCAACCATACAGCCAACCATGATATTCAGCCCGTGGGCGCGCGCGGTGGCGGCCATGTGCAATGCTTCGGTCAGGCCACCGGTTTTGTCAATTTTGATATTGACCCAATCATAAAGCTCGGCCAGCGCCCCAATATCGGCACTTTCATGGGCGCTTTCATCGGCGCAAAAGGGCAGGTCAATGCCAGCCAGAGCGGCTTGCTGGGCCTGCGGCACGGGCTGTTCGAAAAAGCTGATATTGTAAGCGGCCAGCCGGTCGGCATAGCGCGCCAATTCCTCAACCTGCCAGCCCTCATTGACATCGACAATCATTTCAGCATCCGGGCGCGCCTGTCGCAATTCGGACAATCGGGTCAAATCGGCGGCAAACCCGTCGCGCCCGCCCAATTTTATTTTCAGTAAAGGCCAGTCAGCCGCTTTGGCTGCGGCGCGCGCCATTTTGTCGGGCGCATCAATGACAATGGTCAATGCGGTGGTCAGGGCTTTGGGTTGTTGCATGCCAGCCAATTGCCACACGGTTTGGCCGCTTTGCTTGGCTTGCAAATCCCACAGGGCGCAATCAAGTGCCGCGCGCGCTGCCCCCGGCAATATGGCGTCGCCAAGCTGGGCCCGCGTCATACCGGCCTCAATTTGCGGTTGCAGGCTCTCAATCGCCGCCGAGACGGTTTCAATCGATTCCCCATAGCGGCGATAAGGCACTGCTTCGCCGCGTCCGCAAACACCGTTTTCGCTCAGCGTCACCCGCACCAATTCGGCGCTGATTTTACTGCCGCGCGCAATCTCAAAACGCCGTGCCAATGGCCAGCTTTCAATTTCGAGTATCATTTTGCGGGGTGATGCAGTGCTTGGCATGAATTGTTTCCTGTCTGTGGGCAGTGACACTATGACGCCAACTCGCCCTTGCCCTCAAGCGTAATTTCTTTATATATATTCGCCGAAACCTAAGGGGAGCGACCAATGGCAAAAATTACATATATCGAACATGACGGCACACAGCATGTGCATGAAGGCGATGATGGCATGACAGTGATGGAAGTCGCCATTAAAAACGCCGTGCCAGGCATTGACGCGGATTGCGGTGGTGCCTGCGCTTGTGCAACTTGTCATGTCTATGTTGATGAAAACTGGCTGGGCAAAGTCGGTGAGCGCACTGAAATGGAAGAAGATATGCTGGATTTCGCCTTTGAGGTTCAGGACAATTCGCGCCTTTCCTGCCAAATCAAAGTCAGCAATGATATTGACGGTCTGGTTGTTACCATGCCGGAAAAGCAGTTTTAACGGCTGTCAAAAACCGATAATTCATAGGCGATGGAGCTTTCAATAAGCTGTCGCCAGACTGGCTCGGCAATCTCTGCCGCCAGCCCTTCCTGTTGCGCAGCGTCCAAAACAAGGCGCACCACTTCCTCAATCCGTGCCGGATCGCGCACTTGGTCGCGGCGCGGTTTGACCTGACCGGCCTGTGCTATCAATTTCTGGCGCTGTGCCAGCAGCCGCACCAAATCGCGGTCAAGCCGGTCAATTTGCGCGCGTATATTGGTCATTTCCGGGCAGGGAACCGGCGCTCTTTGCACTTCATCTGTCATCATTGCGTGTCCTGAGTTTTGCCCCATGGGCGATGGTCTCTCCTATCCGATAATCGCAACCCTGCCCAGCATGAAAGCTGCGGCAAAAGGCTGCAAAAGATTTAGATGTGACAAATTATATATTGCCAAGGAAGGCATAAACGCCTATTAACCGCATATCAAATGTTAAATTATTTAATATACATAAAAAATATGTATATTACGCCTGACGGGAGATGCCCATGTCGCAAGAAAAACTGTCACAGGAAGTGGTGTCACAAGACGTGATTGAGACAGATGTTGTCATTATTGGCGCCGGGCCGGTCGGTCTTTTTGCCATTTTCGAGCTTGGCCTTCTCGATATGAAAGCCCATGTGATTGACATTCTTGACAAGCCGGGCGGCCAATGCGCCGAGCTTTATCCCGAAAAGCCGATTTATGACATTCCCGGCATGCCGGAAGTCTCCGGTCAGCAATTGACCGACCAGCTTATGCAGCAGGCCGAGCCATTTGGGCCGGTCTTTCATTTCAACCGCATGGTGACTCAGCTTGAAAAACTTGATGAGCTGAAATGGCGGGTGACAACCGACGAAAATGATGTGTTCATTTGCAAAGTGGTGGTGGTCGCTGCCGGTGGTGGCAGCTTCCAGCCGAAAAAGCCGCCCATTCCGGGCATTGAGGCATTTGAACAGGCCGACAGCAGCAATGGACGCGGCGTGCATTATGCGGTGCGCAAAATGGAGGCGTTTCGCGGCCGCGATATTTTGATTTCCGGCGGTGGCGACAGCGCGCTGGACTGGGTGCTGAATCTGCAACCAATTGCCAACAGCATGACTTTGGTGCATCGGCGCGATGATTTCCGCGCCGCGCCAGACAGTGTCAATAAAATGCGCGCATTGGTCGCCGAAGGCAAAATGAACCTGCATATTGGCCAGATAAGCGAATTAACCGGCGCGGATAGTGTGCTGGACGGAGCGGTGCTGAAGCAAAAGGAAGGCGAGCCGCTATCCTTGGCGTGCGACAGTTTTCTGCCATTTTTCGGCCTGACCATGAAACTTGGCCCGATTGCCGATTGGGGTCTCAATCTGAATGAAAATCTGATTGAAGTGGATACGGAAAAATTCGCCACGGATACGGATGGCATTTATGCAATTGGCGACATCAATACTTATCCAGGCAAGTTGAAGCTGATTTTGAGCGGTTTCCATGAAGCGGCCTTGATGGCGCATCACGCTTTCAAGCGCGTCTATCCCGACCAGAAATTGACTTTCCAATACACAACATCCAGCACCAGCCTGCAGAAAAAACTCGGCGTTCAATAGCGATTTGGCTGCCTATTCATCCCAGCCAGCATGGGCCATGCCCTGGCGCACATAATCATAGCCGGTAGCCAGTGTCAGCAGGGCGGCCAGCCAGAGCAGGGCCAGCCCGATAATATGCGCCCCCGGCAGCAAAGCGTCGCCCGCCTCGCCGGACAGTAAAAAGCCAATGGCAATCATCTGGATAGTGGTTTTATATTTGGCCAGCGTGGAGACCGGCAGGGTGACATGCAATTCCATCAAATATTCGCGCAAACCTGAGACCAGAATTTCGCGGCACAGAATGACAATCGCCGCCAATAGATGAAATCCGTCAATGACCTGCCCGCCAGCCAGCAATAAAAGGCAGGTCGCCACCATCAGCTTGTCGGCAATCGGGTCAAGCATCCGGCCAAAGCCTGATTGCACATTGAGTTTGCGGGCCAGCCAGCCATCAAAAAAATCGGTAATCGCGGCCAGCGAAAAAATCGCCACGGCCAGCCAGTCGCCAAAAGGCCCTTTAAGGGCAAAGGCCAATATCAGCGCCGGGATAAGCACAATGCGGCCCAATGTCAGAAAATTCGGAAGATGTCGCACATTGCCTCCTTGGTGCCAAATGAATGGGCGCCGGATGAAATCGCGATTAGATTATCAGGATTCCCGATTGTGGAAATGGTCGTAAATGCGTTGGGCGATTTTTGCGCTGATACCGTCCACTTTTTCCAATTCTGCCAATGACGCGCGCCCGACCGACCGCGCCGAGCCGAAATGATGCAATAATGCGCGTTTGCGCCCGGCACCAATACCATCAATCATATCCAGCGGGTTTTTGCGAATATCGCTGCGCCGTTTGGCGCGGTGGCCGCCAATCGCAAAACGGTGTGCTTCATCGCGCAGATTTTGCAAATAATAGAGAACCGGCGAATTATGCGGCAGCATGAAATCATCCTTGTCGGCCATGAAAAACCTCTCGCGTCCGGCATCGCGATCGGGGCCTTTGGCGACACCGACAAGCGGAATATCGTCCAGCCCCAATTCTTGCATGACATCGCGCGCCACATTTAACTGGCCGCGCCCGCCATCGACCAGCACCAAATCCGGTCGGCTGCTGCGCGCGCCAGCCTCATTTGCCGATTCCGCGTCCAATTCGCGCGCCAGACGGCCATAGCGGCGGGTAAACACTTCGCGCATCATCGCATAATCATCGCCGGGTTTTGTGGCAGCATCTTTAATGTTGAATTTGCGATATTGATTTTTCAAAAACCCTTCCGGCCCGGCAACGACCATGCCGCCGAGCTGGTTGGTGCCTTGCAAATGGCTATTGTCGAAAATCTCAATCCGCTGCGGCGGGGCGTCCAAATCAAACGTGTCGGCCAATTCTTGCAACAGGCGACGCTGGCTGGCGCTTTCGGCCTGATGACGGGCAAGGGCTTCTTGGGCATTTTGCGCCGCATGGGTCAGCAGGGCGGCTTTGGCACCGCGCTGCGGGTGGCGGATATGAACGGCCTGCGCCATTTGCACACTCAACGCCTCGGCCAGCAAAGCCTGTCCGGGCATGGCCTGATTGACCAATATCAGCTTGGGGGCGGGGCGATTGTCATAAAACTGGCCGATAAAAGCCTCCAAAATCGCCGCATCTGCCTCATCCTTGTCATGGCGGGGAAAATAGGCGCGATTGCCGAGATTTTGGCCGGCACGGTAGAAAAACACTTGCACGCAGGCTTGCCCGCCAGCCTTGGCCAAGGCAATGACATCGGCCTCGGCAATGCCTTGCGGGTTAATGCCGCTTTCCTGCTGCACATAGGTCAGGGCGCGGATACGGTCGCGCGCCCGCGCCGCCCCTTCAAAGTCAAGCGCCTCGCTGGCGGCTTGCATTTTTTCGACAAGACGTTGCTGCACGGCGCGGCTTTGGCCTTTCAAAAAGGCGCGCGCCTCTTCCACCAGCGCGCCATAATCTGCTTCGGAGATTTCGCCAGTGCAGGGGGCGGCGCAGCGT
This sequence comes from Parvibaculales bacterium, assembly GCA_049597955.1. Classification (GTDB taxonomy): domain Bacteria; phylum Pseudomonadota; class Alphaproteobacteria; order RS24; family RS24; genus JAYPAN01. Next base: position 340,684 of record JBMYND010000002.1, read on the forward strand.
TTGATTTGATAGAGCAGGCAGGGCCGGGTGCGGCTGTCATAAACACTGTCCGAGCAGGAGCGCAGCAAAAATGCACGTTGCAGCGTGTTCAGCGTGCGGTTGACCGCCCCGGCAGAAGCAAAAGGCCCGAAATAGTCACCGGCGCGTTTATGGCTGCCGCGATGTTTCAGCAATTGCGGCACGGCATGGTCTTCGGCCAGCAAAATATAGGGAAAGCTCTTATCGTCGCGCAGCAGCACATTATAGCGCGGCTTCAGTTTCTTAATCAGATTGGCTTCCAGCAGCAGCGCATCGGTTTCGGTTTCGGTGCGGATAAACTCCATATCCGCTGTCGCCTCAATCATCCGCATAATGCGATTATTATGGCCAATCAATTTGGTATAGGCGCGCACACGGTTTTTGAGATTTTTGGCTTTGCCGACATATAACACATTGCCTTGCGCATCCATCATTCGATAGACGCCGGGGCCACCGGGCAGGGTGGCTGCCTTTTGCTCAATCAGGCGTGCGCCATGCTGTTTTTCATCGCTCGATTTGGCGGTTTGCAAATCGCTCTTGTGGTCATTGTCCATACTGACAATATACAGGCGATTTTGCCCCTTTCAGGGTAAAATTATGGCAAAAAATTAACCCACGGCTTCTGTGGATAAGTCTGTGTGAAAAAAACCGATTTATCGGCCAAGTGATTGATTTTCAATGTTTCACTGCTCTTTGCCTAAAAATTGGGCAAAACAGTTAATACGTTGTTTTAATTATGTAAAATAAAAGCAAGAGGCGAAAAAAAATATTTTTTCAAGCCATTTTTAAGTCTTTACAAAATTGTCATTTTCTTGCAGGGGCGTGTGAAAAACTCGGTTGCGCGCCTGCCGTGACGATAAAAATGGCGGAATTCCGGCGCTGGCGTGACATTTTGTCCATATTGGGACAATCCGGCGGCAAGTCAGACGCGCTGCATGCGCTCGATTTCAACGCCGACAGAGGCGGCTTCAGCAATCGCTTGTGGCTTTTCAATACGCAAACGCAAACGATGAATGCGCTTGTCAGTGAGGATTTCCTCGGCAATGGTTTCGACCAATGTCTCCACCAAATCAACATGGCCGCGTTCAATGATGCGCGCCATGGTTTTGCTCAGTTTTTCATAGCAGACAACATCATCAATAGCCTCCGGCGTGCCATCGGGCAGTTCGCGCACGGCGGCACTCAGATTGACAAGGATTGGCTGGCTGGCCTCACGCTCATGCGGGTGAATGCCAATCCGCGCCTGCAATCGTAAATCGCGCACAAAAACATGCCGCAAGGCAAGCTGGGCGCTGGCAAAGGCGGGAAGGTCATCAAGTGCGTGCTGGTTCATGCAATCCTGTCCGGCAAAGGGTCACTGGCAAATCGGTCTGCCATGACATATCAGTTTTGCCCTTAAAGGAAAAGCCAAGAAAGGAAAAGCCAAGAGTTTGGGCGCGCGCAAAGCGGGGCAAATCGGCGCACAAGGCGGGACGGGCAAGAACAAGAAAAAACCCGCCCCGCCGGAACGGAAAAAGAAGTCATCCGATCCAACAATGCCCGCAATGCCGATAGCAGGCAGTGACTTCAAAATTACAAAATTTCGGACTGTGAAAGCGGGAAATATCTCCAGCGCCTACGAAAATAGCCAAAAGACGCCTCCCGCCCAATACCCGAAAAATGCTGCGACTTGTCAAAACACCTTCTTTTTGCAGCCGGTAAAGCTTATGCGGTCAAATCCTGCTTTGCAAGAGGGAAAGGCGAGAGGGAAAGGCAAGAGGAAAAGCGGGCCAGCATTATTCGACAACTTGCGTGACATCCGGCGTTTGCCAGGCCAAATGCTGGCCGCCATCGACGGCAATCATTTGACCGGTCACGGCGCGCGCCGACAATAGATAATGGGCGGCAACGGCAATATCGGCCGGGTCGCCGCCATGGCCAAGCGGCACAAGGCGGGCCTGTTTGTCAAATTCGCTTTGCGCTTGGCGTGGATTGGGCAGGGTTGGCCCCGGGCCAATGGCATTGACGCGAATATGCTGTGGCGCCAGCGCCTGCGCGAAGCTTTGCGTCAATGTCCACAGACCGGTTTTGGAGACGGTATAGCTTGCAAAATCCGGTGTCAGCCGCCAAATGCGCTGGTCGATTATATTGATAATCGCACCATCGGCATCAGCGGCGGGCGGGGTTTGCCAATGCGGCTGATTCGCAAAATCGCGCATCAGCAGTGCTGGTGCGCGCAAATTTATGTTCAAATGTGCATCCCAGCTTTCCGGCGTGATTGTGTGGGCGGTGTCGCGTTCAAACAGCGACGCATTATTTATCAGCGCGGTGATTGGCCCCAGCGCCTCTGCCGCCGCCGGCAGCAAGTCGGCCACCGCCTCGGCTGATTGCAAATCAGCCTGCAGTGTCACCGCCCTTTGGCCAAGACCGGCAATTTCCTGTGCGGCTGTGCGCGCATCCTCGGTCGAGCCCGCATAATGCACGGCAACCGACCAGCCTGCTTCGGCCAGCGACAAAGCCAGCGCGCGCCCAATCCGCTTGCCGGCGCCGGTAATCAGAACGTTTTTTGGTGCTGTTTCACCCATGCCCGTGATGTAGCAGTTTTTGAAATAATGACAAACTGCTTTGCCTGAACCAAGCAATCGAACGGCAGATGACCAGTGCGCCGCTAACATTTTGTTAGCCTTGGCTGATGTAAATTGGCATCGATTTACAAACTTGCGAACAAAACACTTGGCAAAAGGGTTTTTAGCGGTTTACATAAGACACCTGCCTGACGGCTGAAAAACAACAAGGGAGGTTCCCATGGCGTATCCGTCACCAGAGTTGCGTGCGTATTCATGTAATTATCCAGACAGGCTTCGGCTTTTGCGAGGCTTTTTGCTCATTGGCTTTATGTCCGGCTTGCTTGTGGGTCTTGCCCCGCAAACCGCTTATGCTGACGGGGAAGAAGAGGAAAAGCCGTCCTTTGAGGGCTATGTGATTGATGACCCGCTCTATAATATTGAGCGAAAAGTTGACACAATAGATGAGAAAGTTGACCGCCTTGACCGTAAGGCCGATGCGGCGGCTGACCAGCTTGAGGGCATTGAAGGCTTGATGACGGCAGAAAAGCCGGCACCGAAAGGCTATCTTTTCGGCTCTGTCGGCATGGCGTTTTTCGATGTGTCGAAATCCGATATCAGCAGTGTGAATCCCAATTCAGAAATAGGCGTCACGCCGGATGGCGAGGATTTTATGGTTCGTGGCGGTTATGGTCACAAGCTGGGGCGCGGCTGGGCGGTTGAAGCGGCTTTGGCCGATTTGGGCTCCGCTGTCAATGTGGTGCGGCTGGATTCTGCCGCTTTGCGCAATGATGGCGGACGTCGGAAAGTTGATTTGGACTATAATCAAGTATTTGAACTTGGCCTTGTCCATAAATTCAACCTGTCGCTGTCGGGTATTTCACCGAGCCTGCGTGTCGGCATTTTCGCCCATGACGGCGATATTCATGACGATACGGCAATGACATTTGGCGCTGGCGCCAATTACGGGCCATTGCGGTTGGAATATCAGATTTATGATTTCAGCCCGCGCGATGTCGAAACCCTGTCGGTCACTTATATGCTGCCTTTCAGCTTTTCACGCTGACGCTTGGATTGCGGGCCTCAAGGGTTCGTTCTTACGGGTGGCCTTATGGGCGGTCTTGTGGGCGGTCTTACGGGCCGGAGCGGCGGCGGCGGCCAGGCTTGGGCCGTTTGGGCGCAACCGCCTTGCCGTCTGCCTCGGCCAGTTTCTGCTCGACATCGGATTGGCGGGCAAATGGGTCATCGGCGACGGCCAGCTCGGTTTCCTGAAGCCGCTTGATTTCGTCGCGCAAGCGCGCCGCCGTCTCGAATTCCAAATCGGCGGCGGCTTCGCGCATTTGCGTTTCCAGCCCTTCAATATGGCTGCGCAAATTGCCGCCGAGCAGCGGCGCTTGCGCTTCCGCCAATGCCTCGCGCACACGATAAGGGCCGGGCGCGGTGCGGTCTTCGCGCTCGGCAATGCCTTCGAGAATATCGGCAATGTTTTTCTTTACCGATTCCGGTGTGATGCCATTTTGCCGATTATGCGCCATTTGCTTTTCGCGCCGCCTTTTGGTCTCGGCCATAGCGCGCTCCAGCGAGCCGGTCATCTGGTCGGCATAAAGCAGCACGCGCCCTTCAACATGGCGGGCAGCGCGGCCAATCGTTTGCACCAGCGAGGTTTCCGAGCGTAAAAAACCCTCCTTATCGGCATCCAAAATGGCGACCAGCGCACATTCGGGAATATCCAGCCCTTCGCGCAACAGATTAATGCCGATAAGAATGTCAAATGCGCCGAGCCGCAAATCGCGGATGATTTCAATGCGCTCCAGCGTGTCAATATCGGAATGCATATAGCGCACGCGCAAGCCCTGTTCATGCATATATTCGGTTAAATCTTCGGCCATTTTCTTGGTCAGCGTGGTGACCAATACGCGATGGCTTTTGCGCGCTGCCTCATGACATTCGGCAATCAAATCATCAACCTGCGATTTGGCCGGACGGATTTCGCATTGCGGGTCAACCAGACCGGTCGGACGAATGACTTGTTCGACAAAAACGCCGCCTGTGCGCTGCATTTCCCACGGGCCGGGTGTTGCCGACACATGCACGGTTTGCGGGCGCATCATGTCCCATTCCTCAAATTTCATTGGCCGGTTGTCAACACAGCTGGGCAGGCGGAAGCCAAACTCCGCCAAGGTTGATTTGCGCCGGAAGTCGCCGCGAAACATGCCGCCAATTTGCGGAATGGTGACATGACTTTCATCGGCAAAGACCAGCGCATTGTCTGGCAGATATTCAAACAGGGTCGGCGGTGGCTCACCGGCTTTGCGACCGGTTAAATAGCGCGAGTAATTTTCAATGCCTGCGCAACTGCCGGTGGCTTCCAGCATTTCCAAATCAAACAGCGTGCGCTGTTCCAGCCTTTGCGCTTCCAGCAAGCGGCCTGCCGCCTCAAACTCTTCCAGCCTGGTTTTCAACTCATCTTGTATATGCACCATGGCCTGTTTCAGCGTCGGGCGCGGTGTCACATAATGCGAATTGGCATAGACCCGCACACGCTCCAAATCGGCGCTTTTTTGGCCGGTCAGCGGGTCAAATTCGGTCAGGCTGTCAATTTCATCGCCAAATAATTCAATGCGCCAGGCGCGGTCTTCATAATGCGCCGGAAATAAATCAATAACATCGCCGCGTACCCGAAAATCGCCGCGCGCAAAGGCCATATCATTGCGGCGATATTGCAGCGCCACCAAATCAGCCAGCAATTGCGTGCGGCCAATTTCCATGCCGCGCGCCAGTTCCAGCGTCATATTGGAATAGCTTTCAACCGAGCCAATACCGTAAATGCATGAAACGGAAGCGACAATCACCACATCATCGCGCTCCAGCAAAGCGCGCGTGGCGGAGTGGCGCATCCGGTCGATTTGCTCATTGATATTGCTTTCCTTTTCAATATAGGTGTCAGTGCGCGGCACATAGGCTTCCGGCTGGTAATAATCATAATAGGAGACGAAATATTCGACCGCATTTTCCGGGAAAAAGCTCTTAAATTCGCCGTAAAGCTGCGCTGCCAGCGTTTTATTGGGCGCCAGCACAAGGGCAGGGCGCTGGGTGCGCTGGATGATTTGCGCCATTGTATAAGTCTTGCCCGAACCGGTCACGCCGAGCAGCACCTGATCGCGCTCTTCATTGGCAATGCCGGTGACAAGCTCGTCAATCGCCTGTGGCTGGTCACCGGCCGGTTGAAACGCGGTCACCAGTTCAAAGGCTTTGCCGCCTTCGGTTTTTTCCGGCCTGTCGGGCCTGTGCGGCACAAAGCGGGCAAGCTGCGCCTCGCTCATTCCCGGCTCCGGCACGGGCGCCAATTCACCGCGTCCGGTCAGACTTTTTTGTGTTTCGACCATAGGGCAAATATAGTCGAACCGGCGCGATTGTCACGCGCTGTGCGGCTTTGTCGCTTATTGGCCGGTGGATGATTGCCGCCGCGCCGTTTTATCCGGGCAAGTGCCGGTCGCCGCTGCCCGCCTTGCCGCTTTTGAACGCGCCGTAATGCGCGTGGCAATATGGCGGAAAATATAAAACAGCCAATCGACAATGCGGAACAGCCATAAAATACTGTAGAGAAGCGTGACGATAATCAGCGCATGCAAAGTCATATAGGCAAGGGCGAGAACGATATTATTGCTGAGCAGCTGGGCCATATATTTTACTCCGATAGGCTGGCATGGAAGCCGGTTGCATTGCCTGTGACTATTGCCGGAGCGGGCTGAAAAGCCGGTAAACAGGGATTAAGCAAAGATTAGCGCGGTTAAATTTTAGCGGCGGGCGGCGCTGTCGGCTGTGACCCCGCCAAAAATATCGGCAGCGACAAGAAAGCCATTGCCGGTGCGACGTATATGGGTGAGCAACCATTCCTCGCCGCCGCGTGCTGGATTGTGCCATTGCCGCGCTGCCCAAATGCCTTGTCGCGTGGCGGCGTTGACCAGCATATCGCCTAGCGGGCGACCGGCACTGTCTTGGCGTTTGGCAATGGATTGCCCGACCAGCGCCTTGTCGCGCCCGTGAAACAGGATTGTGCCATCCGGGCCGAGAACAAAAATATATAAATCCGGGTCGGTAAAGCGGGGTCGTTCGGTGAATTGCGCGAAGGCGGCACTGCCTTGCTGTTCGAGCATTTTACCGGCCTCGGCGACCAGCAATATCGCTTCGCCGGGCAGGCGCGCGCGGCTGTGCAGCAATGCCGGACGCGGTGCGTCCTTGACCGCCCGCATGCCAAGCCAGATACCCAGACCCATGCCCGGCACAATGACCGGCAGCAGCAACAGCAATGCGAATAGCGGTTTTTTCATCAGCCGGTTATTCCTTCTTGTTTTCACAACCTGACGCGATTACTTTGACCGCCTTGGCCTCGTCTTGCAAGGAGAAACCGAATATGACTTCATCACCGGCGCAAAACCTGCCCGCAACCTTTTTGGCCGAAAGCCTGTCGCGGGTTCAGCCTTCAGCAACCATTGCCGTGACCGACAAGGCGCGCCAATTGCGTGCTGCCGGTCGTGATGTGATTGGTTTGGGCGCGGGCGAGCCGGATTTCGACACGCCCGACAATATCAAACAGGCGGCGATTGATGCGATTGGCCGCGGCGAGACCAAATATACCGCCGTGACCGGCATTGATGAGCTGAAACAAGCGATTTGCGCCAAGCTGAAGCGCGATAATGGGCTGGATTATGAGACCGCGCAGGTATTTGTCGCGCCCGGCGGCAAGCCGGTGATTTATGATGCGATGATGGCGACGCTGAACCCCGGCGATGAGGTGATTATTCCCGCCCCTTATTGGGTCAGCTATCCCGATATTGTCAATCTGGCCGGTGGCACGCCAGTGGCCATTGAGACGCGCGCGGAAGACGGATTCAAATTGCAGCCGGAAGCATTGGAAGCGGCGATTACCGACAAGACCAAATGGTTTATTTTCAATTCGCCCTCCAACCCGTCCGGCGCGGCATACAGCGCGGGCGAGTTAAAAAAGCTGACCGATATATTGGTGAAATATCCCCATGTCTGGGTGCTGACCGATGATATGTATGAGCATTTGGTCTATGACAATTTCGTTTTTGCGACACCGGCGCAAGTCGAGCCGCAGCTTTATGAGCGCACGCTGACCATGAATGGCGTCTCCAAAGCCTATTGCATGACCGGCTGGCGGATTGGCTATTGCGCCGGGCCGCTGGGGCTTATCAAGGCGATGACCAAAATCCAATCGCAATCGACCTCCAACCCGACCTCGATAAGCCAATGGGCAGCGGTGGAAGCGTTGAACGGGCCGCAGGATTTCATTGCCGAAAACAATGCCGCTTTCAAACGCCGCCGCGATTTGGTGGTCGCCATGCTGAATGAGGCTGACGGGATAAGCTGCATCACGCCGGAAGGGGCGTTTTATGTCTATCCGTCCTGCGCTGGCTGTATCGGCAAATCAACGCCGGATGGCACGCTGATTGACAGCGACGAAGCCTTTGCCACGGCGCTGTTGGAAGCCGAAGGCGTGGCGGTGGTGCATGGCGCGGCTTTTGGCCTGTCGCCGTTTTTCCGCATCAGCTATGCGACGTCCGACGAAAATCTGACCGAAGCCTGCACCCGCATCCAACGTTTCTGCACGTCTTTGGTGTAGGTGAGGGGGTTCAAAGGACGGTTCTGAAAGTCAGCGATACGCGCCGTTCACGCGGGATTTTTAAGCCGTTTTGCGGGTCGTTTTTGCGCTTCCTGATGCCATGAGCATATTCGGAACGTCCCAAACCGCGATAAACCATCAAGCTGCGGCGCAAGACGGCAATTTCAAAACTCGCCCCCCTGTCCGGTGGCGGGTGAATGTCCAACATACAATCACTGCCAAGCGAAACGGCGGCTATGACCGGCCCAAAACAATCGCTGTCAATATGTCTGGCGATACCCTGTCCGGGCATATATTCATTGACGATTAGTTGGTCTGGGTGTTGTTCAAAAAAACCGGCGTCAACAAGCCGGTCGGTAACGGCGCGCGACCAGTCCGGTAAATCACCAATTTTGCTGTCCGCGCCAACCCGCCTTTTATTGTAGCTGTAGCGATAGCCATAATGCTGCACGCGCCGTTCCAAGTCACATATCCACGGGGCATTATCAATGGCGTTGAGTAAATCCTGCTCTTCCGCCTCGGTAATGAAATCGTCACGATATATAATTCCGGTGGGATGCATCAGCATTGGCTGGTCATCAGGCACGCGCAGACAGGGGGCGGGCGGCTGCGCCTCGGCAAATAATTCATGTTGCTCGGCCTGTTGTCGCATTTCCTATGCTTCCGTTATTGCTCCCGCAATGCAAGCCATAGTAGCGGGATTCCTTCCGGTCATCCAATGGCAATCCTCAATTTCTCCCCCAGAATAGATGATGCCCGCTTGCTTCCGCAAAGTTGTATAAAACCATTTCCAGTTTCTTGAAACTGCGTCTCCCGGATAACTTCTGTTTGGATTGCAATAAATAACCCACGATTGTTCGCAGCCCTGCGAAATATTGTGCCACTCCTGCGCCATATTTTGCATTATTTCTTCCGCGGCTCGGTCGCCCGTTTTCAGTGTTTTCGGAGCCAATGCGAAAGAAAAAGATAAAATGCAAATATCAGCGTCTCTAATATCGGAATTCAGCGCGCCATTGTCAAAAAAACTGTCAGTCAAATGGAACCGCGCTGGCTCATAAATCTCGAGACTCTCATTTATTTTTGCGGCCAAATCGCGCATATTTTGGGATATATCCACCCCGTAATATGAAACTTGGCTCTTATAATCCCCCAAACCTTCGCTCAAATGCTCGGCAAAAACCAGCCCGGCGGTCATCGGGCCGCAGCCGAAATCAATAAAGGCAATCTTTTGCCCGGCCCAATTGAGGCCTTTGGGTAGATAATGCGCCATTGCCACGCGATTTTGCCTGATATGCATATCCATATAGCCGTGACGCGACGCATAATACAGAGCCTTATAATCCGGCTGTTCATCCAAACAGCCAACCAATTGGTCAAAATCGGTGGCTCCTCGCTCGAGTATTTCATCCTTTGTTTTACCCGCCTGCCGGTAAAACTCTGCCGCCTCTTGACAAATTCTGCTGTCAGCAATTCTTTCCCAAATTTCAAGCGCGTCAACTTTGTCAGCCATTTTTCCCTCGGTACTTGTTTCTCGAACCTTGGGAACAAAGCTACATAAGATTTTGAAAAGGGGCAAGACGAATGAGGGGTCGGATTCACTCTATTGGTAAATATCGCGCCGGTGGCCAATGGCGGCCTGATTTGAAAGCGGGCCGGAAAGCTTAACGCGCCTCATCCGCCAAATCTTTCAGCAGCTTTTCGCTGTCTTCTTCGTTCAGCCAGTCATCGCTTTGCAGGGCGGCCTCGGCACGGCGCTGCATCAGATAATCCAGCACTTGCGCCTCAATATGGCGGTAAATGTCAATGTCCAGCACCACGGCGCTGTCGCGCTTGTGCTTGCGGATAAGAACCGGCGCGCGGCGCGCTTCATCAAGCAATTCGCCAAACCGGTTTTTGGCCTCACGGGCAGATATGGTTATCATTATTCCTCTCCATTTGTAGCTAAAATAGCTATTTTAGCCAGATTGTCAAATCCGGGCATTTTCTCTCTCGTTTTCCGGCGCGTTTTGTCTGGTGAGCCTTGAAATATTCTTGTTCCTTCCTACGTGGTAAAGGCAGGTAACAAAAAGGAGTCCTTGCGCCCAGTGCTGTGCTGGCAAGGCAAGGTTGTATTTTCCGAGTTTAACGATACTGCTCTAATTATTGGGCAATGCCTTTTGAGGAGCCGAAATAAAACGGAAGCCCCCCCTAACTACCCCCGGCTTAGCTCGCGCATGGCGGTGTCGAGGCCTTCCAATGTCAGCGGGAACATGCGGTCGCCGAAAATCTGCTTGATGATTTGGCACGATGGCGTGTGCTCCCAATAACGCTCGGCCATCGGGTTCAGCCAAATGCAGCTTTCATAAATATCGGTCACACGTTTCAGCCACAGCGCGCCGGCTTCCTCATTCCAATGCTCCACCGAGCCGCCCTCATAGGTAATCTCATAGGGCGACATGGACGCATCACCTACAAAAATCACCTTGTAATCATGCGGGTAAGTGTGCAGCACATCCCAAGTATTCATTTTCTCATTATGGCGGCGGCGATTGTCTTTCCACACGCCTTCATAAAGGCAATTGTGGAAATAGAAATATTCCATATTCTTGAACTCGCTGCGGGCGGCCGAAAACAGCTCTTCGCACAGCCGGATATGCGGATCCATTGAGCCGCCAATATCAAAAAACACCAGCACTTTCACCTTATTGCGGCGCTCGGGAATCAGCTTGATGTCGAGATAGCCGGCATTGGCGGTGGAGTGAATCGTGTCTTCTAGGTCAAGCACATCGGCCTCGCCATCGCGGGCGAATTTCCGCAAGCGGCGCAGCGCCACTTTAATATTGCGCGTGCCAAGCTCAACACTGTCATCGAGATTTTTGAAATCGCGCTTGTCCCAGACTTTCACCGCTTTGAAATTCTTGTTCTTGTCTTGGCCGATGCGCACGCCTTCCGGATTATAGCCATCCGCGCCAAATGGCGACGTGCCGCCCGTGCCTATCCATTTATTGCCGCCTTCATGGCGTTTTTCCTGCTCCTCCAGCCGTTTTTTCAGCTCTTCCATAATTTTTTCCCAGCCGCCCAGCGCCTCAATTTCGGCCTTTTCTTCTTCGGTGAGAAATTTTTCTGTCAGGGTTTTCAGCCATTCTTCGGGAATTTCGGCCATTTCGCCTTCGGTCAGATTTTCCAGCCCTTTGAAGACATGGCCGAAAACCTGGTCGAATTTGTCGAGATTGCGCTCATCCTTAACCAGCGCGGCGCGCGACAAATAATAGAAATCTTCGACCTGCGCGCCAATCACATCATTGTCCAACGCTTCCAGCAGCGACAAATATTCGCGCAAGGAAACCGGCACATTGGCGCTTTTCAGCTCATGGAAAAAATTGACGAACATGGCTCAGCTCTCCCCCGACAATTCTAATTGCGTTCGCGGCGGGCAAGAAAGGCCAATCGTTCAAACAAATGGACATCCTGCTCATTTTTTATAAGCGCGCCATGCAGAGGCGGTATCAGCTTGCCGGCATCCTGCTCGCGCAGCGTTTCCGGGTCAATATCTTCATTCATCAGCAATTTCAGCCAGTCCAGCAATTCACTGGTTGAGGGCTTTTTCTTCAGCCCCGGCACATCGCGCACTTCGTAAAACGAGCTGAGGGCGTTTTTCACCAGCCTTTCCTTAATATCGGGATAATGCACTTGCACGATTTTGCTCATCGTATCGGCATCGGGGAAGGAGATATAATGGAAGAAACAGCGGCGCAAAAACGCATCGGGCAGCTCTTTTTCATTATTTGAGGTGATGATAACCAGCGGGCGTTTGGCCGCTTTAATCGTCTCGCCGGTCTCATAAACATAAAACTCCATGCGGTCGAGTTCTTGCAGCAAATCATTGGGGAACTCAATATCGGCCTTGTCAATCTCGTCAATCAGCAGGACAACACGCTGGTCTTTTTCAAAGGCTTCCCACAGCTTGCCGCGATTTATATAGTTTTTCACATCCTTGACGCGCTCATCGCCCAATTGGCTGTCGCGCAGGCGGGTAATGGCGTCATATTCATAAAGGCCCTGCTGCGCCTTGGTGGTCGATTTAATGTGCCAGGTAATAAGCTCCATGCCCAAGGCTTGCGCCACTTCCTCGGCCAGCACGGTTTTGCCGGTGCCGGGCTCCCCCTTGATAAGCAGCGGGCGCTCCAGCGTCAAAGCGGCATTGACCGCCACGCGCAGGTCTTCTGTGGCGATATAGTTTTCGGTTCCTTCAAATTTTTGCGACATATATTCGGCTTTCCTCTCTCTCCCTAAAGGGGGCTTCCTAAACGGGGCGCCCTGAATGGTGACCGCCTGAACAGGCGCGCCACCATCACCTTGACGGCTTGCATGGGCGTTAACCTAAGGTCTTGTCATGCCCTCGGCAAGGGCAAAACGGAAATTCTCTCCTATCCCCCATTCATCCGGTTTCATCCATCTGTGACATTGCGCCCGCTTTAATGGCTTGATTTTCCCGACCGCATTTTGTATCACGCCGACATATTTCCGGTGAGGGGCCGGATTTGGATAGGCTGGGAGAAAGCAATATGGCAACAAGACTTCCAAAAAACTATGTTCCATCCGATGATGAGCCGTTTATGAATGCGCGGCAGCGTGAATATTTCCGCCGTAAGCTGGTCGATTGGAAGGATGATATTATTCGCGGCACGCGCGAAACCGTGGCTGGCCTGCAAAATGAAAGCGTGCAGCACCCGGATGATGCTGACCGCGCCGCCTCCGAGGCGGAAAAAACCCTTGAATTGCGCACCCGCGACCGGCACCGCAAACTTATCAATAAAATTGACGCCGCCCTGCAAAGGCTGGAAGACAAAACCTATGGCTATTGCGAGGAAACCGGCGAGCCGATTAGCCTGAAACGGTTGGATGCGCGCCCGATTGCCACTTTGGGGCTTGAAGCGCAGGAACGCCACGAAAAACGCGAGCGCGTCTATCGCGACGATTAATGGCGCGACGATTAATGGCGCGACTGATTCTGTCCCGCGCCAGGGCGGGGAATGCGTTAGCGCGCCGCTTTGTCCACAGGGTTCTGCCCGATTCTGTCGCCTTGCCGGCCGGGTCATTTTCAAAAATCTTTGTAAAATCAGTGCCTTAAAAAATTGCTGGACAATATGAACAAAATAGGAACATAATCAGCCATTGCTCCCCTTTGGGGGCTATGAAATAACGGAGGCAATGATGGCTGAAAATGTGGTGACCCTGATGGAAAAGTCCGAAGACAAGAAAAAGGCGCTTGAGGCGGCCTTGTCGCAAATCGAGAAAAATTACGGCAAAGGCTCGGTGATGAAGCTGGGCGACCCGGAAAATGTGGTGGAAATTGAGGCGATTTCGACCGGTTCGCTGGGGCTGGATATTGCGCTTGGCATTGGCGGCCTGCCGCGTGGCCGGATTATTGAGATTTACGGGCCGGAAAGCTCCGGCAAAACCACTTTGGCGCTGCATACAGTGGCCGAAGCGCAAAAAAATGGCGGGATTTGCGGCTTTATTGATGCCGAACATGCGCTTGACCCGGCCTATGCCAGAAAACTCGGCGTGCAAATTGAGGATTTGCTCATTTCGCAGCCCGATAATGGCGAACAGGCGCTGGAAATTGCCGATACGCTGGTGCGTTCCGGCGCGGTGGATGTGCTGGTGATTGACTCCGTGGCCGCGCTGACGCCGCGCGCCGAGCTTGAGGGCGATATGGGCGACAGCCTGCCGGGTCTGCAAGCACGGCTGATGAGCCAGGCGCTGCGCAAGCTGACTGCTTCAATCTCGCGCTCCAATACAATGGTCGTATTCATCAACCAGATTCGCATGAAAATCGGCGTGATGTTTGGCAGTCCCGAAACCACAACCGGCGGCAACGCGCTGAAATTCTATTCTTCCTGCCGGTTGGATATTCGCCGTATTGGCGCGATTAAAGACCGCGATGAAGTGATTGGCAACCAGACCCGCGTGAAAGTGGTGAAAAACAAAGTGGCGCCGCCGTTCCGCGTTGTCGAGTTTGACATTCTTTACGGTGAGGGCATTTCCAAAACCGGAGAGTTGATTGATTTGGGCGTCAAGGCCGGCGTGGTCGAAAAATCCGGCAGTTGGTATAGCTATGGCGACCAGCGCATCGGGCAGGGTAAGGAAAACACCCGCAAATTCCTGATGGAAAATCTCGATATGGCGGCAGAGATTGAAGAGAAAATTCGTTCCGATGCCGGACTGATAGATATTGAGGCGCTGACACAGGAAGAAAAAACCATGACAGAAGGCCAGGATGAGGCCCCGCCAATGGAAGAAGCGGCCGGTTAAACCGCGCTGCGCAAACCCCAAAATAAACAGCCCGATTGCTTCGGCAGTCGGGTTTTTATGTGACTGGCCGGCAGCCAACCGGCAGCGACCATTTGCCCGCCCGTTTGTGCCATGTCGTGTTTGACTTGTGGTCAGGCGGCAAGGGCGGTAAAAGTGAGGGAAGTTTGCGAATGGAAAGCACATGTCAACAGGTCTTGCAGATATAAGAACAGCCTTTTTGGATTTTTTCGCCGACCATGACCATAAGCCCGTGGCGTCGAGCCCGCTTGTGCCATTGAATGACCCGACACTGTTATTCACCAATGCCGGCATGGTGCCGTTCAAAAACTATTTCACCGGACAGGAAACGCCGCCCATGGCGCGCGCCGCCAGTTCACAAAAATGCGTGCGCGCCGGTGGCAAGCATAATGACCTCGACAATGTGGGCTATACGGCGCGCCATCACACATTTTTTGAAATGCTCGGCAATTTCTCCTTTGGCGATTATTTCAAGGCCGATGCGATTGAGTTTGCCTGGACATTTCTGACCAAGGAATTGGGCCTGCCGCCGGAAAAATTGCTGGCGACAGTCTATGCCGAAGATGATGAAGCCTTTGGCTTGTGGCAGAAAATCGCCGGTCTGCCGGAGCAGAAAATTATCCGCATTGCGACCAGCGATAATTTTTGGTCAATGGGTGATACTGGCCCATGCGGCCCCTGTTCGGAGATTTTTTACGACCATGGCGCCGAGATTAAAGGCGGCCCGCCCGGCAGCCCTGATGAGGATGGCGACCGCTTTATCGAAATATGGAATCTCGTTTTCATGCAGTTTGAGCAGCAGGCCGATGGCACGCGCATTGACCTGCCCAAACCCTCCATTGATACCGGCATGGGGCTGGAGCGCATTGGCGCGGTGTTGCAGGGCAAGCATGATAATTATGACACGGATTTGATGTTTCACCTGATTGAGGCTTCGGCTGATGTGTCCGGCACGGCGATTGACGGCGACCACCGCGTCAGCCATCGGGTGATTGCCGACCATTTGCGCTCGGCGGCGTTTTTGGTCGCCGATGGTGTGCTGCCCTCCAATGAGGGGCGCGGCTATGTGCTGCGGCGTATTATGCGCCGTGCCATGCGTCATGCCCATTTGCTCGGCACTAAAGAGCCGCATTTATGGCAGCTCGTTCCGGCTTTGAAGACGCAAATGGCCGCCGCCTATCCCGAATTGGGGCGCGCCGAGGCTTTGATTGTCGAGACACTGAAACATGAAGAAGGTCGGTTCCGCGACATGCTGGCGCGGGGCTTGCGTATGCTTGATGATGCGGTGGCTGATATGTCGGGCAAGCAATTGCCGGGCGATGTCGCCTTTCGGCTTTATGACACTTACGGTTTTCCGTTGGATTTGACGCAAGATGCGTTGCGCGAGCGCGGGCTGGGGGTTGATATTGCCGGATTTGACGCGGCGATGGAAAAACAGCGCGCCGATGCGCGCGCCAATTGGGCCGGTTCCGGTCAGGAGGCGACGGAAGAAGTCTTTTTCGATTTACGCAATCGGTTGGGGCCGACCGAATTTGTCGGCTATCAGTCGGAAGCGGCGGAAGGCCAGGTGGTTGCGATTTTGGCGGATGGGCAGATTGTGGACAAGGCGACAGCCGGTGACGAGGTGGCTTTGTTGGTCAATCAAACGCCATTTTATGCCGAAAGCGGTGGTCAGGTCGGTGATACGGGCCATGTCAGCAATGATGACGGCTTGGTCATGCCGGTCAGTGACACGCAAAAGCGGCTCGGTGATTTGCATGTTCTTTACGGCAAGATTGAAGCCGGTGATTTGGAATTGGGAGCGATTGTCCATCAACAAGTCGATGGCGCCCGCCGCACGGCGATTCGTGCCAATCACAGCGCCACCCATTTGCTGCATGAGGCGTTGCGCCGTGTGCTGGGCCCCCATGTCACGCAAAAAGGCTCGCTGGTCAATGAGGCGCATTTGCGGTTTGACTTCAGCCATCCAACCGCCATGAGCGATGCCGATATTGATGCGGTGGAGAAGCTGGTCAATAATGTTATCCGCCGCAATGATGCGGTTTCGACGCGGCTGATGACGCCCGATGAGGCGATTGAGGCGGGTGCGCTGGCGCTGTTTGGCGAAAAATATGGCGAGGAAGTGCGCGTTTTGTCAATGGGTCTCGAAATGGGTCTCGAAATGGGTCTCGAGACGGCAAAAGATGACGCGCAGCCCTATTATTCGGTCGAATTATGCGGCGGCACCCATGTGCGTCGGCTCGGTGATATCGGACTGTTGAAAATCGCCCATGAAGGCGCGGTGGCGTCGGGCGTGCGGCGGATTGAAGCCTATACCGGCCAATCGGCGCTGGCCCATATTGGCGAACAGCAAAAATTACTGCGCCAAGCGACCGATATTTTGAAAATTGCCCAACAGGATTTGCCGACCCGTCTGTCGCGCCTGCTTGAAGACCGCAAGAAACTCGAAAGCGAACTGGCTGAGGCCCAAAAACAGGCGGCGCTGGCCGGAAACAGTGCCAGTGGCGGGCCGGATGCTGTGCGCGCGGTTAATGGTATTTCGCTGATGGCACGCTGCGTTGACAATCTGCCGGCCAAGCAATTGCGCGGTTTGGTGGATGAAGGCAAAAAGCAGATTGGCAGCGGTATTGTGGTATTTGTTGGGCTGGATAATGGCAAGGCGGGGATTGCCGTGGGCGTGACCGATGATTTGACCGATGCCTATGATGCGGTGGCGCTGGTGCGCGTTGGCGCGGAGAAGCTGGGCGGCAAGGGCGGCGGCGGGCGTGCCGATATGGCACAAGCCGGTGGGCCTGACACAAGTGCCGGCGAGGCCGCCTTACAGGCTGTGGAAGCGGCAATCGGCGCCGCCTGATAAACCGGCACCGCCCGCCAAAGCCATATCAAGCCGCGCCTACAGCGCCGCATCGAGATTTTCCGCAATTTTGTCGAGAAAGCCCTGCGTTGTCAGCCAGTTCTGGCCTGAGCCGACCAGCAAAGCCAAATCCTTGGTCATGGAGCCGCGTTCAACCGTGCTGACGCAGGTTTTTTCCAGCGTTTTGGCAAAATTGGCCAAAGCATCATTCTGGTCGATTTCCGCCCGTTTGGCGAGACCGCGTGTCCAGGCAAAAATTGAAGCAATCGAATTGGTCGAGGTTTCCTCACCACGCTGATGCGCGCGATAATGGCGCGTCACCGTGCCATGCGCCGCTTCGGCCTCAATGGTTTTGCCATCCGGCGTCATCAAGACCGATGTCATCAGACCAAGCGACCCAAAACCTTGCGCCACTGTGTCGGATTGCACATCGCCATCATAATTTTTACACGCCCAGACAAATTTGCCCGACCATTTCAGCGCCGCCGCAACCATATCGTCAATCAGGCGATGCTCATAACCAATGCCAAGCGCGTCAAAACGGTCTTTGAATTCGGCGTCAAACACTTCCTGAAACAAATCTTTGAAGCGGCCATCATAGGCTTTCATAATGGTGTTTTTGGTGGACAGATAAAGCGGCCATTTGCGGTCGAGCGCATACATCATGCAGGCGCGGGCAAAGTCGCGAATACTGTCATCAAGATTATACATGGCCATGGAAATGCCGCCGCCGGGGAAGTCAAACACTTCAAATTCTTTGACCTCGCTGCCATCTTCGGCTTCCCATTTCATGGTCAGCTTGCCTTTGCCCGGCACAACAAAATCAGTGGCGCGATATTGGTCGCCAAATGCGTGGCGGCCAATCACAATCGGATCTGTCCAGCCCGGCACAAGGCGCGGCACATTTTTGCAGATGATTGGCTCGCGAAACACTGTGCCGCCGAGAATGTTACGAATAGTGCCATTGGGCGAGCGCCACATTTTTTTGAGGTTAAACTCTTCAACCCGCGCCTCATCCGGCGTGATGGTGGCGCATTTTACGCCGACGCCAATGTCGCGAATGGCATTGGCCGCATCAATGGTAATCTGGTCATCTGTGTCGTCGCGCGCCTCAATGCCCAAATCATAATAACGCAAATCAATATCAAGATAGGGAAGGATAAGCTTGTCTTTGATGAGCTGCCAGATGATACGGGTCATCTCATCCCCATCAAGTTCCACAATGGGATTTTCCACTTGAATTTTTGTCATAATGTCCCCTCTCGACAAAAACGCTGTAAATCGGGTTACCTTGTAGCAAAAGCCGGGAATTGATAAAAGGGGGGGATTCCATTATGTCACACCCATGGACAAAATTTCTTCCGAGATAACGCCACCCGCCATAATTTTGGTTGGCGCCCAATTGGGCGAGAATATCGGCACAGTGGCGCGCGCCATGCTGAATTTCGGCCTGACCGATTTGCGGCTGGTCAATCCACGCCCCGGCTGGCAAATGGAGCGCGCCCGCAAAGCCGCTTCCGGCGCTGAAAGCCTGATAGACAATCACCGTTTATTTGACAGTGTGCCCGCTGCCACTGCTGATATTGGCTATTTGGTGGCAACAACGGCACGCTTGCGCGATATGGTTAAGCCGGTTTTGACGCCGCGGCGCGTGGCTGAAGAAATGCGCGCCTGGGTGGAACTGTCAAATGCGGCAGGCCAAGTGCCGGGCGGTATTTTATTCGGGCCGGAGCGCACCGGTCTGACCAATGAGGATATTTCGCTGGCCGATGCGATTTGTCGTGTGCCGCTCAATCCCGAATTCAGCTCGCTCAATCTGGCGCAGGCGGTTTTATTGCTCGGATATGAATGGTTTCAGCTCGGTGATGACACTGCGGCGCGCTCAAGCCCCATGCCGGACACGCGACCGGCCACGCGCGGCGAGATACATGCCATGTTTGCCCATTTCGAAGCGGCCCTCGATGGCGCAGGATTTTTGGCCCCCCCGGAGAAAAAACCGGCCATGGCGCGCAATTTGCGCAATATGTTTCACCGCGCCGGTCTTACCGAACAGGATGTGCGCACATTTCGCGGTGTCATAAATGCCCTGCTCAGATGGCCGCGTGGGGCGGCTGATGCGGCACTGAAACCGCGTGTGGCCGCCATGTCGCGCGGTTTGCCTGACCCGGGCGCGGGCGCGTCGCCGGAACCTATCGACCCCAATAATAAGCCGTCAGATTGAAACCCATGCGCCCTTGCCCGATTGATGCGCAAAACGGCAAAAAGGTTGAAAATCCCGTTTGACATGGCCAAGCGAATAGCTATACTCCGCGCCAACTCGCGAGATTTGTTCTCGCCGTTTTTATTTGTGCCAAATTTGAGGTGAGCCCCGCATGAGCAAGCGGATATCGACAAAATACAAAATTGACCGCCGCATGGGCGAGAATATTTGGGGTCGTCCGAAAAGCCCCGTCAATCGTCGCGATTACGGCCCCGGCCAACATGGTCAGCGTCGTCGCGGCAAGCTGTCTGATTTTGGTATCCAGCTGCGTGCCAAGCAAAAGCTTAAAGGCCATTATGGCAATATCACCGAAAAACAATTTCGGCGCATTTATGCCGAAGCGGTGCGCGTGAAAGGCGATACCAGCGAAAACCTTATCGGTTTGCTCGAAGCGCGTCTTGATGCGGTTGTCTATCGTGCCAAATTCGTCACCACAGTGTTTGCCGCCCGCCAATTTGTCAATCATGGTCATGTGCTGGTAAATGGCGTGCGTTGCAATATTCCAAGCCGTCGTTTGAAAGTCGGCGATGTGGTGCAGGTGCGCGAAAAATCGCGCAATTTGAACATTGTGCTGGAAGCGATTCAAAGCGCCGAGCGCGATGTGCCGGAATATCTCAGCGTTGACCACAGCAAGCTGACCGCCTCGCTGACGCAAATGCCGCAATTGGCCGATGTGCCCTATCCGGTGCAGATGGAGCCCAATCTGGTGGTTGAATTTTATTCGCGCAATTAGACGCTTTCTGATTGCTCAAAAGAAAACCCGCCTTTTGGCGGGTTTTTTTGTGTGTTCTGGCCGGGCATTTTACCCTCAGGCGTCAGCTTCAATGCCTTTTTCGCTGAAATAGGGGCGCAATTCGCCTTCTTCAAACATTTCGCGGACAATATCACAGCCGCCAACAAACTCGCCTTTCACATAAAGCTGCGGAATGGTTGGCCAATTGGAAAAGGCTTTAATGCCTTCGCGCAGATTATCATCTTCAAGCACATTAATGCCTTTGAAGGGGACGCCAATATGCGACAGGATTTGCACCACTTGACCGGAAAACCCGCATTGGGGGAAAACCGGCGTGCCTTTCATGAACAGCACAATATCGGCGCTGTCGATTTCGTCTTTAATGACTTTCGCAATCTCTTCCATTATCGGCTCCTCTTATCTCATTGGTGTTACTTGTCTTCGGGTGTCGCGGTTTGCAGGGCCAGCGCATGCAAAGCATCGCCCATGCCGCCTTTCAGCGCATCATAAACCATTTGGTGCTGCTGCACACGGGTTTTTCCGGCAAAGGCGGCTGATATAATATGGGCGGCGTAATGGTCGCCATCGCCGCGCAAATCGGTGATTTCAATCTCGGCATCGGGCAGGGCGGCGCGAATAAGCTGTTCGAGTTCACCGGCAAGCATTGGCATTTTTGGCTCCTGTCAGAGGTCATGCCTCTGGTTCATTCTATTGCATCAAATCGGGCAACCAGCGCTCATGCAGGTGGCGCAATTCCTCAATGGATATGTGAATTGTTTCCCCGATTGTCAAATCCGAACCGCCGGTTTGGCCAAGTGCGGCAATGGTGATTTTGGCGGCTTCGGCTTGCGCTTCAAAGCTTGCGACTTTATCAGGCGCAATGGCGACCAGATAGCGCGCCTGGTCTTCGCCAAACAGCATTTCCGGCCGGTCATCAAGATTGTCGATTTGGCAGCCAATGGCGTTTTTCATGCACATTTCGGCAAGCGCCACGGCCAAGCCGCCATCGGACAGGTCATGGGCGGCGGCGACCAGCCGGTTATCAATCGCCGCGCGCAAAAAATCACCATTGGCGCGTTCGGCCTGCAAATCAACCGGTGGCGGGGCAGTTTGCGTTGCGTCTGCAAGTATCATGCGCTGGTAAAGCGAGCATCCCAAATGACCCATTGTCTCGCCAATCAGATAAATGACGTGGCCGGTATCCACAAATCCATTGCCAACGGCTTTGTCCAAATCTTTTATCACACCGACACCGCCAATGGCCGGCGTCGGCATAATGCCCGCGCCATTGGTTTCATTGTAGAGCGACACATTACCCGACACGACGGGAAAATCCAGTGCCTTGCAGGCCGCCCCCATGCCCTCCAAACAGCCGACAAATTGGCCCATAATTTCCGGCCGTTCGGGATTGCCGAAATTCAGACAATTGGTAATGGCCAAAGGCGTTGCGCCGGTAGCGGTAATATTGCGCCATGTCTCGGCAACCGCTTGCATGCCGCCGGCAACGGGGTCGGCCAAGCAATAACGCGGCGTGACATCAGTGCTGATGGCCAGTGCTTTGCGGCTGCCATGCACGCGCACCAGCGCCGCATCACCGCCCGGCCCGGCAATTGTATCGCCCATCACCATGCTGTCATATTGTTCCCAAATCCACCGCCGCGAAGCAATTTCACTGCTGTTGATAAGCTGCTTCAGCGCCGCCTCAACCGGCACTTTATGGGTCATGGCCGACAAGGCCGGGGCAGGCGGGGTTTTAACATGCGGGCGGTCATATTCCGGCGCGCCATCGGCCAGCGGCTTAAGCGGCATATTGGCGATTTCGCGCCCCTCATGGCTGACTTGCATCCGGTTGGTGTCGGTCAATTCGCCAATCACCGCAAAATCCAGACCCCAGCGTTGGAAAATCTTTTCCGCTTCGGCTTCGCGGCCCGGTTTCAGCACCATCAGCATGCGCTCCTGGCTTTCCGACAAAAGCATTTCATAGCCGGTCATGTGGGTTTCGCGGCAAGGCACTTTATCAAGGTTCAGATGAATACCGACATTGCCCTTATCAGCCATTTCAACCGAAGATGAAGTCAGCCCGGCCGCGCCCATATCTTGAATGCCGATAATCGCATCGGAGGCCATTAATTCAAGACAGGCTTCCAGCAATAATTTTTCGGTAAACGGGTCGCCAACCTGCACAGTTGGGCGCTTTTCTTCTGAGGCGTCATCAAATTCCGCCGAGGCCATAGTCGCGCCGTGAATCCCGTCGCGTCCGGTTTTCGAGCCGACATAAACCACCGGTGCGCCGACGCCGGTGGCGGCGGCGTAAAATATCTTATCGGTTCGCGCAAGGCCGACGCACATGGCATTGACCAAAATATTGCCATTATAGCTGGCATCGAAATTGACCTCGCCGCCGACTGTCGGCACGCCTATGCAATTGCCATAGCCGCCAATGCCGGCAACCACGCCGGAGACCAGATGACGGGTTTTCGGGTGCGACGGTTCACCAAACCGCAAAGCATTCAGATTGGCGATTGGGCGCGCGCCCATTGTAAAGACATCGCGCATAATGCCGCCAACACCGGTTGCCGCGCCCTGATAGGGTTCAATAAAAGATGGGTGATTATGGCTTTCCATTTTGAAAATCGCCGCATCGCCGTCACCAATATCAATAACACCGGCATTTTCGCCCGGCCCCTGAATCACTTGCGGGCCATCCACCGGCAATTTTTTCAGCCATTTGCGCGATGATTTATACGAGCAATGCTCCGACCACATGACCGAAAACACGCCCAGCTCGGTCATATTGGGCGCGCGGCCCATATGCTCAACAATCTCGGCATATTCTTCCGGCGTCAGCCCGTGCTCGGCGACAATCTCATCAGTGATTTCGGTTTCATTAATATGGCGGTTGTGCAGGGTCATGACAATGTCTCCACAATGGCGGTGAATATGCGCTTGCCATCCTCGCCGCCAAGCGCCGCTTCGGCGCGGCGTTCGGGATGCGGCATCATGCCAAGCACATGACCATCGGGCGAACAAATACCGGCAATGTCGAGGCAGGCACCGTTTGGATTGTCATCGGGCGCATAGGTCATGGCAATGCAATCCTCATCTTGCAGTTTTTTCAACGTGTCATCATCGGCAAAATAATTGCCTTCATTATGCGCCACCGGAATAATGATTTCCTCGCCTTGCGCATAATGACCGGTAAAAGGCGTATCCGTGCGCTGCACAATCAGGCGGGTATTGCGGCAGACAAAATTCAGGCCCTTATTGCGCATTAAAATACCGGGCAAGAGGCCACATTCGGTCAGCACTTGAAAGCCGTTGCAAATACCCAAAACCCGCGTGCCATTTTGCGCTTGCGCCACCACATCGCGCATAATCGGGCTATTGGCCGCCATTGAGCCGCAGCGCAGATAATCGCCATAGGAAAAACCGCCCGGCAAAACAATCAAATCGCAATCGGGCAGGCTGGCATCGCCATGCCATGCCATAAGCGGCGCGCGCCCCAATGCCGCCTCCAGACACACTGCAACATCGCGGTCGCAATTCGAACCGGGAAAGACAATCACCGCTGCCTGCATGTCGGGTTACTCCGCGCTGTCGAGTTGAATGTCGTAATTTTCAATGACTGTATTGGCCAGTAATTTCTCGCACATATCAGCCAATTGCGCGCGCGCCGTTTCAGCATTGGCGGCCTGCATGTCAATTTCAATCAGCTTGCCTTGGCGCACTTCATCAATGCCGTCAAAGCCAAGCTGGCCAAGCGCGTTTTCAATCGCCTTGCCTTGCGGGTCAAGAACACCGCTTTTCAATGTAATCTGAATGGTCGCTTTCATTCTGTCCTACTCCAAACCGGCGCGTCACGCGCCCTTGCGCATTTGCTTAACTGACCAGAACCGGCCCGGATGAGCCATCCGGCTTGCTGCCGGAAAAAATACCGAGCCGGCGCGCCACTTCCTGATAAGCATCAACCATGCCGCCCAAATCCTGCCGGAAGCGGTCTTTGTCGAGCTTTTCGAGGCTGTTGGCATCCCACAGGCGGCAACTGTCCGGGCTGATTTCATCGGCCAGCACAATGCGCGCTGTTTCGCCTTCCCAATAGCGGCCAAATTCCAGCTTGAAATCAACCAGCGTAATGCCGACAGCGGAAAAGCAACCGGTCATGAAATCATTTATCCGCATGGCATAGGCCATAATATCATCCATTTCCTGCGGCCCCGCCCAACCAAATACCGCAATATGGTCTTCGCCAATCAAAGGGTCGCCCAGACTGTCATCTTTATAGTAAAATTCAATCAGCGGACGCGGCAGGCGCGCCCCTTCTTCCAGCCCCAGCCTTTTGACCAAAGAGCCGGCGGCGATATTGCGCACCACCACTTCAAGCGGGATAATCTCAACTTCACGGATGAGCTGCTCGCGCATATTCAGCGCCCGCAAAAAATGCGTCGGCACGCCAATTTGCTCAAGCCGGGTGAAAATATATTCCGAAATCCGGTTGTTCAGCACGCCCTTGCCTTCGATAATATCGTGCTTTTCGCCGTTAAAGGCGGTCGCGTCATCTTTGAAATGCTGCACCAGCGTGCCGGGTTCGGGGCCTTCATAAAGCACTTTGGCCTTGCCTTCATAAATGCGGCGGCGTTTTGACATGACAACCTCTTATTGCTGTCCGGCTGAAAAAGCGGTCGGGGTGCATGGCCATTGCGCGGCGGCCTGATAACCCGACATCAAAAGGAAATTAGACGATGCGGATGAGTCGCGCAATCGCTCAAGCCTCACCAAATACGCGGGCGAAAATCGTATCCACATGTTTGAAGTGATAGCCAATGTCAAACAGGGCTTCCAATGCGCTGTCTTCCAGCGTCACGTCCGGGTCGGCCTTGAGCAGGTCAAGAAACTGCCCTTCGCCGCGCCAAACCGGCATGGCATTGCGCTGCACCAGCCGATAAGCATCTTCGCGGCTGATACCGGCCTGGGTCAGGGCCAAAAGCACTCTTTGTGAATGCACCAGCCCGCCCAGCCGGTCGAGATTGGCCTGCATGCGGTCGGGATAGACCACCAGATTTTCCATCACGCCGGTCAGCCGCGCCAGTGCGAAATCCAATGTGATGGTTGCATCCGGCCCAATCATACGCTCAACGGAGGAATGGGAAATATCGCGCTCATGCCACAGCGCGACATTTTCCATCGCCGGCAACGCCATGCCGCGCACCAGCCGTGCCAGACCGGTCAGATTTTCCGTCAGCACCGGATTGCGCTTATGCGGCATGGCCGATGAGCCTTTCTGGCCTTCCGAGAAATACTCCTCAGCTTCCAGCACTTCAGTGCGCTGCAAATGCCGCACTTCCACCGCCAGACGCTCAATGGATGAGGCTATCACGCCAAGCGTGGCAAAAAACATGGCATGGCGGTCGCGCGGTATCACCTGCGTCGAGACCGGCTCGGCTTCCAGCCCCATTTGTTCGGCGACATGGGCCTCAACCGAGGGGTCAATATTGGCAAATGTGCCGACCGCGCCGGAAATGGCGCAAGTGGCGATTTCGGCCCGCGCCGCCTGCAAGCGGCTCTTATTGCGGTCAAATTCGGCATAGGCTTGCGCCAGTTTCAGCCCGAATGTGGTCGGCTCGGCATGGATGCCGTGGCTGCGCCCGATACAGGCGCTCATTTTATGCTCAATGGCGCGTTTTTTCAGCGCCGCCAGCAGCGCGTCCATATCGGCCAGCAAAATATCAGCGGCGCGCACCAATTGGACATTCAGGCATGTATCCAGCACATCCGATGAGGTCATGCCCTGATGCACAAAGCGCGCTTCCGGCCCGACATGCTCGGCCAGGCTGGTCAGAAAGGCAATCACATCATGTTTCACCTCGCGCTCAATCTCGTCAATGCGCGCCACATCAAAACCGCCGCGCGCGCGCACCGCTTCGGCAGCGTCTGCCGGCACAATACCGAGCTTGACCATCGCATCCATGGCGTGGGTTTCAATCTCCAACCAAATGGAAAACCGGCTTTCGGCTTCCCAAAGGGCAGTCATTTCGGGGCGGGCATATCTTGGAATCATGGCGAGAATCTCCTCTGCGCCACCCCATAGCAGATATGCGGCGCGGAGAAAAGCAGCGGCGGCAATTATCAGTTCAGCAGGCCGTTATTTTTGAAACTGTATTCATCATTGCGACCAATCACCAAATGGTCAAACAGGGTCATGCCAAACTCGCGGCACAAATTGTCGAGCTTTTTGGTCATGTCAATATCGGCGCGCGAGGGTGACGGGTCGCCGCTTGGATGATTATGCACAATAATCAGCGCCGTTGTGTCCAATTCAAGGGCGCGCTTAATCACTTCACGCGGATAAACCGGCGTATGGTCAACCGTGCCACGCCCCAGCACTTCATCAGCGATAATCTGGTTTTGCTTGTTCAAAAACAGCACATGAAATTCTTCGGTCTTTTTTTCCGCCAGCTTGGTGCGGCAATAGCGTATCAAGGCTTCCCAGCTTTGCAGGGCTTTATTGTGCATGATTTTTGATTGGCCGATGCGCAAAGCCGCGGCTTCGACAATTTTGAATTCGGTGATGCAATGCTCACCTATGCCTTTGATTTTCCGCAATTGGGCGGGCGGGGCGGACAGCACGGCTGACAAATCACCAAATTGGTTTATCAGCCGATGGGCGGTTTCTTTTACATCGCGGCGCGGAACAGCGCGAAACAATACCAATTCCAGCAATTCATGATCGGCCAATGCGTCGGATGAGGCAGTGCGCAGCCGATTGCGCAAGCGTTGTCGATGACCGGCTCGTAAATTGGGCTCTTTGCTCTGTTCGGGCTTGCGGGTTGGTTTTTCTTTCACCCATTCCTCCGGCCAATGGCGTTTTATTCTTCGTGCGTCCTAATGTTCGTAAGGCTTGTCATAGCCTGCCAATGATTTGGTGAAAATCTCCGCACCATTGGCGGTAATACCGACTGAATGTTCAAATTGGGCTGACAATGTGCGGTCGCGCGTCACCGCCGTCCAGCCATCGCCGAGAATTTTCACCGCCGGTTTGCCCAGATTGAGCATTGGCTCAATGGTGAAAAACATGCCTTCGCGCAAAGTCAGCCCTTCGCCGCTTCGGCCATAATGCAAAATATTGGGCGTATCGTGAAACACCCGACCCAGCCCATGCCCGCAAAAATCGCGCACCACCGCCATGCGGTGTGTTTCGGCATAATCTTGAATGGCCGCGCCAATATCGCCCAGCGTCGCCCCGGGGCGCGCCACTTCAATACCGTGCATCATGGCCTCATAGGTCACATCCATCAGCCGCTTGGCTTTGACCGAAACCTCGCCCAGCTTATACATGCGCGAATGGTCGCCATGCCAACCGGCATAAAACAAAGTGACATCAATATTCATAATGTCGCCCTCGCGCAGCAGACGTTCGCCGGGTATGCCGTGGCAGACAACATGATTGACCGAGGTGCAAATGGATTTGCGAAAGCCGCGATAATTGAGCGGGGCCGGGACAGCGCCCAAATCGCGGATGATTTCTTCCGCCTTGGCGTCAAGCGTTTCCGAGCTGACTCCGGGTTGCACAAATTCTTGCAGCAAATCCAGCGTATGGGCTGCCATGCGTCCGACCACGCGCATGCCTTCAAAATCCTCTTCTGTGTGGATTTTTATCTGGCCTGTATTTTTGGTCGGCGCGCGGGCGGCCTCAACATAATTCACTTTTTTCTCCTGTTCGCATCATGGCCGGTTTGCCACCGGTTTGCCACCGGTTTGGCTGAACGAAACATGTCTTGTCCGTCTAGATATGGCGCGAAACCGGGTTTGGCGCAAGCGTGTTTTGACAGTTTGACCGGCCTGTCACAAAACCGCTTGTTTTTCAGGCCGGTCGGCCCTATCTCGGACAGATATATCAGGAGCGGATAATGGATGATGCAAGCGGCAAGGCCGAAACAGGACAGGGCAAGACAGTGACCGCGGCCATGCTGATAATCGGCAATGAAGTTTTGTCAGGCCGCACACAGGATAAAAATCTCGCCTATATCGCCCAAAGGCTGGGCGAGATTGGCATTGACATGCGCGAAGTGCGTATTGTGCCGGACGAATTGGATGTGGTGGTCGCCGCCGTCAATGCCCTGCGCGCGGCGCATGATTATGTGTTCACCACGGGCGGCATCGGCCCGACCCATGACGACATTACCGCCGATTGCATTGCCGCGGCTTTTGGCGTGGCGCTCAATCATCACCCGCTGGCCATGCAACAATTACAGGCGCATTATGACCGGCTGGAGGCCGATTTCAATGAAGCCCGCCAACGCATGGCGCGCATTCCCGATGGTGCGTCGCTGATTGACAATCCGGTCAGCACCGCGCCGGGCTTTTGCCTTGAAAATGTGTATGTCATGGCCGGTGTGCCGAAAATCATGCAGGCAATGATGGAAAATGTGCTGCCAAGTTTGCGCGGCGGCGAGGCGTTGAGTTCGATTACCGTAACCTCCAATGTGCCGGAAGGCACGATTGCCGCTGAAATGGGGCGCTTGCAGGCGCAATATGATGAGGTGAATATCGGGCTATATCCGTTTTACGGGCCGGACGGGGCCGGTGTCAGCGTGGTCGCGCGCGGCCGCGACAGCGCGCAGCTCGCCATGATTGAGGGGCTTATCAAAGCGCATTTGGCCGAAATCGGCGCTGAACTTGTTGAACGTGTGCCGGCCAAATAAGCCAATCTTACAAATAATTTAGTTTTCCGACCGCCCGCATCATGGCAATGTAAGGCTAACCAAAGGGAGGTTCTTATGAAAAAAATCGCTACAGCACTCGTCATTTCGGGCATGTTCGCCCTGCCGCAGGCCGCATTGGCGTTGGATTCAAGCTTTGAAGCCATGTCGCAACAAGGCAAGCACCAATTCTATGTCTGGTGCACCGGTAAAGATGATTACACAGCTTCGCAAAATGGCAAGGATGCCAAAGCAGCTCAAGCGGCGCTGGCTGCCAAAGCCGGTTCGCGTTGCTGGCCGGTCTGGCAGGGTCTTGATAACTAGTCTCGATAATTGAGTCGGGTTTCTCGCGTAACTTGTCGGCGCTTTGCGTCAATCATTAACGGCGACCTTTCGGGTCGCCGTTTTTCATTTTAGTCCTATATAAGCATGAAATCCTTGGGATTTTCTTGTTGTGAGATTATGGGTTGGATGAAATGAAAATGACAATGACAATGACAATGCTGGGGTCGATACTTGTTTTGCTGGGCATTGGTTTTGGCCTGTCGGCCTGCACCGGGCTGGGCCGTCCGCTGGGCGGGGAGCGCCCCTATCATCATTTGGAAAATGGCTTTCGTAACCCGCCTGACAGCCCGCGCCGCAGCTCCGATTTAAGCGTGCGCCTGCCATTTTTCGGAAAAGCCGTCTGGCGCAGCCTGACCCAAAACAAAAGCAAATTTCCGCGCGACCACGCCGCCGACAAGCAAGAAGCGCGCGCCCAATTTGCCGCTTTGGGTGATGCTGATTTATTGGCCTGGATTGGCCATGCGACATTTCTGGTGCGCCTTGACGGGGTGACGGTGCTGACCGACCCGGTATTTGGGCGGCGCGCCTCGCCGGTCAGCTTTGCCGGGCCGGAGCGTGTGCTGCCGCCGGGGCTGGATATTGAAGATTTGCCGCCGATTGATGTGGTGGTGATTAGCCATGCCCATTACGACCATCTCGACACTTGGACGCTTGACCGCCTGCCGCGGCGCGAGACGATTACCGCCATTGTGCCGCTGGGGCTGGGCAAATATTTCACCGCGCGCGGCTATGGCACGGTCTATGAGGTGGATTGGTATGATGATGTCACGCTGGACGGGCGCAGCGGCCCGTTCAAGCTGACCGCCTATCCGGCAGTGCATTGGGCCAATCGCTCACTGTTTGATGTCAACCGCACTTTATGGATGTCTTACGGGTTTTCCGCCAATGGGCGTTCGGTCTATCACAGTGGCGACACGGAAACCCATCCTTACATGTTCCGCGAAATTGGCGAACATATGGCGGCGCATCATAATGGCTGCGATATTGGCCTGATGAGCGCCGGTGCCTATAATCCGCGCCCGATGATGCAAGGCGCCCATGCCGACCCGGAAGGGGTGGCGCAAATTGGCCGCGATGTCGGCTGCAAGCGCATGGTGCCAATGCATTGGGGGACATTTGTCTTGTCGCTGGAGCCGTTTTTGGAGCCGCCGCAGCGTTTTGAAAAAGCCGTTGGCAACCAGACCTTAAATATGCGGATTGGCGAAAGCATTGGCCTGTCGGCGCTGTTTGACGATTAAATCCGGCGGCTTGGCGTTTCGGCTGTATCCCTCGCAATGGCCCTGCGCGGCAAGGGATATATGCCGCAAAGGATATGCGCGGCGGCATTAAATGAAGCGGCGAAACGGGCTTTTCCGCCGCCGCAAACATGCTATACAGACGCCTGCATCGCTTCCTCCGGCCTCATGGTGGAATTGGTAGACACAGCAGACTTAAAATCTGCGGCCTGAATAAGGCGTGACGGTTCGAGTCCGTCTGAGGCCACCATTTTTGTTGGGTTTTGGGTTGGGGGCGCTGAAACTTTTATTATTCCCCCAATTCATCGCGTTTGATTTCGGCTTCCGAACGGGCAAAACCCCTTTCCCTGATATGGTCGAAACCGTCGCCGCTTGGCGGTGCCTTTTCATCCTCCCAAGGGTGCGTTTTGGTTTGTTGTGGCGATTGTGCGGCTGGTTCCTTTTTTCGCCAAGGCAGGTGATTGATTAGCCGCCGCCCGCCAGCCCGAACAAGGCGCAACGGGTTGCGTCTCTCCCAGTTTATCATGCTGCCTCTTTTCCATTTCGGCAAGCGCAGCCGTTTAAGCCATTTCCGGCGCCGAGGCTTGAGTGCATTTATGGTGCGGGGCGTTTCTCTTTTTTGCTTTTTTTCACCACGGAAAATGAAAGGCCAAAGCAGGAAAATAAAAAGGACGATGCCATATCCGGCGTTTTTAATCACCAGCAGGACTGCCAGATAGTCGGTCTTTTCAGTCAGCAGCAGATATTTTTCCGCCTCGCTGGCACCATACCAGACAAGCCCCATGCCCAATGCGCCAAACAAAACCTGCCCATAGCGGCGTTGAAGAAACCCCCAAAGCCCCCATGCCAGCAATAATTGGCCTATGACACGCAACATCAGAGTGTGCTAATCCCAAACGGTATCAAAATGGCGCTGAGGCCGCCGCGTTTAATCTGCTTGTGTATTTTCTGAACTTCGCTGTGAACAATAATTTCGCGCTGGTTTTCGTTAAGCTCGGAGAGATTTATACCCTGTTGCGCAAGCGTTGTTTTGGCGTTTTTTATGGCCTGTTCCAATATGCGGCGGTTCAAATCAGCGCGCAGATTTTTCGGCCTCACCCGTTTTACCTTGGCCGACACTCTCTGCCAGCTTATCCGGCGATATATTCTTCTGACTTTGGCGCGCATTCATGTCTCCTGTTTGACCCCGAAAGAACAAACAAACACAAACGCAACATATCGCATGGGGTGGATAAACAATATCACACCCCGCCATCATTGCAAATTGCTGGCCAGTGGCAAAGCCGGCAAGGAAAACAGCGCCGCTTGCGGGCTTATCGGTGGATATTATCGGCTATGCCGCGCAATTTGCCATCCTGCACCTGGTCGAGAAACACGCTGTCGCTGCCGCTGTGATTGGTCGGCGTGAAGCTGTGCAAGGGCGTGCCAATGCCGTCATCGAAATCGCGTATCTGCTCCATCGCGGCAATCAGCTTATCGACCGTCAGGTCGCGGCCGGCTTTTTCCAGCGCCGCAATCAGCACTTTGGTGGGCAGATAGCCATATTGCGTGCCGACCGGCGGGGTGGTGCCATAGCGGGCTTGATATTTTTCGATAAAGGCAAGCTGGTTTGGCGTCGCCGAGTCGCGATACAGCGCGCGCGTGCTGCCGGCGACATAATAGCCTTGCGTGGCATTGCCCTGCGCCGAGGCGACGATTTGGTCATTGGACGCCTGACTGCCGACAATATCGGCGGTGATGCCCAGCTTGCGCGCGGTGGCATAGCCGATAATCGTGTCTTGAATAATCGTGCCGAACACAATCAGGTCGCAATTGGCGCGTTTCAGCGCGGTCATCGCGCCGACAAATTCAGTCTCGGTGGATTTATGCCGCGTCTCGGCGACCAGTTCCAGCCCCAGCGCGCTCACTTCCTGCATAATCGCATCTTTTATTTCTTGGCCGTAATCCGTGTCCTGATAAAAGGCGCAAATGCGCTTATGCCCTTTGTTTTTGTGGAAATAGCGAATGGCAGCGCGGGTTTGCTGGTTATAGGTGGACAAAGCCTGAAATTTCAGCCGGTGAAACGGCTCAATCATGGTGACAGCACCGGAGACCGGAAACAGATTGGGGATATTGGCAGCCAATTGGCGGCGCAAAACCGCATTATTTTGCGGCGTCCCCAAGGCCAGATGAATGGCAAAAACGCGGTCACGATTGGTCAGCTTGTTCATCGCTTTCACCGCAAGCGGCACCTGATATTGGCTGTCCTCAACAATATAGCGGATTTTGCGGCCATGAATCCCGCCCTTGGCATTGACCTCATCAAATAAAAGCCGCGCCGCATTGGTCGAGGAAACACCCCAAATCGAGGCCGGGCCGCTCAAGGCGGTATGCGCGCCGATAATGATTTCCGTATCGGTGACGCCGCGCTCGGCCAAAGCCGGTGTGGCCGCCATAAACGCGCCGGCCAAAGCCGCCATCAGGCTGTTTTTGAATGTGATTTTATTTCCGAACATTGAGCTACCCTTTCGCTTACGCACTGTCTTTATCGCGCCTACTCTAATCTGCATACCCTATCCTGCATACTTTATCCCGCATACTCTATCCTGCATACATGGCGTCAATCAAATCCTTATAGGTTTTGGCCACCATGGAGCGTTTCAATTTCATTGTCGCCGTCAATTCCTCATCATCGGCGGTCAATTCCTTGTCGATTATTGTGAACTTTTTCACCGTTTCAACTCGGGCGAAATTCTTGTTCACTTTCTCAACTTCCGCGCCAATCAATTGCATGACTTCTTCGCGCGCGCACAGGCTGGCATAATCGGTGAAGGGCACATTCATGTCCTGGGCATATTGCAGCACATTTTCATGGTCAATCATCACCAGACAAGTGAGGAATTTGCGCTTATCGCCAATAATCACCGCGTCAGAAATATAGGGCGAAAATTTGAGCTGGTTTTCAATCTCGCTCGGCGTGATGTTTTTGCCGCCTGCTGTGATGATAATATCTTTCTTGCGGTCAAGAATGCGGAAGAAACCTTCATTATCAACATTGCCGACATCGCCGGAATGCAGCCAGCCATCAATCACCGTCTCCGCCGTTTTTTCCGGCTGGTTGAGATAGCCCTTGAAAATATGCGGGCCGCGATAGACGATTTCGCCATCCTCGGCAATTTTCATCTCAACATGCGCCGCCGCTTGGCCGACCGTGCCAAGCCGATTGGCATCCGCCCGATTGCAACTGGTAATGCCGGAACATTCGGTCTGGCCGTAAAGCTCAAACAAATCCAGCCCAATGGCGCGGAACCATTGTATCAAATCGGGCGAGACGGGGGCAGCGCCGGTAAACATAATGCGCGCCCTGTCCAGCCCCAGCATGACTTTGAGATTGTGAAAAACCAGCTTCTCGGCCAGCCAGCGTTGGGCGCGCAGGGCCAGGCCAACCCGACCGTTTTCACGCGCTTCCTCATAGCGCATGCCGATATTTATGGCCCAGTGATAAACAATACGCCCGGCCCAAACCGCCTCTTTGATTTTGATGATAACGCTTGAATACATTTTCTCCCACATGCGCGGGACGCCGAAAAACACAGTGGGCGAGACTTCCATTGTGTTTTCAAAACTCGTATCAGGTGCTTCCACAAAATTGACCACCCAACGATAATGCAAAGCAAAAAACACCGAAAAAGTCCGCTCGGCAATATGGCATAGCGGCAAAATCGACATGATTTCCTCATCATGGCACGCGCCCATGTAAGATTGCGCATTATTGGCCTGAAACATGATATTTTTATGGGTAATCATCGCCCCTTTGGGCGCGCCGGTTGTGCCGGAAGTATAGACCAATATCGCGACATCATCGGCCTGAATGGCATCAATGCGCCTGTCCCATTCTTCGGCATAGCGGTCGAGATTGGCGCGCCCCAATTCATAAAGCGCGTCAATGAACATGACTTTCGGGTCTTCAAACCGCTTCAACCCTTCATCTTCCAGCACAATGACTTTCTCAATGTCCGGCAGCGCATCGCGCACTTCGAGATATTTGTCGAGTTGCTCTTCATCTTCCACTACCAGAAAGCGCGAGGCGGAATCGCGGCAAATATGCTCAAGCTGAACCGGTGAGTCAGTGGTGTAAACGCCATTGGATATGCCGCCGCTGCACATGGTCGCGAGGTCGAAATACAGCCATTCCTTGCGGTTTTCGGCCAATATCGACACCACATTGCCGGGCTGTAAACCAAGCGCCATCAGCGCGGCGCCGATTTCGCGGGCGCGCAGGTAAAATATGTCCCAGTCAAAACTGTGCCAAATGCCAAACTCTTTTTCGCGCAAGGCAATACGTGGGCCCAGTTCTCGGCAGCGTTTGCGGAATAATTGCGGCAGGTTGATGCAGCCCTCAATTTCGGTCAGCGCCGCATCTGCTTGCAAATTATAAGGCTGTGCTTGTTGGCTCATTGCATCCTCTCTGCTGGCGGTGTTTAGCGCCAAGTTTTGCGTTGTTTCCAGCGCCGTTTTCCGCGTGCGCTTTCCTCTTTGCGGCCGAGATAAAATTCCTGAATGTCGCGGCTGTCGAGCAGGCGTTGACGGTCGCCTTCCATCACCACGCGCCCAACCTCCAGCACATAGCCGAAATCAGCGACTTGCAGCGCCATATGGGCGTTTTGTTCGACCAGCAATATAGTCATATCCTGCTCGCTGTTCAGGCGGCGGATAATCTCAAAAATCTCGCCGACCAGCTTGGGCGACAGGCCGAGCGAGGGTTCATCGAGCAACATCATGCGCGGGCGCATCATCAGCGCGCGCCCTATCGCCAACATTTGCTGCTGGCCGCCCGACAAATAGGCGGCTTCATTTTTGGCGCTTTTGCGCAAATCGGGGAAATAGTCGAACACCATTTCCAAATCCTCGCCAATCGCCGCTCGGTCGCGCCGCGAGAATGCCCCCATTTCCAAGTTTTCCTGCACGCTTAAAAACGGAAAGACTTCGCGCCCCTCCGGCACATGGCCAATGCCAATACGCGCCACGCGGTCAGGTTCTTGGCCGGTAATGTCTTGTCCCTTATAGACAATGCTGCCTTTTTGCGGCTCCATTGCGCCGCTGATTGTTTTCAGCACGGTTGTTTTACCGGCGCCATTGGAGCCGAGAATGGCCACAATCTGGCCTTGTATGACATCAAGGCTGACGCCGCGAATGGCCATAACCGGCCCGTAAAATGTTTCCAGATTGCGGATGCTCAGCATGGTTTCGCTCTTGCCTGTCTCGTTCTTGCCTGTCTCAGTCTTGGCTGTCTCGTTTTTGGTTGTTTGGCTCATGCGCCTGTCCCCAAATAGGCGGCCACCACATCCGGATGGTTTTGCACATGACGGGCATCGCCCTCGGCAATGGCGCGGCCATTATTGAGCGCCAAAACGCGGTCGGAGACTTCATTGACCAGGCTCATATCATGTTCAATCATCAGCACAGTAATGCCGAGATCATTTTTTATGTCATCAATCCAAAAGCCCATATCTTCGGTTTCTTCCGGATTGAGGCCGGAGGCCGGTTCGTCAAGCAACAGCAATTCGGGCTGCACGCACAGCGCGCGTCCCAATTCAATCTTTTTGCGCACGCCATAAGGCAGATTGGCAATGCGCTCATCGCGATAATGTGCCAGTTCAAGAAAATCAATCACATCTTCGACCTGCCGCCTGTGGTCAATCTCGGCGCGGCGCACGCCGGGGTCAAACAGCAATTGCCGCCAGACCGGCACGCGATTATGGATTTCGCGGCCTATCAGCAGATTTTGCAGCAGGGTAGAATGTTCAAATAATTCGATATTCTGAAAAGTGCGGGCAATGCCCAGCCGCGCAATCGCATCGGGGCGGGCGGCGGTTATGTCTTGGCCCTGAAAGCGGATTTGCCCCTGCGAGGGCGCATAAAAGGCGCTTATCATGTTGAAAATCGTCGATTTGCCCGCCCCATTCGGGCCGACAATGGTGAACACTTCGCCCTTATCGACATGAAAGCTGACATCATCAACCGCTTTCAACCCGCCAAAACTGAGGCTCAGATTGTTGATTTGCAGAAAACTCATCGCATCCGCTCCGTCCGCAAATAGCTGCGCTGACGTTTGAATGTATTGCGCCGGTAAAACGGGAAATTTTCGAGCAATGTGCGCAATTTCAGCCAGCGGCCATAGACGCCTTCCGGCTCGAATATAATGAACAAAACCAATATCAGGCCGAAAAGGCCGGGCTCAAGGCCGGGCTGCGTGCCAATGGCCGGCGGCAACCAATCTTTCAAAATCGAAATGGATGATTCGAGCAGGCCAATCAATATGGCGCCGTAAATCGCGCCATGCACTGTGCCAAGCCCACCAACCACAATCATCAGCAAAAGCTGGATCGACAAGACAATGCCAAATACTTCCGGTGCGAGAAATTGGATGAAATGGGCAAACAGGCCACCGGCCAGACCGGTCAGCGAGGCGCTTATCCAAAAGGCCAGTATTTTGGTGCGCGCCACGCGAATGCCAAGGCTTTCGGCGGAAATCTCGCTGTCGCGCACGGCCAGCATGGCGCGCCCTGTCGGCGTGCGTAAAATATTCAGCACCAGCAAAATGCTGGCGATAAGCACGGCCAGCACAATGTAATAAAACTCCCAAGCCTGAAAAATCTCATAGCCGAACAGGGCAGGGGGATCGACCGCCATGCCGCGATTGCCGCCGGTCACGCTTTCCCAGTGAATAATCACATCTTCAACCACAATCGCAAAAGCCAGCGACGCAATCGCCAGATACAGGCCGGTCATGCGGCTGGCCGGTATGGCGACCAATAGCCCAACCAAGCCGGAGACCAAAGCCGCCAAGGGCAATGACAGCAAAAACGGCACGCCATTGGCCAAGCACCAGCTATGCAGATAAGCGCCAATCGCCATAAAGGCAGCA
>JBMYND010000003.1:0-192637 GCA_049597955.1 Parvibaculales bacterium
GAGCATTCTAAATCCGGTTCGTTATTGGAGAAAGGCGTTTCCGCCAATACCGCCGAACATGCCCTCAAAAGAGGAATTGCGCGAAAGGCGGTTGCGTTTTGCCAGACGTTTTGCCGCGACGCATGCTGAAGGCAATGTATCCCTCTCGCATGGGCGTTTTCGCCCTCTGCGTCGGAAATAAGGAAAAGCATCGGCAATAAGGAAAATAAAAAAGCACTTATAATTCCTGAAGAACAACAAAAAATTATCAATGAGATTAAACAACTCTTTGATAATGCGGAAAAAGTCAGCAAATCCATGGAAACAGTGATTTTCGAGGACGAGGCTGGTCTTGATGTCACCGTTATCAACCAGTTGCGTTATGTCGGGCAACATTTGCTACGTTGTTTTTCTGACCCTCAATTGCCAATTGAAGAACTTGAGAGAGCAAAACGGCACGCCGAGCGCGCGTTATATGATGCCCATGACTTACGAATACAGCATGCACTCAACCAAATCAGTGAATTTGAGCAGGATTGCCGTGATAAAAATCAATATATTTCCGGCGCATTTCCCGATTATGCTGACATGTTGGGTGTGCGAGATGATGCGCGGCGATTCATTGCAAATAATAATGCTGAAAGCCGTGAAGATTTCTATGGGACGCTGGAAGAATATGCGGACAAACTTGAAGTTTTCACGCGCAAATTACCTCATATCCGCCAACAAATTAACGCGCAGTTGGAGAGCCGAAGAAAAGAGAGGAACTGGCAGATTTTCTTTTTTGTTGCGATACCCGTGCTGACTTTTCTGGCCGGCATTTTTCTGGCAAGCTTTAGGGAGAATGGCGGATAAACGCATCCCCCTATTCACCCTTTTTATGCTTATAGATTTCCCATAAATCGGGGCGGCGGGTTTTGGTTATTTCGCGCGCTTGCTGCTTGCGCCATTCGGCGATTTTGCCATGATCGCCGGACAGGAGAATATCCGGTATGGCACGCCCCTCCCACTCAGCCGGACGCGTGTAATGGGGATATTCCAGCAAGCCATCGGCAAAACTTTCTTCATGCGCCGAGGCGGCAGCCCCCATCACGCCGGGCAAAAGCCGCACCACCGCATCGGTCATTGCCAGCGCGGCCGGTTCACCGCCCGACAGCACATAATCCCCGAGTGAAACCTCAATCGCCGCACGCGCCTCGACCACCCGCGCGTCAATCCCTTCAAACCGATTGCAGAAAAACACCGCGCCCGGCCCCTCAGCCAGTTCGACGGCCATTTTTTGCGTGAACGGCCTGCCGCGCGGGCTGGGCATCAGCAAGGGCATATCCGGTGCTTGCGCGCATATTGCATCAATAGCGGCTGCCGCAATATCGGCGCGCAGCACCATGCCAGCGCCGCCGCCAGCCGGCGTGTCATCGACATTTTTATGCTTGCCTTCACCAAAATCGCGTAAATCATGCGCCGTGCAATGCCACAGGCCATTTTGCAAAGCGCGACCTGCCAGACTATGCCGCAAACTGCCGGGAAACATGTCCGGAAACAGGGTGATAAAATGCGCCTGCCAGCCACTCATCCTGCTGACTCCTGCTTGTCTTCGTCGGCGTCAGTTTCAGGCCGTGCCTCGGTTTCCGGCGGCAATATGACCGTCAGACGCCCCTTTTCCAAATCAATTTCCGGCACAATGGCGCGGGTAAAGGGCACAAAGCGGTCGTCAATTTCCAGTAAATCACCGGCCCCGAAATCATGCACGGCCAGCACCCGCCCAAGATAATCGCCCTCCGGCGTCAGGGCTTTCAATCCGACCAAATCGGCATGGTAAAATTCTTCCGCATCATCCAGTGACGGCAGTCGGTCGCGCGGCACACATAATTCCGTGCCGCGCAATGCCTCAGCCGCATCGCGATTGCTGATGCCAATGATTTTTATCCGCGCTCCGGCCTTATCCGGCTTGACCCATTTCAGCTCAAATTGCCGCGTGCCATCGCGCGTGGACAATGTGCCATAAGCGCCCAACTCAAGCGGGTCAGCACAGAAAGTCTTGACCCGCATACCCCCATGCACGCCATGTGGCGCAACAATCACGCCAAGCACAAGCATGGGGGCTCCAGCCATGATTAATCGGCCTTTTCTTCCTCGGCGGGCGCTTCTTCCGCAGGGGCTTCCTCGGCAGCGGCTTCTTCAGCAGGGGCCTCTTCGGCAGGCGCTTCTTCCGCAGGGGCCTCTTCGGCAGCAGCTTCTTCAGCAGGGGCCTCTTCGGCAGCAGCTTCTTCAGCAGGGGCTTCCTCGGCGGCAGCTTCTTCGGCAGCAGCCGCTTCTTCAGCCGCAGCCGCTTCCGCTTCGGCTGCTGCCTCTTCGGCGGCACGGCGGGCTTCTTCCGCCGCTTCCAGACGCTCTTGCGCCTTGGCACCCGGCTTGGCCTTATTCGGATTATTGCGCGGCTTGCGCTCTACCACACCGGCAGCATCGAGAAAGCGCGCCACGCGGTCAGACGGTTTTGCGCCTTCGCCGAGCCAATATTTGGCGCGGTCAAGGTCAAGCTTGACGCGCTCATCGCTGTCTTTCGGCAAAAGCGGATTATAAGTGCCAAGCTTTTCAATAAAGCGACCATCGCGCGGCATACGGCCATCAGCCACCACAATGCGATAAAACGGGCGTTTTTTTGACCCGCCACGCGACATACGAATTTTAAGAGCCATTTTTCAATTCCTTTCGTGAAACAGCTATTTCTTTTTGGGCGCGCCCAATCCTTTCAGAAAGTCAGGCGGCAATCCGCCACCTGGCTGGCCCAGCCCAATTTTTCCCAAATCATGATTTCCCAAATCAGGCATTTGCCCGATATCTTTCGGCAATTCGCCCGGCATACCTCCACCAAGGCCTCCACCAAAGCCACCACCAAGGCTGCCCATCAGATTTTTCATGCCACCCTTGCCGAGTTTTTTCATCATATCGGCCATTTGCCGATGCATTTTCAGCACGCGATTGACTTCCTGCACCGATGTGCCTGACCCTGCCGCCACCCGCTTTTTGCGGCTGGCATTGAGCAATTTCGGATTATCCTTTTCCGCCTGCGTCATGGAGGACACAATCGCCGCCTGACGTTTCAGCGCCTTGTTATCCATGCCCATTTCGCCCATTTGCGCGGCCTGTTTTTTCAGTTTGCCCATGCCTGGGATAAGCCCCATGACACCGGCCATGCCGCCCATGCGCTGCATTTGTTTCAACTGCTCGGCCAAATCCTCCAATGTGAACAGGCCTTTCTTCATCCGCGCCGCCATTTTTTCGGCTTTTTCAGCGTCAATGATTTCGGCGGCTTTTTCGACCAGCCCGACAATATCGCCCATGCCGAGAATCCGGTTGGCCAATCGCGCCGGGTCGAAGATTTCAAGCTTGTCCGTGGCTTCGCCTATACCGAGAAATTTGATTGGCACGCCGGTGACATGGCGGATAGACAATGCCGCACCGCCGCGCCCGTCGCCATCCATACGGGTCAGCATCACACCGGTCAGCGTGACGCGGGCGGCAAATTGCGCGGCGATATTGACCGCTTCCTGACCGGTCAGACTGTCAGCGACCAGCATCACCTCGCTTGGCTTGGCGGCTGTTTCAATCGCTGCCATTTCTGCCATCAGCGCCTCATCGGCATTGGAGCGTCCGGCTGTGTCCAGCATGACCACATCAAAACCGCCCAGCCTGGCCGCCTGCATGGCACGCGCGGCAATATCCACGGCGCGCTGACCCTCGACAATCGGCAATGTCTCAATATCCAGATTTTCGCCCAGCACTTGCAATTGCTGCATGGCGGCCGGGCGTTGCGTATCCAATGAGGCCATCAGCACTTTGCGGCCTTCCTTGTCGCGCAAATGCCGCGCCAGCTTGGCGGTGGAAGTGGTTTTACCCGAGCCTTGCAGGCCGACCATCATAATGGCGGCAGGCGGGGCAACATCAAGTTTAATGGGGGCGGCCTCGCCGAGCATATCGACCAACGCATCATTGACGATTTTGACAACTTGCTGACCCGGCGAGACAGATTTCAGAACTTCCGCCCCGACCGCGCGCGGACGCACTGTGTCAAGAAAGCTGCGCACGGCAGGCAAGGCCACATCGGCTTCCAGCAAAGCAGTGCGAATATCAGACAGCGCGGTTTCGACATCTTTCTCAGACAGCGCACCGCGCCGCGTCAGCCGGTCGAATATCGACCCCAGATTGTCGCTCAGCGTCTCAAACATGCAAAAACTGCCTCACAGTAAACTGCCTCAATGTCAAATGCGCCCGAGGACGAATATCGTTGTCGGGCGGCAATCCTGCCCTTTGGGCGCGGACCGGTTCAAATCTCGCTTCATTCAGAAGTGGGCGCAAAATAGGCGGCATGCATGCGAAAGTCAAGACAGGCTGGCGTGTTGTGCGCCAAGCGCCTATATAGAGCCTATGAGAGATGAAATGAGAGTTGTTGAACCAGACGCGGCGCCACCGGCCAGCCTTGCCTTTTCAAAAATGAACGGGCTGGGCAATGATTTTGTCATCCTTGATGCGCGCCCGAATGACCTGTCCCTGTCGCCCGACACTGTGCGGCAATTGGCGGCGCGTGACAATCGCATCACGCAAGGCTGCGACCAGCTTCTCATCATTCAGCCGCCGCGCAAGGCCGGTGATATTTTCATGCAGATTTTCAATGCCGATGGCAGCGAGGCGCAGGCTTGCGGCAATGGCACACGGGCGGTCGCCGCCTGGCTGGCCGCGCGCGACGGCATGGCGCGCAGCGCGATTGACACGCTTGGCGGGCTTTTGGCCTGTGTTGTGGACGCGGATGGCACGGTTGAGGTAACCATGGGACAGCCGCGCTTTGACTGGCAGCAGATTCCGCTGGCGCGCGCGGTTGACGATACGGCACGCGCCATGCTGCATCCGGCCTTGCCGCCCGCTTTTTTGGTCAATATCGGCAATCCGCATGCTGTGTTTTTGCTTGACGCAAACAGCGATTTGGAAAGCCTTGCCCGCCAATATGGCGCGGCGCTGGAATGTCATGAATTATTCCCCGAAAAAGCCAATATCGGCTTTGCCTGCCCCGGCCATAATGACCATGGCGATAATGGCGATAATCATGCGCTGCATTTGCGCGTCTGGGAGCGCGGCGCGGGTTTGACCAGGGCCTGCGGGTCAGGTGCGTGCGCCGCCGCTATTGCCGCCATTGCCATTGGCGGGTTTGACGCGGCACGGGTTGATGTGCATCAGCCAATGGGCGTGGTGCAAATCAGCCGGTCGGATAATGGGCGCGGTGATGTGCGTATGCGCGGCCCCGCCACATTTGAATTTGACGGCGAGGTGTCGCTGTGAGCGTGAAGGTAGAAAATTTCGGTTGTCGCCTGAACGCGCTGGAAGGCGATATTGCCGCTGCCATGGCCGAGCGCGCCGGTGTGCAAAATGCCACAATTATCAATGGCTGTGCGGTGACCGGTGAGGCCATGCGGCAAGCCCGGCAAGCCGCGCGCAAAGCCAAAAACGCCGCGCCTGACGGGCAGGTGATTGTCACCGGCTGTGCGGCGCAAACCGATGCGGCGCAATTTACCGCCATGCCGGAGGTT
This sequence comes from Parvibaculales bacterium, assembly GCA_049597955.1. Taxonomy (GTDB): domain Bacteria; phylum Pseudomonadota; class Alphaproteobacteria; order RS24; family RS24; genus JAYPAN01. Next base: position 5,559 of record JBMYND010000003.1, read on the forward strand.
GACCGCGTGCTGGGCAATGCCGAAAAGCTGACCGAGATAGCATGGGCCGGCAAGGATAATGCGGTCAGCGATATTATGCAGGCCACACGCGCCCAGACATTGCCCAATGTGGCGCAAGCGGCGCGCGCGCGGGCCTTTGTGCAGGTGCAAACCGGCTGCGACCATCGCTGCACTTTCTGTATCATCCCGTTTGGGCGCGGCAATGCGCGCTCCGTGCCGGTTGATGAGGTGGTCGCCCAATGCCGCCATTTGGTCGCCGAAGGACATAATGAGATTGTGCTGACCGGCGTTGATGTCACCAGCTATGGGCCGGATATTGGCGAGGCGGGGCTTGGCGCTTTGGTGCGCGCCATACTCACCGGCGTGCCGGAATTGCCGCGCCTGCGTCTGTCTTCGATTGATGCGGTCGAAATAGACAAGGGCTTGCTCGACATTGTGCTGCACGAGGAAAGGTTGATGCCGCATTTGCATCTTTCTCTGCAAGCCGGTGACAATATGATTTTGAAGCGCATGAAGCGCCGCCATACGCGCGAGGAAGCGATTGACTTTTGCGCCCATGTGACAAAGCAAAGGCCGGACGTGACTTTCGGTGCTGATATCATTGCCGGTTTCCCGACCGAGACCGATGCCATGTTTGAAAACTCGCTGGCGCTGGTTGCCGAATGCAATCTGGTCTGGCTGCATGTGTTTCCCTTTTCGCCGCGCCCCGGCACACCGGCGGCGCGCATGCCGCAAATTGACGGCGCGACCATTAAGGCGCGCGCGGCGCAATTGCGCGCGGCAGGTGACCGCCAGCGCAGTGCTTGGCTGGACGGGCAAATTGGCAAAACCTTGTCTGTGCTGGTTGAACAATCTCGACCGGCACAAGGCCACCGCCCCGCATTGTGGCAGGGGCGCAGCGAAAATTTTGCCCGCATTGACTGGCCGCAAATTGACTGGCCGCATGCGGATACCCCCCTCGCGCAAGGCCAGATTGTTGACGTGACGATTGACGGCCATGACGGCCACGGCTTGCAGGGGCATTTGGCATGAGTTTGTTCCAGCGTTTGCGCGACGGGCTAAGCCGTTCCAGCAAATCGCTGGGCAGTGGGCTGGGCAGCCTGCTCGGTGGCGGGCGCTTATCGGCTGACCGGCTTGATGAATTGGAAGACGTGTTGATTGGCGCCGATTTGGGGGTGCAGGCTGCCGCCGACATCACCGCCCGCATGAAAGCCCATAAAGGGCTGGCCGGTCTGGATGATGCCGGCCTGCGCCGCGCCCTCGCCGATGAGATTGCCGCCCTGCTGACCAATGTAAGCCAAGCTTTTGAACTGCCCGCCGCGCGGCCTGCCATTATTTTAATGGCCGGCGTCAATGGCGCGGGCAAAACAACAACAATCGGCAAGCTGGCGCAACGCTTTCAGGGCGAAGGCAAAACCGTCATGCTGGCAGCTTGCGACACATTTCGCGCCGCCGCCGGTGAACAATTGGCGGTATGGGGCGCGCGCGCCAATGTGCCAGTGGTCAGCGGCGCGCCAGGCACGGATGCGGCCGGGCTCGCTTTTGAAGCCGTGCAAAAGGCACAAGCCGAAAATATCGACGTTTTGCTGGTGGATACGGCAGGGCGTTTGCAAAACAATGACGGGTTGATGGCCGAGCTGGAAAAAATCATCCGCGTCATGCGCAAGCTGGTGCCGGAAGCGCCGCATGCCTCGCTCTTGGTGCTGGATGCCACAGTCGGGCAAAATGCAGTGCGTCAGGCTGAAGTATTTCTCGAAAAGGCAGCCATTAGCGGCCTGATTGTCACCAAGCTGGATGGCACGGCGCGCGGCGGCGGCTTGGTGCCGGTGGCGATGAAGCTCAATCTGCCGGTCTATTTTATCGGCGTCGGCGAACAGGCTGAGGATTTGCAAAGCTTCAACGCCGCCGAATTTGCCGCCGCCCTGACCGGTGCCGATATGGCGCAAGCGGAAAAGGACATATGACATGGCAGCTTGGCGCAAAACGGCGGAAGAATTCGGGCCATTATTGGTCTTTTTCATTCTCAATGCGCGCGGCGCGCAATGGTTTGGCCTGCCCGAAAGCCAAAGCCTGTTTATCGCCACGGGCGGCTTTATGGTGGCGCTGGCAGTCGCCATTGGCCTGACATTGGCGCGCGGCGAACGCCCCAATAATATGACGCTGTTTTCCGGCGGCTTTGTTTTTATCTTTGGCGGCATCACCCTGTTTTTGCAGGATGAACGCTTTATCAAAATCAAGCCGACATTGGTCTATTTGCTGTTTGCCGCGATTTTGGCAATTGGGCTGGCGCGCGGGCAATCTTATCTGCAAAGGCTGATGGGCAATATGCTGCCGCTTGACCAAGCTGGCTGGCTGCGCCTGACACGGCGTTGGGCGCTATTTTTCGTTTTTCTGGCCGGCGTCAATGAGCTGGTCTGGCGCACGCAATCAACCGATGTCTGGGTCAATTTCAAAGTATTCGGCATTTTGCCGCTGACATTTTTATTCATGGCTGTGCAATTACCGTTAATGCGCCAGCATTTGCCGGATGGATTTCTTGACGGGCCGGACGGGCCAAAAGAAAACAAAGATTAGGCGGCAAAATCAGCCCAAGCGCCATGCGGGTGACACACAGCCAACCGGTTTTTTTGCACCGCACCGCCTTGCCATAAATCATATTCCAGCACCGCTTCATGGTCGATGCGGTCAACATCCATGCGCAGCCAAACAAGCGGCTTGTCGGGCGAAGCGGTTTCCGCCGCCTGTTCAAAACTCGATTCCACCGCCATGCGTTGCGACACATTGAGATAGGGCCAGACCAGCGAGTGAAACAGCACAGTTGTTTCACCGGCAGGGCGTTGCATGATTTGTGCCGCCACCCAACCGGCCGCGTCGGCGCGGTCAATCACCGGCACCTGACCCTTTAAGGCGGCCAAAGCCTGTTGCTGCCGGTCGGCGCGTTGCGCCATATCGCCCCAAATATAAGAGGCCATGCGGCGGCGCGCGGTGGCATCGCCCAAATCTATCGGAAATAAATCGCAGCCGCGCCGGTCACTCACCTCAATGGCCTGTGCCATTTGCGGCGCTTGCCCCCGCCATTGCGCGGCAATGGTCAGCGGACTATTGGCATCGCCCCAAGCCAGCGCCGCCTTGTCAGTTTCAATCTTATAGCGGAAATGGTCGAAAAACAGATTGAGACCGGCGCTGGCGCCAATCTCGCGCAATCGGAGCGGCAAGCCGGTATGGCGGGCGATTTCGGAAAATCCGGCCAGCAAAATAGCCGCGCGACCAGCCTCATTGGTTTGCGGCGCATTGCGCAAAAAACGCCGCGCGGCAGCGTCTTGCGCCGCCAGGCAGGATTTCGCCGCCTGCCATAAAACATCCGCATCAGACGGCGCAAAGCCACCGCCGCAAGTTTCATAAAACCGCGCCAGCTCAGGCGCCAGACCGGCCAAAGCCTGGTCGTGAAAAAATCCGGCCAGACGCAAGGGCAGATTTTCATCAAGCGGGTCACCGGCCCAGCCGCGCAGCAAATGGGCAACCGGCCCATTGGCCATAAAATCATCCATTGCGCCGCGCAGCAAAGCCGCGGTCAGTGGTGAGCCAAGCTTTTCGCAAGCCTCTGCCTGCACGCGAAAGGCCGAAATAATATGCTTGTCAGCCATCGCTGTAGCGCCGCGCCAAATCCTCAAAGCCGGGCGTTGTCGTCCAATCCTCCGGCTCACTGAAAGGGGCAAAAGCTGCCGCCGCGCGGGTCTGGTGATAATGCTGCAAGGCCCAATAGACGCTTGGAAAGGCCAGCTCTTTCCAGGGTATCTCATCCCAGCCCAAAAGCGCCACTTCCGCGCTTTCCGGCCCGGCAGCAACCTCCGGCGAGACAAGTTGCGCGCGGTAAAATATCTGCACTTGGCTGATGCGGGCGACATTGTAAATGCCGATAAGCGCGTCAATCTCAACCTTGGCGTGCGCCTCCTCAAAGGCTTCGCGCGCCGCGCCTTCGGCAATGGTTTCCTGCTGCTCCATAAATCCGGCGGGCAATGTCCAAAACCCGCGACGCGGCTCAATGGCGCGGCGGCACATCAGGATTTTATCTTGCCAAACCGCCACCACACCGGCGACAATTTTCGGGTTCACATAATTTATCAACCCGCAATGGTCGCAAATGCCGCGCGTGATGCTGTCATCATGCGGCGTGCGCTGGCTGAAGGAAGGGCTTTTTTGATAGCTGCGCGATTTATCCTGAAATGTCATTTGGCTTTTCCCTTTACTGGCCCCGATGCGGCGCGGCTGATAAGCGGCAGAATATCATTATTCCATATTTCTGGCGAGAGCGGGCCGACATGGCGCGTCAACAGCGTGCCATCAGCGTCCAGCACAAAAGTTTCCGGCACACCATAAACGCCCAAATCAATCGCCACACGCCCTGTCCGGTCAACCCCGATTTTACGATAGGGATTGCCCAGCCGCGCCAGAAACCCGCGCGCCGCTTTGGGCGCGTCTTTATAATTCAGCCCGTAAATCGCAATACCCTGCCCCGCCAGCGCCATTAATAGCGGGTGTTCGTCGCGGCAAGGCGCACACCAGCTCGCCCAGACATTGAGCAGCACAATATCATCGCCCGCCAAATCGGCATGCGCCAAACCGGCTTCGGTTTCATTCAAAGGTGGCAAGGAAAAAGCGGGTAGCGGTTTGCCCTGATAGGCGCTGGGCAGGCGCGACGGGTCGCCCATAAACAGGCCGGTGAAAAACAGCGCAAACAAAATAAGGACAAGCGCCAAGGGCAGCCAGCGCAACAGGCTTACCCGACGCTTAACCGGCTCACTGCGCATCAGTCTCGTCTGCGACGGCGAATTGACGACGCGCGCGCTGCAGGCCATACAGGCTGACCCCGGCCAGCGCGCCAAGCGCCAGAAAAGTCACGCCATAGCTGGCATAAATATAAAAATCATACATGGCGCGCACCCTGCCTGATAAGCGCGCGACGGCGCAGCACTTCCATTTGCATGCGCGTCAGCACCAAAGCGGCGAATAGCAGCATAAAGGCCAGCCCCATGACCAATAGCGGATAGAGGAAATCAGCATGCAAGGCGGGACGCGCAAAACGCGACACGCTGGCTGGCTGGTGCAATGTGTTCCACCAATCCACCGAGAATTTAACGATTGGCACATTCACAAAACCGACAATCGCCAAAATCGCGGCCGCGCGCGCCGCCTGCCCGTAATCTTCAATCGCCTGCCACAGGGCGATATAGCCGAGATAGACAAAAAACAGCACCAATACAGAAGTCAGCCGCGCATCCCACACCCACCATGTCCCCCACATGGGTTGGCCCCAAAGCGCGCCGGTTACCAGCGCGATAAAGGTGAATGTCGCGCCAATCGGCGCAGCCGCGCGTGCCGCCACATGGCCAAGCGGATGGCGAAAGACCAGAGCGGCAATGCTGGCAAAAAAGATAAAACTATAGGCGAACAGCGACAGCCAAGCCGCCGGCACATGGACAAACATGATACGCACCGTCGCGCCCTGCTGATAGTCATCCGGCACGCCTGACGCCATATACAGACCAATCGCCAACACTGCCAGCGCCAGCCCCCAAACGGGCGCATGCAACAGACCGGCCAGCCGCATAAAACGGGTCGGATTGGCATAATAGGCCGACAGATTTTCAACCGCTTTCAGCATGGGTTAAATCGCTCTTTCTCCTGCCTGTCCTAACGCTTGGCGTCGGACAAGTCAAAATGCTTCGCCGCGTGGGCCCCGCGTCGGATTACCGCAAACCGGCGCGCAAGGCCGCCGCTATGGCCAGCGGTGCCAGAAACAACGCGGCAAGGCCAAACAGCGCCAATACGCCCAGCCCGGCCGCATGAGCCGCCATATCGCCGCCGGCAGATGGCGTTGAAGCGGCAATGCCGAAAATCAGCACCGGCACATAAAGCGGCATGACCAGCAAGCCGGTCAGCATGGTGGCGCGGCGCACAGTGACTGACAATGCCGCGCCAATCGCGCCGAGCAGCACAAGCGAGGGCGCACCCAAAGCCAGCGCCGCCATCAGCGCGGGCAAAGCCGCCGGTTCAATATTCAGCAAAATACCGGCCAGCGGCACGGCCAGCAAAAGCGGCACAACCACCACCACAAAATGACCGGCCGCTTTGGCCAGCACGACCAGCTCCAAAGCCAATGGCAGCAGAAATAATTGGTCAAGCGCGCCATCTTCCAAATCAGCCTGAAACAGCCGGTCGAGCGTCGCCATCAGTGTCAGCAGCATCACCACCCAGACCAACCCCGGCGCCAATTCTTTCAGCAAGCGCAATTCCGGCCCAATGCCGAAAGGCAAAAGGGTGACGGCGATAAACAAAAAGGCAATCGCCAAAACAGTTTGCCCGCCGCGCCAGCCAAGGCGGATTTGCTGAAACATAAGGGCAAGGAAAATCCGCATCACGCAAGCCCTTGCAGCATTGGCAGGGTGATGGTTTGCGTGGCAAAGGGCAGCGCCTCATGGCTGCTGGCAATCACCATGCCATTGAGCGATAAATGTGCTGCTACCAAATGCGCCAAGATTTCGCGCCCTTGCGCATCAAGCGCGGTAAAGGGTTCATCAAGCAGCCAGAGCGGACGCGCCACCGGCAATAGCCGCGCCAATGCCAGCCGCCGCCTTTGCCCGGCCGATAATTCACCAACCGGCCGGCCGGCACAGGCGGACAGCCCGAGCCATGACAAAATCTGTTTGGCCTGCCCCGCCGATAAAGCAGTGCGGCCATAAAAGCCGGCAAAGCCGTGCAATGTTTCCGACACAAGCAGCGTATTTTTCAGCCCGTCCAAATGGCCGACATAATGCGTCGCAACAGCTATATCCGGCACGCCATCCAATGTCACCGCACCGGCCTGTATCGGCACCAGCCCGGCAATCACCCGCAACAGGCTGGTTTTACCCGCCCCATTGGCCCCATGCACGGCCAGTGCCGCGCCGGGGTTAAGGGTCAGCGAAAACCCGTCAAACAAGCATTGCCCGCCGCGCATACACACAATGTCTTGCACATGCAAAAGGCCGCTTGCATGAGCAGTCAGCGGCGCGCCGGTCGGGTCAAAAAAAATTTCGTCTTGCACCATGGTCTTTTGCCCTGAGAAACCTTATAACGCAAATGTTTTACATAGCCTATGCGTTGCGCTTCGCCTTTGAGGCCGACCAGACGCATAGCCAGACCGCAATTGCCGCCGCGCATTTTTGCTTTGCGCGACCATGAAAAGGAGCCAAGCCATGCCGCAAGCCAAGAAACCCGAAGCCCATCCCAATAGTTTCAAATCCCGCAAAACGCTGAAAGTCGGCAATAAGACTTATGTCTATTATAGCCTGAAAGCGGCGGAGAAAAACGGGCTGGCAGGCATTTCGGCGCTGCCCAATTCGATGAAAGTGCTGCTTGAAAATCTGCTGCGCCATGAAGATGGCCGCACCGTCACCAAAGACGATATTATTGCGGTGAAAGATTGGCTGAAGCGGCGCAAATCAACCCGTGAGATTGCCTATCGCCCGGCCCGCGTGCTGATGCAGGATTTTACCGGCGTGCCGGCGGTTGTTGATTTGGCCACCATGCGCAATGCGATGCAAGAGATTGGCGGCAATCCAAACAAAATCAATCCGCTGACGCCGGTGGATTTGGTGATTGACCATTCGGTCATGGTTGACACTTTCGGCACGGCGCAAGCATTGAAACAAAATGTGGCGCTTGAATATCAGCGCAATGGCGAACGCTATGAGTTTTTGCGCTGGGGCGCGCAAGCCTTCCAAAATTTCCGCGTTGTGCCGCCCGGCACCGGCATTTGCCATCAGGTCAATCTTGAGCATTTGGCGCAAACCGTCTGGACAAAGCGCGAAAAAGTGAACGGCAAAACTGTTGAGACTGCCTATCCGGACACGCTGGTCGGCACGGACAGCCACACCACAATGGTCAATGGCCTGTCAGTGCTTGGCTGGGGTGTGGGCGGCATTGAAGCCGAAGCCGCCATGCTCGGCCAACCGGTATCCATGCTGCTGCCGGAAGTGATTGGCTTCAAACTGACCGGCCATTTGCCGGAAGGGGCAACTGCTACGGATTTGGTTCTGACCATTGTTGAAATGCTGCGCCAGAAAGGCGTGGTCGGCAAATTTGTTGAGTTTTACGGGCCGGGTTTGGACAGCCTGTCGCTGGAAGACCAGGCAACAATTGCCAATATGGCGCCCGAATATGGCGCGACTTGCGGCTTCTTCCCGATTGATGAAGATACGCTGGGCTATTTGAAAGCGACCGGACGCGCCAAGCCGCGCATTGAGCTGGTTGAAAAATACGCCAAGGCGCAAGGCATGTTCCGCACCGCCAAAACGCCCGACCCGGTTTTCACCTCAAGCCTGTCGCTTGATTTGGGCAGCGTTCATCCGAGCTTGGCCGGGCCGAAACGCCCGCAAGACCGGGTAAGGCTGGAAGATATGGCCAAAGGCTTTGAAAGCGCGCTGACCGATCAGGGCATTAAGGCCAAAGACCGCAGCAAGCGGGTGAAAGTGCGCGGCCAAAAATTCGATATTGGCCATGGCGATGTGGTGATTGCCGCGATTACCTCCTGCACCAATACTTCCAATCCGAATGTGATGATTGGTGCCGGGCTGGTCGCGCGCAATGCGCATAAGCTTGGTCTGAAAGTCAAGCCCTGGGTGAAGACGTCGCTGGCCCCCGGCTCGCAAGTGGTGACCGATTATCTGAAAAAAGCCGGTCTGCAAAAACCGCTTGATGCGCTCGGCTTTAACCTTGTCGGCTATGGCTGCACGACCTGTATCGGCAATTCCGGCCCGCTCGACAAGCCGATTTCCGATGCCATTAATAAAAATGATTTGGTCGCCACTTCGGTTTTATCCGGCAATCGTAATTTTGAAGGCCGCGTCAGCCCGGATGTGCGGGCCAATTATCTGGCCTCGCCCATGCTGGTTGTCGCCTATGCGCTGGCCGGTTCGGTCAATGTTAATTTGGCGACCGACCCGATTGGCGAAGACAAAAAGGGCAATCCGGTTTATCTGCGTGATATTTGGCCGAGCAATCGGGAAATCGCCGATACGGCGCGCGCCTGTGTGACACCGGCCATGTTCAAAACCCGCTATGCCAATGTGTTTGACGGCGATGCCGGTTGGCGCAAGGTAAAAGCGCAAAAAGGGCTGACGTTTGATTGGAATGACAAATCCACCTATGTGCAAAAGCCGACTTTCTTTGAAGGTCTGAGCGCCACACCCGAAGCCATTGCCCCGGTTGAGAATGCCCGTATTCTGGCGCTGCTCGGCGACAGCATCACCACTGACCATATTTCACCGGCCGGTTCCATCAAGGCGGACAGCCCGGCCGGCAAATATCTCGGTCGCAATAAGGTCAAGGCGCTCGACTTTAACTCTTACGGGTCGCGGCGCGGCAATCATGAAGTGATGATGCGCGGTACATTTGCCAATATCCGCATCCGCAACGCTATGGCCCCCGGCACGGAAGGCGGCGTCACCAAACACCAGCCTTCCGGCAAAGTCATGTCAATCTATGATGCTGCCATGCAATATGCTGAAGAAAACACCCCGCTGGTTGTGTTTGCCGGCAAGGAATATGGCACTGGCTCAAGCCGTGACTGGGCCGCCAAAGGCACGCGCCTGCTTGGTGTGCGTGCGGTGATTGCTGAGAGCTTTGAACGTATTCACCGCTCTAATCTGGTCGGCATGGGTGTGGCACCGCTGCAATTTACCGGCAAGGATACATGGGCCAGCCTGAAACTGGACGGCACGGAAACCATCACCATTCAAGGGCTGGACGGCAAAATCCGTCCGCGCGCCAAATATACAATGGTGATTAAAAATGCCCGTGGCAAAACCCGTAAATTGTCACTGCAAAGCCGGATTGATACCCAAGATGAGGTGGATTACTTCCTCAATGGTGGCATTTTGCAATATGTTTTGCGCCAATTGGCGGCTTAGGCAAAAGCTTAATCTGTTTCGGCATTATTTGTGTCGGCATTTGGCGAGGCGGCCCTGAACGGCATCAGCACGCCATTTGCCGAGGCCGGAAACCGCAAGGCCCAACCGCCAAACCGCGCCTTCAGGGCGACCGCTTCGGCGCGCGCGGCCTTATCGGCATTGGCGCGCAGGCTGATATCGGCGCGCAACCATATCACTGTGCCGGCACCGACAATCTGGCAGGTCACGACCAGCCCATTGGCATAGGTCAATTCAAGCGGCACAGCGCGGGCAAAGTCGATAATATCGGCATTGGTCACATCTTCCGGTCGCAGGGCGGTAAAGCCGGTCAACCAGGCTTGCGCGGCGGCGTCCCAATCGGCATCTGCATCGCGGGCAAATAAAGTGCCGTCAGCATCGGCCACTTGTAAGAGCCGGCCATTATCACCCACCGGCATGGCGGCATCCAGCCAGGCGGCAATTTGCGGATTGCGCGGCAGGCGACCGCGCGCCAGCCAGCTTTGTGCCTCGGCTTCCTTGCGCATATAGAAATTGCGCAAGGCCAGACCGATATTGCCGGTTTGCTGCACGGCTTCAGCTTCGCTTTTTTCCTCATCACCCAATATCAGGCTGACAATTTCTTCGCCCTCTCCATTCAGCGCCCGAAAGCGTATGCCGCGCCCCAACGCTTCCGGCACGCGCAGACCCAAGGCGCTGTGCCAATCTGACTGGCCGGTGCGCGCTTCCAACACTTGCAGATTGGCCAATGCCAGCAATGTCTCATTGACCAATTCCTGATTGGCCGGATAATTCTGCCTTTGCGCCAATTGCCAGCGCGCGCCGTCACCATTGCCATCCCGCGAAAAAGACATTTTCATCTCGCCCGACATGCCAAGCCCGTGGGTAATTTCAAGCCGCGCCACCGTATCAAGACGGGCGGCATAATCGGGCAGGAAAATCTCCGGCGGGGCCAGCGCATTGACCGGCCGGTCAGTGACCAGCGCCAAACCGGCCAGCACTACACCCAGCGCGGCGATAATGGATAATGGGCGCAAAAGGCGGGTTACTTCCATCAGCCACCCCTGCTTTCATCATCCGGCATTTGCGCCACGACCAACAGCCCGCCCGCTTGCTGTGTCGCCAAACGCCGCTTGCGCTGGCGCCAGCCAAACAACATGGCCGCAAGCGCGACCAGCACCGGCATGAGGGCAATGTTCAACCAAGTCAGCCGCGCTTCCAATTGGTCAATATCGCGGCGCAAATCGCCCTGCACTTTGCGCAAGGCCTGGCGCGCCGACAGCAATTCCTCGCGCACGCGCCGATTGGCCGCTTCGGCATCAACCAATCTTGCCCCGCCTTGCTCCAAATTATCCAGCTCGGCCTGTGCCGCCTCTATCCGCATCAGCAGGGCTTCCTCTTCAGCCAAAAATTGCGCTTCCGCCGCCTTGCGCAGCGCCTCAATGCGGGTGAAAGGGCGGGCAATACGCTCACGCCCGCGCAGCGAAATCAAATCATTCGACCCCATCAGATTTTCAACCGCATTGAGCAAAAACTTGCCATTATCGGCAATCGGCACACCGAAACGCTGACCAAGATAATTTTGTTCGCTGACCCAGAAACGGTCATCGAAAAAATCGCTGTCGGCAAAAATCACAATATTGGCCGCGTCAGTGCTGCTCATGTGCCGGTCGGGCTTGGCGCGCTGCTTATTGCTGTTTTCCATATCCGGCGGGCCGTCGGGAAATGCCGTATCAACCTGACCTGACAGGCGCGCGGCTATCGTATAGGGCGCATCACCAATTGCAAAACGGCGCAGCAAATCATCCGGTGTCGGGGCGGTCAAAACATAATCGCGGGTCATCAGCATGGCCTCATCGGAAGACGTGACCAGCGGCCGCCATTCAGTTGTCGCATCGGGCAAGCGCATCAGCGCGCCGACCGTGCCGATATTCAGCCGGTCAATATTGGCGGTAATCAAATCATCGCCATTCATTTGCGCCGGGCCATAAGCCATCCAGAGAATATAATCGGCCAGCACGCGCCGCGCATCGCGGCCGGTCGCCACGCGCTGGGCGGCCTTGCGGTCGGCCACAATCAGCCCATCGGACATTTGCACGCCCCATTGCCGCATCAAGCGCGGCAGATTGCTTTGCTCAGTATAGCCGCGCAAGGCTTCGCCATTCGGGCCCGCTGTCAGGCTGACTTCCGATTGCGGGTCAATAAAGGCAATCACCCGCCCGCCGCGCATGACAAATTGGTCAATCGCATAAGCCTGAATATCGGTTAGCGGGCGCGGATGAGCCAGCAGCATGACATCGACTTTGCTTGGTATCCGCACCGTATCGGCAGTGATAAACATCACTTCAAAACGGTCGGTTAATTCGGCATAAATCAAAAAGGGTTGCGACTGACCGCGCATCGCCGCCATCACCCCGCCCGCGCCCGTATCAAGCGGCAAATTGGAGACAATGCCCAATACCGGCTTTTCGGCCTGCGCCAAATTATGTATCAGCCGCGCCAAATCATATTCGAGATATTGCTGGCGCTCCTCGGCAAACCAGGCAATGACTTCGACATTATCGACCAAATTAGTGCCGACCAAACCAAAATAAATCGCCGCGCCATTGCCGGCCGGACGCGCCACCAGCCCGCGCGCCACGGCGCGGTCTTCGGCTTCGGAAAACGGCGCCGGGTCGATAATCTCAAGCGTCAATCGTCCATTGGCCGCATTGACCATTTCTTCCAGCATGTCGCGCACCCGCCCGGCCAGCAAGCGCACCGCAGGGCTGTCGGCGGCTTGCTCCTGCGAATAATAGAATTTCAACGCCACCGGCTCTTCAAGCTTGGCCAGAATATTGCGTGTGCCGGGGCTGAGCGTGAACAGGGCATTTTCGGTCAAATCCAGCCGCGCCGAACGGAACATAGTATTGGCAAACAGGTTGAAGCTGACAAAAATAACCAGCAGCAAAACCAGCGCCACGGCGTGAACCGGCATTTGCTGAACCGGAAGGGCGCGCAAAAGATGGTGCATGCGGCTCATGCGCCCTCTCCCTTTTTCATGTCAACAATAACAATGGTGGCGGCCAGAAAAACACCGATAAGGGTGAGGAAAAATACAATATCACGCAAATCAATCACGCCACCGGCAATGGCGCGAAAATGCGTCAGCAGGGAAATGCCGGCCAGCGTCTCAACCAAGGCAGGCGGGGCCCAACCTTGCACCAATTCCAGCACAAGCGGCGCGCCGGAGACGGTGAACAAAAAACACGCCACCACGGAAATAACAAAGGCAATCACCTGATTGCGGGTCAGCGCCGACAGGGCTGAGCCAATCGCCAGATAACCACCGGCCAGCATCAAACTGCCGAGATAACCGGCCAGTATCACCCCATTATCCGGTGCGCCAAGATAATTCACCGTCAGCCATATCGGAAATGTCAGCGCCAGAGCCAGGCCGGAAAAGGCCAGCGCGGCAAGATATTTGCCCAGCACAATAGCCGCCAATGGCACAGGCAGGGTCAGCAATAATTCAATCGAGCCATTGCGCCTTTCTTCAGCCCAAAGGCGCATGGAAATAGCAGGCAGAAAAAACAAATACAGCCAGGGATGGAACATGAAAAACGACGTTAAATCGGCCTGCCCCATATCAAACCAAGCGCCGAGATAAAATGTCGCCAGACCATTGGCCAACAAAAACACAATGATAAAGACAAAGGCCAAAGGCGTGGCGAAATAGCTGTAAAATTCGCGCGCGGTGATGGTGGCAAGCTGGTGCATCAGGCGCGTGCCTCTTCATCATCATGGCGCGGCTTGCCGGTCAGCTGGCCAAACACATCATCCAGCCGCCCGGTTTCCAGCGCCAAAGCCTGCACCGGCCAATTGGCATCGGCAATATGGGCGCGCACCATTTCCAGCAGCCCGTCCGAGGCACCGGAAAGGGCGAAAATATGCAGATTGGTCTCACCGCCCCGCGCGCGCCGCTCCAGCCTTGTGCCGGACAGGGTGGCCAGGCTGTCAGCCACTTTATCGGCCAATGGCGTCGCCACCGTCAGTGTCACCGCACCGGCAAAGCGTGAGCGCGCCGCCAGCATGGAGGGCGAGCCGGCGGCAACAATCTCGCCGCGATCAACAATAATCGCATCAGTGCAAATCGCGTCCACCTCCTCAAGAATATGGGTGGAAATGACAATCGCTTTATTGGCGGCCATATCGGCAATGGCGCGGCGCACCTGAAATTTCTGGTTCGGGTCAAGCCCGTCTGTCGGCTCATCCATGACCAGCACATCGGGGTCGTGAACGATTGCCTGTGCCAGCCCGACACGGCGCCGGAAACCTTTCGACAGCGTGTCAATGGGCTGGTCAAGAACGCCGTGCAATTCGGTCATCTCTATCGCTCGGCCCATCGCCGCGCGCGCACCGGCTTTATCCATGCCGCGAATTTGCGTGATAAATTCCAGAAAACGGCGCGGCGTCATATCCGGCCAGGCAGGCGCGCCTTCGGGCAGATAGCCAAAAATTTGCTGGGCGGCGCGGGTCTGGGTGCAAATATCGAGACCGGCAATGCGCGCCGTGCCGGCGGTCGGGCGCAAAAAACCGGTGAGCATTTTCATCGTGGTTGATTTACCCGCCCCATTGGGGCCGAGAAAACCCATCACCTGACCGCGCGCCACCTCAAAACTGAGGCCGTTCACAGCAGTGAAATCACCAAATTTTTTTACCAACCGGTCTATTTCAATCATGGCTCAAGACTTAGAAGAGGAAGGCGGGCGACGCAAGTGCGAATAAGAGCAGGACTTGGCGGGAATGTGGCCCGAACCGCCCATGACGTTGGGAGGAGGAGTGTTAAAGCGGCTCGGGCCGAGCTCTTCAAGCCTGTCTTTGATAAAATGCGATTGCGACCGAGGCGGGGCGAAAATAAGGCAATTTAGCGGCATTTTCAAAAAATCGGCAAAACACTTGCAAATCGCGCCGCCAACCCGCACCATGGGGCATGGCTAAACGCAAATCTCTGGTTGTGGTCGCCAATGCCTTTGAACGCGAAAGGCGGCTGGCCGCAGCGCCACCCAAGCGGGTCATGTGGAACCGCAAGGAACTCGGCGCATTACTGAATGTCTATGGCCGCCAAGTCGCTGCCGGAGAATGGCGCGATTATGCGATTTCCGACGGGCATCAGGCGGCCGGTTTTGATATTTTCCGGCGCAGCAGCGAAATGCCGCTTTATCGGGTCGAAAAAATCCCCGCCTTGCACCGCAAACAAGGGCAATATGCGCTGCGCGCCATGGATGGGCGGGTGTTGCGCCGTGGCCATGATTTGCCCGCGCTGTTGCGGTTTTTCGAGCGCAAAAATCTGGCCATTGTTTAATCGGGCATATAAAACCCCGGCACAGTGAAGACCGAAGTCAAAACTGGCCGGGGTTTTTTAACTCAGCCTGTTCAAGCCTAGTCGCGATTGCCCATAAATTGCAGCAGGAACAAGAACATATTGATAAAGTCGAGATACAGGCGCAACGCCCCCATCACGGCTTTCTTTTCGGCAATTTCGCGGCTATCGCCGCTATAATAAATCCGCTTAATATCCTGCGTGTCATAGGCCGTCAGACCGGCAAAGACCAGCACACCAATCACCGAAATGGCAAAATGCAGCGCCGAGCTTTGCATGAAGAAATTCACCACAGAAGCCAGAATAATGCCAATCAGCCCCATGAATAAAAACGACCCCATGCCCGATAAATCGCGCTTGGTGGTATAGCCATAAAGGCTGAGCGCGCCGAAAGAGGCGGCGGTAATCAGGAAAGTGCGGACAACGCTGACGCCGGTAAAGGCCAGCAGCACATAGGAAAACGACAGGCCGGTCAGCCCCGCATAAATCCAGAACATGGCTTGGGCACGCGCTGCCGACATTTTATGCAGCCGCACACTCAGCCACAGCACCATGCCGAGCGGAGCCAGCACAACCAGCCAGATAAGCGGCGTTTGCGCCAAGGCGATATAAATGCCGGAGGCTGCGCCAATATAGGCGGAAATCGCCGTAAACAGCAGGCCAAGCCCCATATAATTATAGACTTTCGTCATATAAATCCGCAGGCCGACATCAATGTCGCGCGCCGCTTCCTGCGACGCTGCGCCCGTTTGTGCTTCATTCGACCAATTCTCAGACATTTGGACATCCCTTTCGTGTCAGAATCTTTACCCTCTTAATATCGGCATAAATTTTGTCAATTTCAAGACATCAAAGCCAATGTTTCGGGTCAATTTGCTTATTGTGCGCGTAAAACCGGCGCTGCCGCCGCGCCCAGCGCGTTAAATGTGCCCAAAAGCCCCAAAATAATGGTCAGAGAGACCGAGCCGAATATGGTCAGGCCCAATGTCACCGGCAAAAACACCCAATTGGCTTGCATGGCACCGGCCACCAGCCCCCAGGAGGCCAGCGTGCCAACAGCAGCGGCAATCAGCGAAGCGGCCAGCCCCATCAGCGCATATTCGAGAATATAGGCCAGCAAAATGCGCCGCCTCGTCGCGCCCAGCACTTTCATCACCACCGCATCATAAACGCGGGCGCGGTGACCGGTCGCCATCGCCCCGGCCAGCACCAAAATACCGGCCAGCAAGGTAACACCACTCATGGCGCGCACCGCCAAACCGAGATTGTTCAAAATGCCGGCAAAAGTCTCCATCGCCTCTTTGACGCGGATAATGGTGACATTGGGATAGTCCCGCGCCACCATGCGGGCAAATGCCGGTTCGCGGTCTTCGGCCATGCTCATGCTGGCCAGAAAACTATGCGGCGCGCTTTTCAACGGATGCGGCGAGAACACCATGACAAAATTCATACCGCCCGATTCCCAATCGACATGGCGCAAATTGGCAATTTCGCCGGTCAGTGGGCGCCCGAGCACATTGACGCGAATCCGGTCGCCAATGCCAATACCATAAGCGCGGGCAATATCGGCATCAAAGGAAATCAAGGGCGGGCCGGTATAATCGGCGGGCCACCAATCCCCCTCAACCAATGCGCCGCCTTCGGGCGGGTCAACCGCATAGGTCAGCCCCCTATCGCCGCGCAAAATCCACGCCGCTTCCGGCGGCGGCGATAAATCGCGCGACAGCGTATCATTTATCGCCATGATTTGACCGCGCAGCATGGGCAATTTTTCAACATCGCCAATGCCGCCAAAAGCCTCGGACGCGGCCAGAAAACGGTCAATTTGCGTGGGCTGGATATCGAGGAAAAAGAAAGATGGCGTGCGCGCCGGCAAATCGCCCTGTATTTGCCGGTTGATATTGCCATCCACCATGGAAATTGCCGACAAAAGCGCAACCGACAGGCCGATTGACAGCACGACCGCCCGCACCGGCGCATTGGGGCGGGTGATATTGGCCAGCGCCAGCCGCAAGGCCGGGCGGCCATCGCTGACCAGCGGCGCGGTTTTACCGGCCAGAAAGACAATCACACCGGCGGTCAACCGCAAGGCCAGATAAGACAGGCCGACGCCAATGCCAAACCACAGCGCGACATCGCGGCGTTCGGAAATCACCAAGGCCAGTGCCAGCAAACCGGCAAAACAGGCACCTATCGCGGCAAGGTAAAACAAGGAAGGCCGGTGCGCGGCTTGCGGCGCATCATTGCGGAAAAGTCCGGTCACCGGCATTTTTTCGGCGCGCCCCAGCGGCCAAAGCGCAAAAGCCGCCGCCGCCAATAGGCCAAACCCGGCCGCCGCCAAAAGCGGTCTGGCAAACAGCGCCATTTGCAACTCAACCGGCAATAAGGCGCCGGCCAATGCTTGCAACAGCCAAGGTGTTGCCGCCCCAATTGACAGGCCAATGCCGGTGGCGACCAGCGTCAGCGCGGCAATTTGCGTGGCATAAATACGAAACACAAACCGGCCTGAAGCCCCCAGCGCCTTCATTACCGCAATGCTTTCGCGGCGTTTTTCAATATAGGCGGTGATTGCATTGCCAACGCCGACACCGCCAACCACCAGTGCCGTCAAACCGACCAGTGTGAGGAACAGGCCGAGGCGTTCAATAAAGCGTCGCAGCGAAGGCGAAGCATCGGCGCGGTCACGAATACGCCATCCGGCATTGGGAAAATCTTGCGCCGCGCGTGCCGAGACCGCTTTCACCTCGGCAACATTGGCTGTGTCCGATAATTTGATGCGATAGTGAAAATTGACCAGACTGCCCGGTTGCAACAATCCGGCGGCGCGCAATGTGGCATGGGAGACCAGCAAGCGCGGGGCCAACGGAAAGCCGCCTGCCGTGCGATCCGGCTCATGCGCCAATTCGGCAATCAGTCGCAAGCGAATATCGCCAATGCTGACCACATCGCCAATTGACAATTGCAGCCGGTCGAACAGACCTTTTTCCGCCATGGCCGGGTATATATCGCCGCCCGTGCCGTCAATTGCGGTTTCCGGCCCGGCCGCCAGCTCTGACAGCGGCGTGTCCGGTGCTGTTTTCACCGCGCCGTAAAGCGGATAGGCGGCATCGACGGATTTGGCTTCGGCCAACATTGCCTCATCGCCATAGCGTATCATGGCGCGCATGGTTGCAATTTCCGACACTGTGCCCTGCCGGTCGAGCCAATCGCGCTCTTGCTTGAAGGCGGCGCGATGGACAAGCCGGAAATCAATATCGCCGCCAAGTATCGCCTGACCTTGCGCCGCCATGCCGCCAACCAGCGAAGCCGAAAGCGAGCCAACCGCAGCAATGGTGGAAATGCCCAATATCAGGCACATGAGGAAAATGCGAAAGCCGCCCAGCCCGTCGCGCATTTCGCGCGCAGCAAGTTGCACGGCCAGCCGCCAGCCAAGCGGTTTATGCGCTGTGTCAGCCATTATCGGTTATGCACCCGTCACGCATGGTGACCACCCGGTCACAACGCTGCGCCAAATCGCGGTCATGGGTAATCAAAACAAGGGTCGTGCCGCGCGCCTCGGCGAGCCGCAATATCAGCGCCATAATTTGTTCGCCCGTGGATTGGTCGAGATTACCGGTCGGTTCATCGGCAAACAGCACTTGCGGATTGGCCGCCAAAGCACGCGCCAATGCAACGCGTTGCTGCTCGCCGCCGGATAATTGCATCGGATAATGCGACAGGCGCGCGCCCAGCCCAACCTCGCCAAGCAAATCGGCAGCGCGCGCGGCGGCATTTTTTTCGCCTGCCAGTTCCAGCGGCAAGGCAACATTTTCCCGCGCGGTCATAGTCGGCACAAGATGGAATGACTGAAAGACAATGCCGACATGATGACGGCGAAAACGCGCCAACGCATCTTCATCCATGGCCCCGTAATCATAACCGGCAACGCGGACATGACCTTTGCCGGGTGGCTCCAAACCGGCCAGCACCATCAGCAAAGTCGTCTTGCCGGAACCTGACGGGCCGATAATGCCCAGCTTCTCTCCGGCGGCGACCTGCAAATCAATGCCGCGAAGGATATTGACGTCGCCCGCCCGACTGGGCAGTGTAACTTCGAGATTATCGACCTGAATCATTGAACACGCCCTTGAAATCTTTCGCACCTATGAAGCGGAGTTGACAGGCGGGAGGCCTGATGTGTTGAGATATAGAGTGAAACGGCGCGCGCGGCAAAATCTGTCTGCCATAAAAGCCCGTTTTGGCTGGCCTATATGGGCGCTGGCGGCCTTATTTCTGCTTTGGTCGCCCGGTTTGACCGGCGCTGAAGGCAAAGCGCAGGCAGGCGATAAAGCTGCGGCGCAAAATAAGGTGATTGAGATTTTCGCCCTTGGTGACAGCCTGACCGCCGGTTATGGCCTGCCGCCGGGCGACGGGTTTACGCCGCAATTGCAAGCCGCCTTGCGCGCGCGCGGCCATTATGTGCAGATTGTTAATGGCGGCGTGTCCGGCGATACAAGCTCCGGCGGGCTGGCGCGGCTTGATTGGGTCATGCCCGACAGCACTGATGCGGTGATTGTTGAATTGGGCGCCAATGATGCGCTGCGCGGCATTTCACCGGAAATTACCGCCCGTAATCTTGAGGCGATAGCCGACAAACTGCGGCAGCGCGGCCTGCCGGTTTTGCTGGCCGGTATGCTGGCACCACCCAATCTCGGTCGCCGCTATGGCGACGCGTTCAACATGATTTACCCGACATTGGCCAAGCGTTTTGACATGCTGCATTATCCGTTTTTTCTTGATGGTGTCGCCGGTCAAAAAACGCTCAATCTGGCCGACGGGATTCACCCCAACAAGCAGGGCATTGAAGTAATTGTCAGCCGCATTTTGCCATATGTGGAAGCCCTGATTGACCAAACAACAGGCAATGCCATGGCAAACCGGCAAAGCCGCGCGCAATAATCGGCCGGACAGCCGCCATAAACGGACAGCAATTTAACAGGAGGAACCGCTATGGAATATCGTAAACTTGGACATACCGACTTAAATGTCAGCGCCATCTGCCTTGGCACAATGACATGGGGACAGCAAAACACCGAAGCCGAGGGCCATGAGCAAATGGACTATGCCCTTGATATGGGCGTTAATTTTTTCGATACGGCGGAAATGTATGCCGTGCCGCCACGCGCCGAAACCCAAGGCAAAACAGAAGAAATCATCGGCACTTGGTTTGCCAAAAATGGCAATCGCGACAAGGTGATACTGGCGACCAAAGTGGCCGGGCGTTCCGGCATGAAATGGCTGCGCGATGATGGCAGCGCGACCGAACAGTCAGCCGCGCATATTCACGAAGCGATTGATAAAAGCCTGGCCCGCCTGCAAACCGATTATGTCGATTTATATCAATTGCACTGGCCCGACCGGCCGATTGCCCTGTTTGGCGGCGGCATGGCCTATAAGCATCTCGGTGATGAGATTAACCGCATTGGTGATATTCTCGAAACGCTGGCCGATATTCAAAAATCCGGCAAAGTGCGCTATTTCGGCCTGTCCAATGAAACGCCTTGGGGCATTATGAAATTTCTGCACCATGCGGAAGTTAATTCAAACCTGCCGCGCATTGTGTCCGTGCAAAACGCCTATAATCTGGTCAACCGGATTTATGAGATGGGCAGCGCCGAGATTTATCACCGCGAAGGGGTTGGCCTGCTGGCCTATTCGCCTTTGGCGCAAGGCTATCTGACCGGCAAATATCAAAATGGCGCTTTGCCGCAAGGGTCGCGCAAGCAATTATTTGACCGCTTGCAACGCTATGAGACACCCGGTGCCGATAAGGCAATATCAGCCTATTTGGCCTTGGCCGAAAAATACGGTCTCGACGCTTCGCAAATGGCCAATCAATATGTCACCACACGCAGTTTCGTTACCTCCAATATTATCGGCGCAACCACAATGGAGCAGTTGAAACTTGCTGTGACGAGCATAGATGTTGAATTAAGCGAGGAATTGCTCTCGGAAATTGATGCGGTGCATG
Organism: Parvibaculales bacterium; assembly: GCA_049597955.1. Taxonomy (GTDB): domain Bacteria; phylum Pseudomonadota; class Alphaproteobacteria; order RS24; family RS24; genus JAYPAN01. The sequence goes on from JBMYND010000003.1 coordinate 26,878, forward strand.
AAAACGCCCCCAATGTCTGTCCGTAAGACTGGCTTTAAGTCTGCCCCGACCGGCAGATAAAGGGCGCGACACTGGCGGGTAACAGAACTGGCAGGTAACAAAACTGGCGGGTAACAGAAAGGAGCCGATATGGCCGAAAAACTGACAGCCAAGGCGGCAAAGGCTGCATTGGATAAACTTTCCGGCTGGAAGGCTGACAAAGCGCATAAACGCATGACAAAGCAATTTGTTTTTGCCGATTTCAATGCCGCCTTTGCCTGGATGAGCCGGGTGGCCATGATGGCCGAAAAACTCGACCATCACCCGGAATGGGCCAATGTCTATAAAACAGTGAATGTCACGCTGACCACCCATGATGCGGGCGGGCTTTCTGCCCTTGACATGGAAATGGCCAAATTTATGGATAAAACAGCCGGTGCCGCAGGCCGACGCAAATAGGGTTCTGACCCGCCGCGATATTGTCATATTGGTGTTGCTGGGTCTGGCGGCTGCGGCCACGGCGCTGTGGCAAAAAGCCCAGCCACAGCCCTTGCCCGCCGATGATATTGCCATTCGCGCCGCGATAAGTGAGCAAGTAGATGCTTTCCGGCGCGGTGATGAGCGCGCGGCCTATACTTATGCAGCGCCCGATATTCAGGCGCAATTTGGCGCACCGGACGATTTTATGGCCATGGTCAGGGCGCATTACAAACCGGTTCTCAATGCCCATAAGCTGAGCTTCGCTGCCCGTTCGCGCAATATTCAGGCGCATGCCAATATGCGCCGCCAAGAGGCCTTTATTGTTGATGCTGGCGGCCTGACCCATCATTTGAATTATATCATGCAAAAACAGCCGGACGGATCATGGAAAATCGCCGGCTGTCAATTGCTGCCCGCCACATTGCGGGATGTTTAAGGGCCGCCCTAGCGCGGTGCCATGCGGATAGCGCCGTCAAGGCGCACATCTTCGCCATTGAAATAGCTGACTTCACACATGGTGCAGGCCAGTTTGGCATATTCTTCCGGCATGCCCAAACGCGGCGGATAGGGCACCATGGCCCCCAAAGCCTGTTTCACATTATCCGGCGCACCGGCCAGCAAGGGCGTGTTGAAAATGCCGGGCAAAATCGTATTCACCCGAATCCCTTCGCGCGACAAATCACGGGCAATCGGCAATGTCATGCCGACCACGCCGCCCTTGGATGCCGAATAAGCCGCCTGGCCAATCTGGCCATCCTCGGCTGCCACAGACGCGGTATTAACAATCGCGCCGCGATCGCCGTCTTCGAGCGGGTCAAGCGACATCATACCGGCAGCCGATTTGGCGATGCAGCGAAATGTGCCAACCAGATTGATTTGAATAATCAGGTCAAAAGCATTGAGCGGAAAATGCGAGACTTCGCCGGTTTCCTTATTGCGCGAGGCGGTTTTAATCGCATTGCCGGTGCCGGCGCAATTAATCAAAATCCGCTCCTGCCCCAGCGCCTCGCGGATTTTGGCAAAACCGGCATCCACTTCTTCCTCGCTGGTGACATTGACTTTGGCAAAACAGCCGCCAAGCTCGGCGGCCACGGCTTCGCCTTTTTCTTCATTCAAATCAAAAATGCCGATTTTAACGCCTTTTTCTGCCAGCATACGCGCTGTCGCTTCCCCGAGACCGGATGCGCCGCCGGTAATAATGGCCGTAATGTTTGAGTCCAATTTCATTGTCTGTCTCCCTATTTGAACATGATTGGCTGGAGAATAGGCGCAGTGTTGCGGGCTGACAAGTCTTCTTTACACGCGGAACGGGCAAAGCCTATTGGCCCTGTTGCGGCACAATGGAGGCGGCGCGTTGCAATTGCGCTTCGCGGCGTACAATATAAAGGCTGGCCGCCACAATTATCGCCGCACCAATAATCGTATAACCATCCGGCACGGAGCCGAACAGCATGAAACCGGCAATAGCGGCCAAGACAAGGCGCGAATAATCCACCGGCGCAATCGCACTGGCCTCGCCAATGGCAAAGGCGCGGATGAAGCAATTATGCGCCGCCATAGCCAGCCCACCCATCAGTAATAGCAGCACAAATTCGCGCCCGGTCGGCATTTGCCAGACAAAAATTGTCGGCACGGCAATCAGCAAGGCACCAACAACATTTGTGTAAAACATCAATGTCACCGGCCGGTCATAGCGCGACACGATTGACACTAATATCGTCGCCAAAGCCACCAGCACAGCATGGCTGAGCGCGGTCAGAGCCGGAATGGAAAACATTAAATCCGACCCCGGGCGCAGCATAATCAAAACCCCGACAAAACCAACCGCCGCCGCCAGGCTTCGGCGCAGGCCAATCACCTCGCCAAGTATCATTGCCGCCAGCGGAACGATAAACAGATTGCGCGAAAAGCTAATCGCTTGTGCGTCGGCCAGCGGCAAGTGAACAATGGCATAAAAGCCGCAAAACATCGCCACCGAGCCGACCGCGCCGCGCAGAAATTGCAGCGCCGGCACTTGCGTCGCTATGCCCGCTTTTATGCCGCCGGAACGGTAAAATAGCGGCATCAGCAAAACCAGCCCGACCATGGCGCGGAAAAAAGAAATCTCAAACGGGTGCAGGCTTTGTCCGAGGATTTTCACCAATATGCTGGTACCGGTAAACAAAACCGCCGAGGCCAGCAACCAAAGGGCGCCAAGGCGATTATCCCTCGGCGCCCCTGCTGTATTTTGTTGGGTCGTGTCGGCCACGCTGACGGCTAACCAAGCCGGTCAGTGGTCAGAATAACCTTACCCTTAACCTTGCGGTCGGCCATCATCTTCAGGGCCGAGGCGGCGTCTTCAAGCGGAAATGTGCCGGAAATATGCGGACGAATTTGGCCATTGGCATACATTTCCATCAATTCATTGAGATTTTGCCGATTGGCTTCAGGGTTACGCGCCGTGAAAGCACCCCAGAAAACGCCGACAATCTGGCAGCTTTTCAGCAAAGCCAGATTAAGCGGAATTTTCGGAATCGGGCCGGCGGCAAAGCCAATTACCAAATAGCGCCCTTCCCAATTGGTCGCGCGCAAAGCCGGCTCGGCATAGCTGCCGCCAACCGGGTCATAAATCACATCAGCGCCCTGCCCGTCAGTCATTTCCTTGATTTTGTCGGAAAACGCGCGCTGTTCATCCCTGTCCATCTCACCGGATGGGTAAAGCAATGTCGCATCGGCGCCATGCTCGACACAGACATCCAGTTTTTCTTGGGTCGAGGCGGCGGCAATCACATGCGCGCCCATTGCCTTGCCCAATTCAACAGCGGCAAGGCCAACGCCGCCGGCAGCGCCCATGACCAGCAATTTCTCGCCCGGCTGCAATTTGGCGCGGTCTTTCAGCCCATAATGCGACGTGCCATAGGTCAGCACCAGCGCCGAGGCAGTCTGCATATCCATTGCATCGGGAATCGGGATGCAACTGCCCGCCGGAATGGTGATTTCCTCGGCATAGCCGCCCCAACCGCATGAGCCGATAACGCGGTCGCCAACCGACAGGCCGGTTACGCCGTCGCCAAGCGCGGCCACTGTGCCCGCTACTTCGCCGCCCGGCGAAAATGGCAAGGGCGGCTTGAACTGGTATTTATTTTCAATAATCAGCACATCGGGAAAATTGACGGCGGCGGCATGAACATGCAGCAAGACTTCGCCTGCTTTCGGTTCCGGCGAGGCGACATCTTCAATGACCAGCGTTTCCGGCGGCCCATATTCTTTACACAAAACGGCTTTCATTAATTTTCCTCCCTTGATTTCGCGGTCTTTCTTTTTACCGCGAGGCTGATTAGCATGGGTTATCATAAGCAAAGCCGAAAGCTTGGCAAGGTTGGAGTGGCATGAAAGGCTATTTCGGGATTGGTGTAGAGGGCGTGTCCAAGCCCATGAATATGGGCAATCTGATGCGCTCGGCCCATGCTTTCGGAGCCGGTTTTGTGTTTACCGTCAATGCTCATTACCGGGTGCGCGACATGCGCTCTGACACATCGCAAACCCGTGATTCCGTGCCTTGGTATGATGTTGACGATTTCGACGCGCTGCGCCTGCCCAAGGGCTGCGCCATGGTTGGCATTGAATTGCTCGACGAAGCGGTGGATTTGCCCAGTTTCACCCACCCGCGCTGTGCGGCCTATATTTTGGGGCCGGAACGCGGCGCTTTATCGGAAGATTGTCGGGCGCGCTGCGACCATGTCATCCGCATTCCCACACGCTTTTGCATCAATGTTCAAATTGCCGGGGCGATTGTCATGTATGACCGCTTGCAGACATTGGGCCGGTTTGCCGACCGGCCGGTTATGCCCGGCGGCCCGCAAGGCGCGCAATTCACCCCTTAAAGGCGGCCATCCAACTCATTGCGCAAGCGCGCAAAAGCCAAGCGCAAGCGCGATTTCACCGTGCCAAGCGGCAGATTGGTGCGATTGGCGATTTCGCTGTGCGACCAGCCGGAATAAAATGCCAGCCGCACCAATTCGCGCTGCTCATCCGGCAGGTTTTCCAAGGCCGCCCGCACGCTTTCGCCTTGCCGCGCGACAATAATTTCATCATCCGGCTGTGGCGGGTTTTCCGGCACCAAAGTCGGGTCATCCGGGTCAATTTGGGGGAAACGCTGGCGCCGCAAAATATCAATGCGGCGGTTCCGCGCTATGGTAAAAATCCAAGTTGATGGCGCGGCCAGCTTGCGGTTGAACAAATGCGCCTTGCGCCAGACCGACAGCATGGCTTCCTGTGCCACTTCCTCGGCCTGGCCCTCAGACGTGCCAAGCCGCAGCAAATAGCCTTTTAATCGCGGCGCAAAATACTCGAATAACTCAGCAAATGCGTCACGATTCTTATTCCTGGCGATGGATTCTATAAGGTCGGCGAAATAGGCACTGCCTTTTTCGGTACTCCCGCTCCCCTGTAAAACGCCTCGCGCGGACCCGATGTTCCGGCCGCTCCTCGACATGGTCTCCAGACCTTTCAATGCGCGCATAAAATTGCATGCGCCTACATCACCAGTAAACGCTATTCACGAGATGAAAGCAAGCACTGGATATTTGCCGGCAAAGCCCTTATGCTGCCCGACATGATGCAGAAAGAATTTAACAAGACAGGTCAGCAACTTGCGCGCTTGGCGTTTTTTGGTCTGGCACTGGCCGCCCTGTGGATAATTTGCGCGCCAAATGCCGCTTTAGCGCAATCCGGAGCGCAATCCAAAGGGCCGCAAGCCACATTCAAAAGCTGGCGGCTCTATGTCGAAGGCGACGGGGCCACCAAGCAGTGTTTTATTGTTGGCGAACCAGCCAGCACGCGGCCCGCCAATGTGCGGCGCGGCAATATATTTCTGACCATTGCCCATCGTCCCGGACAGGGTGTGCGCAATGAAATATCGGTGCGCATCGGCTATCCGTTTTCCGAAGACTCCAACCCATTTGCCCGCATTGGCAGCGACACATTCAATTTTTTCACCGGCGTCAAGGCCAAAACCGGCGCCGCTGAATGGGCATGGCTGGAAAGCCTGACCGACCAGTCAAGAATGGTCACGGCAATGAAACGCGGCAATGAGCTGGTCTTCAAAGGCACATCCAAACGCGGCACGCTGACCACGGACAGCTACAGCCTGCTAGGCGTGACCGCAGCCATGCGCGCGCTTGATGCGGCCTGCCCGGCGTCGAAATAAATTGCCTCGCGGTGGCCTATAGTGACACAGGCGTTTGAAACACATCCAGATTCACCGGCCAGCAGCCTGACCGGGCTTGACCGCGCTGCGCTGCGCGATGCGCTGCAAGCAGCCGGTGTGCCGGAGAAACAATTGCGCATGCGCGCCGCGCAGATTTACAGCTGGCTCTACACGCATGGCGCGCAAAGTTTCGACGATATGACCAATGTCTCAAAGGCTTTGCGCGAAACATTGGCGACGCGGCACACGCTGGCGCGGCCGGAAACACTGGAAGCGCATTATTCGGAAGACGGCACACGCAAATATCTGTTCCGCCTGACCGACGGGCATTTGGTGGAAACCGTCTATATTCCGGAAGTCGATCGCGGAACCTTGTGCATTTCCTCGCAAGTCGGCTGCACACTGACCTGCCGTTTTTGCCATACCGGCACGCAAAAACTGGTGCGCAATTTGACGGCGGCAGAAATTGTCGGCCAAGTTGTTGCCGCGCGCGATGATTTGGACGATTGGGGCATGCCGGGCGACAGCAATAGCGGCAATCGCAAAGTCACCAATATCGTGCTGATGGGCATGGGTGAGCCGCTTTACAATCCTGATAATGTGGCGCGCGCCATAAATGTCATTGGCGATGGCGACGGGTTGGGCCTGTCCAAGCGGCGCATTACTTTGTCAACCTCCGGCGTGGTGCCGGAAATCCCGCCAATGGGCGAAAAAACCGGTGTCATGCTGGCCATTTCCCTGCATGCCGTGACCGATGAATTGCGCAATGAATTGGTGCCGCTGAATAAAAAATACCCAATAGCCGAGCTGCTGCAAGCCTGCCGCGATTGGCCCGGCCTGTCCAATGCCAAGCGCATTACTTTTGAATATGTCATGCTGAAAGGCATAAATGACTCAGACGCGGATGCCCGCGCTTTGGTCAAATTGCTGGCCGGCATACCGGCGAAAATCAATCTGATACCGTTCAACCCCTGGCCGGGCGCGCCTTATGAATGTTCCGACAAGGCGCGGATTGCCGCCTTTGCCGATATTGTCAATCGCGCCGGATATGCCAGCCCGGTGCGCACACCGCGCGGGCGCGATATTATGGCCGCTTGCGGGCAGTTGAAATCAGCCAGTGTGAAGGAAACGGCAGCGGCGCGCAAAATGGCTGAATTGCAAGCCCGCCAATTGCAAAAACCAATTGGTTAGTGACGCCCCACCGTGGCGCGCAACAGCCGCCGCACGGCCAGCCAAACCGCCGGAATGACCAGCACCACCAAGGCCGCCTTGATTGACCCGGCTCCCGGCGCAAAAGGCAAGGGCAGGCGCGTCATCAGCCACAAAACCGGCTCGACCAGCAAATTCACCGCATAATAGCTTATCGCCACCACCGACACGCCTTCCACCGTTTGCTGCAAGCGCAATTGGCGCTCTGTGCCGCTATTCAGCGAGTGCAGCAATTCGGCGTTTTGCCGCTGTAAATCAAGCTCAATGCGGGTTTGCAAAACGGTTGACAATTTCTCCACCTGATCGGCCAAATCATCGCGCTGGCGGGCGGTAGATTCATAAGTGGTCACGGCAGGGCCAAGCCGACGCTCCAAAAACCCGCCAACCGAAATGCGCGCATCATAAGCCGCTTCGCCCAAAGAAGTCAGCCGCGCCTGCACCAGCCCCCAATAGGCAAAACAAGCATTGAAGCGAAAAGACGTATCGCGCCAAATCTCCTCCAACTCACCGGCCAGTTTCGACAATATCTGAAACCGCTCACTGGCTTCGCTTTGATTGTCCAAATCGGGCGGGGCGGAAGGTATCATATCGGCAATTTCCCACAGCCTTTGCTGGGCAGCGCGCGCCACAGGCAGGCCCAAAGCGGCAAAACAGCGATAAGTCTCGATTTCAAGCACTTGCAGAGACACGCGGCCAATATCGCGCGGGTCACAATCGGGCGCAAATTCCAGCAATATTTTTGTATGGCCATCATCGGCGACGCGAAAATTGAAATAGGCGGTCGCGCGACCGCCCTCCAGCGCACTGGCGCACACCCATTGGCGTGCGGTTTGCGTGTCGCGGGCGCGCACATTGCAATCCACCGCCACCACAATATCGCCGCTAATGCCCGCCGTCCAACCGGTCGGCAGGGCCGAGGCCAGCGATTGCGTATCCTGGCTTTCCTCAATCAGCGTGATGGAAGTGAACTCGGTATGGCGTTCAATATTGACCCGCACATTGTGATAAACGCCGCGAATGAGCTTGCCCTGCTCGGCAACATCCCAATCCACTCCATCCAGCACAGCCGACAATGCCGCCTGCACCGAGGCATAGGCCTCGCGGCCCTTCACACAGAGACGGAAAATCCGCGTCGGCAGCGAAAATTCGGGGAAGGGCCGCGCATTCAGCTCATCGGTCACTTCCGCCAGCCGCCAGCGCGGCGCATCCCTGCCGCGCATATCGTCAAATGGGCTGTCTTTCATCGTCATGCGGGAGAAATAGCCCGAAATGGAATGGTTTCAATCCGCCCCTTGCCCCGCCTGTTGGGACAGGCTAAAAGCGGGCAGCAAGCGGAGCGAGAGCATGAGCGATAAAAGCGATATTGAAAAAGTGGTGCTGGCCTATTCGGGCGGGCTGGACACAAGCATTATCCTGAAATGGTTGCAGGAAAGCTATGACTGCGAAGTGGTGACTTTCACCGCTGATTTGGGCCAGGGCGAGGAGTTGGAACCGGCCCGCGCCAAGGCCGAAATGCTTGGCATAAAAGAGATTTTTATCGAGGATTTGCGCGAGGAATTTGTCCGCGATTATGTCTTTCCCATGTTTCGCGCCAATGCGCTTTATGAAGGCGTTTATTTGCTTGGCACGTCCATTGCGCGCCCGCTTATCGCCAAGCGGCAGGTTGAGATTGCCGCCGCCACCGGTGCCGATGCGGTGTGCCATGGCGCGACCGGCAAGGGCAATGACCAAGTGCGTTTTGAGCTGGGCTATTATGCCTGCAATCCCGATATTAAAGTGATTGCGCCATGGCGCGAATGGGAATTGTCGAGCCGTGAAAAGTTGATTGCCTATGCCGAGGCGCACCAGATTCCGGTGCCGAAAGACAAGCGCGGCGAAGCGCCATTTTCCGTAGATGCCAATTTGTTGCACACATCCAGCGAGGGCAAAGTGCTGGAAGACCCGGGCGAAGCTTGCCCCGAATTTGTCTATCAGCGCACTGTCTCACCGCAAGAAGCGCCCGACACGCCGACCGATATCACTATTGGGTTTGAAGCCGGGGATGCGGTGTCGATTGACGGCGAAAAATTGTCACCGGCCAGCCTGCTTACGCGGCTTAATGAGCTGGGCGGTGCCAATGGCATTGGTCGGCTGGATTTGGTGGAAAACCGCTATGTCGGCATGAAATCGCGCGGCGTCTATGAAACACCGGGCGGGACAATTTTGCTGGCCGCCCATCGCGGCATTGAATCCATCACGCTGGATCGCGGTGCCATGCATTTGAAAGATGAGCTGATGCCGCGCTATGCCGAGCTTATCTATAATGGTTTTTGGTTTTCACCGGAGCGCGACATGCTGCAAGCGGCAATTGACGCCAGCCAGACGCATGTTTCCGGCGAGGTGACGTTGCGCCTGTATAAGGGCAGCGCCAGCGTGCTGTCGCGCCGCTCGCCCAATTCGCTTTATTCGGAAGCGCATGTCACTTTTGAAGAAGACGCGGTTTATGACCAGCATGATGCGGAAGGCTTTATCAAGCTCAATGCGCTGCGGCTCAAATTGCTGGGGCGGCGGGGCTAAATATCCATTTCCGGCAAGCCGTGTTGGCGGCAGGCGGCGATAAGCGTATTGCGGAGCAGGCAGGCAATGGTCATCGGCCCGACACCGCCCGGCACTGGTGTGATATGGGCGGCATTTTCTGAAGCCTCGGCAAAGGCGACATCGCCAACCAGGCGGGTTTTGCCTGCGCCTTTTTCCGGCGCGTCAATGCGGTTAATGCCAACATCAATCACGCAAGCGCCCGGCTTCACCCAATCGCCCTTAACCATTTCGGCAATGCCGACCGCCGCCACCAATATATCGGCGCTGCGGCACAGGTGTGGCAAATCAGCGGTGCGCGAATGGGCAATGGTGACAGTGCAATTTTCATTGAGCAGCAATTGAGCAACCGGCTTGCCAACCAGATTTGACCGGCCAATTATCACCGCATGTTTGCCGGTCAAATCGCCCAAAGTCTGTTTGGCCAAAATCACACTGCCCTGCGGTGTGCAAGGGGTCAGCGCCGCACCGGCCCCGGCAATCAAGCCGGATGCCAAACGCCCGGCATTGACCGGATGCAGCCCGTCAACATCCTTGTCGGGGCTTATTGTTTCAATCACCGCTTTTTGCGAAATATGCGCCGGCACGGGAAACTGCACCAATATGCCATGCACATCGGCGTCTTCATTCAGCGCGCGCACCTTGTCGAGCAATGCCTCTTGCGGCGTCTCGGCCGGCAGGCGGAACTCCAATGATGTCATGCCCGCCTCTTTGGTCGCAATGCCCTTATTGCGCACATAGACTTGGCTGGCCGGGTCTTCACCGACCAGCACAACCGCCAGCCCCGGCGTTAAGCCATGTTTTGCTTGCAATTGACCGACCGCTTCGCCAATGCGCGCGCGCAAATTCGCGGCAATCATTTTGCCGTCAATCAATTTGTCACCATTTAATGCCGCCATTAATAAGCTCCGCCCGATTGCAGCGCGCCAAAAACTTCAAACAGGAAATTACGCAGGAAAATAAGGCCCAAAATGAGAATGACCGGCGACAAATCCAGCCCACCCATATCCGGCAGAAAACGGCGAATCCGTCGATAAGCAGGCTCGGTCAGCCGGTTCAGCGCATCGCCCACCATATAGACAAAGCGATTGCGCATATTGACAATATTAAAAGCGACCAGCCAGCTCAGCACGGCGGAGGCAATAATCACCCAAATATAGAGCTGGATAATCTGGCTTATCAGGATAAGCAGGGATTGCATTCAACCTCTCCGTTCAATGCGTTCCTTCTAACCCGATTGCGGCTGCTTGGCAAATGGCGGGAGCAAATAGGAGAGCAAATAGCGGCTTAAACCGCCGTGCTGCCATCATCGCGCATATAAATGGAATTGCGCGGACGCTCCATCACCCGGCGTATCATTGGCTCAAATTCTTCCAGCTTCATGGAAGTGAAAGTCGGGTCAAAAGCGGCCTGGTCATAGAGATGGCAGAATTGCGCCGTATATTCAAAATGCTCATGGCCGCGAAATTGCTCACGCGCATCGCGGTCAAGGCCGATATGGTGGAAGAAATAATAGCCCTGAAAAATGCCGTGATTTTGCAGCATGAAATAATTGGCGTCGGAAATAAACGGCTTCATGATGGCCGCCCCAAGCTCGGCATGATTAAACGTGCCAAGCAAATCACCAATATCATGCAGAAGCGCACAAACCACATATTCCTCATCGCGGCCATCCTTATGGGCGCGGGTTGCGGTTTGCAGGCTGTGTTCAAACCGGTCAACGGCAAAACCGCCAAAATCGCCCTGCAACATTTTCAAATGCTCCATCACCCGGTCAGGCAAGGTTTTTGAAAATTCGCCAAAAGCGGCGGAAATTTTTTGATAGTCTTCCTGCGTGCCATCAACCATAGCGTGGAATGAGGCGCGGCTGTTATCGGTATCATCAAGCATGTCAATCTCCCTTTGCTTGCATTGTGCCAAGGAAATGCGCGTTTGACAATTGCAATCTCACGCCATCCGTGTAGGCTTTTGCCAGAGCAATAATGGGGAGGATAAATCATGCTTGCTTATGTGACTTTGGGGGCCAATGATATTGAAAAAGCGCGCGACTTTTACACTGCTTTGCTGGGCGAAATCGGGGCCAAGGAATTGTTCAATAATGGGCGGCTATATTTTTACGGCACCGGCATGGGCGCACCGATGATTGCCATTGGCGGCCCTTATGATGGCGGCGCAGCCACTCATGGCAATGGCACGATGCTGGCAATTCCGGTTGGCAGCCGCGAAAATGTCGATGCGATTTACGCCAAAGCATTGGAGCTCGGCGCAACCGATGAGGGCGCACCGGGCGAACGCATGCCGACATTTTATGGCGGTTATGTGCGCGATGCCGACGGCAATAAGCTGGTTTTCTGCCATATGGGCTGAGCGCAGCTCACGCTTCAACATCCGGGCCGGGGCGATTGGGTGAGGCATAATTTTGCGGCTTCAGCCCGGTTTTGCTGTCATATAGCGCGTAAATTTTGGCCATATCGGCATCCACATCATTGCCGGGCATGACAATATCATGCACGGCAACGGTTTTGGTCGCCGTGTCCAGATAGGCAATCACAATCGGCACATTGGCGGCTTTGGCAATATGGTAGAAGCCGGTTTTCCAATGGGTGCGCGCTGAGCGCGTGCCTTCCGGCGTTATCAGCAGATTAAGCCGCTGGCGGCTGTCAAACTGATGCACCATCTGATTGACCAGCGCAGAAGCGCGCGCGCGCTCTACCGGCACACCGCCGCAATAGCGCAAAAACCAGCCCACCGGCCCGATAAACAGCGTGTTTTTAATCAAGACATCAAGGCGCATTTTGGTGGCAAAGACAATCACCAGAAACAGCGCAAAATCCCAATTCGACGTATGCGGCGCGACAATCACAACGCATTTGTCCAAATCAGGCGGCACAGGACGCGGGCATTTCCAGCCAATCAGCCGCATAATGACCAAGCAAATCGCCCGCAAAAAGGGAGACAAGACAGGCGTGTTGAAGAGCGTGATACGCTGTTCCATACCCTTACCTCTTAACAAATAGCTTAGCCGAGCTTGCGCGCCATGCCGGGCAAATCAACAAAATCAGCCTCGCGCTGTTCGGCCCGCGCGGCAAAGGCTTCCTGTATTTCGTCGCTTTGCAGCATGGAAGCGTTCCACATGCCAATCCAGTCCAAGCCATCTGCGGTGGAATGGTCGCGCGCATAGGTGATTGCTTTTTTGCAGCCATAAACCGCCAGCGGGGCATTGGCGGCAATTTCGCGGGCAATTTCCATCACCCCGGCCAGCATTTCTTCCTGCGTTTCAAACACCCGATTGACCAGCCCGACGCTTTGCGCCTCATCGGCCGGCATACGCCGCCCGGTATAGGCCAGCTCGCGGACAATGCCTTCAGGGATGAGTTTGACAATGCGCGGAAATGTGCCGACATCGGCGGTCATGCCGATTTTGGTTTCATAAATCGTCATAAACGCATCGCGCGTCGCATAGCGCATATCGCAAGCCGTTGCCAAATCAACGCCACCGCCTATACAGCCGCCCTGAATGGCGACCAGCACAGGCACACGGCAATTTTCCAGCGCGGTGAAACTGTCTTGCATTAATTTGACATGCGACATGAAACGCGCGCCGGCCTGGCGTCGCCGCTGCACCGCTTGGCTGTCATCCTTAACGCCGCCGCCGGAAAACATGGAAATATCAAGACCGGCGCAAAAATGCGGCCCGGTTGAGGAAATGACAATCACCCGCGCCTCAGCGTCATGGTCGATTTTGCGGATGATTTCCGGCAATTCATTCCAAAACGCAATATTCATATTATTGCGCTGCTCCGGCCGGTTCATCACAATATGGGCAATGCGGTTTTCAATTGTCACATCAAAACATTCGTAAGACATGGTGGCTCCTCTTCACACTCATCCTGTCAATAAAGCAAAAATCCGCGCGCCAGACCAGCCCCATGGCACTTGCGCCTCACAATGCGGCGAGGCTGTCAAGGTCAAGCACTTGCCAGCCCGAACGCTCAGCCATGACAGCAAACATTTCATCGCCACGCTCAGTGCGCTCAACCACCATGGCCGAAAACAGCGCAACCAGAAATCCGGCAAAGGCGGCGCGCCGGTAATCCTGCCACGCCATCTCAAAATCATAATCCGCGGCCACTGGCCCAAGCGCCTGCAAATAAGCGCGCAGCAGATTTTCTTCATGGGCGCGACGGCTTTGGGCATCGGCAAAGCTGGTGGAAATGCAATAGGCGACATCGACCATTGGCTGCCCGGCCGATAATGTCTGCCAATCGAGAATAAAGGGCCGGTCTTGGCCATTAAACAGCATATTATCTACCCGAAAATCGCCATGTTGCAGCACAAGCGGGGTTTCGCGCGCCTCGCTATATTTTTCATAACCGGCAATAAAGGCCGCGCCCATATCCAGAATGTCAGCCGACAGGCGCTGCGCATAGCGTTCGCGGAACTCAGGATAAATCACCGGCAAAGCGGCCTTCACCATTTCGGCATTTTGCGCGCTGTAATTGAGCCAGGCAATATCGTGCAAGCGCGCATCATTCCAGCGTGCCTTGTGCAAACGGGCGGCCTCATCCAGCGCAAGGCGCACTTGCGCGCTATTGGCCCCTGCCATTTGGTCAAGCTGGCTGGCCGGCGCGCAATCGGCCATAAGCAGCACAAAATCGGTCATATTCTCGGCAATATCGGCGTAATAAATATGCGGCACGCGCACGCCGCTGGCATTGGCCAATGTCTGATACCAGCGCGTCTCAATCTCATAAAGATGCATATTGGCGCCGGTCTGGCGGCTGGTCGCATCGGCAGCCGGGCATTTGACTACCAGCGAAGGCGGCAAGTCACCCGCCATGTTCCAGTCCAAATGCAGGCGATAGCTGTCACCGACCTGGCCCGTGCCGACTGGCTCAAAGGTAAAGCCGTCCAATTTCTCGGCAGGTTGACCGAGCTTGGCAGCCAGCCATTCGGTTGAAAATTGCGACGGATGATCGGGAATGAAAACAGAATCCTGTGCCATGAAACCACCCTCAAGCCGCGCCATCAGCGCGCGCGACAATGCCATCGAGCAAATCGGCAAAGCCGCTTGGCGCATGTGGCCCGATAAATAATTGTTCCATCACGCCAATGCCATTTGCTTCGCCCAAAGCACCGGACAGGCTTATCTCAGCCAGCGCCTGAATGTGTAAATGATGCATCGCCCCATTGGCCAGCGCGGCCTCGGCATCGGCCAGCGCCATCACGTCAAAATCAACCCGCAACGCGCCATGATGAAAGCCATGCCCCCATTCAGGATGGGTGTAGCCCAAACCCTGCATATAAAATACCGGCCCGGTCGCGCGCATCGTAACCTCTGCCATGCCGCCCGGCACGGCCAGCTCCATTGACAGACTGTCAATCCGGCGCGTGTCAGGGCGATAATCTGTGCTGATGGTCACGCGGTCAATTTCGCTGCGGCTGGCCGAAGCCAAATCATCAAACACGGCGCGCCGGTTCCACGGCACACCCGCGCCATCATCATTGCTATGGACGAAAAAGCAGGCTTGCGGCAGATTGACCGGCGTCCACAGCCAGTAAAATTGCGGCGCCATGGGCGGCACAACGGCTTGCGGGTCTTGCGCACCAACCGGTCGCAAGCCCCAGCTGCGGTCGCGCGTGCCTTGGCAAGCCTCAATATTTATCACCTGCCCGTTCAGCTTTATCTCACCGCGCCAGACAATATTTTGCGTCGCGCGCGTATAATCCATAAATAGCCTTGTGCCTTGCCGACGGGTGAAGCGCGGCTCCTCAATTGGCTGGTGGCGCGCTTCTGCCTCCAACACGCCGCTCAGCCCATGCTCATTATCTTCAATCACCAGCCGCGTATGGGCGAAGGGCGCGACAATTTCCACCCGTATCGGCCCGACGGACAAATCAAGCCGGTCGCCATTCATTTCCTTGGAAGCGCGCAAATTATATTGCCGCCCGTCAAGGCTCAGGCAAAAGGCGGCATCCATAATGTTTAATTGCGGATAAACCCCCAAGGCAGCGGCGAAAAACACCGCGCCGTCAGCCGAATAACCATTGAAGAAAAACCGGTCATAAAAATTGCGATCCGTGCCGGCAAAAGCCATTGGCTCCGGCGTTTGGTGCAAAGGATAATCATCGGCATTTGTAAGCATGATAGCCTCCCGTCACATGGCAGAAATGCCGCCGTCAATTTTCAACTCGGCACCGGTCATAAATTTACTTTCATCACTGGCCAGATAGACCACCGCATAGGCAACATCGTCAGCCTCGCCAATCGTATTGAGCGGCACTTGCCGAGCAAGTTTGGCGCGCAATTCATCGCGCCCGATATTGGCGGCCATCGGGTCGAGAATTGGCGTATCGATAAAAGTCGGATGTATCGAATTACTGCGTATTTGATAGCCGCGCTTGGCGCAATGCAGCGCCACTGATTTGGACAAAAGCCAAACCCCTGCCTTGGCCGAATTATAAGCCGCCATATTATGCCCGGCGATAAGCCCGGCAATAGATGAGATATTAATGATGGAGCCGGGCGCATGGGCGCGCATGAGCGGGATGGCATATTTGCAGCCAAGAAACACGCTGTCCGTATCAACCTCATGCACGCGCTTCCAAGTCTCGAAATCGGTCTCTTCCACGGTCGAGCCGCCACCAATACCGGCATTATTGAGCAGCACATTCAGCCCGCCCATATCGGCATGCGCCTGCGCCAAGGCTTCCTGCCAATTGGCTTCATCCGTCACATCAAGCCGATAGGCAAAGCCGTGGCCGGGTGCCAGCGCGTTAATCTCTTCGGCCACATTTGCCGCGCCCTGTTCATTAATATCGGTGACGGCGACTTTGGCGCCTTCGCGCGCCAACATCAGCGCCGAGGCGCGGCCCAGACCCGATGCCCCGCCAGTGATAAAAGCCATTTTTCCTGCAACCCGCATCATATTCTCCCTTGCAGCTAAGATGATTTTTTTCGGTCGAAAAAGGCGCGAATGGCCGCCTTATTTTCCTCTGACCCTGTCAGCAGGGCATATTGCTCGCGATCCATATAGGAGCTGGCATAATTCAGCGCATGGGCATGGGCATTTATCGCCTGCTTGCTCATCCGCACCGGCAAGGGCGGCAAGGCGGCGGTTTTGGCCGCCAATCGGCGCGCCGCCGCCAAAGCTTCGCCCGGCGCGGTCACTTCATCGACCAGCCCCCAATCCAAAGCGCGCTTCGGGTCGAGATTTTCGCCGAGAATGACCAGCTGCTTGGCACGCGCCGGGCCGACCAGCGCGGTGATGCGCGGATTGGCCTGCCAGCTCATATTTATGCCCAGCGGCACTTCCGGCAGCGACAAAAGCGCGTTATCAGCACAGACGCGCCAGTCGCACGACAGCGCAATGGCCAGCCCGCCGCCAAGGCAATAGCCCTCAATGGCGCAAATCGTCACCTGCTCCAACGCCTCCCAAGCGGCGCACATATCCGGCCCCAGCAATAATTTTTGGCGTTGCTCCATGCGCGGCAAATGGTCGGTGCGCATGGCAGGGTCTTTCAAATCCGCCCCGGCGCTGAAAACCGGCGCGCCGGTCAACAGCACAACATGATGGTCAATATCGGTTTTCAGCCAGCGCGCCACATCGCGCAAGCCTTCCATAATTGCCGCCGATAGCGGATTGCGCCCATCGCCACGCTCAAGCGTTACTTCGGCAATCGCGCCGTCAAAAGACAAATGCAGACCGTCCGGCAAGTCCGGCATGGATGTTTTTGTTTCTGCCGATTTTGTTTCTGCCGATTTTGTTTCTGCCGGTTTTGTTTTAGATTGGGTCATGCAGCGCCTCCCTCTCGCCGTGATATTGTGCGTTATCAGCCTAGCATGTTGGCGGACAGAGACAAGCACCGCCTGTAGGGTGCGCGCGATAAAGAAAGGGCAGTGCTTGGCACTGCCCTTTTTCGAACGCTGCCCATTTCGGCGCGTCCGGTCTGCCCCCCCCTCTATCTGCCTGGTCGGCGGCCTCTATCTGCCTGGTCGGCGGACGTTACCTGCCTAGTCGGCGGACGTTACCTGCCTAGTCGGCGGACGTTAGCCGGCGTGTAATATTCCGGCGTCAGATAATCGAGTCCTTCATCGACAATATTGGCCGGACGTTCCGACTTCATGGCCAGCCCGATATAGCGACCGGCCAGCGTGTCATAAATAAACTCGCCGCCCGTGGTGAAGCACAGTTTGGAATGGGGGCGGTAATCCGGTGCCTGCCCGGCTTCCTGCACCCGCCATAATTCACCGCGCCCGTCATATAATTCGCCGCCGGTGATTTGCCAGCTATCTTCATCCAGCCGCAAGACGCGACGCGAATAAATATGCCGCGCGCCCTGCCGCAAATTGGCTTCCACCACCCATTGCCTGCGCAATTCATAGCGCATGGCATCGGCATCGGCATGGCCCGGTTGCAGCAAACGCTCATAAGGCGTCAGCACGGCGCGGAAATTATTCTGTTGCGACAGTTTTTCCATTTTGCCGATAAGCGTCCAATGATAGCGGTCGGGCGCACCATTATAGCCATCATATTGGTCAGATGTGCCAAGCCCGTCGCCATTGGTCAGCGGATTGTCATAGGCGATATTCGGCGCGCGCCGCACCCGCCTTGTGCCGGGGCTGTATGTCCATGCCTTGCGGCCTTCCTTGGCCATGTTCAATGTCTCATGCACCAGCACCACATTACCGGCCCGCCGCGCCGGAGCCGAGGTATAGGCAACAAAGTAAATCGAGATATTGTTCAAATCTTCCGCCCTGGTGAATTGCGGGTCGGAAAACGGAAAGACAATCTCATCACGGGTGAACGTCAGCGTATAATCGCCCGTGCGGGTCGGGGCGGCATAATTAAAGTCGCGCGCCAGCCGCAAGCCGCGATAGCGCAGATTGTGATTCCAAATCACTTCCAGCCCGGAAGAGGGTATCGGGAAAGGCGAGGCCATAAAGGCTTCCGAAATGCCATTGCCGCCATCGACCAGCCGCCCGACTGTGGCATTGCGCTTCAACGCCTTATAGACGAAATCCGGCTGGCTGCAGGTGCGCCGCGACGGATAGACATTCATCTTGTAAGTCGTCGGATAGGTTTGCAGCAGCCGCTTTTGGCCCTCGCTCAAGCGGTTGGCATATTGGCCCATATTGGCCGCCGTTACTGTGTAAAGCACGCGGTCATTGGCGAACGGGTCGGGCAAGGGGCCGCCATCATAGCCCTGCAACAGGCTGCGCGGGTTAATGCCCTTGCCATCCCAAGCCGGCACACCGCCCGACGAACCGGCGCGCTCGGCACCGACCGGGGTTAAATCCTTGCCGAGGCGGTCAGCGACCGCGCGCGGCACTTCGGCCACAGCCGCCGAGCCGACGACCAGACCCAGCGCAGTTGCCAGAACCGGCAGCCAGGCTGATTTTTTTGCTGTATGTGTCATTGTTTCCTCCCAATCACATGTCATGAGCATCTGCCGGTTAAAAGCCATATTTCAGGCTTAGCGTAACGGTATCGCGGTCTATATTCGGATTGTAGAGAACGTCGCCGTCATAAACCGTGTAACCCAAGCTTATGTCGAGTTCTTGATATGCGGCCGTCAAAGAAAGGCCGAGGACTGACTGGTCTTCAACCCAGCTTCCTGCCGGAGTGGGAGACCGGCCATCCAACCCGCGCCGATAGACAATTTGTGGCCGCAAGCCCCACGCCGTTCCAAATGCATTATTGTATTGCAATTGGAAGAATATGAGGCCACCGCTTGAGTCTTCTGTGGGCCTGCAATCTTTTGGATTGCGGGGGTCCAAGGACAACACACCCCCCAAAGGCAAATCCGAGCCGGATGTGCAAAGATTGGCCAGACGCGGCTTGCGCCCGGCGGCAGTTATCGCGGCAATGCGCTCTGTTGTATCCGAAACATTATCTCCGCGATTTATATTGGCGTTGAAATCAACAGCATATTCCTCTACATCCGGCGCATTGATATACTGAAACTCGGTCAGCAAAACCCCCAAATCGGCACCCAAAAAGGAAATTACCGGATTGGAGCGCGTGAATGTCGCCGTTGTCCCAATGTCATAATGCGTCACTTCTTCGCGGACAAAGCCATGATAAGTGCCATAATCGCCGCATGTCGTGGGGCTCAATTGCTGGCCATACAACACGCCTGCAGCACTCCCAAAATTCTCCCAAGCACAACCACCGGCAATGGCCGAAATGGCTACTGCATCAGCATCAATTTGTAAGGGCATATTAGGGCGATAGGCAATTTCGCCCTGCACACCCCAGCCAGCAAGTGTCGTGCTGAAACTCAGACCGGTGACTTCAATGTCTTCAGGATATTCGGCAAATATACTGCCGCCATAACGCAGCACCGGAAAAACCGACCCCGTCGGCAAATAGAGCCCAGCGCCCGTAACATCCAAAGCACTCTTCCATGCGTTTCCGGCGCTATTGATGTCACAACCGGGCAGTGGCGCAGTGCCAGCCACATACTTACCACACGCCGCAGTCGCCGCTTTCAGGGCAGGACTGGTCGCCATTTGCACAGCAAGGAGGTCACATCCCAATTCAGCAAAATCCTCAACGGTCAAATTTGATGTAGCGCCGGTATACCCTGCTCGAGTGCGAGCAACCTCGGCAAATATCGGCAGGAGACCGAGCGGGTCTTCGAAAGCCACACCCTTAGCCGTGGCATTTGGTTGTTGATTGGTTCCGGTCAATATGCTCCCCGCGCAGCCAGCAACACCTAACTGGCGCAATGTGGCTGAATCTCCGACGCCAGTTACCCCCAAACCGACCACAGGTGCCTTGGCTCTGGATGAGGCATAGGGCACACGGCTTGTATATTTTTGGTAATACAGGCCAAACTCCGTTGAATTGAGCGTTTCCGAATACCAACGAAGGGCGAAGCCGAAATCATCGAACGCATCGCTTGGTTCAATATCATCGCCTTTTGCCAAATAGTCCGTATCCCCGAGGACACCATTGGTTTCGGCTGTCGGATAGACTCTGCTTGATTGATAAAGACGCCGAGAGGCCTCCATTTCGCCAAACTTATTTGGGGTTCTGAAATCAATCGGTGTGCCGACTTGGCATGGGCCAAGTGCCTCATTCAAAGCCCCGGAAATAGCCGTTACGTATGCTTTAGCATTATTGCTATGCCCTGCCCCGAAGGCACCATTGCAATTGCGCTTATTTGACCCGCCAAACCGGCCCGTGCCGACATAGAAGCGATCCAAATTGCCCGCCGAGCCGGGATTAAAAGCATCAGAGCCAGCAAACGGCGTGCCGCCAACATCAAGTTGGAAATGGTCCCAACCGCCCCAATAAGCTTCAAGGCTCAAATCATAGGGCAGGGAGATATTGGTATAAAGTGCTTCCACCGGCAACAGGGCTTCCTTGATTTCCGCCCCGGGGCGTCGAATTGCCGGCACATCAATCGGGCTGAATACCGAATTGCCGCCAAGGAAAAAGGTTGCCTCACCCCAGTTAATCACCTGCTTGCCAAAGCGGATGAGCGCCGGATTTTCGCCAATATTGACATCAAAATCAACGTAGGCATCAAGCAACCGGATGTCATATTCAGCATCCTTGCGGCTATTGCCCCCTATAAGGCCTGAGCGTTCAAATGAATCTTCATTGGTCATGACGCCGTCGTAAAAGGCCGAAATCCGGGCAAAGGCGGTGACCACCTGTCCGGATGCCTCTATGTCGACAACATATTTTATCGGGCCACCGGTTAAATCGCCATTGTCGAAATTGAGGCGACCATCGTCTCCGTTGAGACCTCGGTCAAAATTGTAGACACCGTCAGCAGCATCATCAAATTGACAGTCCTGTGTGGCTGCGGCGGCGGCATTATTGGCCAGCGCACTTGCTATTCCGCACTTGCCACCTAACGCAGCAGCACCGGAGCTGAGAAGGTCAAGAGCGTCGCCAGTAATTCCGTTCTGGTTCACATCTACCAAAGCCGCATCCAAACGCAAACCCGGCGTGGTGTCAGCATTGCCACCATGAGACGCGGCCAAAAGCTTCTTTTCCCTGTCTTCAACACGGACAGAAACGCCCGCGGAAACAATGCTATCCACCTGCACATCGACTTCGCCGAGGCGGAACATGGCGGCTTGCGCCGGTATGATGGCCGAGGCGATGAAGGGCGCGGCCAGCACTAAAACGGCCAAGATTCTGACTTTTAGCCCCCGGACATAAAGCCCTCTGACTTGAAGCCCAAGCCGCGCTTTCAGGCTTGCGCCGCGCATTTTTTTATTCGAGCCGCCATGCGGGCCGCTCATTTCTTGGCTCAAGGGCGCCTGTGTGTTCAAGGGCGCTTTTGTGTTCAAGACTGTCATTGGTTCCTCCCAGGTTTCTCCCAAATGTCTTTTCTCTTTCTTGGCCCAACGGGCTTTACCAAACGCAACAAGGCCCAACGGGCTTTACCAAACGCAACAAGACCAAACGCAAAATCGGCACGCCGAAACTTCAGGCCAATCTTCAGGCCAAACCTTCACGCCGTATCAGTGCGCCGTATCTTCACGCCGTATCAGTGCGCCGCAGCGACAAAAACCCAACAAAAACTCAAGAAAACAGGACACTCAACAGCCGCCCAAATACTGTTCGCAGTATTGCTCACAATCCAAAATACTGTTCGCAAAACTGGGCCACTCGCAATGCTGCGCCACACCAAACGCGCCGCGCCACAAGTAAATGCAACGCGCCATGTTTTCATGCTGTGCGGTTTTTTTCGCCTCGGTCAATCATGTTAATTTTTTTTATTTGCTTTGATTTATTTTTTTGCAAAACCATGGGCAGGGCGACCCATGAAAAAACCCGCCAAAACAAGCGATTTGGCGGGTTTTATAAGGTTGCGCGGCAGGCCGCGCCCGTGCTTATTGCAGCGCGTGTTGTTTCACGCCCGGGTCACCATAAAGGTTCACTGTGCCTTTTTTGCCACGCGAAACAGTGGCGAAACTCAGCCGGTCGCCGCGCACAGTGGATTTGAAACTTTCGCCATTATCTTTCGACACCAGCACCAGACCGGACAGGCCGGTCAGCACAATTGTGCCATCGGCAAGCTGCGTGCCGCCGGAAATCGAGCGGTCAGAGCCGGTTTCGGATTTGCGCCAGCTTTCGCCGCCATCGGAACTCAGATAGGCATTGCCGCGCATGCCCCAAATCAGAATATCGCCATTTTGCAGGCTCATGCCGCCCCAAAACGAGCCTTCATAAGGCGTGGTCAGCGCGGTGAAATCAGCGCCGCCATTGACCGATTTATAGACTGTGCCAAATTCAGCCGGAATAATCAGCGTGCCATCGGCCATTTTAATCAAATCATTGAGGTGGAAATCATCATAGCTGTCTTCAATCAGCGTGCGCGATGACCAAGTCTCGCCGCCATTTGAGGTTTGCATAACGGTGGAAAACGCCCCGACCGCCAGACCATTTTGGCCGTCAGCGAAGTGAATGCCGAAAAGCGGGTTTTCGCCGCGCCGTTCAATATGTTTCAGCGACCAATTCAGCCCGCCATCCTCGGTTTTCAAAATTGTCGCATCATGGCCGACCGCAAAGCCGGTTTTATTGTCAAGAAATGTCACCGAGGTCAGCGTGTTGCGGGTCGGCACATTTTGGGCTTGCGTCCAGCTTTGGCCGTCATCATCGGAATAAATAATATGGCCATATTCACCTACCGCGACCAGGCGCGGGCCAATTTCTGCCACATCCAGCAACAGGGCCTTATCGGCCAAGGCGCTGGCCTGCGCTGTCTCATAAGGCTCTGCCGCTTTAACAGGCTGACCGGCCAAAACCAGCACCAGCCCGAAAGCCAATATCGCCGATGTTTTAAGTGCCGCCATTGCTGCAAAAAGCTGGTGTTTTTTCTGCTTCATCCTATGCCCTCCATCACTATCTCCCGCGATTACCCGCGCTTTTCTCTACGCATGAAACCGATTTTCTGGCAGCACACTAGGCGTCCCAAACGCTTATGGCAAGCGCAAAAGCGGTGCGCCAATCACCCGCATCGGCTTGCTTTTCAGCGACCAAGGCGGCGGATATTGGCCGGTGTATAGCGTTTGGCATCCAAATGGTCAGCGTGGAAATTAATCGGTTTTTCCTCATTGATAAGGCCGAGCATCAAATAGCGCCCGACTTGCAAATCATAGACTGTGTCGCCCGAGCCGCCGCATAGCGGCAGTTCATATTGCACACCGCCGCCCAATTCCTGCACCCGCCACAGGCCGCCGCGACCATCATAGATTTCAGTGGCGACAATGCCTTGCGTGTCTTCATCAATGTAAAAGACGCGCTTGGAATAAAGATGGCGATAATTATCCTTCAGCGTGCCGACCACTTCCCAAACGCGATGCTTTTCATAACGCATTACTTCCTGGTTGATATGGTGTTTGCTGATAAGGTCATTATACGGCGTCAAAACGCGGCGGTAATTATTATAGGCAATATATTTTTCGCTGCGCCCGCGCACTGTCCAGTTAAACCGGTCAGGCGCGCCATTATAACCGCCAAAACTGTCGGATGTGGTAATGCCGTCACTATTGGTGCCGGGATTGTCATAGGCAATGGTCGGGGCGCGGCGCACGCGGCGCGTGCCGGGGCTGTAAGTCCAGGCGCGGCGGGCCTCCACCGCCATATTCAGCGTTTCCTGCACCAACACCACATAACCGGCCGAGCGCGACGGCGCTTTGGTCTGCAACAAATATAGAATAGAGATATTGTCGAGGTCTTCCGCCGCGCCCATTTGCGGGTCAGACCAGCGCAAAATCGCGTCATCATGCACAGTTATCTGGTAATAATCGCCGTTCTGATTGACCGGAATGGCGGTAAATTCGCGCTGCAATTTATGGCCGCGATAGCGCAAAGTGTGGTTCCAGACAATCTCAAGCCCATTATTGGGTATCGGAAAAGGCGAGGCCATAATCGCCTTGGCGACACCATTGCCGTCAGCGACCAATTCACCAATTTGGGTATTTTTGGCGGCAGCCTTGTAAACAAAATCCGGCAGCGCACAGCTTCGACGGGTGGGATAAACATCCAAGAAATAGCTTGGATGGCGCTCCAAAAGCGCCTTTTGCCCGCGTGTAATAAACCCGTCATGGGCATCGGCATTGGCACCGGTCACACGCACAAGCGGCTTGTCCGCGGCAAACGGGTCGGGCAAATGCGCACCGGCCTTATAGCCTATTCCTTCCGGCGGGGCGCTGATACCGCCAGTCCAGGCCGGAATCGAGCCATCGGCATTGCCGGCACGTTCCGAGCCAAGCGGCGTTAAATCTTTTTGCAAACGGTCGGTCTGCGCTTGCGGCACTTTCGCCAATGCCGCGCCGGCATAGAGCCCCGCCGCCAAAACCGCCATGATTGTTAAATTTCTGCCGCGCATCATATCTTTTCTCCCAAACAGGCGCTCAGATTAACCACGCAGGCCGCCCTTGGCAATCGCAAAGCACGGGGCTCACAACAAAAGGGCGACGCCGAAGCGCCGCCCCCTGTTTTGCATCCGCCAAGCGGCTGTCCGGATTAACGTCCCAGACGGCGCACATTGGCCGGTGTGTAATAATCCGGTGTCAGATATTCCAGACCATTGACCACATTGGCCGGACGGTCAGATTTAATCTGCAGCGCGATGTAACGGCCTGCCAGCAGGTCGTAAATCCACTCACCACCTGTTGTCCAGCAAGTCTGGGCTTGCGGGCGGTAATCCGGTGCCTGACCGATTTCCTGCACACGCCACAGCTCACCGCGGCCATCATACATTTCACCGGCGGTCATCTGATTGCTGTCCTCATCAAGGCGCAGCACGCGGCGGGCGTAAATATGACGCGCGCCACCTTTCAGATTACCCTCAACAACCCATTGGCGCCGCATCTCATAACGCACAGCGTCCTGATTGGCGTGGCCGCGTTGCAGCAATTGGGCAACCGGTGTTGTGTTGACAGCATAATTATTCTGGATTGACAGCTTCTCCTGCTTGCCAACCAGCTTCCATGTATAGCGGTCAGGCGCACCATTATAACCATCATATTGGTCAGATGTGCCAAGCCCGTCACCATTGGTCAGCGGATTGTCATAGGCGATATTCGGCGCCCGACGCACGCGGCGTGTGCCGGGGCTGTAAGTCCAGGCTTTCCGCCCTTCCTTGGCCATATTCAGCGTCTCATGCACCAGCACCACATTACCGGCACGACGCGCCGGAGCCGAGGTATAGGCGACAAAGTAAATCGAGATATTGTTCAAATCCTCGGCACGCTGGTTTTGTGCGTTGGAATAGGGGAACACAACCTCATCACGGGTGAAAGTCAACGTATAGTCGCCCGAACGTGTCGGCGCGGCATAGTTGAAGTCACGCGCCACGCGCTCACCACGATAGCGCAGATTGTGATTCCATATCACTTCCTGACCGGATGAGGGAATCGGGAAGGGCGAAGACATAATGGCTTCGGAAATCCCGTTGCCGCCATCGACCAGCTTGCCGACTGTGGCATTGCGGGCCGCAGCCTTATAGACAAAATCCGGATAGACACAAGCGCGACGTGATTGATACACATTCAGCTTGTAAGTATCCGGATAGGTTGCCAGCATGGCTTTTTGGCCGGTTGTCAACTGGCTGTCATACTGTCCGGCATTGCCTGCCGTAATTGTATAAAGCGGCTTGTCCGAGGCAAACGGATTGGGCAAAGCCTCCCCGCCATAGCCGTTCAACAGGCCGGAGCCGTCAATACCCCTGCCGGTCCAAGCGGCAACGCCCGAAGACGAGCCAGCCTTTTCGGCCCCCATTGGGGTCAAGTCCTGACCGAGACGCCCTGCCACGCTGCTTGGCACATCCGCCAGAGCAGCACCGGCCGTGAGGCTCAGTGTCAAGGCTGTGGTTATAATTTGGAATTTCATTTCAATTTCCTCCAAAGTTGGTTACCGGGGGCGGGCCAACCCGCCCCCGTATGACACTGATTAAAATGCGTAGGTCAAGCTGACCGACATGGTATCCCGATCCAGCATACGCGTGCGATCCAAATCACCGTGATAAGTGCGGTAAGACAGATTGCCCGTCCATTTGCCGAGATAATCGGCTGTCAGGCTAATCGCCGTGCTGCCTGTGCCCTCACGCCAGAAACCGATAGGCCCAGGTGAGTAACCGCTAAGACCGGTTGTATAGATGATCTGCGGACGAAGGCCAATTGGCGAACCAAATACATTATTGTATTGGAGTTGCGCCATCAAAACCATGCCATACGAGCTGTCAGTCGGACGGCAATATCCTTTCGGATTATCGTCAGACGGGTCTGCCGCATCGCCGACCGTGCGGTCATCAATGGACAGAATACCGTTCAATGGCAAGTCACTGCCGCCAACACAAACATTGGTCAGTGCAGAAATCCCTTTTACATACGCAGAAGGGTTGGACGATGAAAAGATATTACCGGTGTCACCCCGGTCTTCTTCAATGCCATCCACGTGCAAGCCTTGGAATTCGGTCAGGAAAATACCCAAATCCGAACGCAGGAAGGCGACCACAGGGTTTGACCGAGTGAAAGTCGCTGTTGTGCCAATGTCCCAAGTGACCGCATCATGGTCGGTAACATAGCCCGGCAAATCCCTTGTCTGCGAGGTGCAGCCGAATCTGTCTGGGAACTCATTGCCATACAGAGCCCCAGTTGCATAAACCCCCTCAAGCGCGGAGGCCCCGGCAAAGGCGCAATTGTTAAACAAACTTGAGATTGTCATTACATCTGTATCAATTTGCAAAGGCACTTCCGGCCGATAGGTGAAGTCACCCTGCACGCCCCAACCGAGCACAGTTGTGTTAAAGCTCAGCCCATAGGTTTCCACTTCGGGAAACTCCCCATATAGGGCGATATTAGGCCGAATCGCCAAATTTGTTGTTCCTGTATGATGTTGGCCAACAGCGTCAAAAGCTGACCCAAAGCCAACAGTCGGATTTGTTTGCGCCAAAGAGAGAAGACACGCGGTCTCTTGAAATTTGGCGACGCTATTGTCAGGCAGACCTGCCGTCCTCTGATAATTATTGAAGACAACAAACGGGAAATCAGCCGCAGCACCACCGGCGGCAATCGCGGCGGCGGACTGTGCACCCTGGGTGGCCAAGGTTGCAGCAGTTTGATCCGCTATGCCTTGAATCGTTGCATCAGTCAGCAGTCCATGATCGTCAACCAGCAGCGTTGTTGCATAAGCGGGGTTGGAAATAAAGGAAGGCGCCAAGCCTAGCCCCACATAACCTTGAGCCTGCGCAAAGCAACCCACAGTGGCAGCTCCGCGGCCAACCGTCGAGGACTTGCTGGAAGTTGAAGTCGCTGTCATTGACGCCTGCCCTGTTTGGAAAGAAATATACGGCAAGCGGCTATCCATTTTTTGGTAATAGAGTGCGAACTCGGTTGAGTTCAGGTTCTCGGCATAATAGCGTAATGCAATACCAAACGAACCATCGCCATCTTCATTGGCAAGACCCCGGATGATATTGCCATCATTGGCAGCTATCCGCTCAGCTTCTGCCATGCCTGTTGTCCAATCGCGGGTCGCGTCCAGATTCGGGTTATTGGCGCAATCCCAGACATTCAATGCCTTAACGGCATTGATAATGCCAGCACTGGCCAGCGCTTGTGGCGTACCGATAGCCGCCAATGGTGCTGCCCCATCACAGGCAAATTGCTGGCCAGATTTTGGGCCACCACCAATAAAATAAACGTCTTGCGGATTGCCGGTTGACGTGCCTTCAAAAAAACTGTCGCTGATAGCCATCGGTGTGCCACCGCCTTCAAGGCGATAATCATCCCAGCCGCCAGCATAGGCTTCGACCGACAAATCTTCCGTCAGGGCGATGGAGCCGTAAAGCGCCTCCACCGGCAGCAAGGCTTCCTTGATTTCAGAACCCGGGCGGCGCAGCGTGGCCACG
This sequence comes from Parvibaculales bacterium, assembly GCA_049597955.1. Classification (GTDB taxonomy): domain Bacteria; phylum Pseudomonadota; class Alphaproteobacteria; order RS24; family RS24; genus JAYPAN01. The sequence continues at coordinate 55,196 of JBMYND010000003.1, forward strand.
TCAATCGGGTTAAAGGCGGAATTGCCGCCGGGAATAAAAGTCGCTTCACCCCAGTTAATCACTTGCCGACCGGCCCGCAATGTAAAGGGCATATTGCCAATATCGCCATCATAGGAGATATAAAAGTCGAGAATTTCCGCATTCTGGCCGACATTTTCTTCGCCATCATCGGTCAAAGCGCCGCCACGATTATAAGCGCCTTCATCCATTGCGGCCAAATCATGCCAGATATTCAATTTCGCAAATGCGGTGAATGGGCCATTTCGGCCTTCCACCTCAGTCGTCAGACGGAAAGGCGAGGAATACAAATCCCCTTTGTCAAAATTTAACCGACCATCATCAGCATTGATGGAGCCGTCAAAATTCGGCTTGGCCATTGTCGCCGCTTCCTGACAAAACGCACCATAGCCGGTATCGCAAGCACCCGGCGCGCCGCCAGCAACGGGCGCACCAACATAAACACTATTATCAGCAGGGCCGCCATTTGAAAGCGGAATATACTGGTTTTCGCGCTCTTTCATAAGCCAGGAGGCACCAAAGGACACTGTATTGTCCACCTGCACATCCCAACCGCCAAGATTGTAGTCCGCTGCCGATGCGGAAGGCGAAATGGCCGTAACAGCCGCCCCCACAAGTGCAGTCGCGCCCAATAGACGCATTGTTTTTGTAAACATAGAAGCCCTCCTCAAATGCTCCCGAAACCAATAGCGTTTTCGATCCACTCCCTCACGAAAACGCCAATGCATGGTTTCCAACTTTTTAACCTTGCTTTAGAAAATTTGCTCTCGTCAACAGTTTTCTTTCTTAAACGCAAAATTTATCAATTAGTGGAAATATGATGCACAAAGGCAACAGTCATAAATATGGCGGGCGAATGCTTAAAAAAGCGGGGCAAAATAATGATGCGCGCAAAGCCCCTTCCGGCTCGGCAGGCTTTATGCTATAGGCCAAATTTGTTGGAGAGATAACAGGGCAACCGGCGCAACAATACAGGCGCAAAAACCGGAGCCGCTTTAGCTCAGTTGGTAGAGCACATCATTCGTAATGATGGGGTCGCGTGTTCAAGTCACGCAAGCGGCACCGGTTTTTCTCCCGCCTCCGTCATGCCAGGCAACAAAGGGCCAGGCGACAAAGGGCCAAGCGACAAAAGACCAAGCTCAGGACGTCCCCAGACAACCCCGCCAATCCGGCCACTGACCGGACAGACCGGCGCCCAGTCTTCCAGCATCATGCCACCCGCCATCCAGCCCGCATCGGGCAGCGCTTGCCGCGCCCGATTGCGCCAATTTTGTGCGCTTGCAGCGTCACCCAAACCGGTTTCGGCCTCAGCCATAAGATAACAGACGCGCCGTTCCGGCATATCGACTTCGGCATGCGGGTCAAGCAGGGCTTTGGCCAGGCTGAAGCGGCCACCCTGCAGGGCAATGCGGGCTTTCAAAATATGGCTTTCAATATGTGCTTCCTGCTTGCCGACAAATTGGCCAATCGCGCGCTGCCGCGTGCTGGCCGCCTGCCCGGCATATATATCCAGCCAAGCCTTGGCCAATTCGGCATGCGGGTTTTGCGCCCAAGCCTGGCGCAGACCGCGCCGTGCCTTGGCCATTTGCCCTTGCGCGGCCTGCACACGCGCCGCATGGGCAATGGCCGGTATCAATTGCGGTGCCAACCGCACTGCCTGCACCAGCTTTTCCAAAGCCGGTTTTTGATTGCCCGTATCATTATCGGCCAGCGCCGCCAGCGCCGCGCCGGTCAGCAATATGGCTTCGCGTTCGCGCTTTTGGTGGCGGGTAACACCGCTGCGCGCCCATCGCTTGAACCATGTCATCGCCGCCGGCCAATCACCAATCTCCACCGCCAGCGCCATCAGCCCGTCCAGCGCCCATTTGCTTTTCGGTGCCAGTTCCAGCGCCTGCAAAGCATAAGCGGCGGCCGGTTCGCGCATATTCTGCCGTTTTGCCAGATAATAAAGCCCCTCAAGGCCGAGGCTGCGCCGGTCATTATCCGCATTGGCCGCCAGCAATTGCCGGTAATGGGTCTCGGCTTCGGCGAAACCGCCATTATGCATGGCCGCCTGCGCCGCCAGCAAATGCGGCAAAGCCTGTTGCGGTAAATATTGTTGGGCTTGGCGCGCCGCGCGGTCGGCAGCAGCGCCATCGCCGCGCGCCAGTGCCATTAAAGCAAGCGCCATATCGGCCTCGCCTTTTTCGCGCAAGCGCGCCGATCGTCTGCGCGCCATGCGCGCCGGCAGGCCGGACAGATAATGACCCAGCGCAAACAGCGCAATCGCCGCCAGTGTGAGCAGCAAAAACCCGCCCAGCAATACCGGCAATTGCATAACCAATTCATAATCCTGCAAGGCCAAACGTGCCTCGCCGCCAAGCCCCGCGACAAGGCTGGCCAGCCCGGCCACAATCACAAGAAAAAGAAAACCGGCGACAAGACGGCTCATAGCTTTTGCCTTTCTGTGCCGCCCGGCATGGCGGGCCCGGCATGGTCGGCGTCAAGAATGCGGCGGCGCAAATCGGCCAGCAATGGGGCGACATATAAATGCGCCTGCAAATCAGCCCGCCAGCGCCGCATTTCTGGCTGGGCGGCGGCGATGTCTTCTCGCATTGTCAGCCTGTCCAGCGCGGTCAGCACGGCAGCGAATTCCTGCTGTGCCACCAAAATGTCAAGTTGCGCCAGTCCCAGACTTTCTGGCTGGTCGCCGCGCGCGCGCAATTGCACCAGCCCTTGGCTGTTGCGGGCCAGCCAGTCCAGCCATAGGGGCGGCGGCGGTCGGCTTTGTGCGGCATTGAGCAGATTGTCGCGCAGCCCGATATAGGCATGCTGCAAATTGGCAGCGGAAGTGACACCGAAACCGGCATAGGCATAAAGGCGGTCATATTCCGCCCGTGTCAGCGCACCGGATTGTTGGGCGCGGGCCAGCTCCAGCATATAGGGCGCGCCGCTTTCGACCCGCAGCAAAAGCGCCGGCAGTGCTAATTGCATCGGAAGTCGGGCTGTTTCAGGCATATTGTCAAGCGCGGCTGGCGGGGCGGCTGGCGGGTCAGGAGGCGGGTCAGCTTCGGCGATAAGGCGGTCAGTCGCGCTGGCCTCAGCATCAGAAATGGCAGGGGCAGTATAAGTGTCAGGGCCGGTTTTAGGGCCAGTGTCAGGGCCAGTGTTAGAGGCAGTGTTAGAGGTAGTCGCGCTGGCATCAGCCATTGGTGACACAGACGCCAATATATCATTGGCCGCTTCTTCGCTTGCCTTTGGGGTGCTTGCCTGTGGTGTGCCTGCTTGTGGGGCCTCGACTTTTGGGGCCTCAAATTCAGGGGCATATGCTTGTGCTGTATCGGGCAAGCTATCAGGTGAGGTGGTGGGGGCGCTTGGCGACGTCAACCTTGTTATCATCGCTGCCCCAACTGCTTTGGCGCGCGTCAAAACGGCCTCAATTTCTGCCAAGGGCAGATTTGGCGCGGTCGTATCGATATCACCGCGATTATGCCAAATGCCATAGCCCACCAAGCCCAGGCTGGCACATATCAATAACAGCACAACCAGCCGGTAAGTGAATGCCCGGGCAAAGTCCCATATATGATGTGGCCAACCGGCTATGTGACGACCGGCGCGGCTTGCCCCGTCGCCGATATTTGCGCCGAGATTGCCGGTTATATCGGCGGCTTTGTTGGCAGCTTTGTTTACGGTTTGGTTGACGCGCGCGCCGGCGCGGGCCGTCCAGAACTGCTTCACCTTTTGCAGAAATGAATTATGCTCAATCACCGGCGGCATGCGCAACCGGTCTTGCGCCGCCGACTCATCTGTCGTGGCGGCGTTTTCCGGGGGGAGGATATCGACCTCCGCATCGCGCGGCTTCTTGGTTTTTTTCATAATGTTATTTTGGCCTTGTTCGGCGGGCGGCGCAATGGCAATAGCGCCATAAAAGGCCGCCTGTCATGTCGCCATGGCGCGCAGCAACGCCGTCATGCCTTGGCTGTCGGGGCGGGCAGCGACATCGGTCTGCCAGCCGCGGTCAACAAATGGGCCGGTGACTTGCGGCGACAAAGCAAATATGCGCGGGCGTATGATTTGCCCGTCACCGGTGTTGCCGGTCAGAGCGTGCCACAGGCTCAGAAAAATTTCGGCGCTGCGCTGCGAATGGACCAGCACGGCGTCAATTTCGCCATTCACCAAAGCGGCTTGCGCCTCGGCGGTAAAACTTTGTGCGGCTTGTGCCTCATAAGCGCGCACGCAAGAAGCGCGACAGCCGAGTTGCGACAGGGTTGAGACCAAATGACCGGCCTGATGGGTGCCGACAATATGCCAAATATGGGCTTTTTCGTCCGGCTCATCGGCCATGATGCGGGCCGCCAGCAAGGCGACATTGCCGCCACCGACGCGAATATCTGTCCAGCCATATTGGTGCAATGCCTCGCCGGTTTGCGGGCCGACCGCATAGGCTGGCAGGGCCGTCCAGTCGGCGGTCATCACCGGCGGCTTTGTCGCGGCCAGAGCGCGCACGCCATTGGCGCTGGTAAAGGCAATGGCGGTCGGGGCCGCTTGCGGCCAATCCGGTGCCGCAACATAAGAGATATGGGTGAGGGGCGAGAGAAGAATGTCATGGCCTTCCGCCCGGGCGAGACCAGCCAATTGGCTGGCATCCGGCTCCGGTCTGGTGACCAAAAGGCGCATCAGGCCGACCCTTTTGGCAGCAAATGGGGCGCTTGGTTTTTAATATCCTGCGCCAAACGGGCGCCCAATTGCGCGGCATTTGTCTCGTCAATCGCGCACCGACCGACGACGGCGCACATATCTGCGCCATTTTCGGCCAGCAAGCGGGCTTGCAGGCTTATCTCATCACCGTCAATTTCGGCCAGCGCGGCAATCGGTGTGCGGCAAGAGCCATCCAACCCGGCCAGCAAAGCGCGTTCGCCGGCGACACAAGCGGCAGTCTGCGCGCAATGCAATGGGCGCAGCGCCGCGCGCATATAAGTGTCATCGCTGCGGCATTGAATGGCCAGCGCCCCTTGCGCGGCGGCGGGCAATATAATGTCAGGCGATAAAACCACCTTATTGGGCGGGGTCAGCGCCAGCCTGTGCAAACCAGCCTCGGCCAACAATGTCGCCGCTAAATTTTCATCTTCGAGTTTTTTCAGCCTTGTGCCGACATTGCCGCGCAAAGGCACAATGTCAAAATCGGGACGGCGATGCAGCAATTGTGCCTTGCGGCGCAAAGAGGAAGTGCCGATGCGGGCATTGACCGGCAGGTCATCCAAGCCGGAAGCCCTGATATGCGGGTTGATAACCAATATATCGGCGCTGGGCGCGCGCGCCATGATGGCCGCCGTTACCAGACCGGGCGCATCTTGCGTCGGCAAATCTTTCAGCGAGTGGACGGCGAAATCTATTTCACCGGCCCGCAAGCCCTCATCCAGCTCTTCGGTGAAAAGGCCCTTGCCGCCAATCTCAGCCAATGGGACAGACAAGTTTTTATCCCCGCGCGTGACAATTTTTTTGGTTTGCAAATGACCCAATGGCCAATCATGCGCTGCGGCCAATGCCGCACGCACAATTTCCGTTTGCGCCAGCGCCAAGGGCGAGGCGCGCGTGCCAATTGTTAATTTTCTGTCCACTATCTGCCCTGCTTTGTGTTTGAGGTTTCTATATGGCGCGTTTGCCTGTGCCGGTCAATTGTCGCGCGCCCCGAGGCATGGGAAGTGTGGCCATGCCAAGTGGAGCCATGCCAAGCGGAGATACAAGACAGCTCTTCAAGATAGCTTGGCGGGGGTAAAAAATTAGGCTATGGCAAGCGGCATGGAAAAGGGCCACACCATATTGGGGGTTGAAACAAGCTGCGATGAAACGGCGGTAGCGATTGTGCGCCGCAAACCAAGCGGCGATGGCGACGTGCTGGCCAATTTGGTATTGAGCCAGATTGATATGCATGCGCCCTATGGTGGCGTTGTGCCGGAACTGGCGGCGCGCGCCCATATTGACCATCTTGACCGGCTGGTGGCCGAGGCTTTGGCGGCAGCCAATATGCGGCTTGAAGATATGGATGCGATTGCGGCGACGGCCGGGCCGGGGCTGATTGGCGGTGTGCTGGTCGGCCTGACATTGGGCAAGGCGCTGGCGCTGGGGGCGGATCGCCCATTTATCGGCATTAATCATTTGGAAGGCCATGCGCTGACCATTCGGCTTGTGGCGCCAATGCCGTTTCCTTATTTATTGTTGCTGGTATCGGGCGGCCATTGCCAATTATTGGAAGTGACCGGCTTGGGCCAATATACAGAATATGGCGCCACGCGCGATGATGCCGTTGGCGAAGCGTTTGACAAGGCGGCCAAGCTGATGGGGCTGGGCTATCCCGGCGGGCCGGAAATTGAAAAACAGGCGCAACACGGCAATCCGCAAGCCTTTGCACTGCCGCGACCACTGACGCGGGAAGCCGATATTCCCTATGATTTCTCTTTTTCCGGGTTGAAAACCGCGCTGCGCCATCAGGCCGTCCAATGCCAGCCGCTTGAGGCTCACCACATTGCCGATTTATCGGCCAGTTTTCAGGCCGCCGTGCTGGATTGTCTGGCTGACAGGGCGCGCCATGCCATGCGGCGTTTTGCCGAGGCGCATGACAAACAAGCCGCTGGCGGCCATCGTTTTGTTGTCGCCGGCGGTGTGGCGGCCAATCAGGCTTTGCGCCAGTCTTTGCAATTCGAGGCTGAGGTGGCCGGGTTTTCGCTGGCCGTGGCGCCGCCCGCTTTGTGCACTGATAATGCAGCGATGATTGCCTGGGCCGGTGCGGAGCGTCTGGCTGCCAATAATATGCCGGATTTTGGGCCGGGCGTGGCGGCGCGGGCGCGCTGGCCATTAACGCAAATCGGCACTTAGCCTGTGTCTTTGCCTGTGTTATTGCCTGTGTTTTTGCCTTTATTTCTGTAATTTTCCAAAAAAAGCACCGATGGGCCAAAAAAAGCACCGATGGGGGAGGGTCCATCGGTGCCAGTTTGGCCTTATTGGCCTGGGTGCTTAAGGGAGGGAGGGGCACCCAATCTTCCGCCGGGGGGAGGGACCCGACGTTAGAATATCGTTACGCCTGCTACAGAATGGGTGACCAAGGCCACACCATAAAGAGCAAGAAGAACAGATACCAGGACGGGGGCGTCGAAGTACCGGTTAAACTCTTTCAAAAACTTGCTCATGGTCATATCTCGCATGGTTTAGGTTTCGGGGGACATTTCTCAATGTCACGATTATGATATAGGGCATGTTGAAAGAAAAAACAATGAATAATTTCAATTTTATTCATTATTTTTTATGAATTTTTTGTGAACCTGCCAAGTGGTTGAAAGTAAACATAAATTCCAAATGGTGGCGGCGAAAAAAATCCGTTTTCGGCCCTGATATAGGCATAAAACGATAATTTTGTGAAAATCCGTCGCCTCAAAATGTCATTTTGTCAGAATTTTTATGCGGAAAACCAGCGAAGCTCTCTATCAGGTTTTTTATCAGGCTTTTTGACGGAAACTTTCGGCGCTGTTTGGTACAGCGACAATATCGCTGCCATTGGCGGCGGGGCGCGCCTTCAGCCCACGCAGCACCAGCGTCAACACATGCGCCAGCTCACGCTCCAGCTCGTCCAATGTCTGGTTGGTGAATAATTGCGCATAGCGATATTTCAGTGTCGCCGCGTGCAGCGCGGTTGTCGTATGGGCGATATTGTCGATTTGAAACTCGCCAGCTGCCACGCCCTCTTTCAAAATCCGTTGCAGGGCGCGGCGCTCGCGGCGCAGGCTTTCAATTTGAAAATGCGGCCTTTCTTGCATCACCACTTGCGCCAGCTCAAGCTTTCGCGGCTCATTGGCCAGCAAATGATAAGTGTAGCGCAAATCAGCAAATACCAAATCTACCAGCCTTTGCGAAGAATCGCGATAGGGACATTCAAGAATCGCCTCAAGAACCTCAACCGCCGACAGGGCTTCACGGCGGGCGATTTCCACCGCAATATCAATTTTACCCTTAAAAAACCGGTATATATTGCCCGGTGACATGGCACAGTCACCGGCCAAATCAGCAATCGTTGTTTTGCCATAGCCATAATGGCTGAAACGATTAACCGCCGCACCGATAATTTTTTCGCGCTTCACATCCGGCTCACTCATTCCGACATGATAAATCACTTAACACTGAACAATCAATAAATTATTCATTTTGCCCGCATGCAGGCATTTCCCCTCTGATATGCCATTATGGCCATATAGTTGGGGGCGCTCTATTGCCAGCCGTGCCGCAGACCGCTATCAATCAAATGGAGACGCGGCACGGGAGCTTAAATGGCAAATCAGTCCACCATTGGCAAGCAACAGATTGGCGCGGCGCGTATCGGTATTGTCGGGGCGGGCGCTTGGGGAACCGCGCTGGCCTGTGTCATGGCCCAAACCGCCGCCAATGCTGAGACAATGCCGGTTATGCTTTGGGCGCATGAAGAAGAAACCGCCCAAGCGATTAATGCTGACCGGCAAAATCCGGTTTTTCTGCCCAATGTCGATTTACCGCGCAATATCAAGGCCACCACACAATTGGCGGCCTTGGCCGACTGCGCCATTGTCTTGCTGGTTGTGCCGGCGCAGTTTTTACGACCGGTGCTGGCCGAGCTGGCAGAGCTGCTAGCCGATAACGCCATGCTTGTTTTATGCGCCAAGGGCATTGAGCGCGGCACGCTGAATTTCATGTCGCAAGTGGCCGCCGATTATGTTGATACACGGCGCATTGCGGTGTTATCCGGCCCCAGCTTTGCCGCTGACGTTGCGCGCAATTTACCGACCGCCGTGACTTTGGCGGCGCATGATATGGAAACCGCGGAAACACTCGCCGCCAGTCTCGGCACCGCCCATTTTAGACCTTATGCTGCCAATGATGTGATAGGCGCGGAAATTGGCGGCGCGATAAAAAATGTGCTGGCCATTGCATGCGGCATTGTTGTCGGGCGCGGGCTCGGCGAAAGCGCGCGGGCCGCCATCACAGCGCGCGGCTTTGTCGAAATGACCCGACTTGGCGACGCATTGGGCGCGCGGCGTGACACGCTGACCGGCCTGTCGGGTCTTGGTGATTTAATCCTGACCTGTGCCAGCCCGACCTCGCGCAATTTTTCACTCGGCGCGGAATTGGGCAAGGGCCGCGCCATGGCCGATATTATGGCGGCGCGCCAATCCGTATCGGAAGGGGCGATGAGTGCCGAAGCGGTGCAAGCATTGGCGGCGCGCCATGGCCTCGACATGCCGATTTGCGCGGCGGTGGATGCCATTCTGGCCGGGCGCAGCACGGTTGATGAGGCGATAGCGGGCTTGCTGGCCCGCCCGCTGACACGCGAATAAACGGCAGGAGAAAATAATCATGGGAATGAAGCAGCACAGATATTTTCGGCAACATGCCCGCCGCAATGGCCGGTGTTGCGCAAAAGCGCAATTGAGCCGCCCGCTTTTGCCGTCTAGATTGTCGGTCTGTATGCGTAAGGAGTATTCATGTTCTGTTTGATTTGTATGGACAAGCCGGGCCATATTGAGCTGCGGCTTGAAAATCGCAATGACCATATCAATTATGTGCTGGCTTCGCCGGAAGTCAAAATTGCCGGGCCATTTGTCGCCGAGGATGGCGAAACCATGATTGGCACAATGCTGGTATTGGATGTTGCCAGCCGTGAGGCGGCGGAAGCGTGGGCGGCCAAAGACCCTTACGCCTTGGCCGGGCTTTTCGACCGGGTGGAAATCCATCCGTGGAAACATTTGCTGGGCGGCCTGCCCAAACCGGACGGGCAATAGCAACGCAACCGAAAATGGGGGACGCATGGCATTCTGGCTGTTCAAATCGGAACCGAATACATGGGGCTGGCAAGACCAGCTCAAACGCGGGCGCAAGGGCGAACATTGGGACGGTGTGCGCAATTTCTTGGCCAATAAAAATATGAAGCAAATGAAAATCGGCGATCGCGGCTTTTTCTATCACTCGGTCAATGAAAAGCGGATAATGGGCAGTGTCAGCATTATTCGCGAACATTATCCCGACCATACTGACCCGAAAGGCCGCTTCGGCATGGTAGATATTATGGCGCTGGAAACCGCGACGCATCATGTGACTTTGGCCGAAATAAAGGCCGAACCACGGCTTGAGGAAATGGTGTTGGTCAATAATTCGCGCCTGTCCGTGCAGCCGGTCAGCGCCGCCGAATGGGAACTGGTCTGCGCCATGGCCGGGCTTGACCCAAATCGCACCAAGCCGGTTGTCTGACAAAATGACCGCCCCGACAGGGTCGCCAAACGCGCCGGCAGATTTTCCGGCCGATATTTGGCTGCCGCCGACCGGCACGGTGATTTGCCCCGCCAGTGACATTGAACAAGGCGAAACGCGCGGCTTTGTTTTGCATGGCGACAGCGCCGCCCAACGCCTCGACATGATTGTCTGGCACAGGCCGGAAGGGTTTCACGGCTTTGTCAATCGCTGCCCGCATTTGTTTTTGCCGCTTGAAACCTTTCCTGACCGGTTTTTGACCGCCAATGGCGCGGCGCTGGTCTGCTCGGCGCATGGTGCCATGTTTGACGCGACCGGCCATTGCTTTGCCGGCCCCTGCATGGGCGACCGGCTCTTGCGGTTGGATATTGCGCTTGATGATGCAAAAAACATTGTGCTGAGGGGCTGGCTTCGCGCATAGTATGGGCGAGGAGCATTGAGGGGGGATGAGATGAGCCAGCAAACAACCAGCGAGGCCGTTTCGGCCATGGATGAACCGGCAGCGCGGTCGCGCGATTATGCGATATTGTGCCTGCTCGCCTTTATCAATGTGATGAATTTTGTTGACCGGCAATTGCTTGCCAGTTTCGCCAATTTCATCGTGCCGGATTTGGGTCTCAGCAATACTCAATTCGGCTTGCTGACCGGCTTTGCCTTTATTGTCTTTTATTCGGTCATGGGCCTGTTTATGGGGACGCTGGCTGACCGGTTGCATCGGCCCCGGCTGTTGGCTTTCGGGCTGGCTTTGTGGAGCGGGCTGACGGCGGCTTCGGGCGCGGCGCGCGGCTTTATGACCATGCTGATACCGCGCATGTTGATTGGCATTGGCGAAAGCGCGGCGACCCCAACCTCCATGTCCATGCTGGCCGACCGGTTTCCGGCGCGCCAATTGGGCTTTGCGGCGGGCTTTTATTATATGGGCGTGCCGATTGGGGTGGCGGCCAGCCTGTTGATTGCCGGCTATCTCGGCCCTGCTATTGGCTGGCGCGCCTGCTTTTACTTGCTTGGCGGGCTTGGCCTTGTAGTGGCTGCCGGTCTGTTGTTTCTTGGCGAAACCCCGCGCAAGGGTGTCGCCAGCGACCAGACTGTCGGCAAATTGAGTTTTAAGGAAATTGTCGCCATATTATTCGGCGCGTTGAAACAGTCACCGGCTTTGTGCTGCACAATTGGCGGCGGGGTGGCTTTTCATTTCATTCTTGGCGCTGCTGCTTTTGACCAGCTTTGGTTTGTCAATGAGCGCGGCTTTGAGCGTGCTGAAATCGCTGTGCGCTCCGGCTGGTTGGCGGCGGCAGGCGGCATATTGGGCAATTTGCTCGGCGGCCTGCTCGGCGATTGGTGGCAAAGCCGTTTCAAAAGCGGGCGGCCCATGTTTTTATTCTGGACATCGCTCTTGCTGTCGCCTTTTGCGGTGGCCTATCGCATTGTGCCGGCCGAGCATATTCTGTTTGACCTTGGTATTTTCCTCGGCTTTTTGCAGCTGGGCCTGTTTTACGGGCCGACTTTCTCTACCGTGCAGGAATTGGTGCCGGCGCGCATTCGCGCCACAGTTGTCGCCTTTTACATTCTGACGCTAAACCTTATCGGCCTTGGCATTGGCATTACCGGCGGCGGCATTATGGCCGATTATCTGATTGCCCAAGGCGCGCCGGAGCCTTACAGCACAACCCTGCTTGGCTTTACCTTTTTATCCATGCTGGCCATTCCGCTTATGTATATTGCGGGCAAACGGTTCCACAGTGACCGGGCGCGGCTGTTTGGCGAAAATGGTCGCGCATAAGGCTGAGGGCAAGGCTGGCGGGCAAACAAAACAGAAAGCGGAAAACCATGGCGGAAGAGATGAAATTTGATGTGCCGGAAGAAATTGCCGCGCGTGCATTGGTCAATGCGGCGGGCTATCGGGAAATATATGGCGAAAGCCTGGCTGACCCGGAGGCGTTTTGGCGCCATCACGGCCAGCGCATTGACTGGATAAAGCCCTATACAATTGTCAAAAACACACGTTTCACCAAAAATGACGTCTCGATTAAATGGTATGAGGACGGCACGCTGAATGCCTGCGTCAATTGCGTTGACCGGCATTTGCCGCGCCGCGCCGAGCAAACGGCGATAATCTGGGAAGGCGACGAACCGGATATGGATGCGCGCATCACCTACCGGCAATTGCATGAAGAAGTGTGCCGTTTCGCCAATGTGATGAAGGCGCAGGGCGTCAAAAAAGGCGACCGGGTGACTATTTACATGCCCATGATACCCGAGGCGACCTATGCCATGCTGGCCTGCGCGCGTATTGGCGCGGTTCACTCGGTCGTGTTTGGCGGCTTTTCCCCCGATGCGCTGGCCGGTCGCATTGTCGATTGCGACAGCACTTGCGTGATTACCGCCGATGAGGGCGTGCGCGGCGGGCGCACAATACCGCTCAAGGCCAATACTGATGCCGCTTTGGCGCAATGCCCGGGCGTGACCAGCGTGATTGTGGTGCAACGCACCGGCAATAGCGTGGACATGCAGGCCGGGCGCGATGTCTGGTATCATGGCGAAAAGGAAAAAGTCAGCGCCGATTGTCCGGCTGAAGAAATGAGCGCCGAAGACCCGCTCTTTATCCTTTACACATCAGGCTCCACCGGCAAGCCCAAAGGCGTGCTGCATACGACCGGCGGCTATATGGTCTATGCGTCAATGACGCATGAATATGTGTTCGACTATCATGAGGGCGATATTTACTGGTGCACGGCCGATGTCGGCTGGGTGACCGGTCACAGCTATATTGTCTATGGGCCGCTGGCCAATGGCGCGACCACGCTGATGTTTGAAGGTGTGCCGAATTATCCCGACAATAGCCGCTTCTGGCAGGTCTGCGACAAGCACCAAGTCAATATATTCTACACCGCCCCTACCGCTTTGCGGGCGCTGATGCGCGAAGGTGACGGGCCGGTGAAAAGCACCAGCCGCGCCTCGCTGCGCCTGCTCGGCTCGGTCGGCGAGCCGATAAATCCGGAAGCCTGGCTGTGGTATTACCGCACGGTCGGCGACAGCAAATGCCCGATTGTCGATACATGGTGGCAGACCGAAACCGGCGGCATATTGATAACCCCGCTGCCCGGGGCGACCGCGCTGAAACCCGGCTCGGCAACGCAGCCCTTTTTCGGTGTGCAACCGCTATTGGTTGATAATGAGGGCAATGTGCTGGAAGGTGCGGCCTCCGGCAATTTATGTCTGGCTGACAGTTGGCCGGGCCAAATGCGAACTGTCTATGGCGACCATCAGCGTTTTATGGATACTTATTTCTCGCAATATGACGGGCTGTATTTCACCGGCGATGGCTGCCGCCGCGATGATGATGGCTATTACTGGATTACCGGCCGCGTTGATGATGTGCTGAATATTTCCGGCCATCGGCTCGGCACAGCGGAAGTGGAAAGCGCGCTGGTGGCGCATGGGCAAGTGGCCGAAGCCGCTGTGGTCGGCTATCCGCATGATATTAAAGGGCAGGGCATTTATTGTTATGTGACGCTGAATGCCGGCTTGGAAGGCGATGACGCGCTGAAACAGGTTTTGGTTCAATGGGTGCGCAAGGAAATCGGGCCGATTGCGACGCCGGATTTGATTCAATTCGCCCCCGGCCTGCCGAAAACCCGTTCCGGCAAAATCATGCGCCGCATATTGCGCAAAATCGCCGAGGATGATTTTGGCAATCTCGGCGATACCTCAACCTTGGCCGACCCGGCCGTGGTCGATGATTTGATTGCAAACCGGCAAAATCGCGGGTGAGGTGGCGGAGCAAGCCGAAATAAGGGTTTATAAAAGTCTGGAACTGTCCTCGGCGAGCAACTCATAGGGGTCAATGATTTTCTTTTTCGGTCGTGTCTGCGCATAAAGAGCGCCCAAACTATCCGAGGCGACATAGCGACGCCCTCTCTTCTCGCCACTGGCAGCAAGAAAGTCTGCAGCAACCAAGAGGCTTAAATCCCGTTGTGCGGTAGCGGCGCCAATGGAAGCGTCCGCTTCATAGCGTTGTCTGGTGAGGCTGTAACCCTGCGCGGTATTCAGAAGGGGGATAATGCAGCGTTCCGGCAGGTTTTTCCTGTGAACCCATGCCTCTATTTCATCCGCGAATTTACCCAAATGGTCAATGCGTTCCAGCACTTTTTGCATTTGCTGATAATGGGCTTTCAGGCAAAAGCGAACCCAAGGCGCGGTGTCGGTTTCGGGTTTCCAATGCCCGTCGCTCATTTGCTCCAATATCTGATAATACTGTTCTGTATTGGCACCCAGCCATTCCTCAATGGATGAAAAAACCGGATGCAAATCGGCCTCGCGCGCCAATATGAATGTTTGCAAAGCCCGCGCCATCCGCCCATTGCCATCGCTGAATGGGTGTATCATCACCAGATTGAGATGCGCCATCGCGGCGCGGACTGCAAGCGGCGTCGTGTCAAGAGGTTGCAAAACGCTTTGCACCAATGCTTGCATGAGCCGTGAAATTTCACTCGCCTCCACGCCCTCATAAACAATCTCTCCTTGTTTATTGGTAATATATATCGGTCTCTGACGCCATTGGCCGGGGTTTTTGTTCAACTCATGCTCAAGCATCATGTAATGCACGCTTTTCAAAAACCGCATGTCAAACCCAACCCTGCCTTCCTGCGCCGTCCGCACCAAATAGGTCATAGCCCGCCGATAACCGGCGACAGCATCCCAAGTCTCTCGGCGGTCAGGCTCAGGTGTAGCGCGCTCACCAATTGCGCGTATCTCATCCAATGATGCGAAATAGCCCTCAATGCTGTTGGAGCCTTGCGTCGCGCGCGCCGAACTGACCCGTCGCAATGTCCCCCACCATCGCTTAGGTTCATTTTGCGTATAGGGACGCAATTGCTCTTTTTGCTTTTCAAGCAAGCGCAGAACGGCCAAATCATCACTGGCCAGAACCGGCGGATGGTAGATAGTATCGAATATATCTTTATTAATCGTCATAATGATGATTATTTATCAGCATAGCGCGGAAAAAGATAGGATAATATCATTTTTAATACCTCGCCTCACAGGTAATAGCCGATGCGAATGCTGAGTAGTCTGCCAAACGCGCACAATAATGGGGCAAACTTGTTTATTTCCCTCAAAAGTCAGACACGATACCGTCTTTTTCCCAATCGCCATAGCGAGTCGGCTCGGGGCCGGATTGGCCGCCGCTTTCTTTCGGGCGTGCCTTTTGTGCCGCTTCGCGCTGTGTGCGCCTTGCCTGCGCCTCGGCCAAGGCACGCGCTGCCGCCTGTTTGACCGCATTTTGCTTTTCCGTTTCCATGCATTCAATATGGAGCCTTGCGCGACAATTGCCAAGATGGTCTAACCGTCGCATGACAAAAGCCCCGCAAACTGGCAAGCTCCAGGCTGATGCGCCGCCAAGGCCGCGCAAATCCGGACGCGGCAAAACCGCCAGCCGCCGTGCCGCCGCCGCCATGCTGGCCGCCATTGAGCGCGGCAAAACGCTGGATGAGGCGCGCGACCGCTTGCAGGATTTACCGGCCAATGACCGCGCCTTTGCCGATTTAATGGTGCTGACGGCCTTGCGCCATTATGGCGAAATAGAAGCGACGCTGGCGCCCTGTCTGGCGCGCCCACTGCCGGCGCGGCCGCATCTGGCGCGCGCCCTGCTGTATATTGGCGCGGTGCAATTGCTCTATCTCGACACGCCCGCCCATGCGGCGATAAATGAAACTGTGGCGGCCACCGGTCGGCGCGAGCAGCCGTTTCGCGGGCTGATAAATGCGGTTTTGCGCCGCCTTGACCGCGAGGCCGCGGCTTTGCGCGTCACTGACCCGCTGCGCGCCTGGCCCGACTGGCTGGCAGCAAGCTGGCAAGCCCATTATGGCGCGCCGACCACGCAAACCATCGCCCGCACCATGCAAACCCATGCGCCGACCGATTTGTGTTTTATCTCAGAGGATGAAGCTGACGCATTTATCGCCGCCTTGCCTGACACGCTGAAGGCCAGCCATTTGACGCCGAAAAACCTGCGGCTGTCCGGCGCACTTTCCGTGCCGGAGTTGCCCTTTTACGATAAAGGCACATGGTGGGTGCAGGATATAGCGGCGACCTTGGCCGCGCAGATTTTGGCGGTGCCAACAGGGGCTGACGCGCTTGATTTATGCGCCGCGCCGGGCGGCAAGACCCTGCAAATGGCAGCCGCCGGCGCACAGGTGACGGCGCTGGATATGTCGGCGCAAAGATTGGCGCGCTTGCAGGCCAATCTGGCGCGCACCGGCCTGTCAGCCAACACAATATGCGCGGCGCTGGAAGACTGGTCGCCGCAAGACCGCCAATGGCCATATGTTTTGCTCGACGCACCCTGCTCGGCGACCGGTACAATTCGGCGCCATCCGGATTTGCCGCTGCACCGCAAGGCCGGCCATATTGCCGGTGCGGCGCGCGCGCAAGAAAAGCTGCTGGCCAAGGCGGCAGCGCTGACCGCGCCGGGCGGCCAGCTTGTCTATTGCGTCTGCTCCTTGCAGCCGGAAGAGGGCGAAGCCATTGCCGCCGGTTTTCTGTCCGATGCACCGCATTTTGCCACTGTGCCGGTCACGCCCGATATGCTGCCTGATGGCTTGCAAGCGGCGGTCACGCAAGAGGGCTGGCTGCGCACCCATCCGGCCATGCTGGCCGAGACAGGCGGCTGTGACGGGTTTTTCATTGCCCGTTTTACACGGACAGGCTGACGCGCCTGCGCCACACAGATTGCGTCACACAGATTGCGTCACTCACATTGCGCCATTCCCATTGCGCCAGAGACATGTGAGCGCCCTTGCGTGACGCACCAAATAGCTTTAAGTCAAATTTATGTCTGATGTAAAAATTGCACCGTCTATCCTGTCGGCTGATTTTGCAAAGCTCGGCGCGGAAGTTGCGGCGATTTGCGCCGCCGGATGCGATTATGTGCATGTCGATGTGATGGACGGACATTTTGTTCCCAATCTCACCATTGGGCCGGATGTTGTCAAAGCGATTAAGCCACATGCCACAAAGCCGCTTGATGTGCATTTGATGATTGCGCCGGTTGACCCCTATATTGCAGCCTTTGCCGAAGCCGGTGCTGATATTATCACTTTTCATCCGGAAGCCGGGCCGCACCCGCATCGCACGGCCCAAGCCATTCGCGCGCAAGGCTGCAAAGTTGGCGTTTCGCTCAATCCGGCAACGCCGGTCAGCGTGCTGGATCATTTGCTCGACATGGTGGATTTGGTGCTGGTTATGTCGGTCAATCCGGGCTTTGGCGGCCAGTCTTTTATTGCCTCACAGCTTGAAAAGATAAGCGCGATACGCGCCCGCATTGAAGCCTCCGGCCGGGCCATAGAGCTGGAAGTGGATGGCGGCATTAACCGCGAAACCGCGCCGCAAGCCATTGCCGCCGGTGCCGATGTGCTGGTTGCCGGCACAGCCACATTCACCGGCGGGCCTGCGGCCTATGCCGAAAATATCGCCGCCCTGAGGCGCCATTAGACGGCGCAATGACACGCAAACATAGACTGGCCCTGCTGATTGACATGATGACCTTGGCCGGTCGGCGGTTTCGTCAATCTCTCAAAACCCGCTTTTTTCTGAGTTTTCTCGGCCGTCGCTTATGGCGCGGGGCGTCCGGCACAATAATCTTTGACTATCCGGCAGATTTACGTCCGGGCAATAGTGACCGAGCGATTGCCTGGCTTGACGGCGATTATACTTTGCCCGGCGGGCAAGTCTCCGCGCCGGGTGACAACCCGTTTCGACTGGCCCCGGTGTCGGCGCAATGGCAAGCCAGCCTGCATGGCTTTGACTGGCTGCGCCATTTGTCAGCCGCCGATGAGGAAGCCGGGCATAAATTGGCGGCGCAATATATTGTGGACTGGATTGCCTTGGGGGGTGAGACGCAACGCGCCGCCATGACGCCGCAACTTGTCGCCAGCCGACTTGCCGCATGGAGCCGGTTTTTGCCGCATGTCAGATTGCTCGCCAAGCCCGACACATTGGCCAATATCACCGCCAGCATGGCGCGCCAAGCGGCTTGGCTGGACATTACCGCGCCGCTGTCCGAAGACGGCTTGCCGCGCTTACGGGTCGCCCTCGGGCTTACTTTATCAGGGCTGATATTTGACAATGGCACGGAGCGCGTGCGGCGCGGCATGGATATGCTGTTGCGCGAAATGAAACGGCAAATCCTGCCCGATGGCGGCCATAACAGCCGCGCGCCGGACGCCCTCATGCCGCTGATTGCCGATATGCTGGCAATTGAAAGCGGGCTGGCGGCGCGCAATATGCCGAAACCGGCCTATCTGACCGAGACTGTCGCGCGCATGCAAACCCAGCTTGTGTTGATGCGCCATCGTGACGGAAGGCTGGCTTGCTTTAATGGCGGGCTGGAACATACGCAAGACGAGCTGGCTCCCTTGCTGCCCACCGGCAAGCGCGGCCAATCCGTGCGCTATGCGCAGAAAAGCGGCTATCAGCGCATGCAGGGCGGCAAAACCTGTTTGCTGGTCGATGTTGGCCAAACCGGGCATGGCACGGAAAGCTTGAACAGCCATGCCGCCCCGCTGGCCTTTGAAATGAGCCATGACCGGCACCGAATTATTGTTAATTGCGGCCCCAATCAGGTGCATGGGCCGAACTGGCATTTGGCCTCACGCGGCATTGCCGCTCATTCGGTTCTTGGTTTTGACAGCGATATGGAAGACCCGTTTTTGCGCCATGGCACGGCAGCACGCCATTTGGGGCCGCGCCTGAAAGCCGCGCAATGGGATGTTTCCATGCGCCGGTCGGAAGACAAAAATGGCATTTGGCTGGATATGGGCCATGGCATGTTTCTGGCCAGCCATGGGGTGCGCCATTCGCGCCGTCTGTTTATGACCGTTGGCGGCGATGATATTCGCGGCGAAGACTTGCTGATGCCGGGCATGGGCGCCAGCCCGGCGGCGCAAGCACCATTTCATTTGCGCTTCCATTTGCATCCGGATGTCAGCGCCGGTCTGCAACGCGGCAGCAATTCGATTTTGCTGGTAACAGCGGGCGGGCATGGCTGGCAATTTCGCGCCGCCGGTGATACGTCGATTGACATTGGCCTTGAAGACAGTGTCTATATGGGCCGCTATGGCCGTCCGCAGCGCAGCCGTCAGATAACCATTTCCGCCCGTCTCGGCAAAGCCGATACGCTCATTCGATGGGCATTGCGTTATTCCGGTCGTATGAGCAGACGGCGCAAAGGCGGATAGCGTCACCCGCGCAAACAGGCGAGAAAGATTTTCACCACAAGCAAGAGGATATTATGTCAGACAAAAAACCCGTCACCCGCGCCCTTATTTCGGTTTCCGACAAAACCGGCATTGTTGATTTTGCGACAAGGCTGGCCAATCTTGGTGTAGAGCTTGTTTCTACCGGTGGCACAGCGAAAATGCTCGGTGAGGCCGGGCTGGCCTGCCGTGATGTGTCGGAACTGACCGGCTTTCCTGAAATGATGGATGGTCGGGTGAAGACACTGCACCCTATGGTGCATGGCGGCTTGCTGGCCATACGCGACAATGACGACCATGCCGCCGCCATGCAGGCGCATGGCATTGTCGGCATTGATTTGCTGGTGGTCAATCTTTACCCGTTTGAGGCGACTTTGGCCGCCGGTGCCGATTATGACACATGCATTGAAAATATCGATATTGGCGGGCCGGCCATGATACGCGCGGCCGCCAAAAACCATGCCGATGTTGCCGTGCTGGTCGATGCGGCCGATTATGAGCCGGTGCTGGCAGCCCTTGAAGCGGGCGGCACGGATATGGCGCTGCGCCAAAGACTGGCGCAAAAAGCCTATGCCCGCACCGCCGCTTATGATGCGGAAATCTCCAATTGGATGGCCAGTGAACTTGACATTGCCATGCCCGCCTATCGGGCGATTGGCGGGCGTTTGCAACAAAGCCTGCGCTATGGTGAAAACCCGCACCAGCAAGCCGGGTTTTATGTCGGTGGCGCAGCGCGCGCCGGTGTCGCCACAGCCCAACAAGTGCAGGGCAAGGAATTATCTTACAATAACATTAACGACACAGATGCAGCCTATGAGCTGGTCGCCGAATTTGACGCTGCCGACCGGCCAGCCTGCGCCATTATCAAACATGCCAATCCTTGCGGTGTGGCACTTGGCGACACGCCGAGCGAGGCTTTTGCCCGCGCCCTGCGCTGCGATCCGGTCTCGGCCTTTGGCGGCATTATCGCCATGAACCGGCCTTTGGATGCGGCCACGGCGGAAGCCATTACCGGCATTTTCACTGAAGTCATTATCGCGCCCGATGCTGACGCGGAAGCCCGTGCGGTCATTGCCGCGAAGAAAAATCTGCGCCTTTTATTGGCCGGGAGCCTGCCCGATATTTCAGCTAAAGGGTTGAGTGTGCGCAATGTTGCCGGTGGCTTGCTGGTGCAAAATCGCGATGCCGGTCATCTTGCCGCTGGCGATTTAACCTGTGTGACCAAGCGCCAGCCAAGCGCCCAAGAGCTTGAAGATTTGCTGTTTGCCTGGCGCGTCGCCAAACATGTGAAATCCAATGCCATTGTCTATGTCAAGGATGGCGCGACGGTCGGCATTGGTGCCGGACAGATGAGCCGCCTCGACAGCTCGCGCATTGCGGCGCGTAAATCGCAGGATGCCGCCGAAGCGGCCGGGCTGGACACCGCCCTTGCGCAAGGCTCAGTGGTCGCCTCGGATGCGTTTTTCCCATTTGCCGACGGCTTGCTGAGTGCCGCCGAAGCCGGTGCTACAGCGGTTATCCAACCGGGCGGGTCAATCCGCGATGATGAGGTGATAGCCGCCGCCGATGAAGCCGGACTGGCCATGGTGCTGACCGGCATGCGCCATTTCCGCCATTAATTTGGCACGCAAGTCTCTTGCAATATTGCCGCCCAATCACGCAGATAAGGGAAAGCATCGCCGGTTTGCGCCCATAATTCCGCCGCTTGCGGGCGAATAAAAATTTTCCGATGGGCGGCGCAGGCCGTGTCGCGCTTGTCCAAAGCGACAAAGCTGGCGGCAAGCCCAAGCCGCGCGCCCATGCCTACCGGCTCATCCGCCGCGGTGCGTTTCATCAGGCTGGACAAAGCACGCGCCGCTTCCATCTGGCGACCGGCTTGTTGCAGGGCGGCGGCGCGCAAAAACCAGGCACCGGGGCGGCGCGGAAAATCGCGCGCCAGCCGGTCGGCCTTGGCAAGCGCGGCCTCTATGTCATTGCTGTCGAGATAATGCTGAATCAACGCTTCCAGCAAAACGGCTTGCGGGCGGCCTTGCAAATCCGACAGGTCATTTGACAAAAAAGCCTCATGCGACGCGGTCTCATCGGCCAATAATTTTTTCCAATGGCCAAGCGCGAAAGCCGCGTCATTTTCATTGGCCGGTTCGAGAAGCGCCGCCAGCCTTTCGCCATCCTGCGCCATGACCAGATAGCGCAAGGCATCGGGCAGAAGCGGGCGCACATCACCCCCCGCCACTTCATAAGCCGCCCATGCCGTGCCGAAAGCCGGTGTCGCCAACCCACCATATAAGGCCAGTTCCAAAGCCGCGCGATGCACCGCCACATCATCACCGCGCAGGCAGTCATCATGGCAGGTGCCGACCCGCCAAAGCTGATACAGCAATTGCCCGCCACGCGCCTTTTTATTGACCGCCTGCAAAGAAACACCGGCTTTATTGTCAGCCTTGACCGCCTCGGCCAGCAGCCGGATTCGCATGCCGGTGAACAGGCGATAAACCGGCAAGGACGGGCCAAAGCCGGTGAGCAGTGCATCGGCGCGGCTCCAATCGCCCTTGGCGGCTGCCGCTTGCGCCAGCACAATGCGCGCGCGCATGGCCAGCAAATAAGGCAAGTCAGCCCCGTCAAGCAGCAAATCCGGCAGGCTCTGATATTTTTGCGCCAGTTCCAGCAATTTATCGGCGGGCAATTCTTGCGCGCTCAATTGCGCCAAATCAATAAGCCCGTCCAGCAAAGCGCCGGCCTCACCGGCCGGATAGCCGCGTCGCGCCGCCTGCAAAAACGGCAAAGCGCCCGACGGGTCATTCAGATTTATCAGGCTGGCGCCAATATAATAATCAAGCTGCGCCTGCGCCGATTTTGGCATCAGCGCCTTCCACGGGCGCAATACTTCCCAGCCTTCGCGCACATTAGCATATTGGCCACGCGCAAAGGCGCTTTCAACCAACGCCAAAGGACGCAAAGGGCTGTAATCGGCAGCAGCCCGCAAGCTGGCATCGGTCGCCGCCAAGGCGAAAGCTTGGCGCACACTGGCCGCATCTCCGGCAAAGGCCGGTTGCAATATGCCCGCCACAATCCCCGCCGGCAGGCCTTGGGCTATCGCCTCGCGGGTTTCGGCAAGGGCGCGGCGCGCGCCTGCCAGCGTTTCAGAGGCGGCACCGAAACCGGTCGCAGCCGCCATATTGTCTGCCCCCTGATTGGCTTTGTCAGCCAATGGCACGGGCGGGCGGTAATCAGGCCGGTGAATATCGGCATGAAAGGCTTTAACCGTTGCGGCAAAGGCCGGTTGTCCGGCTTTTTTGAGCGAAGTGAGCAGCCGGTTCAATGTCGCCTTGGCCGCCGCCACATCGCCGCTTTCAATATGGGCAATGGCCAAACCATACATGGCGCGTTGCACCAGCAATGGATGGCCAAACTCAAACCCCAAACGGGCAAAGCCGTCGCGCGCCTGTGGCAGGGCTTGGTGGCGCGCCTCGGCGCTGACTTGTTTGGCGGCCAAGGCCAATTGGCCCCAAGCATGGGCATAATGCACAGCCACGCGCAGGCTTTCCAAATCGCCCCATAAATCGGAAGCCAGCAAGGCTTCATGCGCGAATTCATCGCCGCGCACCTCAGCCTCTGCGGTTTCCTGCATCATATCTATTTTGGCATTGAAAGCCGCCGCCGCTTCGACCAAAGGACGCAATTGCAATGGCCCTGCCGGGCCGTCATAACAGGCTTCCATGTCCAGCGCATAGGCATTGACTGCCTGCAAGGCCGGGGCGGCATCGGCTTTCACCCCATTGAGCAATTGCCCGGCTGGTTTGTCAAAATAAGCGGGCGGCAAGCCGCAAGCCGCAGCCGGAACAGCCCATAGTGCCAATAGGGGCAAAAAGATGGTGCATGTTAAAAAAGCCCGCATCGTCTATTCCAGATTGGCCAGAAACGGGGCCAGCTCATCATGAAAGCGGTCATCAAATATCAGCAAAGCCATGGTTTTCATCAATTGGCGCTCCGCCGATAAAGTGGCCGCCGTGCCGCCACCCAATTGTGCCAGACGGCGGAATTGCGGCATCACGCCTGTGGTGCGCAAATCTTCGTCAAAACGCTGATATTGACGCCCAAGCAATTTGCGATTGGATTCCACCCGCGAGTCCAATAGCGACAAACGCGCGCCGCGTGATTTCATCCGCTCGGCAATTTTGGCCGCTTCGCCCATTTCATGCGGGTGTGGCGGCGCATCGCCAATCACAATCACCACGCGCTGCGCCCCGGCGCGCCAAGCGATTTGCTTTTCAGCCTGCCGTAAAGCCTCGGTCACGGCTTCAGGAATATCGCCGCCGCCCAGCGCGTCTATTTTGCCAATAAAATTGACCGCCTTGCGAATGTCGAAGCTGGGTTGCGAGCTTCGAATGACAAACTCCCTGTCGCTATAGTCGCGATAGGCAATAATGCCAAAGCGCGCCAAGGGCACAAGGCTGCGAATATAGCGCGCCAAAGTCTGCATTCGTTCATGCACTTTTTTATGCACCCAGACCATTGAGCCGGTCGCATCAATGGCGAAGACAACATCAATGCCGGTATTTTGCAAATGCGCGATATAATCGGCGAAATTTTGCGGCACGCCGGAGATGACCCCGCCGCCGGGCAGGCTGCGTTGCGCGACCGACTGGCTGGGCATGGGCATGGTCGGCGCAATGGCGCTGCTGGTTGCCATATCGCGCATGGCATTGCGGAAATCGGCCTCAAGCGGCACGTCGAGCAATTCCGATAAATCCATTTCCGCCTTTGGCGCTTCGACAAATTCGGCCTCCTGCGGCAATTCGGCATCAATCTCAATATCCAGCGCATCCTCAGCCCCGGCGGAAATCACCATGTCAGGGCGCGCCGCGCCGCCGCCGGTTTCGCCGCCAAACAGCAGCACAATGATAATCGCCACGGCAATCGCATGAAGGGTCAGCGAGCCGATTATCAAGGCCAGCCACCAGCCGCGCGGCAAATTGAGCAAGCGCGCGCGCATGACCGCAAAAGTGGACATGGTGGGCCGGTTTGCCGCCGCGCCGGTTATTTGGGTCGTCGCTTTGGGGCTGGCACTCATTTGTCACCGCCGCTGGCCGGCGTTTCATATTTGGTTTTGAGGCGGATTTCGCCAATGCCGATTTGCGCCATGGCTTTGCGAAAATCCAGCAATGCCTCGGCGGTTGCATTGCGGTCGGCAATCAGTGTCACCATTGCGCCGCTTTCGGCAAGGCCAGTTTCTTCTATCGCGGCTTTAACCTCGCCAATGGTCAAGCCGTCGCGGCCTTTCACCGAAAAGGAATTGTCAGCCAGCAAATTAATCGCCAGCCTGCCGATGGCGTAATCGGTTTCCTGCGCCGAGCTTGCCACTTGCACGGCTTTGGGGTGGTCAGTGGTCGGGCGACCGGCAATCAAGACGAAAAGAATGAGCAGAAACACCACATTAATGAGCGGCAGCAAATCAATGCTTTTAATTTCTTTTTTCTGATAGTTGATTTTCATGCGGCAACCTCAAAATCCCTCAAATCTCTCAAAAATCGGTCAAATCCCCTAAAAATCGGTCAAGTCAATGTCAAAAATATCCTGCTCCAATGTCACTTGGTTGGCGCCTGCCATTTGTAATTTGTCGAGCAGGGTGACAATGGTCTGAACGCTTGTGCGCCCCTCCGGCATAACAACAAAAACCTGTTCATCATCGCGGCGCACGGCATCGCCGGTCTGGCGCGCCAATTTTTCTGCATCAAGCCTTGTGCCGTTCCAGTGCATATCGCCATTCGCCGCCAGCGCGATGATAATGGCTTGGCTGACACCGGCATTGCCGCCGGCGCCACGCGGTGGCGCAAGCTGGCTTTGGGTAAAACGTACAAAATCCGAGCCGAGCAGAAAAAACAGGAGCAGCAGGAAAATCATGTCAATCAACGGCGTCAGCCCCATAAAGGCCGGTTTGCGAATTGGCCGCTCAAGCTGCATCTTGCCCTGCCGTCCTGCCGCGCGCGCTGCCATTACCGGCCTCACCGCTTTGGCTGCGCACCATGATTTCGGTCAGCGCGTCCTCGATAAAGCCGCGCAGATTATCCACCGCATTATTGAACACTGCCGCCAGCATGGAAAATGGCAGCGCCACACCCAGCCCGAATGCGGTGGTCAATAAAGCCTCCCAAATACCGGCGGCCAGCACCGCCGTATCAGCCCCCGACGCGCCTGCGCCAACGCCCTGAAAAGCGACAATCATGCCCAGCACTGTGCCAAGCAGACCGAAAAGCGGGGCAGAAGCGGCGATAAGCTCCAATATCCAGATATTGGACGCCAAATGGCGCAATAAATATTGCGCGCGGCGCGTCATTTCCTCGCGCAGCAAATCGGCTGATAAATCAGCCTTGGCGGTTTCATTCATCCCAAAGGCCAAAAGACCGGCTGCCGGATGCGGGTCATTGGCAAGCTGGCGTATCAGCCCTTTGCCGGTGCCGGCGCGATATTGCGCCATTGCCGCTTCAAGTCGCGCGGGACGCCAAATATCCATGCGGTAAAAATGGTAAATCTTGACCATGGCCACCGGCAGGCCAATGGCTGAGAGAAGCGCAATCGCCCATGTCACCAAACCGCCCTTGTCAAACAGCAGGCTCCAAAAGCCCGGCGCGTCGCTTGGTGCGGCTGGTGCTTGCTCGGCTGTCTGCGCCAACACTTCCGGTGCTGCCACAAAAAACAGGCAAATAAAAGCCGCAAGGGCGACGCTTTTGTTACGAAAAGCCATATTGCGCCTCTTTGTTTGAAATAAACCAATGACCTGCCGGTTAGCTTATCCAAAAATGACAATGCCGCCAGCAAAAACCGGCGGCACGTCTTTTGGCATGGCGCTGTTTTGCTAGAGCGCGCGCGCGACCAGCATGCGCATGATTTCATTGGAGCCGCCATATATGCGCTGCACACGCGAATCCGTATACATGCGGCTTATCGGATATTCATCCATATAGCCCCAGCCGCCGAAAAATTGCAGGCAGGTGTCAATCACTTCATTCTCACGCTCCGTGCACCAGAATTTGGCGGCGGCGGCGGTATTGGCGTCCAAT
Organism: Parvibaculales bacterium; assembly: GCA_049597955.1. GTDB lineage: Bacteria > Pseudomonadota > Alphaproteobacteria > RS24 > RS24 > JAYPAN01. Next base: position 81,771 of record JBMYND010000003.1, read on the forward strand.
TCGCCGCGCAATAATTGCTGGGTCAATTCATCGACCATGGCGCGAGCTGCCATCCAATCGGCTTTGCATTCAGCCAGTTTGAATTGGGTGTTTTGATAGTCAAAAATCGCATTGCCGAATGTGTTGCGCTCGCGCGTATATTCCACGGTCAATTCTATGGCGCGCTCAATCGCGGCAACCGCGCCATTGGCAATCACCAAACGCTCGGCGGGCAATTGCTGCATAAGCTGGTAAAAGCCTTGGCCCTCTTCACCGCCCAGCACATTTTCCGCCGGCACTTTCACCTCGTCAAAAAACAATTCCGACGTATCGGCTGCATGCTGGCCCATTTTCTCCAAATTGCGGCCACGGGCAAAGCCGTCGGCTTCGCCGGTTTCGACAATCATCAGTGAAATGCCCTTGGCGCCTTGCGACGGGTCGGTTTTGGCGACAACCAATACCAAATCGGCATGCTGGCCATTTGTGATAAAGGTTTTCGAGCCATTGACGACATATTGATTGCCATCTTTCAGCGCCGTTGTTTTCACCGATTGCAGGTCGGAGCCGGTGCCGGGTTCGGTCATGGCAATGGCGCAGACCATTTCACCACTGGCCATTTTCGGCAGATATTTGCGCTTTTGCTCTTCCGTTCCATAGGCAAGGAAATAATGCGAGCAAATCAGCGAATGGACAGATTGGCCCCAACCGCCAATGCCGAGGCGGGTTTGCTCTTCGGTTAAAATCGCCTCATGGCGATAATCACCGCCGCCGCCGCCATATTCTTCCGGTATCGATGTCAGCAACAGCCCGGCCTCACCGGCCTTTGTCCAAGCATCGCGGTCAACCATGCCCTGCCGGTGCCATTTTTCGGCTTGCGGCACAAATTCGGTCTGCATGAATTTGCTTGCCGCATCTTTGAATATCGACAAGTCTTCCGTCATCCATGGTGACGTATAAGTTCCAAGCATAATTCTCTCCCTGTTTGCTATATCCTAGGCGCAAGGAAAAATTTCGACAAGCCCTGGCAGACAAGTGCATGTGCGACATGTTCACCCTAACCGGCCATGTTCACCCTAGAGGCCAAGATGATGCGGGCTGATGCGCGCCATGATGAAGGGCTTGACGGGGCCAATAATACACAATAAAACATGTATAATTACATGACATACATTTTTAATATGTAGAATAAGGCGCGCCAATGACTGCCCCTCTGACCCATCTTGACCGGCTGGAAGCCGAAGCCATTCACATTATGCGCGAAGTGGTGGCGGAAATTGACAAGCCGGTCATGCTTTATTCAATTGGCAAAGACAGCGCGGTTATGCTGCATTTGGCGGTCAAGGCGTTTTACCCCGGACGCCTGCCATTTCCCCTGCTGCATGTCGATACGGGGTGGAAGTTCCGCGAAATGTATGCGTTTCGCGACGCGATGGCGGCGCGGCTGGATGCCGAGCTGATTGTCCATAAAAACCCTGAAGGCGTGGCCGCCGGTATCAACCCGTTCACCCATGGCTCGGCCAAGCATACTGATATTATGAAAACCGAGGCGCTGAAACAGGCGCTGGACGCGCATGGTTTTGACGCCGCCTTTGGCGGGGCGCGCCGCGATGAGGAAAAAAGCCGCGCCAAGGAGCGGGTGTTTTCTTTCCGCTCGGCGCAACATCGGTGGGATCCGAAAAACCAGCGTCCGGAATTGTGGAATCTCTACAATCCGCGCAAAAACCCAGGCGAGTCGATACGCGTATTCCCGCTGTCCAATTGGACGGAGCTGGATATTTGGCAATATATCCACCGCGAAAACATCCCGATTGTGCCGCTTTATTATGCCGCCACGCGACCCGTGGTCGAGCGCGACGGGGCGCTTATCATGGTCGATGATGACCGTATGCCCTTGGCCGAGGGCGAAGTGCCACAAATGAAATCCGTGCGCTTTCGCACGCTGGGCTGTTATCCGCTGACCGGCGCGGTGGAAAGCGAGGCCGATACGCTGGAAGGCATTATTCAAGAAATGTTGCAGGCGCGCAGTTCTGAACGCCAAGGCCGTGTCATTGACCATGACCAATCAGCCAGTATGGAAAAAAAGAAGCAGGAAGGGTATTTTTAATGGCCCATCAAGACGCGCTGATTGACACAGATATTGCCGCCTATCTGGCGGCGCAGGAAAATAAATCGCTGCTGCGCTTCATCACTTGCGGCTCGGTGGATGACGGCAAGTCAACGCTGATTGGCCGCCTGCTGTATGAATCCAAGCTGCTTTATGATGACCAGCTGGCCAGCCTGCAAAGCGAAAGCAAGGCGCATGGCACGCAAGGCGACGAGATTGACTTTGCCTTATTGGTGGATGGTCTGGCCGCCGAGCGCGAACAGGGCATCACCATTGATGTCGCCTATCGCTATTTTTCAACCGAAAAGCGCAAATTCATTGTCGCCGACACGCCCGGCCATGAACAATATACCCGCAATATGGCAACCGCCGCCTCAACCGCCGATTTGGCGATTTTGCTGATTGACGCGCGCCAAGGTGTTGTCACACAGACCCGCCGTCATGCCTATATTGTGTCGCTTTTGGGCATTCGCCATATTGTGCTGGCGGTCAATAAAATGGATTTGGTCGATTACGACGCGGCGCGGTTTCACGAGATTTGTGATGATTTTGCTGATTTTGCCGACCGGCTTGATTTTGCTTCCGTAACCGCCATTCCGGTCTCGGCGCTCAAGGGCGACAATATTGTGGCCGAAAGCGCCAATACTGGCTGGTATGACGGCCCAGCGCTGATGGCGTTTCTGGAGACAATTGCGGCTGAAACGCCCGCAAATGCGGCTGGTTTTACCCTGCCCGTGCAATGGGTGAACCGCCCTGACATGACATTTCGCGGCTTTTCCGGCCAAGTGGCCAGCGGGCAAATAAGCGCCGGCGACAAAGTGCGTATTCTGCCCGGAGGCCGCGAGAGCCATATTGACCGCATTGTTACCGCAAATGGTGATTTGCCGATGGCGCGGACCGGGCAGTCTGTGACGCTGACATTGGCCGATGAAATTGATGTCTCGCGCGGCGCGGTAATATGCGCCGCCGACAAACCGGTTGAAGCGGCTGACCAATTTGAGGCGCATATTTTATGGATGGCCGAGGACGCCATGCTGCCGGGGCGACCCTATTTGATGAAAATGGGCACACAGACCGGCTCGGCGATTGTCAACACGCCGAAATATAAGGTCAATGTCAATACGCTGGAAGAGCTGGCCACACGGACGCTGGAACTCAATGAAATCGGCCTTGTTACCCTGTCGGTTGACCGGCAAATGGCTTTTGCGCCCTATCAGGATAACCGGCTGCTGGGCAGTTTCATCCTGATTGACAAAGCCACCAATCACACGGTCGGCGCCGGCATGATACGCTTTGCCCTGCGCCGCGCCGCCAATGTGCATTGGCAGGCGCTGGATATTGACCGGCAAAAATTGGCCGAGCAAAAGGGTCAAAAACCGGCTGTTTTATGGTTTACCGGCCTGTCCGGCTCGGGCAAATCGACCATTGCCAATGCGCTGCAACAAAAAATGTTCGCTGCCGGTCGCCACACCACCCTTCTTGACGGCGATAATGTGCGCCACGGGCTGAACCGCGATTTGGGCTTTACCGATGCTGACCGGGTGGAAAATATCCGCCGCGTCGGCGAAGTGGCCAAGCTGATGCTGCATGCCGGCCTGTTCCCGCTTGTCTCCTTCATCTCGCCTTTCCGCGCCGAGCGGCAATTGGCCCGCGATTTGGTGGAAGAGGGTGAGTTTATCGAAATCCATGTCGCCACGCCGCTAAATGTTGCCGAAGCGCGCGACCCGAAAGGCTTGTATAAAAAGGCGCGGGCCGGGGAAATCGCCAATTTTACCGGCATTGACAGCCCCTATGAGCCGCCCGCAGCGCCCGAAATCAGCATTGACACAACCGAACTGTCTGCCGAGCAAGCGGCGGATAAAATCATCGCCTATTTGCGCGATAAGGGTTTGCTGGCCGATTAGTCGCCGGTGAATTTGGCCGGGCGCTTTTCGCGGAACGCGGTCACCGCCTCCTGATGGTCGCGGCTGATATTGGTCAACGCCTCATAGCCCATGGCGGTTTCCATCGCCTGCACAGCCACTTGCCGCAAGGGCATATTAACAATGCTCTTTGTCCAATTGATGGATTTGGTCGCGCCATTGGCCAGTTTTTCGGCAATCGCATAGCTGTGCGGCAAAACCGCGTCATCGGCCACATGATGATTGACCAGGCCAATCCGCATGGCGGTTTCGGCATTTATCATCTCGCCCGTCATCAAATATTCCTTGGCGCGGTTAAAGCCTATCAAATGCGGCCATATCACCGCACCGCCATCACCGGCCACCAGCCCCATAGCAACATGCGGGTCGCCAATTTTGGCGCTGTCGCCCATCACCACAATATCGCACAGCAAAGCGATTGACGCGCCCAAACCGGCGGCAGCGCCATTCAGCGCGCAAATAATTGGTTTTTCCAATTCCAGCAAACCCATCACAATGGCTTTGGCGTCAGCGGCAATGGCAGAAAATTTGGCCGGTTGGTCTATCATTTCCTGAAACCAGTCAATATCGCCACCGGCGCAAAATGAACGCCCGGTGCCGGTCAGCACAAACACATCGGCGCTGTCATGTTGCGCCGCGCGAAACAGCCGCGCCAGCTCCTCATGCATGGTCTCATTGACCGCGTTAAATGCCTCGGCGCGGTCTATCCGCAATGTCACCACATTTCCGCGCGCCAAATCAGCATGGCGCTCAATCGCAATTGTGGTGAAATCACCATTTTGCAAATCAGCCATGCGACCTCCTATAGCTGCATTTTTGCGTGCCAGCCGCCAAGCATGACGCGGCCCACAAGCGCCAGCGTATCAGCATTGGTAATCATGTGCTGGGTCATAGTTTCAGCATCGCGCAACCGGCGCTGTATCGGGCTTGTCCGGTAAACCGAAGTGCCGCCTGCCAAATCATGCACGGCACGCACCACATTAACGCAATTGCGCACGGCATGGGTCGAGACCAGCCGCAAATCTGCCCTTTTTTCCGGTGTCATCGCACCGCCGCCCTGCACATCTTCCCATATCTCGGCAATGGTTGTGACAAACAGGGCGCGGGCGGCGCGCCATTGTGCTTCGGCCTCGGCGAGACCGGCCTGCACGGCGCTTTTTTCGGCCAATGTCCGTTTTTGGCCCTGACCCTTTTTCGCACCGGCAAGGTCGATAAATTCATCCAGCGCGCCCCGCGCATTGCCCAGCGCAACAGCCGCCACGCCGGTCGCCAGAAAACCGAAATAGGGCATATTGTAAAGTGGTGTGTCCGGCCAAGGCGTGTCAGTGGCAATCGAATAGCTATGCGCGACCGGCACGTCAATATCGCGCACTTCAACATCGCCGGAGCTGGTGCCGCACAGGCCCATTGTGTGCCATGTATCATGAAATATCAGGGCGTCGCGCGGCACCATCAGCAAGCGCACTGTGCCGCGCTCATCCGGGTCATCAGTTTCCTTGGCGACACAGCCAAGCCCGATATAATCGGCATTGGCCGAGCCGGAGGCCCATGCCCAACGCCCCGAGACGCGATAACTATCGCCGTGACGCACCGCCATGCCATTGGGCGCGAAAATGCCACAAGTGATGCGGTCTTGCGCGGCAAACATATCAGCACCAATATCCGGCGCAATATAGGCCGCCCCCAGCGCGGCGGTTGAGCCAATCATCACCACCCAGGCGGCGGCGGCATCATGGCGCGCCAATGTTTCAATTTTTTCCAAACCGGCAGGCGGGGTCATTTCGCCACCACCAATTTGCTTCGGCACAAACATGGAAAACAGGCCGATATTGGCCATGCGGCGCGCCAGTTCCGGCGATAATTGCCGCGCCTTTTCTGTTGCCTCAGCGTCACGCGCCGCATCGGCGCATAAGGCGGCAAAAGCCGCTTGGTCAATCGCCATATCATTCTTGCTTTGCATTTGTGTCATTATTATCTCCCATCCGGTCAGCTTCGCAGCCGAACTGTCCCGACAGGCTATGACAAATCAGACAGGCAAATCAAGGTCAACAATTACCGGTGCATGGTCGGAGGGGCGCTCCCAGCCGCGCGCATCGCGCAAGACCCGGTAATCGGCAACCCGCGACGACAGGGCTGGCGTCACCCAAATATGGTCAAGCCGACGGCCACGGTCGGAGGCCGCCCAATCGCGGGCGCGATAGCTCCACCAGCTATAAAGTTTTTCTTCCGGCGGCACAAAACGGCGCGCCACATCATCCCAATCCAATAAGCTTTGCACATCGGCCAGCACGCGGCGTTCAATGTCGGTATGGCTGACGACATTTTTCAATTGCTTGGACGACCAAACATCATGCTCGCCCGGCGCAATGTTCAAATCGCCCAGCAACACGGCCTGCATGGTTTTTTTCACCCGCGTCTTTTTTTTGAAATTGGCCTGCATTTCTGCCAGAAAATCGAGCTTGTGACCGAATTTCTCGTTAATCTCGCGATCCGGCTCATCGCCGCCCGCCGGCACATAAAAATTATGCACATGCAGCGGGCCGGATTTTGTTTCAAACACGGTTTCGACATGTCGGCCATCTTCGCGGTCGCAATAGAGCTGGATATGCTGCTTGGCGATTTTGTGTTTCGACATTGTCGCCACACCATGATAGCCCTTAATGCCATTCAATGCGACATGGCCAAACCCGGCCTTGCGAAATGTCTTTTCGGGAAAACTGTCATTCGGGCATTTGGTTTCTTGCAGGCAAACAATATCCGGCTTGACCTCGTCAATCAGTTTTTCCACCAAAGGCGCGCGCAGGCGCACCGAATTTATATTCCAACTGACAATACGCATCAAACCCTCCGCAGCTTAAAATAAATTCAGCGTTCGACCGGTCAGGGCAATCGGCCAACGACCCTGCTCAAACAGGCGATATTTCAGCATAAGCGGGTGGTTGAGCGCCTCTTCACCCTGCGCCATATCATCGGCCAGCATCGCCTCTACCGCCGCCGCCGCCAGCACCAATGCCGCCCCATGCGCCGCTTGCTGACCGGCGCCAATGGCCAAATCGACAATATTGTCGGGCAGTTCATCGGCCATATAAATTGCTTCTTCCACATAGTCTTGCAGCACCGGCCCCAGCGTGGAGGCAATATGGGTCAGCATCACGCCAAGCCCTTCCTCGCTAATGCCCTGCAAGGCAATATCAGTCAAACCGGCGCGCAATTGCTCTTCGGCCTCCCAAGCTTCCGAATTCAAATCAAGGCTGGCCGCCGCATCAAGCGCATCATCCCAATTCAGCACCGGCACGGCATCAGCATCGGGATAGCCAAGCGCATCGAGATAGGCGCGCGCCAATATCTTTGTTTGGCTGTCAGGCAATTCGCCCAATTCGGTAAACCAAGGCAAGCGCACCGCCTCATCGGCAAAATTGCGCAAAGCCGTCAGCACCGGTATTTCCGCCTCCAGCGCCATCAAACCGGCCGCATCGGGCTGCCATTCATCATCCTGATTATGGCTCACGCGATACCCTTTCCGCTGTTTTGCCCGTCACCGCATATCTCCTGCAAGGCCTCATTCCCACTCATCTTCCAGCACAAAAAAGGTTGATGCGGGCAGGCTGTCAAGCCGCTCCATCTCGCCCAGCACAATGGTTGTTGGCTGGTTTTGCGCGTCGATAATATGCCATGCCGTCAGCCGCATATCGGGCTTGGCGAAATATAGGGTGATTTGCCCGCCCGATTTATTTTTCGGGTCGCGCAAAGTCACGCTCAATGCTTTGGGCGTGTCATTGGCGGCGGCAATCAAGGCCGCGTCCACGCCCTTGCTGTGCGCTTGGCGGAAAAATTTGAGCGGTGTCGCCGAAACGGGGAACCGGTTGGCCTCACCGCCCGGCCCGTCCTGCACAGCGATGAAACGCCCACTGACCGTCACAATTGCCTGCGAGCCATGCGTATAGGCAAAGCGCAAACGCTCCGGCAAATCCATCTGAAATTGCCCGCGCAATGTATCGCCATTGCCGGTTCGCTGTTCGAAACGGCCAATTGTCGGGCCAAGGCCGCGCAAAGCGGCTTCCAGTTTTTTCGGCACATCGGGGTCAATTGCCGCCTTATCGGCATTGGCCGCTGCCTTATCAGCATTGGCCGCTGCCGGATGCGACGCCGCCAAGATGAGTGTCAGGGCAAACAAAAGGGCGCGAAACAGCATCAGTGCTTGCCCGCCAATATTTCACGCTTGCCGGCATGATTGGGCGCACTTATCACGCCTTGTTCTTCCATTTGTTCAATCAGGCGGGCGGCGCGGTTATAACCGATTTGCAAGCGCCTTTGCACATAGCTGGTCGAGGCGCGCCCATCGCGCGTCACAATCGCAACAGCTTGGTCATACAGGCTTTCGCCTTCGCCCTCCGCCATCATGTCGGGCGGTAGTTCCTCGGCTTCCTGTGTCACTTCCTCGACATATTCCGGCTGGCCTTGCGCTTTCAAAAAGCCGACGACTTTTTCGACATCTTCGTCAGAGACAAAAGGCCCATGCACACGCTGGATGCGCCCGCCGCCGCCCATAAACAGCATATCGCCCTGGCCGAGCAATTGTTCGCCGCCTTGCTCGCCAAGCACGGTGCGGCTGTCGATTTTCGACGTCACCTGGAAGGAGATGCGGCTTGGAAAATTGGCTTTAATCGTGCCGGTAATCACATCAACTGACGGGCGTTGCGTCGCGGTTATCAAATGCACACCGGCGGCGCGCGCCATTTGCGCCAGCCTTTGCACCGCCGCTTCAATATCCTTGCCCGCCACCATCATCAAATCGGCCATTTCGTCAATCACCACGACAATAAAGGGCAGCACTTCCGGCTCAATATGCTCTTCTTCAAAAATCGCCTCGCCGGTTTCCGGGTCAAAGCCGGTTTGCACGCGCCGCGACAAAGTCTCGCCCTTGCGTTGCGCCTCACCCATACGCTCATTAAAGCCCTCAATATTGCGGACGCCGATTTTGGCCATTTTGCGATAGCGGTTTTCCATTTCCTGCACCACCCATTTCAGGGCGACAACGGCTTTTTTCGGCTCGGTGACAACCGGCGCCAGCAAATGCGGTATGCCGTCATAGACCGATAATTCCAGCATTTTCGGGTCAACCAAAATGAGCCTGCACTGGTCGGGGGTCAGGCGATAGAGCAGCGATAAAATCATTGTGTTAATGCCCACCGATTTACCCGAGCCGGTTGTGCCGGCGACCAGCAAATGCGGCATTTTAGCCAAATCAGCCATCACGGCAGCGCCGCCAATATCTTTGCCCAAAGCCATTGTCAGGCGTGACTTGCCGCTTTCAAAATCTTGACTGCCCAGCAATTCGCGCAAAGAGACCAGTTCGCGGTGATTATTGGGCAATTCAATGCCAATCACATTGGCGCCCGGCACCGGCGCGACACGGCAACTCACCGCGCTCATTGAACGGGCAATATCATCGGCCAGACCGACCACGCGCGAGGAGCGCACACCGGCGGCCGGCTCCAGCTCATAGAGAGTAACGACCGGCCCGGGGCGCACTTTGCCAATCGTGCCGCGCACACCGAAATCTTGCAGCACGGTTTCCAGCAGCCGTGCATTGGCTTCCAATGCATCCTTGCTCAGGCTCCGGTCGGGGCGGGCGGCAGCCATTTCGGTCAAAAGCCGCAAAGGCGGCAATTCAAAGCCGGTGGCTTTTTCCAACCCAAGGCTGGGCTGCGCTTCGCGCGCCGCGCGCCGACTTTTATTGACGCCGCGTTTGCGCGCCTCAACAGCAACTTGATGACCGGCCGCGTCATCGGCTTCCGGCGCGGATATTGGCGCGCTTTGCGCGGCTGCCGGTGCGACCGGCGCGTCAGCAGGCGCGGCTGGTGACGCCATATTTGAGCGGCGCAAGCGGGCCGCAATAAACCCGACGGCCCGCCCGGTCAAAACGCCAAGCGGGGCAAGCAGCCGTGTCAGCGCAGCCAGCGGGCCGGTGTCGCGCATGGCGCGGATATGATGCGGCATGGCTCTGGCGGCGCGCCAAATATGATAGGGCGCCTGCACAGCGCGGATAAATTGACCACTGGCCAGCAACATAACCGCCAGCGCAATGGTAAACAGCAGCATGGCCAAGCCGGTTTGCAATGTCGGTGATGGATAAAAGCCAATGCCGCCAAGCACTGCATCAAGACTGTCAGCGATAAGCTGTCCCAAAGCACCGCCCGGAAATGGCATATCGGCAAGCGCCTGCCATTGGCCTGTAGCCAGCGCAAAAGCACCCAATACCGGTGCAAAAGCACCGGCCAGCAAACGCGCATTCGGGCGGCTGAGCTGCCCATGCTGCCACCGGCGCAAACCGACAAACATCAAAGGTATCAATGCCAGCCACGCGGCATGGCCAAGCACTTGCATCAGCAAATCGGCGGCCATGGCACCGGGCAGACCAAGCCAATTTTGCACCATTCCGTCACCGGTCGTATTCAGGCTTGGGTCGGCCGGGTCATAACTTGCCAGCGCCGCCGCCATCAGCAGGGTCAGCGCCAAAATGGCAATGGCCTGCATCCGCTCCACAGCCGGACGGGCGCGGTTGACAAAACGGTCAAAACGGCCTGATTTGCGGCTGGTCTGGCTCATTTTGCGCCTCCTGCCACTGCCTTGCCGCCATTGGCAAAATCGGTCAAACCGGCCACCAGACGGGCCATCGCGGCCTGGCTTGCATCGGGCGGTGCGACCAGCGCAACCCGAATATAGCGGCTGGCCGGGTCTTGCGGCGTATCGGCAAGGCGGGTCAGATAAGCGCCGGGCAGAACCCGAACGCCTTGTGTGCGCCATAAATGCAAGGCAGCCGCCGCGCTGTCGCCGACATCAAGCCACAGGAAAAAGCCACCCGGCGGGCGGTAAAAGCCGAAACGGTCGGCGCATTGAGCTTCGGCATCATCAAATTTTACCGAATAAAGCGCGCGATTGGCCGCCACATGGGCATCATCTTGCCAAGCCAGCATGGCGGCATTCAGCACCGGCAAGGGTGATTGCGGCCCGGCAATTTGGCGCAAATCGGCAAAGCGTTGCATAATATCGCGGCCACCGGCGCAAAACCCACTGCGCAAGCCGGGCAGATTTGACCGCTTGGACAATGAGTGGAACGCCATGACCGGCGCATTGGCATCGCCTTCTGCCTGCATGATTTCCAATATGGAGGGCGGCGGTGCAACATGCGGCGCGTCATAGATTTCGGCATAACATTCATCCACCAGCAGCAAAAACCCATGCGCGCGCGCCAAGGCCAGTGCTTTGCGCAAATAGGCGGCATCGGCAATCGCGCCTTGCGGATTGGCCGGTGAACACAGATAAAGCGCCTGCAATTTATCCAATGTTTCGGGGGCTATCGCGTCCAAATCAGGCAAAAAGCCAGTTGCGCGCGGCGCCGGTAAATAAAGCGGCGCAGCGCCGGTCGCCAATGCGGCGGCGGCATAGACTTGATAAAACGGGTCGGGCATGGCAACCAGCCCGCCCGGCTTTTGGGGCGCCACCTGCATGGCCAGAAACAAGCCTTCGCGCGTGCCGTTTAACGGCAATATCTGGTTTGGCGCTTCCAGCAATCCGACATCGAGGCCGAAGCGGCGGCCCAGCCAGCCAGACACGGCGTGACGCCATTCCGGCGTGCCGGTGATTGGCGGATATTTGCCATAATCAGCCGTGGGGCGCGCCAGCTCAGCCAGCACAAAATCCGGCGCGTCATGCTGCGGCTCTCCCAAAGCCAGCGACACTGGCGCAGCGCCGGGCGCATGGGCGTCCAGCAGCGCGCGCAAACGCATAAAGGGCGAGCCGGGCAGCGCCGCCGATAGCGGGCTTGGTGCCAGATTATGATGCAGGACATCCACCAGTTTCTCGCGCCTTTCTTTCGGACAAACAAATAAACCCCGTGGGGGGCCTTTCGCCGCCCGCACGGGGTTCAAAACGAATCGGCCTGTCCCAGACTAGCGCGTTGACAGCGCCTTGGTCAAAGGGGCAGGCCGGGTCTTGTTAAATTAGCTGCGGTTAACCGCTTTCCGGATGCGGTCAGCCGCCAAGGCCGGTTTCCGGATTGGCGGCGATTTTATGAATCGCCAAATCAGCGCCGCGATGCTCATCTTCTTCGTCAAGCCGAATACCAATGGTTTGTTTCAGCCCGCCATAGACAATCAGGCCGCAAACAGCCGCAAACCCGCAGCCGACAAATGTGCCGATAAGTTGCGAGACAAGGCTGACGCCACCAAGGCCGCCGAAGAACTCTTGGCCGAAAATGCCGCAGGCAATCCCACCCCAAGCACCGGCCAAACCATGCAATGGCCAAACGCCAAGCACATCGTCAATTTGCCATTTTTCCTGACATTGGACGAAGAAATAGACAAACAGCGCACCGGCAATCGCGCCGGTTGCCAAAGCGCCAACCGGGTGAAACACATCGGAGCCGGCGCAGACAGCGACCAGACCGGCCAATGCGCCATTATGCACAAAGCCCGGATCAGATTTGCCGACAAACAGGGCGGCCAAAATACCGCCAACCATCGCCATCAGCGAATTGACGGCAACCAGGCCGGACACGCCTTCGAGCGATTGTGCGCTGACCACGTTAAAGCCGAACCAGCCAATGCATAAAAGCCAGCTGCCCAGCGCCAGCCACGGAATCGACGAGGGCGGAAAGGCCGAGCCGCGCGGGCCATAGCGGCCGAGCCGCGCACCCAGCATGACCACGGCGGACAGTGCCAGCCAGCCGCCAACACCATGCACCACTACCGAACCGGCAAAATCATGGAAAGACGCGCCGAAGGAAGCTTCGAGCCAATCCTGAAAGCCGAAATTACCGTTCCAAATCATGCCTTCAAAAAGCGGATAGACCACGCCAACAATCAGGCCGGAAGCCAGAAGCTGCGGGCCGAAACGAGCGCGCTCGGCAATGCCGCCCGAAATAATCGCCGGAATGGCGGCGGCGAATGTCAGCAGGAAGAAAAACTTCACCAATGTCAGACCTTGCGCGTCAAAGCCTTCGCCCGCGCCGCTCAGCATTTCCGCCGATGTCAGAAAACTCAGCCCATAAGCAATGCCATAGCCGACGAAGAAATAGGCGATGGTCGATACGCCGAAATCTGAAATAATTTTAACTAGCGCATTGACCTGATTTTTGCTGCGCACTGTGCCAACTTCCAAAAAAGCAAAGCCGGCATGCATGGCAAACACCAAAATGGCGCCCATAAGAATGAAAAAGACGTCTCCGCCCACTGCGTTATGCATGATAAATCCCCTAATTGTGAACCGAAGATGACAAGCAAGCTATATGCCACCCAGCGCAAGCCGGTCATTGGCCAAATCATGCGAATAATGGACGGTTGTGGTCAAAACCCAAATGCGGGCTGCCTGTTTTTTGGGCGGGTGGCGTGTCGGTGACTATTTTTTGGGCAATAAACCGCTGGCGGGGTGCGGGCAATTGCCGGCCTGCTTGCTCCTTTGCGCCGTTTGGGGCAGAGTGCGGCCATGAACGGGGCCGAAAAAATCATCATTCACGGCGCGGGCAGCACGGCACAGCTTGTCGGGCTGGCCCTGCACCAAAGCGGCTTTGCCATTGACCTAATTGACTTGGTTGACCCGATTGAAAGGTCGGGCTTGCCCGACGCCGCGCCCGGATTGGCATCAACAAACCCCGCCGACCCACTGCGAAATACCGATTGGCAGCGCGTTTTGGCGCTGGCCCCGGCCTCCAAAATCTGCCTTGAAAAACTCGGCGTCTGGCAAAAATTAACCATGCCGACTGCCGTCATGACCGGCATGGAAGTGCGGCGCGGGCCAATTGGCAAAGCGTTTGACGGCACGCTTGACCTGACCCCGCCGGAGCCGGAGGGGATGGCCCATATTGTCAGCCTGGCCGATTTGCACCGCGCCATTGCCGATTGTCTGGATGCAGCCGCAATCGCTGCGCCGCCTGCCGGCAAACCGGCCCTGCATATTGAAACAAAACGCCCCAAATCCGGCCAAATGGCGGGCTATCTGACGCATGATTATGACAGCGATGCGCTGGTCTGTGCCGTGCGGGGAACCCGCCCTCATGGCGGACGGGCGCGACAGATTTTCCTGCCCGACGGGCCGCTTGCCCTGTTGCCACTGGCCGGAGCAAAAGACATGGCTTTGGTCTGGTCTTTGCCGCGCGCCCGCGCGCAAGCCCTGGCCGAAGTGGCGGCGCCGGTTTTTCTGCATGAGTTGAACCGCGTCGCAATGCCTTATGGCGCGATTGAGGCTTTTGGCCCGCCTGCGACGCAGGCTTTGAACATGCATTTGGCGCAAAGCTTGACCGCGCCCAATCGCGTCTTGCTTGGCGATGCCGCCCATTGCCTGCACCCAATGGCGGGGCAGGGTTTTAACATTACCTTGCGCGATATTGCGTTGCTGGTTGATTGCTTGGCGCAAGGCCGCCAGCTCGGCCTGCCGCCCCATGATGCGACGATTCTGGCGCGTTACGGACAAGCGCGGCGCGCCGATGCGGCGCTTGCCATTGGCCTGACCCACGGGCTGAACGGCCTGTTTGGCAATGGCGTGCCGGGCCTCAGCCTGTTGGCCGGTGCCGGGCTTGAAATGACGCAAGCGATTTTGCAAAAACAACCAAAATGGCAGCGCGCCCTGATAGCGCAGGCCGATAGCGGCACAGGCGAGACACCGGCGCTGATGCGGCCCTAATCGTCCAGCCGCCGCGCTTCCTCCGGCAGCATAATGGGGATGCCTTCGCGGATTTGATAGGCCAGACCGGCCTCTTTCGAGACCAGCTCATTTTTGGCCTTGTCATAGTCCAGCGGCCCACGCGTGACCGGACAGACCAATATTTCCAGCAAAGCCGCATCCGGTTGCAAGGGGCTGGCGCTATTTGAAGATGTGTCGGTCATGGTTTTACCGCCTTTTCGCTGTTGGCTTATTGAATGGCATTATCATTGCTGCCCATGCTGGCATCCATTTGCGCCAGCACCATTTCGGTCAAGGCAATCAGGATTTCGGCGCGCTCGGCAAGGCTTTCTGCTTCCAGCAAAGCCTGTTTTTCCTGCACCCCATAGGGGCTGATGATAGACAGGGAGTTAACCAGCGCCTCATTGCCGGATTGTTCAATCGCCTCCCAATCGGCGGCCATATTATTGCGCTCCAAATAGCGGCGCAAAACATCCAACAAGCCTTCGCGATTGACATCCAGCGCGCCAATATCGGCGATTAAATCGCTGTCATAGGGCCGGTAATCGGCCGCAATCTGTCGATAGGATGTGGTGACATCAAGCTCTTCGGCCACCCGAAACCGCGCCACGCCGGTCAGGCTGACAATCATTCGGCCATCCTCGGTTTCCGAAAAAGAGGTGATGCGGCCAATGCACCCGACTTTCTGCAATTGCGGCCTGCTGTCGTCTTCCTGCCCGTCTTCGGGTTGCAAAATACCAATCATCCGGCCACGGCCCAGCGCATCTTCAAACATGTCGAGATAGCGCGGCTCAAAAATATTGAGCGGCAATTGTCCGCGCGGCAGCAGCAAAACACCGGACAGGGGAAATACCGGCACGGTTTGGGGCAAATCATCGATTGTTTTATATTTGGACATAAATTTTCCTAGCTGAACAAAAGCGATGACAAGCGACGCCGGGCCGCCACGACCAGCGGCTCAGCCGCACCATAAGCGTCAAAAAACTCGACAAGCTGTTTGCGCGCCGCCTCTTCCTGCCAATCGCGCTTGCGGGCAATGATTTCCAGCAAAGCCTCCATTGCCGCCTCGCGCTGACCGGCAGCATGCAGGGCCATTGCCAAATCAAACCGCGCCTGATGGTCATTTTCATCTGCCGCAAGGCGCGCCTGCAAGGGCGCAAGCTCGCCCGTATCGGCCGATTTTTCCGCCAGCGCCAGCGCCGCGCGCGCCGCCGCCAGTTCCGGGTCATTGCTGTGGGCCGGTGCCATGGCCAATATTTGTCCGGCCTGTTCGGCATTGCCATTGGCCAAATGGCACTGCGCCAAACCGGCAATTGCACCAATATGGTCAGGCTCGGCGGCCAGAATATCGCTGTAAGCCTGCGCCGCCGCCGCCGGATTATTATCGGCCAAGGCCTGTTCGGCCATGGCCAGCAATTGCTCAACCGGTGAGGGTGCCAGCCCGCCTTGCAAATGCGGCTCCAGCTTGGCGCGTATCTGGCTTTCCGGCAGCGCGCCCATAAAGCCGTCAACCGGCTGACCGTTTTTGAAAAAGAAAACCGCCGGTATCGACTGCACTTGTAATTGCTGCGCCACTTCCGGATGCTCATCAATATTCATTTTCGCCAGCCGCACCGCGCCCTGACTTTGCGTGGCCACCGCCTCAAGCACCGGCGTCAATTGTTTGCAAGGGCCGCACCAGGGTGCCCATAAATCCAGCATGACCAGACAGTCACGCGACGCCTCAATGACATCGGCCATGAAGCTATGCGTTGTGACATCGACAATGGCTTGCGCCGCCGCCGCTGGCGCGGCTTCAGATGAGATTTCCATGTGCGGTTCCTTTCCCCCCTAACATGGGGCTTTTGCCCGCTTTTGCCAACCCCCGCAAAACCGCCATGATATCGCCCGCAAAAACCGGCGCGATTACGCCTTGCCAAAGCCGCACTGATAAGGCATAACACGCCTCGCTGACATTGCAGATGCGGGCGTAGCTCAGGGGTAGAGCACAACCTTGCCAAGGTTGGGGTCGTGAGTTCGAATCTCATCGCCCGCTCCAGTGACAGTCATTTTCTCTAAAATAATCCCTTGTGATTCAATGGCTTAATTGGTCTTTGAGTTGTTTTGGTTTGGCGGGTTCTGCGTCCATCCCGACTTTTTCAAGAAAAATGGAAATCCGGCAAATCGCCAAAAGCGTCTTTCAGCTTGGTGCCCCAAAGCCCTGACAGCTCCTGAAAATAAGCATTGTCTTCGGCCAGTCTTTGGCTGTGGCCGGGGGTGAGGCTGTCTTTTTCGTAAATGCATAAATCCAGCGGCATGCCGACCGACAGATTGGCTTTAATGGTCGAGTCAAAGGACACGACCAGCAATTTGACCGCTTCTTCAAAGCTCAGCGCGTCATCAAAGGCACGCACCAATATCGGCTTGCCATATTTGGTTTCGCCAATTTGGAAAAACGGTTGGTCGTCAGAAACCTCGATGAAATTGCCTTCCGGATAAATCAGATAAAGGCGCATATCGCCGCCCTTGACCTGCCCGCCCAATATCAATGTCGCGTCAAACTTATTGGCCGCTTCTTGCCCGCCATCAGTCATATCGGCGATAACTTCGCGCAATGTCTCGCCGACAAGGCGGGCCGCCTGAAACATGGAAGTGACTTGCAGAATGTCCGGCTTGCGGTCATCCGATGCCTTGCCGCGCTCGTTCAAATGGCTGATAACGGCTTGGCTGGTCGCCAGATTGCCGGCGGTCAGCAAATAGATTTGCAACTCGCCCGGCACTGACCAGCTATGGATTTTCGGATAGCGCGACACATTATCGACACCGGCATTGGTGCGCGTATCGGCCATAAAGACCAGTCCTGAATTCAAACGCAAAGCGACGCAATATGACATAAGGGCTCCTGCTTATTGGATGGTTACTTCGGCCGACATTTTTTCCGCGCCCTCGCCATAGCGCAATCCGGCGACCGGTTGAATATCGCTATAATCAAAGCCCGAAGCCAGTCGCACATATCCGGCATTGGGCGACAGGGCATTGGATATGTCAAAGCCAACCCAGCCCAAACCGTCAATATAGGCTTCCGCCCAGGCATGGCTGGCCGAAATATCGCCAAGGCCCGGCTCCATTAAATAGCCGCTGACATAGCGGGCGGCAAAACCGGCATGGCGGGCCAATGTCAAAAACACATGCACATGATCCTGGCACACGCCAAAGCCCAATTGCGCCGCTTCTTCTGCCGTGGTGGTGCTGTCTGTATGGCCGCGCTCATAGCGCACATTTTCCGCCACATAGGCCGACAGTCTGTGCAGAAAATCGAGCTTATTGTCATCTGTCGGCATATTGCCGGCCAGTTTTTTCAAACCCGGCCCCATGCGGCAATAAGCGGTTTCGCGGCGAAACAGCGGCAAGGGCAGCATATTGTCATGCGCGCCAAAAATGCCGGATGTGTCGGTGGTTTCAATATCGCCGGTAGCGGTAATGGCAATATCGGCCTCGGCGACGCGCTGCACGGCAATATGCACAATATTGCCGTGATGGTCGCGGCTCTCAAGGGCGATTTCCGCGCCCTGCAAGTCAATATCCCATTTCTGCACAATCTGTCCGGGGCCGGTTTTGGGGGTGAGGTGCAAATGCTGAATAGCCTGTTTCGGCGGCTGCTCAAACTGGTATTTGGTTTGGTGTCGTATGGTGAAAACGGGCATGCATCAGCCTATCGGATTGAATTTGAAATCGGTTTCCAACTGGTCGCTGAGACCGGCATTGGCGGCCAGAAAGCCGGCAATAAAATCCTGCAGGCCGAAATTGACCAGCTCGGCCATTTTCGGCGTGTCGAAATCAGCGCAAATCGCCTGCGCCGTGCGGGTGGTTTCATAGCTGCACCCATAGGCTTCTTCCAAAGCGTCGAGCTGGCGCACAATATCTTGATAGCAATAATGCAAGGAACGCGGCATGCGTTTATCGGCAATCAGGAAATTCAGCACGCGCGGCGCTTCCATGCGGCCCTTATGCAGCCAATTATAGGCGCGCATGGCACCAAGCGCACTCAGCACCATATCCCATTGGGCAAAGCCGTTTTCCTGATGCAAAACAGAAGCCGAAGGCAGAAACAGAAAATAGCGCGCATTGAGCAGGCGTGCCGTATTGTCACCGCGCTCGACCAACATGCCAAGCCGAATAAAGTTGAAAATATCATTGCGCAGCATCGTGCCGTCCAGCGCGCCGCGCACCAGCGCATTGCCTTGGCGCACCTGGCTCAAAATCTGCGGTAAATCATGCCCGCTCACCGGTCGTTTCAGGCTTTTTTCCAGCGCCAGCCATAAATCATTCAATGCCTGCCATGCTTCCTTGGTCAGGGCGGTGCGGACAATGCGCCCGTTCTGGCGCGCCCGTTGCACCAATTTCAGCACGCTGGCCGGATTGGTTTTTTCACGCAGCAAAAAATTGGTCACTTGCGTTTGCTCGCAAATCTCGTGCAGCGCATCATAATCATCGCGCGCGCCCATAAGCGATAAAACAGCCGCCCATTCATCATTGGTGTTATCGGCCTGCGACAGGCTGCGGCGAAAGGCGGTTTCAATCAGCCGCGCATTATTTTCAGCGCGTTCGAGATAACGCGCCATCCAGTAAAGGTTATTGGCCACACGTCCCAGCATAATCACTCGTCTATTATCCAAGTATCTTTGGTGCCACCGCCCTGGCTGGAATTGACAATCAGCGAGTTTTTCCGCAAGGCGACGCGGGTCAAGCCGCCCGGCGTGATGCGAATGCCGCGCGGCGATACCAGCACAAAGGGCCGCAAATCGACATGGCGCGGCGCCAGACCGCTGCGCGTCAAAACCGGCACAGTGGACAGGGAAAGCGTTGGCTGGGCTATATAGGCGGCGGGGCGGGCTTTCAATTTACGCCGAAAGCGCGCCAATTCAGCCTTGCTGGCCGCCGGGCCGACCAGCATGCCATAGCCGCCGGAGCCGTGAACTTCCTTGACCACCAGCTCGTCCAAATGCTCAAGCACATAGGCCAAATGGTCGGGCGCGCTGCACCGCCATGTCTGGATGTTTTTCAGCTTCGGCTTCTCACCGGTGTAAAACTCTATGATTTGCGGCATATAGGCATAGACCGCCTTGTCATCGGCAATACCGGCACCGGGCGCATTGGCCAGCATCACTTTGCCGGCGCGATAAGCGTCAAACAGGCCGGGCATGCCAAGCAGCGCATCGGGGCGGAAATTAAGCGGGTCAAGAAAATCATCATCCACCCGCCGATAAATAATATCGACCGGTTGCGGGCCTTGCGTGGTGCGCTGGGCAACGCGGCCTTGATGAAATATCAAATCAGAGCCCTCGACCAGCTCCGCCCCCATTTCATCGGCCAGAAACGCATGTTCAAAATAGGCCGAATTATAAACGCCGGGGGTAAGCAGGCTGACGGTTGGCACGCTGCCATCGCCCGTCTCCACACATTCGCACAGCGATTGGTAAAGCTGTTGCGGATAGTGATTGATGCGACGCACCCGATATTGCTCAAATAATTCGGGAAACATATGCATCATGGTTTCGCGATTTTCCAGCATATAGGAAACGCCGGAAGGCACGCGCGCATTGTCTTCCAGCACGAAAAAATCATCCGGCCCGGTGCGCACAATATCAATGCCGACAATATGGGTATAGATATTGCCGGGCGGGTTAACGCCCATCATTTGCGGCAGAAATGCGTCATTATCGTGGATGAGGTCAGCCGGCATAATCCCGGCGCGAATGATTTCCTGCCGGTGGTAAATATCATGCAGAAAGGCGTTTATCGCGCGCACGCGCTGGCGTATGCCATCTTCCAGCCGCGCCCATTCCTTGCCGGTAATAATGCGCGGCACCATGTCAAAAGGGATCAGCCGTTCAACCCCGTCGCCATCGCCATAAACGTTAAAAGTGATGCCAACACTGCGAAAAATATCCTGCGCGCGGTCGGATTGACGGCGCAATTGCGACAATTTCTGATTATCCAGCCAATTTTGCAGCTTGTTATAAGGTGCACGCGGCGATACCGGGTTTTCACCCAGCGGCCCCAGCATTTCGTCGAAAATGGGTTTATCGGTCAAATTGACACCCATGGGAGGGGGAACACTTGCTTTTCCTTTCTCCTCCCATTGTTTTATATCGTCTGATTGGCGTTTGTGAAACAAAAAAGCCGAATTGACGGCGCGTTTAAGCGCCGAGAAAATTGCGAATGGCGTAATTGGTGGTTGTCAGCGCCACCACAGCACCGTTTTCATCCTTTAATTCGGCGACAAGGGTAAAGTCATAACGCCCGTCTTTTTCAAGCGCCTCATTCATTTCATCTGCCTGCGCTTGGGTAAACACTGTCTCCGCCGTCACAGAGGTCATGGCCGGGGCCTTGAATTCAATCTTCAAATCACGCACAACGGGTTGAAATTTCTCAGGCTTGGCCAGATGGCGCATCGGCACCAAGCCGCCAAGAAATTCGCCACCCGCGAACAGATAAGCGGCGTGCATCATCTGCACATGGTTTTCCGTTTCAGGCCCCAACACCACTTTTACTTTGAAAACTTCATCAGCCTGCAAAATTTGCAAACCGGCCTGGCGATAAAGGCCATAATTATCTCGTATATTGGCCGATAATTTATCCAAATCCATTTTCTGCTCCCGCTTTTCCGGCACTGTTGCCAACAGCCAGCATCCGCCCATCGGCCCGCGCCGTCAAAGGAAATCGGTATTGGGCATCGCCTTACGGCGTCATAATCGAGCAGCCCGTCGTGGCGCGGGCTTCCAAATCTTCATGCAGGCGCTGTGCCTCGTCCAATTTATAGCGTTGGTTAATCTCGACCGACAACACCGCGTCTTCGACCAATTGCAAAACCTTGCGCGATGCGTGCTGCATCCAGCCCGGCTTGGCCATATAGGTCGCCAAAGTCGGGCGGGTGAAATAGAGCGAGCCATGCGCCGCCAAATCTTGCGGTGACACGGCGGCAATCGCGCCTGACGCATTGCCGAAACTGGCAAATGTGCCGAGCGGAGCCAATAAATCGAGGCCCAAATGATAAGTATCTTTGCCAACCGAGTCATAAATCACCGGAAAGCCGCCTTCCGGTGCCAGCGCCCTCAGCCTCTCGGCCAAATCCTCAGCGCCCGACAAAACGCAATGCTTTGCGCCATGGGCTTCAGCAAGCGCGCATTTTTCTTTGGTTGATGCCGTGCCAATCAGGTCAACACCAATATGGCGCGCCCATTGGCAGGCGATAAGCCCCACCCCTCCGGCGGCGGCGTGAAATAAAACCGTCTCGCCGCCGGTTAAGGGAAAAGTGTCATGGAACAAATAATCGACCGTCATGCCCTTTAACAGCACGGCGGCGGCCTGCTCAAAACTGACCGCATCCGGCAAGGCTATCAAAGCATGGGCCGGCACGATAACAGCTTCGGCATAAGTGCCCAAAGCCATGGTCAGGGCGACGCGTGTGCCGATAGATAAATCGACCCCGTCACCGACAGCCTCCACCGCGCCTGCGCCTTCCACCCCCAAACCGCTCGGCAGGGGCAGCGGGTAAAGCCCGCTGCGGTGATAAGTGTCGATAAGATTGACGCCAATGGCGGCAAGGCGCACCCGCACCTCGCCCGTCCCCGGCACCGGCAGGGGCTTGTCCACAAGCTGCATTTGCTCCGGCCCGCCATAAGCGTTTATTTCAATCGCCTTAATCGTGTTTTTCATCATCCCCGCCCCAAAATTCGTCCAATATTTATAAGCTCATACAAACCATAAGCGACCGAAGGCCAGACCTGCAAACGATTTGGGTTTTAACAAATCAACGGCGCGGCTTGGCGCGCTGGCGGGTGGCACCGATAATCAGTTCAGGCCGCGTCCGGAGGGCGATTGTCAATTTGAATGGCGTCAACAGCGGCTTGGGCGGTTTCCGATATTGCATCGACAACCGTCTCGGCCGCCTGGCTGACAATCTCAGCCGCGACAAAGGGTTTGGGCGGCTCGCTGGCGGGCTGGATGATATGGGTCTCTGCCGCCAGCAACCACCACCCGCGCAGGCTGGAAAAAAACCAGAAGGCATTTGCCAGCGCCAAAACATAAAGGCCCGCAGAACTGGTCGCCAATAGCGAAAAAAGGCTGCCGGTGGCCATGCAGACAAAGCCATATCGCCGCCGCTTTTGCGAAAGGCTGGACAGCAAGGGGGCCGCCAGAAGGGTGCCAAAAACAACCGAACCGGCTTGAACCAAAGTAACCATTTCAGAAGAAAACAACCATTGCATCGGCGTCACTTTCGGGCGCTTTTAATTAAGCGCCATAGCGCCATATGCGCCTCCGGAAACCATTTTGCAATAGGTTTTTTACCGACAGTGAAAAATTTTTGCGGGCCAGAAATATACCAATAAATACAATGCCCAAGCCTTGAAATGCGGGCGGGTTTTTCGGCCTTTACAGCGAATGGCCTGAGGGAAACAAGTGCGCCGATACAGGCCCCAAACGACTAAATAGTTTACCCATGCTTGTCGGCGGACCAGCCGCTTGCGGCCAAATGGCTTTCGGCAAAGGCCAGCGGGCTGTCTTCAAGATTTGTGGCCAGCGTGTCATTCCAGCGATTGAGGAAACCGAAAGCGGCGACCACAGCGATGATTTCGGCAATTTCAGCATCGCTGAAATGCGCGCGGGCCGCCTCGAAATGGCTTGGCGCGGCCGCATTTGGCACGCTGGCGGCGGCTTGGGCCAAGGCCAAGGCGGCGCGCTCGGCTGCGGTGAAAGCCGGGTCGGTTTCATAGGCCCACAGCCTGTCAATTTTTTCCGCCGTCACGCCTTTTTCATGCGCGCCATGCGCCGTATGCGCCTGACAATAGCGGCAACCCGCCGCTGCCGAGGCAATATACGCCACCATTTGCCGCAAGCCGGCATCAAGAAGCGCGCCCGGCCCCATAAGCGGTGCCATCAGCGCCAGAAAGCCGCGCAAGATTTCCGGCCTATGCGCCATGATTTTCAAAGAATTGGCCTCAAACCCCATTATGGCGGCAGAAAGGCTCAATTCCTCGGCCAATGCGTCGAGCTTTTCCTGCGGTGCGATTGGTAAATGTGCCATGTCCTGTCCCCTTTATTGCTTGTCGGATTTTTCTTCGCGCTTTTTCAGCGTCACGAAATTGGCGGTTGACGAGCCGGTCGCCAGCAAGCGGCCTTCGCTGTCATAAAGTTCGCCCTCGACAAAGCCGACCGATTTGCCGCGCCGAATGACGCGGCCCACACAATAAAGCCGCCCGGGGCGCGCCGGTGACAGCATGGAGACTTTAATCTCAAGCGTCGGGCTGATTTGCCCCCAATCAAGATTAAGACCAATGGCAAAGGCCATCGCATCATCGAGAAAAGCGGCCACATTGCCGCCCTGAATGCCGCCCCATTTATTGCACAGCGCATCGCTGGCATTAAATGCCATTTCAACAATCCCGGCCTGTTTGTTCACGGCCAGCAATTCCAGCCCCAAATGCGCCGATGTCGGAGAGGGTTTGGCATGGGCCGATTTCACATTGGGCGGCCAGTCTTCGACATTGGTGGTAAACCCGTCACGCGCTGTGCCGATTGTGTCAATTATATTGTCTGAATTCGTAGCGGCCATTGCCTGCCTCCCCAAGTAAACCCATCCGACGTCCCAAGCGCCGGAAGCCAAACGATAAACAGGCTCTGGCTGGCTGGCAAGTCGCGTGATAAGCTTTTGTTATGACACAGGCTTCCGATATGGGCTGGCTGCTGCCGCCGCAATTTTGTCAGGACATTGAAGTGCGCGACGCCGATATTGATGATTTCGGCCATGTCAATAATGTCGTCTATCTTGGCTGGATGGCGCGGGTTGCTTGGGCGGCGTCAAAATCTGTCGGCTTTGACTTTGCCCGCTATCAAAGCCTTGATTGTGGCTTTGTCGTCACCCGCCATGAGATTGACTATCGCCGCGCCGCCATGCCGGGCGACACAGTGGCGGTGGCGACTTGGATTGCCCGCAATGATGGCCGCTTGCGTCTGCGGCGGCGGTTTCAAATGGTTTCACACCAGACAAAAGAGACGCTGGCTTTCGGCATGACTGATTTTGCCTGCATGAAATTATCCAATGGCCGCGCCTGCCGCATGCCGGATGTTTTTGCCAATGGCTATGGCGTGGATGCTGAGGCCGAGGCAATATTCGCCGCCGCGCTTGATTGATATGTTATTGACCCTTGCCTATGGCGCGAGGCGATAGCCGCCTTCCTCGGTCAACAGCAATTGCGGCGCGGAAGGGTCGGTCTCGATTTTCTGGCGCAAGCGGTAAATATGGGTTTCTAGCGTATGGGTGGTCACGCCGGCATTATAACCCCAGACTTCATGCAGCAGATTTTCGCGCGAGACAGGCGGGCCATCGGCGCGATAGAGAAAGCGCAATATATTGCTTTCCTTTTCGGTCAGGCGAATCCGGTCGCCATTGTCGAGTGTCAAAATTTTCAGCGCCGGCTTGAATTCATAGGGGCCAATTTTCAGCACTGCCGAGTCGCTGTTTTCATATTGGCGCAAATGCGCCCTGATGCGCGCCAGCAAAACGCCGAATTTGAACGGCTTGGTGACATAATCATTGGCACCGGCATCCAAACCAAGAATTGTGTCGGCCTCGGAGCTGGCGCCGGTCAGCATAATGATTGGCGCAATAATTTTCTGCTTGCGCATGATTTTGCAGGTTTCGCGACCGTCCTGGTCGGGCAGGCCGACATCGAGCAGAATAAGGTCGAAATTCTCCTCGCGACAGCGCGCCAGCCCATCCGCCGCCGTGTCGGCAAAGGCCAGCACAAATTCCTCATGCAAGGCAAATTGCTCTTCCAGCGCTTCGCTCAGGACAGTATCATCTTCAACCACAAGGATTTTATGCTGCATGGACAATCTCATATATTGCGTATTGCCAGCATATAGGGGTGACGGGCGGAGTTGAACCCCAAGATTGCAGGGCGCGGCAAATCGGCCGCGACAGGGATGGGCCATGAACCAGAGCGACACAAGTGAGGACATTGTCGTGCGCGGCACGGGAGAGGGGCATCTCGCCACGCTCCGTTTTGGCGAATTGAGAGCCAAATGCGCGCTTGGCGCGGGCGGCATTACCGGTCAAAAGCAAGAGGGCGACAAGGCGACACCGGCCGGGCGGCTGGCCTTGCGCCGCCTCTGGTATCGGCCCGATCGCGAGCCATGCCCGCCAACCGGCCTGCCGGTCAGCGAAATCAGCCAAAATCTCGGCTGGTCAGACGACAGCGCCGACCCGGATTATAATCGCCTTGTGCGCCTGCCGCACGGATTTGGCCATGAGACGCTGTGGCGCGATGATGGGCTGTATGATTTATTTATTGAGCTGGGCTGGAATGACGCCCCGCCGCAAGCGGGCCTGGGCAGCGCGATTTTTCTGCATCTTGAGAAAAATGATTTTCAGCCGACATTGGGCTGTGTGGCGATTGCGCGCGACACCATGCTGGCCTTGCTGCCGCAATTATCGACGGCGCATTTTATCCGTATCGAACACGCCTAATCGCGCGGCCCGAAAATTTGCGTGCCGAGCCGGATATGGCTGGCGCCTTGTTGTATGGCGATTTCAAAATCGCCACTCATGCCCATCGAGCAATGCGCCAGCCCATGCGCATCGGCCAGCTTGCGCAGCAGCGCAAAATGCGGCGCCGGTGCGGCATTGACGGGCGGCAGGCACATCAACCCCTCCGGCTGCAAATTATGCGTGTCGCGGCAAAGCTGCAAAAAATCGGCCAGCTCCTGCGGGGCGATGCCTGATTTTTGCGGCTCTTCACCCGTATTGACCTGCACATAAAGGCGCGGAAAAGGCGCTTGCGGCTGGTGGTCGCGGGCGCGCGCCAGCGCGGCGGCCAATTTCGGGCGGTCGAGCGTTTCAATCACATCAAACAGCGCCAGCGCCTCTTCAACCTTATTGGTCTGCAACGGGCCAATCAAATGCAATTCAATGTCTTTTGCCTCCTTGGGCGCATATTTGGCGGCAAAGGCGCGCAAATCGGGCCATTTGGCCGCCGCTTCCTGCACGCGGTTTTCGCCAAATACGCTATGGCCAAGCGCAATTACCGGCTCAATCGCCGCCGCCGGCTTGGTTTTCGAGACGGCCACCAAAGTCACCGCCGCCGCTTCGCGCCCTGCCTGTTCGGCGGCGCGCGCCATTTTTTCCTGTATGTCAGACAGGCGCGTGGCGGGGGAAATTATCGGCTCACTCATTGCATTACTTGCTCACAGGGTCGCTTGCACAATATGCGGTTTTCAACATCTAATCCGGCAAGACCGGCAGCACGGCGCGGCTCAAGACTTGCCTGTCGCGCCATGTCGCGCCAAGCTAGGCTTTCATGCCCTTGCTGACAAGCCCTCAACCGCACTGGCCGTCGCGCATTATGATAAGCGACGCCGACCGGCTGCCCGATTGGCCGTCAGCATTGGCGCGTCTGCCGCGTGGCAGCGGGCTTATTCTGCGCGATTATCACCATAAAACCCGCGCCGCTTTGGCGCATGATATGGCAGCGCAATGCGCGGCTTT
Source organism: Parvibaculales bacterium (assembly GCA_049597955.1). Taxonomy (GTDB): domain Bacteria; phylum Pseudomonadota; class Alphaproteobacteria; order RS24; family RS24; genus JAYPAN01. The sequence continues at coordinate 108,985 of JBMYND010000003.1, forward strand.
GGGCCATGTGTTTTTTGTCGGCGGCGATGCTGCATTGGCGCGGCGACTGGGCGCGCGCCTGCATGCGCCGCAATATATGACCCACAGGCCGGCCCCGTTAACGGCCAGTGCCGCCGCCCATAATGCGGCAGAAATTATCAGAGCAGCGCAAAACGGCTATCAGGCGGTTCTGATTTCGCCGGTATTTGAAACAAAAAGCCATAAAGGCGCGCGCCCGCTTGGCGCGGTGCGGCTGCATAGGCTGGCCGGGCTGGCCAAACAATATGGGCTTGTTGCTTATGCGCTGGGCGGTATGGGCGAGCGGCCCTGGCAAAGGCTTGGCGCGTCACATGATTTGCTGCACGGCTTTGCCGCGATTGACGCTTTTGCGCGCTGACTTATGCCCCCGCCGGTAAACAGGCACGGGTCTTTACATTTGCCCGCACCCGCCATAATAGTGGTGCAGGTTTCAATCTTTCAAAAACTCCGGCGGAGCTTCAATTCAATGCAAAAATCAGTGCAAAAATCAGTGCAAAAATCAGTGCAGAAATCAGCGCAAACAATCTCCCTTCATGGCATTCGTGTCTTTTCTGCTGCGCTGGCTTTGACCGTGCTGGCCGCCTGTGGCCAGACCGGACGCGAAGCGGTCTATCCCGAAGACACGGAAACAGCAACCGCCGAAACCGGTTCAGTTTTTGATATTTTCACCGGTGGCGGCAAAACCGCAAGCGAGGCCGCAAGCCAAGCCGAAAGCGAGGCCGCACCAGCCAAGGGCGACAAACAAACGCCGCGCGGGCTGGCGGTCAATGCCGATTTGTGGCGCGCCACGCTGGAAACGATTTCCTTTATGCCGCTGGCCTCGGCCGACCCCAATGCCGGAGTGGTGATTACCGAATGGTATAATGACCCGAAAATCGCTGATGAGCGTTTCAAAATAAACATTGTTATCAGCGGGCTGGAGCTGCGCGCCGATGCTGTGCGTGTGACCGTCATGCGCGAGAAAAAGGCCGGTGCGCGCTGGTCAACCATGGATGGCAATAAGCTGGTGGCGCGCCAGCTTGAAAATATTATTCTCACGCGCGCCAGAGATTTTCGTATTCGCAGCGCGGCAGGGCGCTGACACAAGCACCCGAGCGAGACCATTATGGAAAGATACGACCCCGCACAAAGCGAGCGCCGGTGGCAAGAGGCATGGGAGGCGCAAAATTGTTTCACCGCCCTGCCGATAGATTGCGGCAAGCCGAAATATTATGTGCTGGAAATGTTTCCCTATCCTTCAGGGCGTATCCATATGGGCCATGTGCGCAATTATGCGATGGGCGATGTGGTGGCGCGCTTCAAAAAAGCGCAAGGCTTTAATGTTCTGCACCCAATGGGCTGGGATGCGTTTGGGATGCCGGCGGAAAATGCGGCAATGGAAAAAAACACCCATCCCGCCGATTGGACATATAAAAATATCGACACGATGCGCGCGCAATTAAAACGGCTCGGCCTGTCGATTGACTGGAGCCGCGAATTCGCCACTTGCGACCCGTCCTATTACCGTCATGAACAGGCCATGTTCCTCGATTTTCTGGATGCCGGTTTGGTTGACCGGCGCGAAAGCGTGGTCAATTGGGATCCGGTGGATATGACCGTGCTGGCCAATGAGCAGGTGATTGACGGCAAGGGCTGGCGGTCGGGCGCGACGGTTGAACAAAAGCGGCTGACGCAATGGTTTTTGAAAATCACCGATTATGCAGGCGAGTTGCTTGAGGCGCTGGACGGGCTGACACGCTGGCCGGAAAAAGTGCGGCTGATGCAGCGCAATTGGATTGGCCGCTCCCAAGGGCTGCAATGCCGGTTTGAATTGCAACACCCTGTTGGCGAGATTGACGCGCTGGAAGTTTTCACCACGCGGCCCGATACTTTTTACGGTGCCAGTTTTTGCGCCATTTCGCCCGACCATCCGCTGGCGCTTGCACTGGCCGAGACAAGTGCCGAGGTGCAGGCTTTCCGCGCCGAATGTGCGGCGCGCGGCACCAGCGAAAGCGATATTGAGGCCGGGGAAAAACTGGGACTGGATACCGGCTTGCTTGTGCATCACCCGCTTGACAAAGACTGGCTGCTGCCGGTCTATATCGCTAATTTTGTTCTTATGGGCTATGGCACGGGAGCGATTTTTGCCTGTCCTGCCCATGACCAGCGCGATTTGGATTTCGCCCGCAAATATGGCCTGCCTGTGCGTCCGGTCGTGCGCCCGCGCGATGCCGATGATGATTTCGAGATTGGCGATGAAGCCTATACGGGCGATGGCATATTGTTTAATTCCGCCGCGCTGAACGGGCTGACGCCAAGCCAAGCGCAAGAAAAGCTGATTGAAGAATTCGCCGCAGACGGGCGCGGCACGGCGCAAATCAATTTCCGGCTGCGCGATTGGGGCGTTTCGCGGCAACGCTATTGGGGCTGCCCAATACCGATAATTCATTGCGATGATTGCGGTGCCGTGCCGGTGCCGCGCGCTGACTTGCCGGTGCGCCTGCCCGATAATGTCAGCTTTGACAGACCGGGCAATCCGCTCGACCACCACCCGACATGGAAGCATGTTGCTTGTCCGGCCTGCGGCAAGCATGCGCGGCGCGAGACGGATACATTTGACACATTTATCGACAGTAGCTGGTATTTTGCCCGCTTTACCGAGCTGGCCGAAAACACACCGACCGAGCCGGCGGCGACCGGCCATTGGCTGCCGGTTGACCAATATATTGGCGGCATTGAACATGCGATTTTGCATTTGCTCTATTCGCGCTTTTATGCCCGTGCCATGGAGAAAACCGGCCATTTAAGCGTACGCGAGCCATTTGACGGCCTGTTCACGCAAGGCATGGTTTGTCATGAAACCTATCGCAATGCAGAAGGGCAATTTTTGTCGCCCGATGAGGTAGCGATTGACGCTGACGGGGCAGTCGAAAAGGCCGATGCGACCCGCAAGGTTGCCATTGGCGCGGTCGAAAAAATGTCAAAATCCAAGAAAAATGTTGTTGATCCCGATGATATTGTCGCGCGTTATGGCGCCGATACGGCACGCTGGTTCATGCTGTCCGACAGCCCGCCCGAGCGCGATGTGCAATGGACGCAAGAAGGCATTGAGGGGGCGTGGCGCTTTGTCCAGCGCGTCTGGCGGCTGGTCAATGAATTTGCCGAAAAAGCGGCTGACACGCAAAGCGGCGAAGCCAGCCAAAACGGCGAGGCGGTTTACCGCGCCACCCAGCGCGCCATTGTCGATGTGACGCAAGACCTTGAAGCATTGGCCTTTAACCGTGCCGTCGCCCGGCTGTATGAGCTGACCAATATATTGTCGGGCTTCAAACCGGCCAATGCCGCCGAGCAGGCCATTTTGCGCGATGGGCTGGCCTGTCTGGTGCAGCTTTTCTCTCCGATGATGCCGCATTTGGCCGAAAGCTGCCACAGCTTGCTTGGCGGTGACGCGCTGCTGGCTGAAGCCGATTGGCCAATTGCCGATGAAAGCGTGCTGGTTGAAGACAGCGTAACCCTGCCGGTGCAAATCAATGGTAAAAAAAGGGCCGAAATAAATGTTCCCAAAGATGCCGACAAGGATATGATTGAACAGCTCGCTTTGGCCGAGCCGCAAGTGGAGAAATTTATTGACGGGCAAACCATTCGCAAAATCATCATTGTGCCGGGGCGCATTGTCAATTTGGTCGTCTAAAGGCTGGCGCGGCAGATTTTTGTGCCTGCCCGTGCTGGCAATTTTACTGGCCGGTTGCGGGTTTGAGCCGGTTCATAAAACCGGCATTGCCGGTGACGAACGCTTTGCCTTGCGCGCGCTCAACGTGCCGGCGACACCGGCGGGCAGCCAGCTAAAACGCTTGCTGGCACCCTATCTTTCAGAAAATGCAGAGGCGGATTATGCGCTGGATATTGCGCTTGAAACCGAGCAAACCGGTCTGTTGCTTGATACAGAAGGCACGGCATTGCGTTTGCGCGTAACATCGCGGGCGCAGCTTACCCTGCACGGCGCGGCGGCCGGTTCCGGCGCGACCCGAACACTGACAGCCGCACAGGAATATACAAGGCTGGATGATGATATGGTCAATCTGGCGACACGCGAATATTTGGAAGAATTGAATGTGATAAGCCTGTCAGACGCGATTATTCAGTATTTGCGGGGCATAGAGGATGGCTGGCGATGAAAACCGCTGCCCATCAGGTCGATAATTTTCTGCGCAGCGTAACGCCGGAAAATGCACCGCGGCTGATACTGGTCTATGGCCCGGACAGTGGCGGCGTCAGTGAAATCATCCAGACATTGCGGCGCATTTATCTGGGGCCGGAGGCCGACCCGCTGCAATTGGCGCAAATTGACGAGCGCGATTTATCCGGCGACCGCGCCGCCCTGGCCACGGAAGCCGCCGCCATCCCGATGTTTGGCGGCCATAAGCTGGTGCATGTGCGCGGTGGCGGCGCGCCGGTCAGCGCGGCTGTGGCGCATTATTTGGAGAACCCTTCCCCCGACGCGCTGGTGCTGGTCGAGGCCGGTGCGCTGAAACCGTCAAGCGGTTTGCGCAAGGCGGTGGAGGCCAGCAAACAAGCCATGGCGCTGCCTTGCTATGAGCTGGACGCGCGCGATATGGCGCGGTTGGCGCGTGACTATCTGGAAAAGCAAGGGCTGAATATTGAAGCCGCCGCCTTGCAAGCATTGGTCGGCATGTTGGCGACAGACCGAGGCATATTGCAACGCGAGCTTGAAAGGCTGGTGCTGTTTATGGGCACGGAAGCCGCCCTTGTGACCATGGATGATATTGATGCCGCTATGGGCGATATTGCTCAAAGCTCGGTCGATGCGCTGGTTGATAATATTGCCCTCGGCAAGATTGATGCCGCCGACCAGGCGCTTGACCGGCTGGTCACGGGCGGGCGTTCCGTATCCAGCCTGCTCGGTGCCATTCGCGGCCATTTCCAGATTTTGCATCTGGCCGCCGCGATGAAAGAAAAAGGCCTGCGGGAGCAACAGATTTTTGCCGGCTTTCGGCCGCCCTTGCATTTTCGCCGCAAACCATTGGTGACACGCCAGCTTGAGCTTTGGAGCAGCGGCAAAATCTCTCGCGCGCTGACTTTGTTGCAAGATGCCGAACGCTTCAGCCGCAGTGGCGCAATATCCGGCGCGCCGGGGTTGGATGATGCGCAAGCCGGGCAAGTATTGTTGCGGATTGCCCGCGCCGCCCGCCTCTAAGCGAAAAATCGCGCCTAGCTGCGCGCCAGCAAGACAGCGACCAGCCCGTCAAGCTGCTCAAGCGAGCGATAATCAATCCGCACCGCGCCGCCCTTATCGCCGCCCTTATCGTCAATTTGCACGTTCAGGCCAAGCGCATCGGCCAAGGTTTTTTCCAGGGCCCGCGTATCGGCGTCTTTTTCACCCATTTTAGGGGTTTTGCTGCCTGTGTCGGTATTTTCACCACTCGCCTTGCCGGCCGCCAGCTTTTCTGCCTGCCGGACACTAAGCCCTTGTTTTACAATTATTTCTGCCAGTTTCTCCGACTCTTTATGGGCCAGAATCGCGCGCGCATGACCGGCTGACAGCGCCCCGGATATGAGATAATCGCGGATTTTGGCACTGGCCCCGGCCAACCGCAATGTATTGGCAATATGGCTGCGGCTTTTGCCAATAATTTCCGCCAAATCAGCCTGCGTATAGGCGAATTCATCGATAAGCCGTTGATATCCTTCGGCTTCTTCAACCGGGTTCAAATCAGCACGCTGCACATTCTCGACAATGCCAATTTCCAGCGCCTCGCTGTCCGACAAGTCACGAATAAGCACTGGCACATTGTGTAATTGCGCCTGCTGCGCTGCCCGCCAGCGCCGCTCACCGGCAATGATTTCATATTGCCCATCTGAAAGCGGGCGCACCAGCAAAGGCTGTAAGATGCCGCTTTTCTTGAAAGATTCGGCCAGACCGGCCAATTCATCAGCGTCGAAATGGCGTCTTGGCTGGAACTTTCCGGGCTGCAAAAGCGCGATACCCAGCATTGTCGGCGCGGCCTGACCATTGGCGGCAGGCGCCTCGCCATTTGCCGCATCACTGTTTGCCACATCACGCTGTGAAAGGCCGGTGGCGGGCGGGGCACCAACAGCCTGCGCCGGTTGCGGCGATACCGGATTGTCGCCAATCAGCGCCGACAGGCCGCGCCCCAAGCCTCTTTTTTTCTCACTCATCTCTGCCTCTTTCATTTCTGACGGATTTATGCCGCCCCTTTGCGCTCTTATGCTGCTTTGCCGCGTGTTTCTTCGCGCTGTATCAGCTCCGATGCCAGCCGCATATAGGCCTGGCTGCCAGCGCATTTATGGTCATAAAGCAAAGCCGGTTTACCAAAGCTGGGCGCTTCGGAAACCCGCACATTGCGCGGAATCACGCTTTGATAGACCAGCTCACCGAAATGACCGCGCACATCATTTTCCACCTGTCCCGACAAATTATTGCGCAAATCGAACATGGTCAGCACAATGCCCTGAATATCGAGCGCCGGATTCAAGCTGTCGCGCACCTGCTCTATGGTTTGCAAAAGCTGGCTCAGGCCTTCAAGGGCAAAAAACTCGCATTGCAATGGCACCAGCACGGATTGGGCGGCGACCATAGCGTTCAGCGTCAGCATGTTGAGCGATGGCGGGCAGTCAATCAGAATATATTTATAGGATTTGCCAGCGCCGCCATTGGCCTGAAATGCGGCAATTTCATCGGCCAAACGGTGCAAGCGGCGCGGATTTTCGGCCAGCTCTACCTCTATACCAAGCAAATCCATACTGGCCGGCAATAAGTCAAAGCCCGGCACGGCAGTCGCACAAATCGCCTCAGCCAATGGCACTTCACCCAGCAAGACGTCAAAACTGGTTTTGTCGCGCGCCGCCCGGTCAATGCCCAAGCCAGTGCTGGCATTGCCCTGCGGGTCAATATCAACCAGCAAAACCGGCACGCCAATGGCGGCTAGCGCCGTGCCAAGATTTATCGCCGTGGTGGTTTTGCCAACGCCGCCTTTCTGGTTAGCCAGACAAATAATGCGGGGCATTGCGCCATGAGGCATTGGCGTGCGCTCCATATTTGTGTTGTCCATTGGCAATCGCCCCCCATTTGGCCCCGCTCGGCCCCTTTTAGACCTATTTAGCCTTAAACCAGCCGCAATTCAGCGGTTTCAAGCATTGGCCTGGCCCGCTACACGCTTGGCCAAACGGTCAATCTGCACAATCCGCGCCGTTTCGTCGGTTTGGCTGATATATGTGCTGACTTCTATATCCCATATTTTCTCGGCGCGCGTCAATTCATCTTGCCAGTCGCGGCCTTTGTGAAGCAGCGCAATTGTGGATGAATTGAAAAACGGCACAATCAGGTCAAGCAAATGCGGCAAATCGGCCAAGGCGCGGGCGCTAATCGCCTGAATACCGGCCAGAAAGGCGGGGTTTTCTGCCGCCAGCGCCTCAATCCGGCAATTATGCACGCTGGCCGATATGCCGGTTTCGCGGATAACCGCCTGCAAAAATGCCGATTTGCGGCGGTCACTTTCTACCAAATGGACATGCGATGTGTCAGGCGACGCATTTTCTGGGCTATCGGCCAGCATAATCGCCAGCACAAGCCCCGGAAAGCCGCCGCCACTGCCCAAATCGAGCCAGATGCGCCGCTGCGTCCCGGCCAGCGCCAAAAGCTGCGCCGAATCCAACACATGCCGTTGCCAAAATTGCGCCAGCGTGGCCGGGCCAACCAGATTTATTTTCTGCTGCCATTTGCCAAGCAGAGCCTGATAAGCCAAAAGCCGGGTGATTGTTTCACGTGAAACATCAAATTGCCGCTCAAATTGCTGCGGGCCCATTTTCACGCCCTATTCTGCTGCCGCCTGCCGCCCTTTGCGGACATGATGCAGCAAAAGCGTCAGCGCAGCCGGTGTCATGCCATCCAGCCGCGCCGCCTGCCCCAAAGTGACCGGTCGCGCCGCATCAAGCTTCTGGCGCACTTCCGTGGACAGGCCGGGCAGCGCCAAATAATCCATATCTACCGGCAGGCGCAGCGCCTCATCGCGGCGGAAAGCAGCAATATCCGCCTCCTGCCGGTCAAGATAACCGGCATAAAGCGCCTCGGTTTCGATTTGCGCCCGCACAATCGGCGACCATTCATTCATTTCGGGCCAAATCGCCGCCAGCTTGTCCCAGCCAATATCGGGATAGGCCAATAAATCAATCACATTGCGGCGCACGCCGTCAGCCCGCAGGGTCAGCCCATGCGCTTGCGCTTGATTGGGGGTCAGCGCCAGGCTGCGCGCCATTTCGCGCGCCGCGTCCAGTGCCGCCATTTTCTCAGAAAAAGCCGCCGCCCGCGCCGCCCCGACCAACCCGCAAGCCACGCCCTTGGCGGTCAGCCGCTGGTCAGCATTATCGGCCCGCAAAGTCAGGCGATATTCGGCCCGCGCGGTAAACATGCGATAAGGCTCAGCCACACCTTTTGTGACCAAATCATCAATCATCACGCCAATATACGCCTCGGCGCGGTCAAACAGCACGCTGTCCTGCCCGCCCGCCTGGCGGGCCGCGTTCAGCCCGGCCACCAGACCTTGCCCCGCCGCTTCTTCATAACCGGTGGTGCCATTGATTTGTCCGGCCAAAAACAGCCCCGGCAGGGCTTTCAGCTCCAGACTGGGCAGCAAAGCGCGCGGGTCAACATAATCATATTCAATCGCATAGCCGGGCCGCATAATGGTGACATTTTCCAGCCCTTCAATAGTGCGAATAAACGCATCTTGAATATGCGCCGGTAGCGAGGTTGAAATCCCGTTCGGATAAACCGTGGGATCGTCCAGCCCTTCCGGCTCAAGGAAAATCTGGTGCCGCTTGCGGTCAGGAAACCGCGCCACCTTATCTTCAATTGACGGGCAATAGCGCGGGCCAACCCCCTGAATTTGGCCGGAATAAACCGCCGATTGGTTTATATTGGCCTGAATAATATCAAATGTCGCCTGATTGGTATGGGTGATATGGCAAACCGTTTGCGGCACGCTGATTTGCTCGGTCAAGAAAGAAAATGGCACAGGCTCGGCATCGGCGGGCTGCGCCTCAAGCCGGTCAGTATCAATTGTCCGCCCGTCCAGCCTTGCCGGTGTGCCGGTTTTCAGCCGCCCCATTGTCATCGCGCCAGTCTCTTCGGCCAGCGCATAAAGCCGCTTGGAAAGCGTGATAGCAGGCTTTTCGCCATGCCGCCCTGCCGGACGCCGCTCATCGCCAATATGGATAATGCCGTCGAGAAATGTGCCGGTGGTCAGCACCAAAGCGGCGGCCCGAAAAATATCGCCATTTTCCGTTACCACGCCGCAAGCCCGGCCATTTTCAACGCAAATATCATCAACCGCGGCGGCCAACACTGTCAGATTATCGGTCTCGCCTATGGCTTGCTGCATGGCTTGACGATACAGCTTGCGGTCGGCCTGGGTGCGCGGCCCATGCACAGCAGGCCCTTTGCGGCGATTGAGCAAGCGGAATTGAATGCCAGCCGCATCAGCGACGCGCCCCATCAGCCCATCCAGCGCATCTATTTCGCGCACCAAATGGCCCTTACCAACGCCACCAATAGCGGGATTGCACGACATTTCGCCAATGGTATCAGCCCGATGGGTGACCAAAAGGGTGCGCGCGCCAAACCGTGCCGCCGCCGCCGCCGCTTCGCAGCCTGCATGGCCGCCGCCAATGACAATCACATCCCAATTTTGTGTGCTCTGCATAGTGCCGCCCATAAACCCACTGTTTCGGCTCGACTGACGCCAGGCCGTTTTGGCTATCTAAGCCGCCCCATCGTAAAACTCAAGAAAAACATCGCGCCCAAATGTTTCACGTGAAACATTGCCGTTTATGCGCGCTGTCTGTCACCGCTGTTTTCGCCCCTATTTTCCGATGCAGAAATCAGCAAACACAATATCCAGCAAAGCCTCAACATCCACCGCACCGGTAATGCGGCCAAGGCTGCGCATGGCCAGCCGCAAATCTTCGGCGGCCAGCTCAAGCCCGACACCGGCATTGGCCGCCGCCAAAGCGCGGTCAATCTGCGCCAGCGCCTCAGCCAGCGCGCTATAATGGCGCTCGCGGGTCAAGACCGGCGCTTCCTGCGCGCCATAAAGCGCGGCCACATCTGCCTGCAAGGCGGCCAAAAGCGCCTCAACACCGGCACCGCTTATTGCTGATATGGCGAAATCTCCGGCCGCATTTTTTGCTTTCCCGCCCGGCTCGGCAACCAAATCAATCTTATTCATCACCCGATAGCGTTTGCCTTGCGGCGGCAATGCGGGCAGCTCGGCATCATCATCTGTATCGACATCGGGCGCTTGCAGCCAGAGCTGAATATCGGCCAGCTCGGCCTGTTGCAGCGCGCGGCGCACGCCCTCACGCTCAATATCATCGCGCGCCTCGCGCAAACCGGCCGTATCAACCAAAGTCACCGGCACGCCGGCCATCACCATCGCCACTTCCACCACATCCCGTGTGGTGCCGGCACGGGCCGATACGATAGCCGCCTCCCTTCCTGCTAAGTTATTGAGAAGACTAGACTTTCCGGCATTTGGCGGGCCCAGAAGCGCAATCCGCAGCCCTTCGCGCAAACGCAGCCCGCGCTTTTCATTCAATTGCGCCTGCATGGCATCGCGCAAGGCGGGCAGACCGGCCAAGGCGGCGCGGCCCAAACCGCCGGGCAGCTCCTCATCGGCAAATTCCAAATCCGCTTCCAAATGCGCCAATGCGGTTTTCAAGCCATCGCGCCAGCCTTCCAGCATATCGCGCAAGCCGCCGCTGAGCTGGCGCAAAGCCTGTTGCGCCTGTGCGCTGCCCTCAGCATCGACCAAATCGGCAATCGCCTCAGCCGCCGTCAAATCCAGCTTGCCATTCATCACTGCCCGACGGGTGAAATCACCGCCGGCAGCGGCGGCACAATCAGGCAATTCGGCCAGCACCGCCAGCACCGCCTCCACCGTCGCCGCCCCGCCATGCAAATGCAATTCAACCATATCCTCGCCGGTAAAACTGTGCGGCGCCATAAAGCGCAAAATAAGTGCCTCATCGACCGGCTGGCCCTGCCCATCGCGCAGTCGCCGTAAGGACGCCATGCGCGGTGGCGGCAATGTCTTCACCCCCATGGCCCGCAACACGGCGTCGCAAGCCGACCCGCTGAGCCGCACCACCGCCAATGCCGCCCGACCCGGCGGGGTGGACAGGGCAAAAATCGTCTTTTCCGAATATGCGCCGCTCAACTCTGTCACCTCTCACTGCCTTACGCTCAACCATGCGCCCAACCATGCGCCCAGCCATTATTCATTGCTGGCCTTGCGCCGATAAGCCGCTAAACTGCCTTTTATGACGACCGATTTCAATCAAAACCGCCTCGCCACCGCCACCAGTCCCTATCTGTTGCAGCACAAGGATAATCCGGTGCATTGGCAGCCTTGGGAGGCAGCCGTGTTTGACGAGGCGCGCCGCCGCGATGTGCCCATCCTGCTATCGGTCGGCTATGCGGCGTGCCATTGGTGTCATGTCATGGCGCATGAAAGCTTTGAAGATGACGAGGTGGCGGCGGTGATGAATGCGCATTATGTCTGCGTCAAGCTTGACCGCGAGGAGCGCCCCGATATTGATGAGATTTACATGACCGCCCTGTCCATGCTTGGCGAACAAACCGGCTGGCCATTGACGATTTTTATGACGCCGGATGGCAAGCCGTTTTGGGGCGGCACTTATTTTCCCAAAACGCCGCAATATGGCCGCCCCGGCTTTATTCAGGTTTTGCAGGAATTATCGCGCGTCTGGCACGAAGACCGAAGCCGCATTGCCAATAATGCCCGCGCCCTGACCGAGGCGCTGACCGCCCGCGCCCGCGCCGATGCCAGGGGCAGCCTGCAACGCGATTTGCCCGCCCGCGCCGCGCGCTCAATTGCCGCCCATATGGACAGGCAGCGCGGCGGCATGAATGGCGCGCCAAAATTTCCGCAGCCGTTTTTCTATCGCTTTTTGCGCCATCAGGCACAGCGCGACAATGACACCTCCTTGCAAGAGGCGGTGTGCCTGACCGCCCGGCAAATCTGTCTCGGTGGCATGAATGACCATGTCGGCGGCGGCTTTGCGCGCTATTCGGTCGATGCCGATTGGCTGGTGCCGCATTTTGAAAAAATGCTCTATGACAATGCGCTGCTTATTGGCCTGCTGGTCGATATGGTGAAAGATGCGCGCACCGAGCACGGCGCAACCAGCACAGATGCGGCATTGTTCAGCCGCCATTTGACTGCCACGATTGATTGGCTGACCCGCGAGATGACGCTTGAAAATGGCAGTTTCGCCGCCAGTCTTGATGCTGATACGCAAGGCGAAGAGGGCCTGTTTTATATTTGGCAAAAGCCGGAAATCGAGGCTCTGCTCGGGGCAGAGGCGCGCGATTTCTGCTACGTCTATAACATTACCGAAGCAGGCAATTTTGAAGGCCGCAACATTCCCAACCGGCTGAAAACTCCGCAAACGCAGCCCAATGAAGCAGCCTTGCAAGCCAATCTCACCCTGTTGCGCAAAGCCCGCGACACACGCATGCGCCCCGGCCGCGATGATAAATGTCTGGCTGATTGGAATGCGATGATGATTGTCGCACTCACCGAAGCGGCCTTATGTTTTCGCAATTCCGATTGGCTGGCCATGGCCAAACGTGCCTTTGACGCCTGCATGGCCACATTGGCGACAAAAGATGGCGGCCTTATGCACAGCACCCGCGACGGCCAGCGCCTTGATATATCACTGGCTGATGATTACGCGCATATGGCGCTGGCCGCCTGCGCCCTGTTTCAAACCACTGGCGACAGCGCCTATCTCACCTATGCGAAAAACTGGGTGGCGCGGCTCAATGCTGATTATCTTGACCCGGCGCGCGGCGGCTATTGTGCCACGCCGGCAGAGGCATCTGATGTGCTGGTACGCAACCGGCCAAGCACCGACAATGCCACCATATCGGCCAATGCAGCGACGCTGGAGGCTTTGGCACGGCTATGGCACTTAACCGGGGACACAAGCTTTCACGCCGCCGCCACGGCCCTGCGGGAAGCGCTGGGCGGGCTTTTGCCAACCAATTACGTCTCCATGACCGGTTTTCTCAATGCCGCCCTGCTGCATGACCATGGCGTCTTGCTGGTTCTGGTCGCCCCCGGCGCTGCCGACCCGCTTTCAGATGCGGCATTGGCACCCTTGCTGGAGATTGCCGCTTCGCACCGGCTGGCCGGGCTTGTGACATTGGTCACAGCAGATATGGGCGCGCTGTCGCAAGACCATCCGGCTTTCGGCAAAACCGCCATTGACGGCAAGCCAACCGCCTATATTTGCCATAATCAAAGCTGCCAGCCGCCCGTTACCGAGCCATCCGATTTGCGCGCGGCACTTGACGCCCTTATTGCGGGTGGTCACAATTAGATGAATTTCGATGATTGGGGGGAGAGATGACACAATCAGACGCAATACAATCCGAAACCATTTCCATCACCGCCGAAGGGGGGAGGTTTGACGCTTATCTGGCCCGACCGGCAGCGCCCCATGGCGGTGCTGTCATTGTGATACAAGAAATTTTCGGGGTGAATGAAAATATCAAGCAAGTCGCCAATTGGCTGGCCGGACAAGGCTATTTGGCCATTGCGCCTGACTTGTTCTGGCGCATTGAGCCCAATGTCGCGCTGACCGACCAATCCGAGGAAGAATGGCAAAAAGCCTTTGCGCTGATGAATGCTTTTGACGGCGATCAAGGCGTCAAGGATATTCAGGCGGCGATTGACCATGCGCGCGGGCTCGATGGCTGCAATGGCAAAGTTGCCACGCTTGGCTTCTGCCTTGGCGGGCGCATGGCTTATTTGGCGGCCACACGCAGCTCGGCTGATGCCAGCATTGGCTATTATGGGGTCGGGATTCAGGATATTCTCGATGAAGCAACCAATATCAGCAAGCCGCTTATCCTGCATATTGCCTGTGAAGATGATTTCGTGCCGGCCGAAGCGCAGGCCGCCATGCATGCCGAGCTTGATGCCAATCCGCATGTCACATTGCATGATTATGAAGGCCAAGACCATGCTTTCACCCGCGAGGGGGGCATGCATTATAACGCTGAGGCAACCGCGCTGGCGCATCAGCGCAGCCTTGATTTGCTGGCAACCGCTTTAGCCTAATGGCTTAACAGGCCAACAGCCGATAGCAGGGTCAGGTATTCATTGAGTCGAAAAACTCATCATTGTTTTTCGTCGCTTTGAGCTTGTCGAGCAGGAACTCAATCGCATCGACCGACCCCATCGGGTTCAAAATCCGGCGCAACACATAGATTTTCGACAGGGTTTCCTTGTCGGTCAGCAATTCTTCCTTACGGGTGCCGGATTTCATAATGTCAATGGCCGGGAAGACGCGCTTGTCAGCAACTTTCCGGTCAAGCACCACTTCCGAATTGCCGGTTCCCTTAAATTCTTCAAAAATCACCTCATCCATGCGCGACCCGGTCTCAATGAGCGCGGTGGAGATAATGGTCAGCGAGCCGCCTTCCTCAATGTTACGCGCCGCGCCGAAAAACCGTTTCGGGCGTTGCAGCGCATTGGCGTCCACACCACCGGTCAGCACTTTGCCGGAGCTTGGCACAACCGTGTTATAGGCGCGGCCCAGCCTTGTGATACTGTCGAGCAAAATCACCACATCGCGGCCATGCTCAACCAGTCTCTTGGCTTTTTCGATAACCATTTCAGCAACTTGCACATGGCGTGTCGCCGGTTCGTCAAAGGTTGACGAGACCACTTCGCCGCGCACGGAACGCTGCATATCAGTCACTTCTTCGGGGCGCTCGTCAATCAGCAGCACAATCAAATAACATTCAGGGTGATTGGTTGCGATGGATTTGGCGATATTTTGCAGCAGCACGGTTTTACCGGTGCGCGGCGGCGCAACAATCAGTGCGCGCTGGCCCTTACCGAAAGGTGCCACAATATCAATCACCCGCGACGATAAATCCTTAACCGTCGGGTCAGCATTCTCCATTGACAAGGAGCTGTCAGGATAAAGCGGGGTCAGATTGTCAAAATGAACTTTCTGGCGCGCCTTGTCAGGGTCTTCAAAGTTAATTTTATTGACTTTCAACAGGGCAAAATACCGCTCCCCATCTTTCGGGCTGCGGATTTCGCCCTCCACCGTATCGCCGGAGCGCAAGGCAAAACGGCGAATTTGCGACGGGCTGACATAAATATCATCCGGCCCCGGCAGGTAATTGGCATCCGGTGAGCGCAAGAATCCAAACCCGTCCTGCAATACCTCAACCACACCCTCGCCGATAATATTGACATTATCCTCGGCCAGTTTTTTCAGAATTGAAAACAGCATATCCTGTTTCAGCATGGCCGATGCGTTTTCAATCTGGTGTTCTTCGGCAAAGGCCAAAAGCTCGGTCGGAGATTTCGACTTTAATTCTTCCAGTTTTATCTGATCCATAATGACCTGCTACATGAAAACAGCCGGTGCGTGAGATTTGCCAACACATACAAATGGACAAAGGCACGGACGCGGACTTTGTGGAGAAGACCGCCAGTATAACCCGACTTGTGCCGCTTCACAAGCATGGTTTCAAATGCTTGTTTGCCGATATATGAAACTTGTCAAAACGGGCGCACAATCACCATAATAACAATCACAATTGTCAAAATTGGCGGTATCTCATTGATAAGGCGAAAAAAGCGACTGCTGCGCGGCGGCACACCGGACAGAAACTTTTTGCGCATGGCAGCCAAAAACCCGTGATAGCCCGACATAAATATCACAGCCCCCAGCTTAACATGCATCCAAATACCGGCACTGGCCCAAAACCCGTCGCGCAGCAGCAGCAAAAGGCCAAACAACCAAGCCGCCATCATGGCCGGGTTCATAATGATACGCAGCAATTTTGCTTCCATTGTTTCAAATACGTCATGCGGCTGGCCATTTTCCATCGCCTCAGCATGGTAAACAAACAGCCGCGGTAAATAATACATGCCAGCCATCCAAAACATGACGGCAATCAAATGAAACGCCAATATCCAAGAATAGAATTGAACCAAAAGCTCACTCATCACGCGCCCTTTTCCCGTTTACGCTTCGCGCACCGCGGCGATTAATTCGCCAACATGCGCAGGCGGGGTTTGCGGCACAATGCCATGACCGAGATTGAAAATAAATGGCCGACCGGCAAAATCTGATTTTATGGCGGCGATTTCCGCGCGCATGGCTGCCCCGCCCGCCACCAATATTTGCGGGTCAAGATTGCCCTGCACCACTAATTGCGGCGGCAATGTTTCAGCCAGCTTACGCCGGTCGCAAGCCGAGCCGAGGCTTAACCCGTCGCAACCGGTCTGCAATGCATAAGACGCTAAATCATAATCGGTGGCGCGCGGAAAAGCGATAATCGGCACTTTGGGCGCATAGGCTTTCAGACCGGCGATAATGCGTGCCACCGGCGCGATACACCAACGCTCAAAATCCGCGCCATGCAGCGATGACGCCCAGCTCTCAAAAAGCTGTATCACTTCTGCACCGGCATTAATTTGCGCGGTCAGATAATCAATGCTGGCCTCGACCAGCTTGTCAATTATCGCTTGAAAGGCTTGCGGGTCTTGCGCGGCCAAAGCCCGCGCCGGGGCTTGGTCAGGCGTGCCGCGACCGGCCACCATATAGCTGGCCACTGTCCAGGGCGCACCGGCAAAGCCTATGCGCGTCACCGGCGCAGGCAGGCTGACCGCCAAGCGTTTCAGCGTTTCATAAACCGGCGCCAATTTTGTTGCCAGCCCATCGAGTGACAGGCTGTCGGCATTGACTATCGGGGTCAAGCGCGGGCCTTCGCCGGTTTCAAACCACAGCTTTTGTCCCATGGCTTGCGGCAGCAGCAAAATATCGGCAAATAAAATCGCCGCATCAAACCCGTAGCGCCGAATGGGTTGCAGCGTCACTTCCTCGGCCAGTTCCGGCGTATAGCATAAATCAAGAAACCCGCCCGCCTGTTCACGGGTTTTACGATATTCCGGCAAATAACGGCCAGCCTGCCGCATCAGCCAGACCGGCGGCACGGTTTGGGCTTGGCCCGTTTCAAATAAGGTTAAAAGTTTTTTGTCTGTTGCCTGTGTCATGTGTCGGTCATTTGCTTTGCAGCTTATCCTCACTGCCACTCTTCTATTTATTAATAATATAAAAAGATAGTAGTTGTTATTGTGTCGCGCTCCGGCTGGGGATTATTTGTTTTACCCGAAATCATCCCCAAAACAGGATAATCGTTGAACAAAGCCGGTTTCAGAAACTTATGCCCAATGTTTCAACAGGGCGGAAAAACCCGCGCATGTTTTATTATTTTTCTGTCTTTTGTTGGCGACACTGCGATTGTGCAAAATGTTAATGTCGGGAATAAATCGCCCGCATCATATCTTGCTGCATTATCCCCTATTTCCACAGACCGCTGTTTCGCGGTTAATAAATCGCGTAAAACCGGCAGGTTAAAATTGTATCTATGTGTATGAATTTTCTTCCGCCACGGCAAAAGCTGACTTATCCTCCTTATTCACACAAATCCCCAGCCAATGGATGCGTTTTAGCGTGAGCAAGAAATATTTTCATCTTCATCTGATATCCGACAGCACGGGTGAAACCATTGCCGCTGTGGCGCGTGCCGTATGTGCGCAATTTACCGGCGCTCAAAGCATTGAACACGCTTATGGGCTGGTGCGCGGGCGCAAAGCTTTGTTGCGGGCATTGGAGGCGATTGAAGAAAATCCGGGGCCGGTCATGTATTCCATCCTTGATGCTGATTTGCGCGAGGAGTTGCAGCGCAAATGCGCCCTCATCAATATACCCTGTATGGCGGTGTTGGAGCCGTTTGTCGCAACAATGAGTGCCTATTTGAATGTTGAAGTCAGCGGCAAGCCGGGCAGCCAGCACACGCTGGACACAGATTATTTTCAGCGCATTGCGGCGCTTAATTATACGATTCAGCATGATGACGGCCAAAGCCAGAATGATTTGAATGAGGCGGATGTCATTTTAACTGGGGTCAGCCGAACCTCAAAAACCCCGACTTGCATGTATCTGGCCAATCGCGGGTTGAAAGCGGCCAATGTGCCGCTTGTGCCGGGCATTGACCCGCCGGAGGAATTGCTGACGGCAACAAGACCGCTCATTGTCGGACTGACGACAAGCCCGGAACGGTTGCTGCAAATCCGCAAAAATCGGCTTTTGTCGCTGAATGAGGATAATGATACGGAATATATTGACCCGGAGCAGATTAAAAGCGAGACAACCGAAGCGCGCCGCCTGTTCGCCCGCCAAAAATGGCCGATTATCGATGTCACGCGCCGCTCAATCGAAGAAACCGCCAGTGCGATTTTGAACCTTTATCAGGCGCATGATCCGGACAGGCCGCGCGGGGCGATATAATGTCTTGGCACAACAGCCAAGACAGGAGGGCCGTATGGCAGGGCAAATAACCGATATGTCGCAAAAGCTGATACTGGCATCAGGCAGCGCCGTGCGTGCCTCCTTAATGCGTGGCGCAGGGCTGGCTTTTGAAATTGCCGTTTCCGGCGTCGATGAAGCGGCGATTAAAGCAGCTTATCAAGCACGAATATCGAATAGCGGCGCTTATGACGGGCTGGCGCTGGCGCTGGCCGAAGCCAAGGCGCAGGCTGTCGTCGCTGACGGCCATGAGGCGGCGCTGGTCATAGGGGCTGACCAGCTTCTTGTGTTGGATGACAAGGCTTTTGACAAGCCGCGCGACCGCGCCGAGGCCAAGCATAATCTGACATTGTTTCAGGGCCGCAGCCATTGTCTTGTTGGCGGTGTTGTTCTGGTCAAGGGCGGGCAGACCCTTTGGCGGCATTGCGAGACTGTCACATTGAAAATGCGCCCATTGTCGGAGGCTTTCATTGATGCTTATTTGGAGGCGGCCGGTGAAGATGTTTTGAAATCAGTCGGCGCTTATCAGCTTGAGGGGCTGGGGTCGCATTTATTTGAAGCGATTGAGGGCGATTATTTCTCAATTCTTGGCTTGCCGCTTTTGCCGCTTATGGCGGCACTGCGCAGGCATGGCGGGCTGAACAATGTCTGAGCCAAAGCTGACGCCGCGCTATGGCATTATTGGTTGGCCGGTTGCCCATTCGCGCTCACCGCTGATACATAATTACTGGCTGGCCGAGCAGGGCTGTGAGGCGGCTTATGAAACCGTGCCGATTGACCCGCAGCTGGATTTTCGCGCCGCGCTTGAAGATATGGCGCAAAATGGTTTTGCCGGCGCCAATGTCACCATACCGCATAAAGAAAATGCGTTTGCCGCAATGGACAGCCTGTCGGAAACAGCGCGTCGCCTTGGGGCGGTGAACACAATAAGCTTCGCCGAGGGTCGATTGAGCGGCCATAATACAGATGGCGGCGGTTTTGTCGCCGGGTTGGATGCATTTGGCACGGATTGGCGGCAGCAGCCAGTGGCCTTGGTCGGCGCGGGCGGCGCGGCGCGGGCGATAGTGGCGGCCTTGGCCGATGCGGGCGCGCGTGACATCAGGCTGAGCAATCGCAATCGCGCGCGTGCCGAAAGCCTTGTCGCTTTGGCCGGCGCAGGCAGTCGGGTCACGATTTATGACTGGGATGCGCGCCAAGATATGCTGACCGGCGCCGGTCTTTTGGTTAATACGACCAGCCTTGGCATGAAAGGCCAACCGGCTTTGGACATTGAGCTGAACGGGCTTACGGCGGCGGCGTTGGTCAGTGACATTGTTTACACACCGTTGGAAACGCCTTTGCTGGCAGCAGCGCGGCAAAGCGGGTTGCGCGCGGTTGACGGGCTAGGCATGCTTTTGCACCAAGCGGCTTTGGCGTTTGAGGTTTGGTTTGGCGTGCGACCGGAAGTGACCGACAGGCTGCGCCAATTGGTGTTGGCCGATTTGGAGGAATAGCCATGTATTTAATAGGGCTGACAGGGTCAATCGGCATGGGCAAAACATTGACGGCAAGCCTGTTTGAGGCAGCAGGCGTGCCGCGCTATGACGCCGATGCCGCGATTCACGCGCTTTATGCGCCCGGTGGCGATGCTGTCGCGCCGGTCGCCGAATTATTTCCTGACGCGATTGTTGATGGCGCGGTGGACAGGGGCATTCTCGGCCAATTAGTGCTGAAAGATGCCGATAAGTTGAAACAATTGGAGGCGCTGGTGCATCCATTGGCCGGAGCGTCGCAAATGGCCTTTCTGGCGAAACATGCCGAAGCCGGTGCGCCAATGGCATTGCTGGATATTCCCTTGCTTTATGAAACCGGCGGCGACGGCTTTGTCGATTGCGTGGTGGTGGTCAGCGCGCCTTATGAAGTGCAGCGCGCCCGTGTGCTGGAGCGCCCGGGCATGAGCGAGGAAAAGTTTCTCGATATTTTGGCCAAGCAAGTGCCGGATGACGAAAAGCGTCGCCGCGCCGACTTTATTGTGGACAGTTCGGTTTCGGTAGAAGACGCGCGCCGCCAGATTCATGATATTCTGGCCACTCTGGAAGGGCGTGAAGGCACGGCACTCGAAGCCCGACGACAGCGATATGAGCAACGCAGCGCGTCAACCAAATAGCTGCGCGGCCCCGCACTGACGGGAAATATGAGGCAGATATGAGGCAGGCCGACCATGCGCGAAATTATTCTTGATACAGAAACAACCGGCCTTGACCCGGCGACGGGCGACCGGATTGTTGAGATAGGTTGTCTCGAATTGGTCAATCGCTTGCCGACCGGTGAAACCTATCATGTCTATATCAATCCGGAGCGTGATATGCCGCCGCAAGCCGAGCAAGTGCATGGGCTGTCCGAGGCGTTTTTGCGCGACAAGCCGCTTTTCGCCGATATTGTGGCGGGGTTTTTGCAATTTATCGGCGGCGATGCGCTGGTCATTCACAATGCCGATTTTGACATGAAATTTCTCAATGCTGAGCTGGCGCTGCTTGGCCAGAATAAATTACCCAATCCGGTGATAGATACGCTGGCCATGGCGCGCAAGCGGTTCCCCGGCTCACCGGCCAGCCTTGATGCGCTGTGTCGCCGTTTCGGGGTTGATAATTCCAACCGCGATTTGCATGGCGCGCTGATAGATTCTGAATTACTGGCCGGTGTGTATTTGGAATTATCCGGCGGGCGCCAGCCTGACCTTGTATTTCAAGAAGCCGCGGCAACCAATAATGCGCGCGCGCAAACGGTTGGTCGCGGTGATGTTGATGCAGGCCCGCAAATTGCGCCGCGCAAACGCCGCCCCGCGCTGCTGGCCGGTCGGCTGAGCGACAGCGAAACGGCGGCGCATCGCGCGTTCATTTCCGAATTCCCGCAAACCGCGATTTGGTTAAAACCGCAGCAAGATGATGCTTGATTAATCAGCCTGTGTCGGCGCTTGCTGGCCTGCCTCGCCTGCCTCGCCTGCCTTGGCCGCTTCGGCTTCGCGTGCGGCTTGGCCTTGCTGATACAGCGCCACAAAATCAATCGGATCCAGCAAAATCGGCGGGTAGCCACCATCGCGCGTCGCATCGGCAATGATACGGCGGGCGAAGGGAAATAATTGGCGCGGGCCTTCAATCAGCAAAACCGGCCCGACATTGGTTTCCGGCACATTGGCGAGGCGGAAAATGCCGCAATATTCCAATTCAGCAATAAATTTCGCATCCTCGCCGGATTTGGCTTCGACGCGGAATTTCAGCAGGACTTCATAGTCATTTTCAGCCAGCTTGCGTGCGCCAACATTGGCATTGACGCCGATTTCAGGCTCGCCATCGGCCAAAAAAGGCGGCGCGCCCGGATTTTCAAAAGACAAATCGCGGACATATTGCGTCAGAATAGCCATGCCCGGCGCGCCATCGACATTTTGCTCACCGGCGGCGGCGGCTTCGGCTGCCCCTGCGGCTTCATTGGGTGTTTCGGTGGCCGCTGTTTCAGCGACCTCTTCCGGCTTTTCCGACACGCCGTTTTCGGTTTTTGATTTCTTGCTCATTGTTTTTCTCCTTCATCTGGATAGAGCCGGACAGGGTGCGCCCGTATGGCAGAGGACATAGCAAACTTGGCTATTGAGTGCAATGTCAAGATGCGCGGCGACACTAGCGGCAAATCCCCAAAAATGCGTAAAGGCGAAGCGTTTCTAATCCCTGCCGGAAGGCGGCTCATTGACTTTGTAATCGCCCTCAATGACATTTTTATCCGGTGAAGGCCGTTGCGGAGAAGCCGAACCGGCCCCGAAGCGTCCGATAATGCTGGGCAGCAAGGCCTCAAGCAGGCTGGCCATTAAAAATACCCGACCGGCAGGCCAGAGCAGGAAAAACCCCAAAGCATCGGTCAGAAAACCCGGTGTCAGCAGCAACAGCCCGGCCAGTAAAATAAGCACGCCATGGGCCATTTCACCCAAGGGCGCGCCGCCGCTTGCTTGTGCGGTTTGCGCGCGGCGCAGCACATCAAGCCCCTGTCGGCGCATCATGGACAGGCCAATCATGGCAGTGGCAAAAATCAGCAACACCGTCCAGCCCGCACCAATCGCGCCGCCGATTTCAATAAACAGGAAAATCTCGACAAGCGGCACGCCTATCAGAATAAACAGCAATAATCCGGGCATTATCGGCTCCTTTCCCGGCCAATGTGCCATATTGCAGGCTGATGACCGAGGGTTTTATACGCACAGGCCAGCGTAATTATCTATCAGGGGTTGAAAAAGCCCCGCAATAGGCCAAATATGGGGTATGAAGGCTTCGCCTTAAAGACCCGGATGGCATTTTCCCACCGGCAAATATATGGAGCGCAAAACCATCGACCCGTTAAATCTCATTCTTCTGGTGATTGTCGTGTTTATCGGCTTCAAATTGCGCAGCGTGTTGGGCCTGCGCAATGACGAAGATGCGCGCCATGACCGGTCAAATGCCTATCGGCTCAATCGCGATGCATTTTCCGGCGCCCCAAAAGACGATAATGCCAATCAGACCCAAGAGGATAAACCGGCGACAGATAATGTCACGCCGCTTGAGCAGGCCAGGCCGGAAACAGCACAAGCATCCGGCGAGGAAAGCAGGGTTGCCGGCGAGACGCCACCGGATGGGCGCGGGCTGGCTTTTTTCCGCGATTATCTGCCCGATTTTAACGAAGGCGTGTTTCTTGAGGGCGCGCGCAGCGCCTATGGCATTGTGCTCGAGGCCTTTGCCGCGGGCAATCTGGACAAGGCGGAAGTTTTTCTTGATGAGGCAGTCTATCAGGGCTTTGCCGAGGCGATTGCAGCGCGCGAAAAAGACGGGCTGGAATTGCACACGGAGATATTGCAGCTTGACCGGCCAATGATTGAAGATGCGATTTTTGAAAATGGCATTATGCGTCTGGAAGTGCGCTATCGGGCCGAAATTATTTCTTATGTGAAAGCCAAAGGGGCCGATGAAACGCCGCCTGACCCCAGCATCAGCCGCGATTTATGGATATTTGAGCGCCCGTTTGATGCGCCGGAAAATAGCTGGAAACTGGTCGCGACCAGCGCCGAATAGGCGTGCATCTGTCATGCGCGACAAGGCAAAGCCCCCCAAATCTGAAAAACCGGCCAAATCGGGTGATTTGTCTGGGAACGATTTGTCTGAGGGCGATTTGGCGCTTTGGAACCGGCTGGCGGGAACAGCCACGCCCTTGCCGGAAACCCGGCGCGCCTATCATATTGCGGCGGCATCAGCTCGACCCGCGCCGCCCAAACCGTTCCATGCACAAGGCAGAAAACAGGCCGCGCCAATAGCTGACAAGCAAGCCAAACCAGCCCCGCCCAAGCGCGCCTTGGTGCCGGAAGCGCGGATTGACCCGAATTTGCGCCGTCGCCTGCAAAAAAACCGCCAGCCGATTGATGCAACCCTTGATTTGCACGGGATGACTGCCGCACAGGCGCAAAAAAGCCTGACGCAATTTATCATGGCGCAAAGCGCCGCCGGGCATAAATTTGTTTTGTTGGTCACCGGCAAAGGGGCGGGCGGTAAGGGCGTTTTGCGGCGGCTGGTGCCGGAGTGGCTGAATATGGCGCCCTTGTCGCCCTATATTGTGGCCTTTGGCGCGGCGGCAGTGGTACATGGCGGCAGCGGCGCGCTTTATGTGCATTTGCGCACCAAGCGTGCCGGCAGCGATGGGCGCGCCTCAAACGCTGCGCGATAAGCCGATTATTCGCTTTGATAAAGCCGAAAGGGTTTGCTAAAACAAGCCCATGACAGCAGCTCGGCGGCCCCTCGCCCGGCGCAGCGAAGGATTTAAGTTTTATGAGTGGACGCACAGCGCAAAAATCGCGCGACACCAAGGAAACCCAAGTTTCCGTTTCGGTCAATCTCGATGGCACGGGCGATTATCAGGTAAATACCGGCATTGGCTTTCTTGACCACATGCTGGAGCAATTGTCGCGCCACTCGCTGATTGACCTGAAAGTCGAAGCCAAGGGCGATTTGCACATTGATTTCCACCACACAACGGAAGATACCGGCATTGTGATTGGCGAGGCTGTGCGCGAGGCGTTGGGCGATTTCAAAGGGCTGACCCGCTATGGCAGCGCCACCATCCCAATGGATGAAACCTGCACGCGCGTTTCGCTTGATGTGTCGCAACGTCCCTATCTGATTTGGCGGGTTAATCTGTCCAAGCCGAAACTGGGCGATATGGACACGGAATTGTTCAAGGAATGGTTTCAGGCATTTGCGCAAGCAGCGGGCATTACGCTGCATGTCGAAAATCTCTATGGCGAGAATAATCACCATATTGTCGAGAGCTGTTATAAGGGGCTGGCGCGCGCTTTGCGCCAAGCCATTGAAATTGACCCGCGCAAGGCAGATGCCGTGCCATCCACAAAAGGCGTGCTGGGCAGTTAAGCTGACGGATTGGGCAGTTGAGCATTGCATTGATTGATTATGGCTCGGGCAATCTGCGCTCGGCGGAAAAGGCTTTTGCCAAAATGGCCAGCCTGGCCAAATCGCCGCGCGCTGTATCTGTCACTGCCGACCCCGATATGGTCGCGCGCGCCGCGCATATTGTTCTGCCCGGGGTTGGCGCTTTTGGCGATTGCGCGGCAGGCTTGCGCGCCATTGACGGCATGACGGAGGCTTTGCAAACCCGCATTTGTGAGCAAGGCTATCCGTTTCTCGGCATATGTGTCGGCATGCAATTGACCTGCGCGACCGGGCTTGAGCGCGGCACGCATGACGGGCTGGGCTGGATTGGCGGCACAGTCGAGGCGCTGGCCGTGCCGGACGGGTTGAAAGTGCCGCATATGGGCTGGAATGAGCTGGCTGTGACGCAGCCACATCCGGTTTTTGACGGGCTGGACGGCGCGCATGCTTATTTTGTGCATGGCTATGCCGCCCGCCCCGATGACCCAAACCATATTGCGGCGACAACAAATTATGGCGGCGATATTGTCGCCGCATTGGCACGCGACAATATATGCGGCACGCAATTTCACCCCGAAAAAAGCCAGCAAACGGGCTTGCGGCTGATTGCTAATTTTCTGGACTGGATGCCATGATTTTATTTCCCGCCATTGATTTGAAAGAAGGCCAATGCGTGCGCTTGCAACAAGGCGATATGGCGCGTGCCACTGTGTTTCACGACAATCCGGCAGCGCAAGCGGCGGCGTTTGCCGCGCAAGGCTTTTCGCATTTGCACATTGTCGATTTGGACGGCGCCTTTGCCGGAGCGCCGGTTAATCGCGCGGCGGTTGAGGCGATATTGGCGGCCAGCCCGGCCCAAACCCAGCTTGGCGGTGGCATCAGGGATATGGCAACCATTGAAGCTTGGCTGTCAGCCGGTATCGGGCGGGTGATTTTGGGAACCGCTGCCGTGCGCGACCCGCAATTGGTGATGGATGCGTGCCGCGCCTTTGCTGGACAGGTCGCTGTCGGCATTGATGCGCGTGACGGGCTTGTCGCGGTCGAAGGATGGGCCGAGACCGGCGAAATTACGGCGGTCGATTTGGCGCGCCGCTTTGAAGATGTCGGCGTGGCCTGTTTGATTTACACCGATATTGACCGCGACGGCATGTTGCAGGGGGTCAATATTGCAGCAACCGCCGCGCTGGCACAGGCGGTGACGATACCGGTGATTGCCTCGGGCGGCCTGGCCGGTATTGAAGATGTCAAAGCCTTGTTGCCGCATGAAAGCGATGGCGTGATTGGCGCGATTTCAGGCCGCGCGCTTTATGATGGCCGACTTGATGCCGCCGAAGTGCTGGCACTGGACGGGGTGGCCTAATGCTGAAAGTGCGCGTCATACCCTGTCTCGACGTGCATGAAGGGCGCGTTGTGAAAGGCGTCAATTTTGTTGATTTGGTTGATGCCGGCGACCCGGTGGCCGCCGCGCAAGCCTATGATGCGGCCAGTGCGGATGAGCTGTGCTTTCTCGATATTTCTGCCTCGCATGAAAACCGCGCCACGCTGATTGATGTGGTGCGCGCCACGGCTGAGCAATGTTTTATGCCGCTGACGGTGGGCGGGGGCGTGCGCACAATAGATGATGTGCGCAATTTGCTGCTGGCCGGTGCGGATAAAGTTTCGTTCAACACGGCGGCGGTCAACAATCCCGATGTGGTGGCCCAAGCGTCGCATAAATTTGGCGCGCAATGCATTGTTGTGGCGATTGACGCCAAACAGGTGGACACGCAGCGTTGGGAGATTTTCACCCATGGCGGGCGCAAGGCGACCGGTATTGAGGCTGTCGGTTTCGCCCGGCAAATGGCGGAATATGGCGCTGGTGAGATTTTGCTGACGTCCATGGATCGCGACGGCACCAGGGCCGGTTATGATTTGGCGCTCACCCGCGCCATTGCCGATGCCGTGCCGGTGCCGGTGATTGCGTCGGGCGGTGTCGGCAATTTGAATCATTTGATTGACGGCGTGCGCGAGGGCCATGCCAGCGCCGTGCTGGCGGCATCAATTTTCCATTTCGGCACTTATTCCATCGCTGAGGCCAAACAGGCTATGGCCGATGCCGGTCTGGCAATGCGTCTGGCGGCGCCCTGATGCCTCTTGACGCGGCAGCGCCTGCGCCATAAACGGGCTTGGATTGGCCGGTGCTTTCTGATAGAGCAGGGTTTGACAGCGATGACAGCGCCTTGGGGGGAGAGGTCAAAGTGACATCTGAGCAATTAGACAAGCTGTTTGCCGAGATTGAAAAGCGGCGCAGCGCCGCGCCTGACAGCAGCTATTCCGCACAATTACTGGCTGATTTGCCGCGCGCCACCCGCAAGCTGGGCGAGGAGGCGGTGGAAACCATTATCGCCGCCTTGCAGCAGGATGACGCCGCCCTGACCGCCGAAGCGGCTGATTTGCTTTATCATTTGCTGGTCGTGCTGGCCGCGCGCAATATCGCGCTGGGCGATGTCATGCAGGTCTTGGCCGAACGTCAAGGTGTTTCCGGCCTTGCTGAAAAAGCGGCGCGCAGGCAACAGGGCGACAATGACTGAGAAAAATTCAAAAACCCTGTCGCCCTATCGTTCTTTTACCGCTGAGGAATGGTCACGCCTGCGCCAAGATACGGAAATGACCCTGACCGAGCAGGAATTGGAAAAACTGCGCGGGCTTGGCGAGACCGTATCGCTGAAAGAGGTGGAAGAGATTTATTTGCCCCTGTCGCGCCTTTTGAGCCTGTATGTTGAAGGCACGCAAAATCTTCACGGCGTGACCAATCAGTTTTTGGGGCGGGAGACGAAAGTCCCGTTTATTATTGGCGTGGCCGGCTCGGTCGCCGTTGGCAAAAGCACAACCTCGCGTATTTTGCGCGAAATGTTGGCGCGCTGGCCGTCGCATCCGCAAGTTCAATTGCTGACGACAGACGGGTTTCTTTACCCCAATGCGGTGCTTGAAGAGCGCAATCTCATGCAGCGCAAGGGTTTTCCGGAAAGTTTTGATTTGCGCAAATTGCTCGGCTTTTTGTCGAAAGTTAAATCCGGCGCGCCGGTTGCGACCGCGCCGGTCTATTCGCATATTGCTTATGATATTCTGCCCGATGAACAGGTCAATGTTGCCCAGCCCGACATTTTGATTGTTGAGGGGTTGAATGTGCTGCAACCGGCCATTATGGCCGAGGCCGATAATGAGATACCCTTTGTTTCTGATTATTTTGATTTCTCAATTTATATTGATGCCGAGGCCGACATCATCCAGCGTTGGTATGTTGAGCGTTTTATGTCTTTGCGCGAAACGGCTTTCCGCCAGCCCGGTGCCTATTTCAAACGCTATGCCGATTTAAGCGACGCGCAGGCAGAAGAAACCGCGATTGATATTTGGACACGCATTAATTTGGCCAATTTGTCGGAAAATATTCTGCCGACACGCGGGCGCGCCGACCTGATTTTGCACAAAAGCACGGATCACGCGATTGACCGCGTGATGCTGCGCAAAATCTGACTTAAATCTGCCGCTATAGTGACAGGCCGTGGCGCTGCATCAGCGCCGCCAAATCGCTTTGCGGGCGCGGCCCGAAATGGCGAATGACTTCGCTGGCCATGACCACGCCAAGCCCCGCCGCTTGCGCCGGTGTCTGACCATTGACCAATCCGGCGAAAAATCCGGCGGCGAATTGGTCGCCCGCACCTGTCAAATCCTGCACATCATCAACCGGCAGGGCAGGCACGCGCTCAACCGTGTCATGGTCAATCACCATCGCCCTCGGCGCTCATGGTGATGACGCCAAGCAGGCCAAGCCCGCGCATACCGGCAATCACTTCGTCAAAATTGTCAGTCTCAAACAGCGCATGGGCTTCGGCCAGATTGGCCAGCACAATATCAATATCTTCTGTCAGGAGCCTGTGAAAGGCGGCGCGGTGGCGGTCAACGCAATAGGCATCGGCCAGCGAAAAAGCGGCTTGCCCGCCCTGCGCGCGCACTTGGCGGGCGGCCTGTGTGAAGGCAGCGCGACCCGGCTCGGCATCCCAAATATAGCCCTCGGCAAAAACCAGACCGGTTTGTGCCAGCAAATCAGCGTTCAAATCTTCCGGCCCGGTTGTTACTGACGCACCCAAAACCGTATGCATGGTGCGCTCGGCATCGGGTGTGACTAGAACCAGGCAATGGCCGGTCGGATGGGCGGCGGCATCAAGCGGCGTGACCGGAAACCGCACCCCCAAATCGGTCATGCTGTCGGCGAATAAAGCGCCGAGCGCATCATCGCCGATTTTGCCGATAAAGCCGGTTTCCTGCCCCAAAGCGGCCAGACCGGCAATTGTATTGGCGGCAGAGCCACCGGCGCGCTGTGTGTGGACATGCAGCTTGTCGCGCATGGCCAGCGAGCGTTCGGCGTCAATCAGCGACATGGAGGCTTTTGGGCTGCCAAGCGCCTGCAAACCGGCATCGTCAATATCGGCAAATAAATCCACCAGCGCGGCACCCATGCCGGTAATTAATTTCGGGGCAGTTTGGGACATGCAAGAGTCTCCTGTGTCAAAATCGGGCTTTGGGTCAAATCAGGTCAGGCGGGTTTTGGCTTTGAAACGACAAATATCATGCACGCGGCAGTCCGGACATTTGGGTTTGCGCGCGACGCATATATAGCGGCCATGCAGAATAAGCCAATGATGCGCATGTTGGCGATACGGTTCCGGCACGCGTTTGTCCAGTTTTTTTTCAACTTCCAGCACGGTTTTGCCCGGCGCGAGGCCAGTGCGGTTGGACAGGCGGAAAACATGGGTATCGACTGCAAAAGTGGCCTCGCCAAAGGCGACATTCATCACCACATTGGCGGTTTTGCGGCCAACACCGGGCAGGCTGGTCAGCGTGTCGCGGTCGCGCGGCACTTGCCCGTCATGCGCGTCGAGCAGTTTTTGGGACAGGGCAAATACATTTTTCGCTTTATTGCGGTAGAGGCCAATCGTTTTGATATGCGCGCGTATCACATCTTCGCCAAGCGCGACCATTTTGGCTGGCGTGTCGGCCTTGGCAAACAGCGCCTTTGTGGCTTTGTTGACGCCTTTATCGGTCGCTTGCGCCGACAGCACAACGGCGACCAGCAAGGTAAATTCATTGGTGAAGGCCAGCTCGGTTTCCGGTGCCGGATCGGCCTCGGACAGGCGCTCAAAAAAAGTAGCAATATCAGCCTTTTTCATCATCTCACCCCGCATTGCGTCATTTGGCTTTCATGTGCGACATTGCCGCCCTTGCTGCGCGCGCATTACGCCCTAAAACATATATATGTCAAATGCAATGCCGCCCCATGAAATGTCGCAGGCTGCCCGCCCTCTGGCGGATGATTTTTACCTGACTTTGCGCCCCAGCGTTTCGCTGTCACGGCAGGGCTTTCGCTTGCTGATGGTGATTTTCGCCGCGATTAGTTTTACCGTGGGCGGGTTTTTCTGGGCGCAGGGCGCATGGCCGGTCTTCGGCTTTTTCGGCCTTGATGTGGTGCTGCTTTATGGGTTTTTCAAATTGAATTATCGTGACGGCAAACGCAGTGAAATGCTGTTTATGCGCGACGGCAAGCTGGTTTTTGCGCGCGCCGCAAGCTCCGGCGAGACGCGCCAATGGGTGTTTGACCCCTATTGGGTGCGCGTCAAGCTGACCGGTCGGCAAGGCGTAGATGACGAGGCGACGGCGCTGATTTTGTCCTCGCATGGTCAATATGTATCGGTCGGGGCGTTTCTGGCACCGGAGGAGCGCGCCAGCTTGGCCGCCACTTTGCAAATCACCTTGGCCAATTGGCGCAATCGTCCGCCGCAATTGGCTTGAATTTGCATCATCGGGCAATTGTGCTAATGTTATCCGGCAATAAGGGAAACAATCATGCCCCAAAACAGATATTTGGATAAATCAAAACTGCGCGGCCTGACGCTTTTGTGCCACCGCGCCGCACCGACCCCTTTCGGGCCTGCCCTGTTATTGGCGAGCGCGGCGGGGGAAGTCGCATTTTTGGGGTTTTGCGGGCAAGCCCGCGCGAAACGGGAAATCAGCGCCTTGCGCAATGGCTGGTCGCTGGCGGCGATAGATGAACAGCCCGACAAATTGGCAAAGCTGGCACGAGCGGCTTTTTCTGCCGCGCCGCCCCCGCTTTTGCTGGCCGGCACGCCGTTTCAGCACAAAGTCTGGCGCGCCTTGCTGCGCATCAAGCCCGGCACGACCACCAGCTATGGCGCGCTGGCCAAAAAACTCAACACCGCGCCGCGTGCTTTGGGCGGGGCGGTTGGTGCCAATCCGGTCTCTTATTTGGTGCCTTGCCATCGCGTGTTGGATGGCACGGGCGGGCTGAACGGCTATCGTTGGGGCTTGGGCGTGAAACGCCAATTATTG
This sequence comes from Parvibaculales bacterium, assembly GCA_049597955.1. Lineage (GTDB taxonomy): Bacteria > Pseudomonadota > Alphaproteobacteria > RS24 > RS24 > JAYPAN01. The sequence continues at coordinate 140,265 of JBMYND010000003.1, forward strand.
CAGGCCGAAGGCGCGCTCTGACAAAACCCCTCTGACAAAACTTCAAAGGGAGAGAATCTCTTTGCTCTCAACCGCGCCATTGGCTGCCAGCCGATAAATATAAGGCACGCCGGTGGCGATATTGATATTAATAATCTCATCCTCGCCCAGCCCGTCCAGCACCATAACCAGCGCGCGCAGCGAATTGCCATGCGCGGCGACAAGAATGTTTTCACCAGCCATAACGCGCGGCAAAATCTCGGTTTGGAAATAGGGCAGCACACGCTCCGCCGTATCTTTCAGGCTTTCACCGCCGGGTGGCGGCGTGTCATAGCTGCGTCGCCAAATATGCACTTGCTCTTCGCCCCATTTGGCGCGCGCATCATCCTTGTTGAGGCCGGATAAATCGCCATAATCGCGCTCATTGAGGGCGATATTGCGGGTTACCGGCAAATCGGTCTGGCCTTGCGTTTCCAGCAGCAGGGCACAGGTTTTTTGCGCCCTTTGCAATTCCGAAGTAAAGCCATGGTCAAATGAAATGCCTTGCGCCTCAAATGCGGTTTTGAGCGCGTGTCCGGCGGCGCGCGCCTCGGCAATGCCTTGCTCGGTCAAATCCGGGTCGCGCCAGCCGGTGAACAGATTTTGCTCATTCCACTGGCTTTGCCCGTGCCGCACCAGAACCAGAACACCCATTATCATTGCCTCCGAAATCAGGATGGCTCGGCGAGGCCGAGAACATGTTGCATATTGTAAAGGCCGGCCGTGCGACCGGTCGCCCAGCGCGCGGCCTGCAAGGCACCAAGCGCGAAAATATCGCGCGACTCGGCGCGATGCGACAGGCGTATCTGCTCACCCTGTGTGGCGAAAATAACTTCATGGTCGCCAACCACACTGCCGCCGCGCAAAGCGGCAAAGCCAATCGCACCTTGGGCGCGGGCTTCGCCAATGCCGTCGCGCCCGCTTTCGCGCACCGCATCAAGCGAGACATCGCGGCCCGCAGCGGCGGCCTCACCAAGCAGCAGCGCCGTGCCGGAAGGCGCATCGACTTTGTGGCGGTGATGCATATCAAGAATTTCAATATCCCAATTATCGGGCAGGGCGCGCGCCGCTTGGCGCACCAGACCGGCCAGCAAATTAACGCCGAGGCTCATATTGCCGGATTTGACAATAGTGGCGTGGCGGGCAGCAGCGGCAATGGCGGCCTCGTCATCGGCGTTAAAGCCGGTCGTGCCGATAATATGGGCGATGCGCGCCTGCGCGGCCAGACCGGCCAGCTCGACAGAGGCGGCGGGCGCGGAAAAATCAACCAACGCATCGGCACCGGTCAGCGCGGCCAGCGCGTCATCGCTTGCCACAAGCCCGACCTCACCGGCACCGGCCAATGCGCCAAGGTCATGCCCCAATACTGCGCTGCCGGCCTGTTCAAGCCCGCCCGCAAGGGTGATGTCTTCGGCCTCTATGGCCAGCCGCAAAAGCGTGCGACCCATACGGCCACCGCATCCATTGATAACAAGTCTCATGGCGCGCTTATACCAGCCTGCGCGCGTCGAGGCGAGTGCCTATTTGCCTGAATTGCCGCCTATATTGCGTCCAAAGGATTTGACCTGCGGGTAATTATCCTCAGTCAGGCTTTTGCTGAACGCATCGAGCAATTTTTTCTGCTCGCGGCTCATATTGCTGGGGGTTTCGACATTAATCTGCACATAAAGGTCGCCCTGATTGCGGCTGCGCAAGACCGGCATGCCCTTGCCGCGCAGGCGGAATTGCTGGCCGGTTTGCGCCCCTTCCGGCAGGGTCAATTTGACTTTTTTGCCGCCAAGAAGCGGCACTTGCACGCCGCCACCGGCAATCGCCACATCAAATGGCACCGGCATGATGCAGAATAAATCGGCCCCGTCGCGCTGCATAAAGCCATGCGGGCGGACATTGACAAAAACATATAAATCGCCCGAATTGGCACCGCGCGGGCCGGCATCGCCCTCGCCCGACAGGCGTATCCGCGTGCCATCTTCAACCCCTGCCGGCACAGTGACCGACAGGCTGCGCGGCTGTTGAATATGGCCGCGCCCGCCGCAATCGCCGCACGGGTCGGCAATGATTTGGCCGCTGCCCTGACATTGGTGACAGGGGCGCTCAACCATGAAAAAGCCCTGCTGCGCACGCACTTTGCCATGCCCCTGACAGACCGAACATGTGGTCGGCTGGGTGCCGGGCTTGGCACCCGACCCGTTGCATGTGCCGCAAGCCGCAGCGCGGGTCAGGTTGATTTGCCGGTCAATACCGGTAAAGGCTTCTTCCAGCGAAATTTCAATATCGGCGCGCAAATCATTGCCGCGCTGCTGGCGTTGCTGGCCGCGCCCGCGCCGACCGCCGCCGAAAAACTCCTCGAAAATATCGCCCATGGAGCCGAAATCGCCAAAATTGCCAAAGCCGCCGCCACCACCGGCTGCGCCTGCGCCCCCATTTTCAAAAGCCGCATGGCCGAATTGGTCATAGGCCGCCCGGCTCTGGTCGTCTTTCAAAATGTCATAAGCATGGCTGACTTCCTTGAAGCGGCGTTCGGCCTCTTCATCGCCGGGATTGACATCCGGATGATATTTTTTCGCCAGCTTGCGATAGGCGGATTTCAGCTCCGCCGCGCCGACCGAGCGGTCAACGCCGAGAACATCATAAAGGTCGGCTTGCGCCATGGGCCTATCCTTTGCTGGTTATAACGGGCAAGCGGCCAATCAGCTTAGGAGGCTTTCTGGTCGTTTTGGGCGTCATCATCGCTGACTTCTTCAAAGTCGGCATCGACAACATTGCCGTCATCATTATCGGCAGCGTCATCCGAGGCATCAGCCGCCGCCGCCGCTTCGCCCTCGGCTTGTTGTGCCTTATAGACCGTCTCGCCGATTTTCATCGCCGCTTGCGACAGGGCTTGCGCCTTGGCCTCAATATCGGCCTTGTCATCGGCTTCGAGCGCGGTTTTCAGCTCGGCAATCGCGGCTTCGGCAGCTTCCTTGTCGGCAGCGTCAATAATTTCCTCATTTTCGGCGATTGACTTCTCCGTGCCATGAATCAGCGCCTCGGCATTGTTGCGCACTTCCACCGTTTCGCGGCGCGCCTTGTCGGCGGCGGCATTGGCCTCGGCATCCTTGACCATTTGCTCAATATCATCATCTGACAGCCCGCCCGACGCCTCAATGCGGATGGTCTGTTCCTTGCCGGTCGCCTTGTCGGCAGCCGAGACATTAACAATACCATTGGCATCAATATCGAATGTGACCTCGATTTGCGGCACACCACGCGGTGCCGGGGGAATGCCCTCAAGATTGAATTGGCCGAGATGTTTATTGTCTGCTGCCATTTCTCGCTCGCCCTGAAATACGGAAATGGTGACGGCGGATTGATTGTCATCGGCGGTCGAGAAGACTTGCGATTTTTTGGTCGGAATAGTGGTGTTGCGGTCAATCAGCCGTGTAAACACGCCGCCCAGCGTCTCAATGCCCAGCGACAAAGGCGTGACATCAAGCAGCAATACATCTTTTACGTCGCCTTGCAGCACACCGGCCTGAATGGCCGCGCCCATGGCGACCACCTCATCCGGGTTGACGCTCATATTCGGCTCTTTGCCGAACACATCTTTCACGAAATCGCGGATGCGCGGCATGCGTGTCTGGCCGCCAACCAAAACAACTTCATCAATATCGGCCAGTGAGACACCGGCATCCTTGACCGCTTCTTCACACGGCTTGCGGGTGCGCTGCACCAGCTCTTCCACCAATTGCTCGAAAGCAGCGCGGGTGAGTTTCAAATTAAGGTGTTTGGGGCCGGAAGCATCGGCGGTGATAAAGGGCAGATTAACCTCTGTTTGCGCCGCTGATGACAGCTCAATTTTGGCCTTTTCCGCCGCCTCTTTCAGCCTTTGCAAGGCCAGCTTGTCTTCACGCAGGTCAATGCCGTTTTCCTTTTTGAAAGTTTCGGCAAGATGCTCAACCAATGCGCCGTCAAAATCTTCACCGCCGAGAAATGTGTCGCCATTGGTGGATTTCACTTCAAAAACGCCGTCACCGATTTCAAGAATGGAGACGTCAAATGTGCCACCGCCAAGGTCATAAACCGCAATGGTCTGGCCGTCTTTTTTGTCCAACCCATAGGCCAGCGAGGCGGCGGTCGGCTCATTGATGATACGCAGCACGTCAAGTCCGGCAATTTTACCGGCATCCTTGGTTGCTTGGCGCTGCGCGTCATTAAAATAGGCCGGCACGGTAATCACCGCCTGCTCAACCGTTTCGCCAAGATAGCCTTCGGCGGTTTCTTTCATTTTCTGCAAAATAAAAGCGGAGATTTGCGAGGGGGAGTATTTTTCCTCGCGCGCTTCAACCCAAGCATCGCCATTATCGGCAGCGACAATATCATATGGCACCATGTCAATATCTTTGGCGGTGGCCGGGTCATCAAAGCGGCGGCCAATCAGGCGCTTAATGGCAAACAGCGTATTGCGCGGATTGGTGACCGCCTGACGCTTGGCCGGTTGCCCGACCAGCTTTTCATTTTCTTCCGTAAAGGCGACCATTGACGGCGTGGTGCGCGCGCCTTCGCTGTTTTCAATCACTTTGGGTGTGCTGCCATCCATCACCGCAACACAGCTATTGGTGGTTCCCAAATCAATGCCGATAACCTTACCCATTTCAGCCTCGCTTTATGTCCAATCAAAATCATGCCAAGCGCCGTTTTGGACGGCGCTGTCCTGCGCCTTATATAAGTAGCCAGACCGGTCGCTGCAAGGGGCGGGCGGTATTTGTCCGTGGTTTTGGAGAGGTTCATGGTAAGCCACAATATATTGGGGGATGGTACGGCCTATTACCCTGAATATTGCGATAGCTCGGCGCAGACCGCCCTTTTGGCGGCGCTGGCGGCGATTATTGCCGAGGCGCCATTCTTTGTGCCGCGCATGCCGCGCACCAATGTGCCATGGTCTATTCGCATGACCAATTGCGGCGCGCTGGGCTGGGTGTCTGACAAAAACGGCTATCGCTACCAGCCGCTTCACCCCGAAACCGGCCGCGCCTGGCCTGCTATGCCGCCTGTTTTGCTGGATTTATGGCATGATGTGACCGGCTGTCCGGCAGCGCCGGAATGTTGCCTGATAAATTACTATGACAAGCCGGTTTCAAAAATGGGACTGCACCAAGACCGAGATGAAGAGGCATTGGATGTGCCGGTTGTGTCGCTGTCCTTGGGCGACAGCGCGGTATTTCGCATGGGCGGGGCGCAACGGCGTGGCAAAACCCGCTCCATGCGCCTGCATAGCGGCGATGTGCTGGTCTTTGGCGGCGCGGCGCGGCTCAATTTTCATGGTCTTGACCGCATATTGGCGGGCAGCAGTGCCTTGCTGGCCGAGCAACCGGCCTTTGCCGATGGCGGACGGCTCAATCTGACTTTGCGGCGGGTTGCGCCGGTTTAATCCTTCGCCCTTAATCCTTGGCTCTTAATCCTTGGCCCTTAATCCTTGGCTCTTAATCCTTGGCAATGCCGACTTTGGCCGGACGCAGCAGGCGCTCTTCCATAATATAGCCGGTTTCGACAACCTCAATAATCGTGCCGGCGGGCTGGCCGGTGCCGGGCGCTTCAAACAGCGCCTCATGCAGATTGGGGTCGAATTTCTCGCCCATCGGGCTGATTGGCGAGACTTTATTGCGGGTCAAGGCGGCTTGTAAATCGCGCTCTGTGGCGGCCACACCTTCCAGCAAAGCGCGCGCCTGTTCGGGCAGTTCTTCGCCGATTTCTTCAAAGGCTTTCAGGGCGCGCTGCAAATTATCAGCGACACCAAGCATGTCGCGGGCAAAGCTGGCCGCGCCATATTTCAGCGCATCGCCGCGATCGCGCTCGCCGCGTCGCCGCGTGTTTTCCAGCTCCGCCAGCAAGCGCATGATTTGGTCATTGGCCTCGGCCAGTTTTTCTTCCGGTGACGGCTCGGCCGGCGCGTCCACAGCCTCGGATGCTGCTTGTTCCGCCGCGTCGCCTTCGGTATGGGCTTCAGCCTCGGCCTGTGCGCCCTGTGTCTCGTTGGTTTTTGCTTCCGGGGCGGCTTTTGCTTCCGGGGCGTCAGCCTCTTGCTGCGCCATTTCTTTGTCTGTTTCGCCTGCCATATCTGTCTCGCTTGCCATATTTTCCATTTCTTTCATTCGTCTGTCTGCCAAGTTTCAGTCAATCTATTGGGTGTTTCCTAATCGCCATTGGCCCATGGCGTCAACCAAGCATTTTCGTCACCACCCGCGCCGTATGGTCAACCAGTGGAATAAGCCGTGCATAATTGGCGCGCGTCGGCGCAATCACCCCCAACACGCCGACAATATGTTTTTCGCTGTCCTGATAGGGGCTGATGATAAGCGACGAGCCGGACAGCGAAAATAAGGGCGTTTCGGCGCCGATAAATATCTTCACCCCGTCGCTTTCTTCGGCTTGCGACAATAGCGCGACCAGTTCCTGCTTGCGGTCAATATCTTCAAATAAAAGCCGCACCCGCTCCAAATCTTCCATCGCCGCCACATTGTCGAGCAAATGCGATTGGCCGCGCACCAATAATGATTTGGCAAATAAATCAGCATTGCCGCCGCCGTGACGGTCGCCGCCCGCCCATTGCGCCAGACCGGTTTCGACCAATTGCGCGGTCAGGCTGCCCAATTCAGCCTCAAGGCGGGTCATTTCCTGCTGTAAGTCACGCCGCAATTCGCCCAGCGAACTGCCCTTCAGCCGTGCATTGAGATAATTGCCCGCCTCGGTCAATGCCGCCGGGCCAATACCGGCAGGCATGTCAATCACCCGGTTTTCGACATGATTGGTTTCATCGACCAAAATCACCAAAATCTGCGTCGCCGAAACTTGCGTGAACTCAATATGCTTAATGCCGCGCGCCGCTTGCGGAGCCAGCACCAGACCGGCGCAATGGCTGAGACCGGACAGATTGTCAATCGCTTGGGTCAGCATGTCATCCATGCCGGTGCCGTTTAATTGCGGGGCAATCGCTTCGCGCTCACCCTCGGATAATTCGCCAAGCTGCAACAGCCCGTCAATAAACAGCCGCAAGCCGGTTTGCGTCGGCAGGCGGCCGGCTGAGACATGCGGCGCATAAAGCAGGCCGGCGCGCTCCAGCTCGGCCATGGTTGAGCGTATCGACGCGGGCGATAATTGCGGCTCCAACACATCGGACAGGCTGCGCGAGCCAATCGGGCTGCCGGTTTCGAGATAGCTCTCGACAATTTGCCGGAATATCAGCCTTGCGCGGTCGGTTAAATCTGCCAGATTGCTCATGGCCTTAATTTAGGCATTAAATCGCAGATTACCATAGGGGGTTAAGCCGCTCATGCATCCCCGCCCCACCTGCGCCGCCCCCCGCGCCCCCTTGTGAGACGCGGCAGGGCAGGCTAAACACAATGCATGACAAATGCGCCATGGCGCACCAAGCAAAGGAACCCCCCATGACTTCATTCGATGTTCAACGCCCTTCCGGTCGCGCCGCCGCGCAATTGCGCCATGTGTCCTTTGAAACCGGTATTTCCAAACATGCTGAAGGCTCTTGCCTGATTAAATTCGGCGATACGCATGTTTTATGCACGGCCAGTCTGGAAGAGCGCGTGCCGCCTTGGCTGCGCGGCAAGGGGCAGGGCTGGGTGACGGCAGAATATGGCATGCTGCCGCGCGCCACGGGCGACCGGATGCGCCGCGAGGCCAGCGCCGGCAAGCAATCGGGCCGCACGCAGGAGATCCAGCGCCTGATTGGGCGCTCCTTGCGCGCCGTGGTGGATATGAAAAAACTCGGCGAACATCAAATCAGCCTTGATTGCGATGTCATACAGGCCGATGGCGGCACACGCACCGCGTCAATTACCGGCGCTTGGGTGGCGCTTCATCAATGTGTGGCGGGCATGCAGGCGCGCGGTCTGGTCGGCACGGGCGTCATATCCGACAATGTGGCGGCGCTGTCTTGCGGCATTTACAATGGCCTGCCGGTCGCCGATTTGGATTATGCCGAAGACAGCATTGCCGATACGGATGGCAATTTCGTTATGACCGGCAGTGGCGCGATTGTCGAGATTCAAGCCACGGCTGAGGGTGCGGCGTTTAATGAAGATGAATTTGCCGAATTAATGCGGCTGGCCAAAAACGGCATTGGCGAGCTTGTTGCTTTGCAAAATGCGGCCATTGGCCAAATCGGACAGGGCGCGCAATGAGCCGGTCACACCGCCAATTTGATGCGCCCAAGCTGGTTGTGGCCAGCCATAATCAGGGCAAAATCCGCGAAATTGACGATTTGCTGCGCCCAATGGGCATTGAAACCACCGGTGCCGATGCTCTGGGCTTGCCGGAGCCGGAGGAGACAGGCTCAACATTTATCGCCAATGCTGAATTAAAGGCGCTGGCTGCCGCCACAGCGACCGGCCTGCCCGCTTTGGCTGATGATAGCGGGCTGGCGGTGGATGCGCTGGAGGGCGCGCCCGGCATTTATTCAGCGCGCTGGGCGCAAACCGCCTCCGGTGAGCGCGATTTTGACTTTGCCATGCATAAGGTCGAAATGGCGCTGTCGCAAAAGCGCGATTTGCCGCGCACGGCGAGCTTTATTTGCGCGCTGAGTTTGGCTTGGCCGGATGGCCATGTGGAGAGTTTTGAGGGGCGGGTTGACGGCACGCTGGTCTGGCCCTTGCGCGGCAAAAACGGCTTTGGCTATGACCCGATGTTTCTGCCCTTGGGCGGCGATTTGACTTTTGGCGAAATGCAACCGGACGACAAACACGCCATGTCACACCGTGCCGATGCCTTCACCCAGCTTGTCGAGGCGTGTTTTAATGGCTAGCCCGCCGCTTGGCGTTTATGTGCATTTTCCGTTTTGCGCCGCCATATGCCCGTATTGCGATTTCAATGTTTATAAAATGCGCGACTTGGATGCAGATGCGTGGGCCGATGCCTATTGTGCTGAATTGCGCCATGCCGCCGCCTTGCGCCCGCAGGGGCCGGTTGAGAGTTTGTTTTTCGGTGGCGGCACACCGTCTTTAATGCCGGTTGCGCTGGTCGCGGCGATAATTGAGGCGATTGACCGGCTGTGGGGGTTTGCCGCCAATGCTGAAATAACGCTCGAGGCCAATCCCGAAGGGTTGGATGCGCCGATTCTGCAAGATTTTGCCGCTTGCGGGATTACGCGGCTGTCTTTGGGCGTGCAATCCTTGGATGATGCGGCGCTGGCTTTTCTTGGCCGCCATCACAGCGCCGCCCAAGCCATGTCGGTTTTTGCGCTGGCGCAAAACAGCTTTCCGGCCAGCTCGCTTGATTTGATATATGCGCGGCCCGGACAAACATTGGCCGCTTGGGAAAAAGAATTGGCGCGCGCCCTGTCGCTGGCACCGCAGCATATGTCGCTCTATCAGTTGACTTTTGAGCCGGAGACGGCTTTTGGTTTGCAAATGCGGCAAGGGCGGCTGCAACCGCCGGAGGAAGAACTGGCTGCCGAATTATTCGAGCATAGCCGCGCCGCCTGCGCGCAAGCCGGTCTGCCCGCCTATGAAGTCTCCAATCACGCCCGCGCCGGTGCTGAATGTCGGCATAATGTCAGCAATTGGCAGGGCGGCGATTATGCAGGCATTGGCCCGGGCGCGCATGGCCGTTTGAGCGTTGATGGGGTGCGCCATGCCAGCTATGCCTTGCCGGTGCCGAAAGATTGGCTGCAAGCGGTCGCCGCAAAGGGTCATGGCTGGCAAAGTTTTGAGCCGCTCGATGATGCGGCGCGCCAGGCCGAGGCGCTGCTATTGGGGCTGCGCCTGACGCAGGGCATTGCTTTTGACAGGCTTTCCGCCATGGGCCTGTTGCTTGATGGCGCGCGGCTTGCCGATATGCAGGCGGCGGGTTTTATTGTCGGCGACGCGACGCATTTGGCCGCCACAGCGCAGGGCTGTCTGGTACTCGACCGGCTGGTTGCCGAATTATTGCTGTGAGCTGGCGGCGTTTTCAACACCGGCTTGGGGCGCATCATCCGACAAAATATCATCCGACAAAACAGCATCATCTATGGGCGGTGCCGCTTCGCGCAAGCGCGTGGCCAGCATCAGCGCCGCCTGTTGTCGCCGGTCATGCTCGACAAAACTGGCCGGTGCTGCCGTTATCACCCGGCTGCCGCGCGCGGTGATTTCATGCACGGCCAGCCCGCGCTCGCCCAGCCCGTCCGGCGTCAGACGCAAAATCCCGTCAATACCGGCAAAGCCATTCGGGTCGGTCAGCATGGGGCGGGTAAACGGCCTGCCCGGCGCAATGCGCGACAATTCCGCCGCCAGCCCCATTGCGTCATAGGCGATAGAGGCAAGGCGCGGCGGCTCTTGCCCATAGGCGTTTTTGAAGCGCCGCACAAAACGCTGCCAGACACTGTGTTCGGGGGCTGGATACCAACCGCCATGCAAAGGCGGCTCTTTGGTCAAAGACGGGTCATCCCATAATCCGGTGCCGACAAATTTCACCAGTCGCGGGTCAATATCGAAATAGGGCAGCAGCGGCGCAAGACTGCGCAAGGCCAGCCCGCCCTCCGGCATGAAAACGACATCATAGGGAATGTCGCCCAATGTTTCTGACCGCTTCAGTGCTTCATGCGCCGAGGTCAGCTCCGGCGCAATATCGCGCAAAACCGAGAATAATTCTTCCTCCGGCGTATCGGCCGGTGCCAATGCGCGCGCCTCGCGGGTCAGCCGCGCCATTTCCGCCTCATGGGCTTTTTTGCGGCGCTCAAATTGCGCCAGCGCCCGCACCGGCCCGAACATGCCGCGCGGGTCAGCCGGGTAGAATTCGGTCTGCACCAAATCGCCACCATAAAGCGCGATTTGCGTTTGCAGGCTGTCATGCACACGCTCACCAAATGCGCCCTCGGGCAGAAGCGCGCCGAAACGGGTCAGCCCTTGTGAGATGGATTCGGTGACAATGCGGTCAATATTGTCCTCCGGCAAAAAGCCGAGCAGCCATATATTGTCGCCCTTGACAGAGCGGTCATTGGACAATGCCAATGACGGCACATCGCGCCCGGCCAGCATTGGGGCGATGGCGGCGACGGAAGTTGAAAATAAAGGCCCGACAATCAAATTGGCTTTGGCCGCCAGCGCCTGTTTGACGGCTTCTTTCGCCCCTTCCGGCGTGCCTTTTGTATCATGCAGGCTTAACACAATATCGCGCCGGTCAAGGTCGAAAAGCGCCAATTGCGCGGCATTGCGCAATGCCAGGGACAGCTCGCGAATGGCGCTGCGGCTGTCGCCAAAGGGCAGCACCAGCGCAATCACCACCGCATTGTCGGGGCGAGGCGGCGGCGGCGGATAGGCCGATAAATCAAGTGGCATAATGGGGATAAGCGGTGCGCTCGGGGTCGCGGCCTGTGCCGTGTCGCCGGTTTGCGGCGCGCTTGGCGCACCGGCACAAGCGGCCAAAAGCAGGCTCACAATCACCGCTGCAATAAAAGATTTGCCGGTTAGTCTATTTGCTGTCATGGGTCTTGCCGCTTGTCCCGTCATTCTGCCATTCGGCATAAGCTGTCATGATGCGCCAGCCTATCCGCGCCGCGCCGCCAAGTAAACGGCTTAGCGACAAAGCGCGGCATTTCAGCCGGTTAATTTCACAATCTGGCGTGAAATTATGGCGAGATTGCGTTCCGGGCTTGCCTTTCGCGGCAAAAAAGCGTTGCCTTGGGCATGTCCGATTGGTCACAGACAGATGCGCCACTTGCGCCCGGCCTTTATATTGTCGCCACACCGCTTGGCCATGCGCGCGACATTACCCTGCGGGCGCTCGACGTGCTGGCGGCTGCCAATGCCATATATTGCGAGGATACGCGGGTCAGCGGCAAATTAATGGCGCGCTATGGCATCGCCACGCCGCGCTATGCCTATCACGAGCATAATGCCCAGCGCATGCGCCCGAAAATTCTGCACAGGCTGGCAGAAGGCGCGGCATTGGCGCTTATCAGCGATGCCGGCACGCCGCTTGTTTCCGATCCCGGCCTGCCTTTGGTGCGCGCGGCAAGGGCGGCGGGCCATAATGTTTTTGCCGTGCCCGGCGCATCGGCGCCGATTGCGGCTCTGTCCATTGCCGGTCTGGCGACCGACAGGTTCAGCTTTGCCGGTTTTTTACCGCCGAAAAAACAGGCGCGGCAAACCGCCTTGCAGGAATTGTCGGGCGCGCCCGGCACGCTGGTTCTGTTTGAAAGCGCCAATCGCCTTGCCGCGCTCATGGCTGACATCGCTGCTGTGACGCCGCAGCGCGAGGTGGTGATTGCCCGCGAATTGACCAAAAAGTTTGAAGAAGTGATAAGCGGCACGGCGGAAGATTTGGCGGCGCGGCTGGCCGCTATGCCGGTGAAGGGCGAATGTGTGGTGCTGCTGTCTGCCCTGCCATCGGACAAGCTTGATGCGGCAGAAATGGATGCCGCGCTCAAGGATGCGCTGGCGGGCAATAGTTTGCGTGATGCGGTGCAAATGGTGATGGCCGCCTATGGCTTGCCGAAAAAAGCCGTCTATGCGCGCGCCTTGGCCCTGTCCAACAAGAAAAGGAAGTCCAAACAAGAAAAGGAAGCGGACGCCGGAAATGAGCAAGAAGAAAATATCGCTAATGCGCCGCCCCAAGACGGCTAAGACCGCCGCGGTTAAGGCCGGACGGGTTGCCGAGATGGTCGCAGCCCTTTATTTGCGCGGCAAGGGCTATCGGATTATTGCCCGCAATTTGCAAACACCGGTCGGCGAAATTGATATTGTCGCGCGGCGCGGCAATTTGCTGGTCTTTGTCGAGGTTAAATATCGCGACGGGGCGTTTGGGCCGGAAGTGATTGCCAACCGGCAATGGCAGCGCATCGCGCGCGCTGCCGCTTATATGGTTGGCCGCCGCCCGGCCTTGCAGGCTTGCGTCTGGCGGTTTGATGCGATTTTGCTGGCACCGTGGCGTCGCCCGCGTCATGCGCGCGATTTATGGCGCAGCCAATAGGCCGGTTGCAAGAGAGCGAATACGGGCTTGAGCCTTGGTATCAATTCGCGGTAAGTGGGTCATGGAGAGTGAAGGAGACGCGCTGTGCTGAATGTGGCTTTGCAAATGGATCCGATTGCGGCGATTGACATTGCCGGTGATACAAGCTTCGCGCTGGCATTGGAGGCGCAGGCGCGCGGCCATAAGCTGTATTATTATGAGCCGGACGCGCTGGCTTTGCGCGACGGTGTGGTCAGCGCCCGCATGCAGGCGCTTGGTGTGGCTGACGTTAAAGGCGCGCATTACACGCTGGCGCCGGTCACGGATATGGCCGATGCCAAGGGCCATGTGCCGCTGACGGCAATGGATGTGGTGCTGATGCGCCAAGACCCGCCTTTCGACATGCATTATATTTCTGCCACCCATTTGCTCGAGCGCGTGCACCCCGAAACATTGGTGGTCAATGACCCGGCGGCAGTGCGCAATGCGCCGGAAAAGATTTTCCCGACCCTGTTTGACGGGCTGTTGCCGCCGACGCTGATTACCCGCGATGCGGCGGCGTTGGCTGATTTTCGCGCCGAATTTGGCGATATTATTTTGAAGCCGCTTTTCGGCAATGGTGGGGCGGGTATTTTTCGGCTGGCGGCGGGCGATGAAAATTTCGGCTCAGTGACGGAAATGTTTTTGACCACCAGCCGCGAGCCGGTTATCGCGCAACAATATCTGCCGCAAGTGCGCGCCGGTGACAAGCGGGTGATTTTGGTCGAAGGCGAGGCGGTCGGGGCGCTGAATCGAATACCCGCCGATGGCGATGCGCGCGCCAATGTGCATGTGGGCGGCACGCCGGAAGCGGCGGCGCTGACCGAGCGCGATTTCGAGATTGCCGCGCAAATCGGGCCGGAATTGCGCCGTCGCGGCATTATCTTTGCCGGCATTGATATTATTGGCGATTATCTGACAGAAATAAATGTCACCTCGCCGACCTGCGTGCGCGAGATTCATCATTTTGGCGGGCCGGATATTGCCGCGCTGATATGGGATGCGATTGAGGCGCGCCTCTCTGCGCGTTGATGCAGGCGGCTTATCGGGCGCTTATTTTTTCTTGTAATTATCCTGCCGCGCCAAGGCTTCCACGGCAATGATGCGGGTAATGTCGCTGTCGGCATTGTGCAAGCGGGCATGCGGCATGCCGTTAAAATCAACCAGCTCGGTCACTTCCCAAAATGTCTCAAAAGCTTCCGGTGCGCTGCGGTCGGCAATGCCAAGCGCCTTGAAAATGCGCTTTTTGCCCAAAAGCGGCTCAATAAACATGTCACCAACATTAACGGAAACAGCGCGACGACCAAACATGGACACAACCTACTAACAACGCTGAGAGTATAGGTTTTTCCGCGCGCAAAAAGCAAGCCCTGTAAAGCCATTTACGCCTGCCAGCATGCGGCGCTTGCCGTGCCGCGCAATTTCGCCTAGCCTTGCAGCAGTTCTGCGTATCCGAAATTGTCAATAAAACAGGTGCAGACAATGGTTGCCCATATCAAAACAATTGCCTTTCGCGGGGTAGAGGCGGTGCCGGTAGATGTGCAGGTGCATTTGGCGCCCGGGCAAAATGCCTTCACCATTGTCGGCCTGCCGGATAAATCAATTGCCGAAAGCCGCGAGCGCGTGCGCTCGGCTATTGCGGCGATTGGCTTGGGCCTGCCCTATGACCGGATTACGATAAATCTGGCACCGGCTGATTTGCCGAAAGAAGGCAGCCATTATGATTTGCCAATCGCGCTGGGCCTGCTGGTCGCGCTCAATGCGCTGGAGCAAAGTCTGGTGGATGATTTTCTGGTCATTGGTGAATTGGGGCTTGATGGTGCCTGTATCGGTGTTCCCGGCGCTTTGCCGACGGCAATGGCCGCCATGGGGCGCGGGCTTGGCTTGATATGTCCGGCGGCTTGCGGCGCTGAGGCGGCGTGGTCAGGGCTGGCCGCGCCGGATGCGGGCGGCATTGTTGCCGCCGCCAATCTGCCGGAAATCATTCACCATTTGCGCGGCGAACATTTGCTGCCCATGCCGCAAACCGCGCCGGAAAATAATGCCGAAACCCATGCTGACATGGCGGATATTCGCGGCCAGCAACATGCGCGGCTGGCTTTGGAAGTGGCGGCAGCCGGAGGCCATCATATGTTGATGAACGGCCCGCCCGGCGCCGGTAAATCCATGCTGGCGGCGCGGCTGCCGGGCATTCTGCCCGCGCTGACCGCTGAGGAAAGGCTTGAAATCAGCGTGATTGAAAGCCTGTCGAGCCGTCGCGGCGGTGTGCGCCTTGCCCATCAGCGCCCGTTTCGTGCGCCGCATCATTCGGCCAGCATGGCGGCCTTGATAGGCGGCGGGCGTCATGCCAAGCCGGGCGAAGTGTCGCTGGCGCATAATGGGGTTTTGTTTCTTGATGAATTGCCGGAATTTTCCCGCCCGACGCTGGATGCGCTGCGCCAGCCGATTGAAACCGGCCATGTTGAAGTGGCGCGCGCCGAGGCGCATATCACCTATAATGCGCGCTTTCAGCTTGTGGCGGCGATGAATCCGTGTCGTTGCGGCCATGCCGATGACCCGGATTTGGCATGCCACCGCCTGCCCGCCTGTCGGCAGGATTATCTGGCGCGCCTGTCCGGCCCGCTGCTTGACCGGTTTGATTTGCGGTTTGATGTGCCGCCGGTTTCTTTGGCCACCATGCTGTCGGATGATGCCGGTGAGCCAAGCGCCACAATCGCTGCACGGGTCAGCGCGGCGCGTGATTTGCAAATTGACCGGCAGGGCTGCCTGAATGCACGGCTTGACGGCGACCGGCTGCGTGCCTTGGCGCGGCCGGGCAAACAGGGGGCCAAATGGCTCGACCGGGTGATTGAGGAAAACCGCATCAGCGCGCGTGGCTTTAACCGGATTTTGCGGGTCGCACGCACTTTGGCCGATTTAATGGGACATGAGCGCCCGGGCGAAGCAGAAATTGCCTCGGCAATGGCCTGGCGCGGCGGCTTTGGCAAATGGAATTGACATCGGCTTTCATGTCACAAAATTTTCGCGAAATCGTCATGCCGCCGACACCGGCGCAGGGCTTTTCTTCCGGCATTAGGGGCGTAAGGCCGAAACAGTGAGGCGGCAATGACTAACCAACTCTTTATGCCATCGGGCAACAATCCTCATGCAGACATATCTTTTGTTGATGGGCCGGTTCGGGAAATACGCGGCGATATGACAGTGCGGCTGGCTGCAGACGCAGCTGAAATTGCCGCTGCGCAAAAGCTGCGCTACCAAGTTTTTTATGAAGAAATGAAAGCCACGCCCTTGGGCCAGAGTGGCAAATTGCGGCGTGATGTCGATGCCTTTGACAATGTATGCGAACATTTGTTGCTGACAACGACCAATCCGGAAGCCGCCATTTCCGGCGCACCGCGATTGGACACTGGCGAGACAGTGGTCGGCTGCTACCGCCTGCTGCGCCGGTCGGTCGCCGATGTCGCTTTTGGCTTTTACAGCGCCGGTGAATATGATTTGGATGGTTTGCTGAATGGGGTTGGTAAGGGGCTGAACTTCATGGAGCTGGGACGCTCATGCGTCGCGCCCGCCTATCGCACCAAACAGGGCATCGACCTGTTATGGCGCGGGTTAGGAGCAATGGTTGCGCATTATGCGATAGATGTCATGTTTGGCTGCGCCAGTTTTGCTGGCACGCAGCCTGCTCGTCTGGCATTGCCACTAGCCTATCTGCACCATCATCGTCGCGCCCAAGGGCCGTGGGCGGTATCGGCCTTGCCGGAGCGGTTTGTCGATATGGATATGATGCCTGCTGACAAAATATGCCCGCGCACCGCATTGCGCGCCATGCCCGCAGTTTTGCGGGGTTATTTGCGCAGTGGTTGTATGATTGGCACAGGCGCGGTGATTGATGAGCCGTTCAACACAATTGATGTGTTTGTTCTGATGCCCGTAGCGGCACTGAGCGAACGCTATATGGCGCGTTATGGCAAAATAGCCTGATGCGGCGCTATGGTCAGATTTTTTCCAGCCCATAGGCGGCAATCGCTGCCATATTCAAAACTTCGGTCGCGGTCGCACCAATACGGGCGATTTGCACCGAATGTTCCAGCCCGACCAATATCGGCCCGATAAGCGTCGCATTGCCTAATTCTTCCAGCATTTTGGTGGAAATCGAGGCCGAGTGAATGGCCGGCATGATTAATATATTGGCCGGCTCTGACAGGCGGCAGAACGGATAACGCTGCATGGCCTCACGATTGAGCGCGACATCGGCGGCCATTTCGCCCTCATATTCAAAATCGACATTGCGCTCATCCAACAGCCGCACCGCTTCGCGCACATAGACCGAACGGTCGCCTTCAGGATGGCCAAATGTTGAATAGGCCAGCATGGCGACGCGCGGCTCATGGCCCAAAGCGCGCGCCGTTGCCGAGCTTTGAATGGCAATATCGGCCAATTCTTCCGCCGTTGGCATGTCAATCACATTGGTGTCGGCGACCAGCACAGTGCGCCCGCGCGCAATCAGCATGGAAATGCCCATGACGCGATGCGCCGGACGCGGGTCAATCACTTGCGAGACTTCTTCCAAAGTAATCGAATAGCTGCGGGTGACGCCGGTCACCATGGCATCGGCGTCGCCTTGGGCCAGCATACAGGCGCCATATATATTGCGGTCATTATTGACCAGCCTTGTGCAATCGCTTTTCAACCGTCCGCGCCGTTGCAGGCGTTGAAACAGAAACTCGGCATAGCTGTCGCGCGCGGCTGATTGGCGCGTGTCGCAAATCTCAATATCCGAACGCTCTTCCAGCCCCAATTCGCCCATGCGCTCGCGGACAATATGCTCAGTGCCAATCAGCACCGGTTCGCCGAGTCCCAAATCCTTATAGGCAATAGCGGCGCGGATAACCTGCTCCTGCTCGCCCTCGGCAAATACCATGCGCTTACCGTTTTGCCGCGACCGGTTCATAATGATTTGCAGGCTGCTGGCGGCCGGGTCAAGCCGCGCTGACAGCCGGTCACGATAGGCGTCCATGTCAACAAGCGGCGCGCGCGCGACACCGCTATCCATTGCCGCCTTGGCGACGGCGGGCGGAATATCGCGTATCAGGCGCGGGTCGAACGGCACCGGAATAATATAGCGCGGGCCAAAGCGCGGGCGCTCGCCCTGATAGGCGGCGGCCACTTCATCCGGCACATCTTCGCGCGCCAAATCGGCCAAAGCCTGGGCGCAGGCGATTTTCATAGCGTCATTTATCGTGGTTGCGCGCACATCCAATGCGCCCCGGAAAATATAGGGAAAGCCCAATACATTATTGACCTGATTGGGATAATCCGAACGACCGGTCGCCATGATGGCGTCATCGCGAATCTCGGCAACTTCTTCCGGCGTGATTTCCGGATCGGGATTGGCCATAGCGAAAATAATCGGCTTATCGGCCATGTCGCGCACCATATCGGCGGTGACAGCGCCCTTAACAGACAGGCCGAGAAACACATCGGCCCCGCGCATGGCATCTTCCAGCGTGCGCGCGCCGGTCTCAACCGCATGCGCCGATTTCCACTGGTTCATGCCCTCTTTGCGGCCTTTGTAAATCACGCCCTTTGTGTCGCATAAAATCGCATTTTCCGCCGGCAGGCCCATCGCCTTGATAAGCTCAAGACAGGCAATCCCCGCCGCGCCGGCGCCATTGACGCAAATCTTCGTGGTCTTGATGTCGCGCCCGGTCAGATGCAGCGCATTGATAAGCCCGGCGGCGCAAATAATGGCGGTGCCGTGCTGGTCGTCATGGAAGACCGGAATATCCATCAATTCGCGCAATTGCTGTTCAATGATGAAACAGTCAGGCGCTTTAATGTCTTCCAGATTTATGCCGCCAAAACTTGGCCCCAAATGCTTGACCGCATCAATAAAGGCGCCGGTATCTTCCGTGTCCACTTCAAGGTCAATACTGTCAACATCGGCAAAGCGTTTGAACAAGACCGCCTTGCCTTCCATCACCGGCTTGGAAGCCAGCGCGCCAAGATTGCCCAGCCCCAAAATCGCCGTGCCATTGGAAATCACTGCCACCATATTGCCGCGCGATGTGTAGTCATAGGAAGTGTCGGGATTGTCGGCAATGGCCTGCACCGGCACGGCCACGCCCGGCGAATAAGCCAGCGACAAATCGCGCTGTGTGGCCATTGGCTTGGTCGGGTTGATTTCCAGCTTGCCCGGCTTGCCGCGCGTGTGGAAGCGCAACGCCTCCTGGTCGGTAAAACTTTTGTCTTTGTCGCTCATTGGGATGTGCCTGTCATAACTGTCGCTTTTGTAGTGCCTCTCGCCGATAAATACAAGCCGCGTCGCCGGAAAACCCGGCCTTTGGGCGAAATGTTTTACCCGGTTTTTTGCGCCCGCATCATGCGCGGGGGCTGCACGCGGCTTGCGACCTCTGCTAGAGTGCGGCCATGCCAGCAAGCGAAACCCATAGCAGCCAGAAAGCCCAAGAGGCAGCCTCCCAGACGGCGCCCCAAATGGACTCCCAAATGGACTCCCAAATGGACTCCCAAATGGATTCCAAGGTGACACCAATGATGGCGCAATATCTGGAAATAAAAGCGCAATATGAAGATGCGCTTTTATTCTACCGCATGGGTGATTTTTACGAGCTGTTTTTTGATGATGCGGTGACGGCGGCGCAGGCGCTTGACATCACGCTGACCCATCGTGGCAAGCATCATGGCGCGGCCGTGCCGATGTGCGGCGTGCCGTTTCATGCGGCGGAAAGCTATCTCGAAAAGCTGATACGAAAAGGCTTTCGCGTCGCCGTATGCGAGCAGGCGGAAAACCCGGCCGAGGCGCGCAAACGCGGGTCAAAAGCGGTGGTGCGCCGCGAAGTGGTGCGGCTGGTCACACCGGGCACATTGACCGAAGAGGCGCTGTTGCCCTCGCATGCGCATAATTTTCTGGCCGCTTTGGGCGAGGCGTCGGGCGCAACCGCGCTGGCCTGGCTGGATATGTCCACCGCCACTTTTTTTGTCAGCGATGTGCATGAGCAGGCTTTGGGCGGTCTGCTTTTGCGCCTTTCGCCAAGCGAGATTTTGGCCGCCCAAGGCACTGACAGCAAGGCGCTGGCGGCGCATGCACAAATGGCCGGTCTGTCTGTGACCGAAACCGCGCCGCTGACCTCACCCTCGGCGGAAAAGATATTATGCGATGCTTTGCAGCTTGATACGCTGGCCGGTTTTGGTCAGTTCAGCCGCGCCGCGCTGATTGCCTGCGGCCAAATCGTCGCCTATTTGCAGCTCACCCAAAAACAGGACATGCCGCGCTTGCCGCCGCCGCGCATTGAACAGGCTGATGGCTTAATGGGTTTGGATGCGGCGACGCGCGCCAATCTGGAGCTGACCCGCACATTGTCCGGCGAGACGCGCGGCAGCTTGCTGGATACGATTGATATGACGGTGACGGCGGCCGGTGCGCGCGAATTGGCGGCGCGGCTGGCAGCGCCGCTCAGTGATATTGCGGCACTGACACAGCGCCAGCAAGCGGTTGGCTATTTTGTTGAGCATGCTGATTTGCGCGAGGATATGCGGGCGGTTTTGCGCCGCTTGGCTGATATGGCACGCGCCTTGTCGCGGCTGGCTATGGCGCGCGGTGGCCCGCGCGACATGCTGGCCTTGGCGCAGGGGCTTGCCGGCAGTGTCGATATTGCCGCTTTGCTGGCCCGCCACGCCCAAATGCAGGCGACCGGCACCGGGCAATTGGCGCAAGCCGACAGCCCGTCGCCCATTGCAGATTTATGCGCCGCGCTGACTGTTGAGGCCGAAGCCATTAACGCGCTGCAAGCGCAATTGGATGAGGCGCTGGGCGAGGCTTTGCCCTTGCTGGCGCGCGATGGCGGTTTTGTGGCTTCCGGCTATCATGACGGCCTCGACCAAGCGCGCGATTTGCGCGATGAAAGCCGTCGTTATATTGCCGGTTTGCAGCAAAAATATGCTGAGGAAACGCATATTAAGGCACTGAAAATCAAGCATAATGGCGTTTTGGGCTATCATGTCGAAGTGCCGGCGGCGCATGGCGATAGGCTGATGTCGCCACCGCATCAGGAAATGTTTATCCATCGCCAGACATTGGCCAGCTCTGTGCGGTTTTCGACCGGTGAATTATCCGAATTGGCCGGGCGCATCAGCCGTGCCGGTGAGCGCGCCTTGGCGTTTGAGCTGGAAATTTACGAGGCTTTGCGCGCCGCCATTCTGGCCTGTGCGCCGGCCATTGAGGCGCGCCTTGCCGCGCTGGCCGAATTGGATGTGCATGGCGCTTTGGCCGAGCTGGCCGCGCAACGCCATTGGGTTTGCCCCAGCCTTGCCAATGATATGCGCTTTGAAATTAAGGGCGGACGTCATCCGGTGGTTGAGCAGGCTTTGGGCCTGGCGCAGGACAGCCCGTTTATTGCCAATGATTGCCTGCTTGAGGCCGACAGTGCCATGCCGGAGGGCGGCGCGGCGCGCTTGACCCTGCTCACCGGGCCGAATATGGCCGGTAAATCGACATGGTTGCGGCAAAATGCGCTGATTGCCATTCTGGCGCAAATGGGCAGTTTTGTGCCGGCGCAGGCAGCCCATATCGGGCTGGTTGACCGCGTGTTCAGCCGTGTCGGCGCGGCCGATGATTTGGCCAGCGGGCGCTCGACTTTCATGGTGGAAATGGTTGAAACCGCGGCCATTCTCAATCAGGCAGGCCCGCGTGCGCTGGTTATTCTTGACGAAATCGGGCGCGGCACGGCGACTTTTGACGGGCTGTCGCTGGCTTGGGCGGTGATTGAATATCTGCATGACACAGTTGGTTGCCGAACGCTTTTTGCCACACATTACCACGAGCTGACGGCTTTGGCCGACCGGCTGCCGGGCTTGAGCAATGCCTCTATGGCGGTGCGCGAACATGGCGGCAAGCCGGTATTTTTGCATGAGGTGGTCGCCGGGGCTGCTGACCGTTCTTACGGTATTCACGTTGCCGAATTGGCCGGTCTGCCTGACAGCGTGCTGGCGCGCGCCCGCACTGTGCTGGCCGTGCTGGAAGAAAACAGCGCGGCAGGTCAGTCCGGCGCGGCGCTTGATATGCTGCCCTTATTCGACCGGCAGATGATAACCCCGCAACAGGCCGATGCGCTGCGCGATGCGCTGGCGACGCTTGACCCCGACCAGCTTGCCCCGCGTGAGGCATTGGACTGGCTCTACCGATTAAAGGCTTTGGCCGATGACGGGTCTGCCGGTTGATTTGCCGGCAATTGAAGGCCATATTGCCGCGCATCTGTCCCGCCCATATATTATAGTCAGTTACAGGAGAGCATGGCATGGCCAAAGGCAAACAAACACGCGAAGAGCTGATTTACGCCGGCATGGCGGGTTTGGCTGACACGCATGGCGGTGATGATGCGGCTTTGCGCAATGGCGTTCTGGCCTTGCTGAAACAGACACATATAGAAGAGCGCGCAAAAATTCGTGCCGCGCTGGAAAGCAATAAGCTGAAAGGGGCGGCTTGCGCCGAGGCATTGTCGGCTCTGCAAGATGATATTTTGCGGGCTTTGGCGCGCTTCACCGAAAATTATGTGTTGCGGCTGGCCAATCCGACCGAGGCGGAGAAAGTGACCATGCTGGCGGTGGGCGGCTATGGGCGCGGGCGATTGGCACCGGCTTCGGATATTGATTTGCTGTTTTTGCTGCCGCATAAGCGCAATGCCGCCAGCGAAAGCTTTGTCGAATATATGCTTTATATGCTGTGGGATATGGGGCTGAAAGTCGGCCATGCCACGCGCAGTCTGGCCGATTGTCTGGTGCAGGCGCGCGCCGATATTACCATCCGCACCGCCATGCTGGAAAGTCGCTGCCTGTGGGGGTCGCGCAAGTTTTACGAGCATTTCAAAAGCGAGTTTGACAAAAAGATTATTGCCAAAACGGCGCGCGAATTTGTGGCCGCCAAGCTGGCTGAGCGCGACCAGCGCCATGAGCGCATGGGCCGCTCGCGCTATCTGGTAGAGCCCAATGTCAAGGAGGGCAAGGGCGGCTTGCGCGATTTGAACACGCTGTTCTGGATTGCCCGCTATTGCTACCGAATTGACGATATTGACGCGCTGGTTGATTTTGGGGTGTTGACGCGCGAGGAAATGCGGCTGTTTCGCAAATGCGACGGGTTTTTATGGGCGGTGCGCTGCCATTTGCATTTCCTCACCGGGCGCGCCGAGGAGAGGCTGAGTTTTGATGTGCAAAAGCCCTTGGCCGAATGTTTTGCCACTTCTGCCAGCGCCGGTATGAAATCGGTTGAGAAATTTATGCGACAATATTTTCTTGTGGCCAAAAATGTTGGCGATTTGACGGCGATATTTTGCGCCGCGCTGGAAGAGCAGCAAAAGAAAAAGCGCAAGCGGGAAAGATTGCCGGCGCTGTTTCAACGGCAAAAACACGTGCATGGCTTTACCATTCAGGCCGGTCGCCTGACCCATGCGCGCGCCGATTGTTTCCGCAACAAGCCGGTCAATCTTATTCGTGCCTTTCATTTGGCCGACCGTCATAGGCTGGATATTCACCCCTATACGCTGCGCGAGATTGCCCGCAATACCAGCCTGCTTGATGCTGATTTGCGCGCTGACGATGAGGCCAATCAATTATTTCTTGATATTCTGACCTCGACGCGCGAGCCGGAGCGCACTTTGCGGCGCATGAATGAGGCCGGTGTGCTGGGCAAATTTGTGCCGGATTTCGGCAAGATTGTCGCGTTGATGCAATTTAACATGTATCACCATTACACAGCCGATGAACATTTATTGCGGGCGATTGGCCTGCTGCGCGAGATTGAAAGCGGCGCGCTGGCCGAAGAACACCGCTTGGCGCATGAGCTGTTATCAACCGGTCAGGTCAATCGGCGGGTTTTATATCTGGCCACTTTGCTGCACGACATTGCCAAGGGACGCCCGGAAGACCATTCCATTGCCGGTGCGCGCATTGCCCGCCGCCTTGGCCCAAGGCTTGGTTTTTCCGCCGCTGAAACCGCCCTGACCGAATGGCTGGTGCGCGAGCATTTGGTGATGAGCGATGTGGCGCAAAGGCGCGATTTATCCGACCCGAAAACCATTGAAGATTTTGCCGCCACGGTGCAAACAACCGAAAGGCTGAAACATTTGCTGGTGTTGACTGAGGTGGATATTCGCGCTGTCGGCCCCGGCGTGTGGAATGGCTGGAAAGCTCAATTGCTGCGCGAACTTTATTATGAGGCCGAGGCCAGCCTGACCGGCGCGGGGGGCTTTATCAACCGGCAGGAGCGGGTGCTGGCGGCACAGCAATCTTTCGCTTTTGAGTTGGAGGAAAACTGGTCGGACAAAAAGCTGACCCGCTATTTCGACCGGCATGGCGAGACTTATTGGCTGTCTTTCCCAACCGAGGCGCATTTGCGCCATGCCCGGCTGATTGACAAGCTCGACACGGAAAATATGCAAATCGAACTGCGCCGCGATAAATTGCGCGATTGCTCGGAAGTGACTTTAATATGCCAAGACCATGCTGGTCTGTTTGCGCGACTGACCGGCGCTTGCCTTGTCGCCGGGCTTGATATTCTCGATGCGCGCATCACCACCACCCATGATGGGCTGGCGGTGGATACGCTGCATGTGCGCCACCATGACCGACCCGGCCCGCTTGATGCGACCCAGACAAAAAAGTTCAAGCAAGTGCTGAAAGGCGTGCTGGATGGCAGCATTATTCCGCCCGAACATGTTGGCAAAACCGAAATGGGCAAGAAAATGCGCGCCTTTGACCTCGACTCGCAAGTGCGGATTTCCAATGAATTGTCAGATACGGCCAGCGTGATTGAAGTGAGCGGGCTGGACAGGCCCGGCCTGTTATTTGCGCTGGTGCGCAATCTATTTGCCATGAATGTCACAATTTCTGCCGCCCGTGTGGCGACTTTTGGCGAGCGCGCGGTTGATGCGTTTTATGTGCAGGATTTGATAGGCGGGCAAATCACCCATGCCGGCAAGCGGGCGCGCATTGTCAATGCGCTGGTCGCCGCGATTGACAATCCGGTCGCCGCCACCCGCATCCAGAACAGCCGGGTGGCTTGAGCGGCGATGAGCGAGGTGGCTCCCCCATCCGGCTCCCGCCTGATTTCGGCTGCCGCGCTGGTTGGCAGCGCAACCTTGCTCAGTCGCCTGACCGGCTTTATCCGCGATATTGGCATTGCCGCCTTTTTGGGGGCTGGCCCATTTGCCGAGATTTTTGTTATCGCTTTCCGCCTGCCCAATCTGTTCCGGCGGCTATTTGCCGAGGGCGCGTTTAACGCCGCTTTTGTGCCATTATTTTCGGCGCGCATGGAGCAGGAAGGGCAAGATGCGGCGATCGGCTTTGCCGGTCGCATTGGCGCGGTATTGGTCGCGGGACTGATTGTTTTCACTGTGCTGGCGGAAATTTTTATGCCGCAATTGGTCTATTTGCTGGCGCAGGGCTTTGCGGAGACGCCGGAAAAATTCGACCTTGCGGTCTATTATGCACGGATAAGCTTTCCTTATCTGGCCTGCATGTCGCTGGTCTCTCTATTCGCCGCCATGTTGAATGCCAAGGGACGGTTTTTGGCGGCTGCGATGGCGCCGGTTTTGCTCAATCTGGTTTTGCTGGCGGCTTTGGGCCTGGCGCTGTGGGTTGCGGGCTATCAGGCGGCGATTGCGCTTGACTGGCTGATTTGGGGCGTAGCGGTGGCCGGGCCGGTGCAGCTTATTGTGGTTGCTGTGGCGGCATGGCGCGCCGGCTTGCGCCTGCCCGTCACTTGGCCGCGCCTCAGCCCTGATGTGCGGCAAATGTTTGCGCTGGCCGTGCCGGGCATTTTGGCCGCCGGGATTGGTCAAATCAATTTGCTGGTCGGCACATCTATCGCCACCGGTCAGCAGGGCGCTGCTGCTTGGTTGTATTATGCCGACCGGCTTTATCAATTGCCAATGGGCGTGGTCGGCGTGGCGCTGTCGGTGGCTTTGCTGCCCAGCCTGTCGCGCTTGTTGGCGGCAGGTGATGCAAGCGGCGCGCGCGCCAGCCAGACGCTTGCCGTGCTGGTTGCCATGGCGCTGACCCTGCCGGCTTCTGTCGGCCTTTATGTGTTGGCGCAACCGGTGATTGCGCTCTTATTTGAGCGCGGCGCATTCAGTGCTGCCGACACGCAAGCCACGGCTTTGGCGATTAAGGCATTTTGCCTCGGCCTGCCGGCCTTTGTGCTGATAAAGGCGTTGCAACCCTCTTTCTTTGCCCGCCGCGATACGCGCGCGCCATTAATTGACGGGGCGATTGGGGTGGCGGTCAATATCGGCTTTTCGCTGAGCCTGTTTCCGGTTTATGGCCATGTTGCCATTGCGCTGGCGACCAGCCTTGCCGGATGGGTGACGCTCGGTCTGATGCTGGTGCGGTTGGCACGGCGCGGGATTTGGCAACTCAATTGGCGGCTGGCAAGGCAATTGGCGGCGCAGCTTGTCGCGGCCTTTTTTATGGGGCTGGCGCTTACCGGTCTGATGGCTTTGGCGGGTCGGCAGGGACTGGATATGTCCAATGTCGCGATGCAGGCTTTTTATGTGGCGGCATTGGTGCTGACCGGCGCGGTGATATTCTTTATTTTGGCGCGGCTTCTCGGCGGCGTGCAAATCTCTGACGTGGAAAGCTTGCGCAAGGGCTAGGAATTGGCCATAAGCTAGGCCGAACTGAAATGACGATATTTTGAAGCAGGGAGAGGGCAATGAGCCAATATGAGCCGCGTGTGCTGTCGGGTGTGCAACCGACCGGCAATTTGCATTTGGGCAATTATCTTGGCGCTATCCGCAATTTCGTGGCCTTGCAGGAAACCCATCAATGCCTGTATTGCGTGGTGGATTTGCATGCCATTACCGTGTTTCAAGACCCGGCTGAATTGGCCGCCAATACGCGCGAAGTGGCTGCTGCTTTCTTGGCCGCCGGTGTCGATGCCGACAAGCATATTGTGTTCAATCAAAGCCGCGTGCGCCAGCATAGCGAGCTGGCTTGGGTGCTGAATTGCGTCTCGCGCATGGGCTGGCTGAACCGGATGACGCAGTTCAAGGAAAAGGCCGGCAAGGACAGGGAAAAGGCTTCGGTCGGGCTTTATGTCTATCCCAATCTCATGGCGGCTGATATTTTGCTGTATAAGGCAACCCATGTACCGGTCGGCGAAGACCAGAAACAGCATTTGGAACTGGCGCGTGATATTGCGCAAAAATTCAATAATGATTTTGGCGCGCCAGATTTCTTTCCCCAGCCCGAGCCATTGATACAAGGGCCGGCAAGGCGGGTGATGAGCCTGCGCGATGGCAGCAAGAAAATGTCGAAATCTGACCCGTCGGATTTGTCGCGTATCACTATGCTGGACAGCGCCGATGAGATTGCCCGCAAAATCCGCAAGGCGAAAACCGACCCGGAGCCTTTGCCGGACAATGTTGATGGGCTGGACGGGCGTCCTGAAGCGGCCAATTTGCTGGGCATTTATGCCGCTTTGGCCGATGCCGAGCAGGAAGCGGTGATTGACCAATTTGCCGGCGCGCAATTTTCGCAATTAAAAGAAGAGCTGGCGGCGCTGGCGATTGAAAAAATCGGCCCGATTGGCGATGAAATGCGGCGTCTGACCAATGATCCGGGCGCGGTCGAGCAGGCATTGGATAAAGGGGCCGCGCGCGCCGCCGAGATTGCCGAAAGCGTGATGGGCGATGTGCGCCGACTGGTCGGCTTTCTCGGAAGCTAGAAACAGCTTGTTCCCGCACCGCCAAACATGGCAGCATGTCGCGCATGGATATTAATCAACATTTGCAGCGCAAATTTCTGGTCGTGGTTGATGGCACGCCGGAAGTGCATGCGGCCTTGCGCTTTGCGGCGCGGCGCGCCCATGGCACGGGCGGCAAGGTGGCGCTTTTGCTGGTCATTGAGCCGGGCGGGTTTGAGCATTGGCTTGGCGTTGGCAGCCTGATGAAGGAAGATGCGCTGGGCGAGGCCGAACGGGTTTTGGGCGAATGTGCGGCAATTGTCGAAGAATTGGGCGGCGAAAAACCGAAAACCCATATTCGCGAAGGCCATGGCAGCGAGGAAATCCAGCGTTTGATTGATGAGGATTCGACTATTTCGACATTGGTTCTGGCGTCGGGCTATGGCCCGGCCGGGCCGGGGCCATTGGTTTCGGCTCTGGCGACCGGTAAAACCGATTTTCATATTCCGGTGACAATCGTGCCGGGGTCTTTGTCGGATGATGAAATTGACGCGCTGACATAAGGTAAAGCGCCCCCTTTATGGCCCCGCCCTCTATTGCTTTTGGCGCGCGCGCTGCCTATATCGGGGACAGATACAGGAGCTTGTGATGTTTATTCAAACCGAGGATACGCCCAATCCGGCGACGCTCAAATTCCTGCCCGGTCGGGCTGTGACCGGCGACCGGCCACCGGCTGATTTTCCCAATAAGGCGGCGGCTGAAGCCTCGCCCTTGGCCGAGGCCTTGTTTGCGGTTGAAGGCGTTGAAAGCGTCTTTCTCGGCAGTGATTTTATCGCTGTCACCAAAGGCGCGGTCGAATGGCAGCTTGTCAAACCGGCCTTGCTGCAGGTGATAATGTCGCATTTTGTTGAGGAGCGCCCGGTGCTGCTTGACACTGTCGCCGGCACGGAAGCAGAAACGCCAGAGGCGGATGGGCCGGATGCGGAAATTATTTCGGTCATCAAGCAAATCATAGATACACGGGTGCGCCCTGCTGTGGCGCAAGATGGCGGCGATATTGTGTTTCACGGCTATGATGATGGTGTGGTGTCCTTGCATATGCGCGGGGCCTGTGCCGGTTGCCCGAGCGCGACGGCGACGCTGAAACATGGCATTGAGAATTTGCTGAAACATTATGTGCCTTCCGTCACGGAAGTGCGCGCCGTGATTTAACGGCGGGAGGATGCCATGACAGACAGTCTAGACCAGAAAGGGCTCGACCGGCTGTTTTATGAAGGCCGGTCATATAATAGCTGGCAGGACAAGCCGGTCGATGATGCCCTGCTTCATGCGCTTTATGACTTAATGCGCATGCCGCCAACCAGCGCCAATTGTTCACCGGCGCGTGTGGTGTTTGTGCGCTCGGCGGAAGCCAAGGCGAAATTGCTGCCCTGCCTGTTGCCGACCAACCGGCAAAAAACCGAAACCGCGCCGGTCTGTGCGATTATCGCCCATGATTTGCAATTTTACGATTTGATACCGCAACTCTTTCCGCATAATCCCGCCGCGCGCGACTGGTTTTCCGGCGATGCGGCGGTGGCCGAGGCAACAGCCTTTCGCAATGGCACATTGCAGGGCGGCTATTTCATGCTGGCGGCGCGCGCTTTGGGGCTGGATGTTGGGCCAATGTCGGGCTTTGACAATGCGGCGGTCGATGCCGCCTTTTTCCCTGATGGCCGCTTCAAGTCAAATTTTCTGTGCAATATCGGCTATGGCGACGCTTCCGATTTATTCGACCGCAGCCCGCGCCTGTCTTTTGACGAGGCGTGCCGGATTGTCTGACCGGCCTTTGTTTTTCGGGCGCAATTTTCATGGCTGACCAAACCCCCGTTTTGCTGGCTTGCGATACCACCCAAAGCGCCTGCTCGGTGGCGGTGAAAATCGGTGCGGCAGAGGCGCGGCAAAATATGCTGGAAATGGCGCGCGGCCATGCCGAGGCGCTGATGCCGCTTATGCAGGATTTTATGGCGGCGGAGGGTTTGGCAATGGCCGATCTCACCCATTTGGCGGTGACGGTTGGCCCCGGCACATTTACCGGCACCAGAGTGGGGCTGTCGGCCATGCGCGGGCTGGCCTTGGCGCTGAATCTGCCCTTGGTTGGCATTGGCAGCTTGCAGGCGATGGCCTTGGCCAGTGATGCGCCGCGCCCAAGATTGGTCGCCATTGATGCGCGCCGCGACAGTTTTTATTGTCAGGCTTTTTCGGTCGAGGGCCGTATTTTGTCACCCCCGCAGGCGCTTGGCTTGTCGGATGCTGCCGCGCTGATTGGCGGGCAACAGCAAGTCACGGTGATTGGCACGGGCAAATCAGCATTGGCAGCCTTGGATGCAAGGTTTCTGCCCGATGTCGCACCGGACGTCCCGCAAGCCCGCTATGTTGCCGCACTGGCGGCGCAATTGCCGGCGGAGCAATGGCAAGCCCCCCCGCCCGCGCCGCTTTATTTGCGCCCGCCCGATGCCACATTGCCCGATAAAAGCAAAGCCCTGTTGCGCGCGCCATGAGGCGAAATTTGATTGAGCGCCTGACAGATGCGCAAAAGCTGGCCGCTCTGCATGGGCGCGCCTTTGACCAGCCTTGGTCGGCCGGCAGCTTCGCCGATTTACTGGACGGGCGCGGGGTTTCGGCATGGGGGCATAATGACGGGTTTATCTTGCTGCGCCGGGTGTTGGAGGAAACCGAAATTCTGACTTTGGCAATTGCGCCGGAGCAGCGCCGGAAAGGCCATGCGGCGGCGCTTTTGGCGCATGCTTGCATTGAGGCGCGGCGCGGTTTGGCGGCACAGGACAAGGCGGTTTTGCATTTGGAAGTGCGCGAAAGCAATGCACCGGCCATTGCCCTTTATCGCCATTTCGGCTTTGTTGAGACCGGACAGCGCGCCAATTATTATCAGGGCGAGACCGCCCTTCTCATGCAATTTTCTGTTTAATTTCAACGCCCTATAAGGGACGACCGCGCCTGCGACAGAGCGGCGCAGCGCCGCGCAGACTTTGCGGTTGATAATCACTCGCAACTTGTTTATGAATATGATAATCATTTGCAACAAACAACAGCGCCGCAGAGCGGCCAAGGAAAACACCATGCATAATATCCCCCAGACTTTTTTGCGGGCGGCGCTGGCTTTTGCCATTCTGCCAAATCTCGCCTTGGCCAATGACCGGGCGCTGCTTGATGAGGTGGTGGTCAAGGGCCGCATCCTTTACGCCAATGAAGTCAATGCGCTGAAAATGCCGATACCGGCGCTGGATGTGCCGCAAAGCCTGTCGATTGTGACGGATTTGGACATTAAGGAGCGTGGCTATCGGGCGCTGGGCGATATTGTGCGCTATACGCCGGGCGTCAATAGCAGCCAAGGCGAGGGCCATCGCGACGCGATTGTGTTTCGCGGCAATCGCTCAACCGCCGATTTTTACATAGATGGGGTGCGCGATGATGTGCAGTATTATCGCGCGCTTTACAATCTGGAACAGGTTGAAGTGCTGCGCGGGCCGAATGCGCTGCTGTTCGGGCGTGGCGGCACGGGCGGCACGCTCAATCGGGTCACCAAAAAGGCGGTGCTGGACGAGTTGTTTACCAATTTTGACCTGGCCGCCGACAGATTTGGTGCGACGGATATGGCTGTCGATATGAACCGGGATATTGGCCCCAATTCTGCGCTGCGCCTGACCGCGCATTATGATGCGCTGAAAAATGACCGCGATTTCTATGAAGGCGACCGCTATGGCTTTAATCCGACAATGAAATTTCGGGTCGGGGACGCCACGACACTCGATTTGTCTTATGAATATGCCAATCATCAGCGTTTTATCGATCGCGGCATACCGACAGCTCATGGCCGACCGGTCGCTTCGCTTGCCGGTATCACATTTGGCGACAAAGATATTAATCTGACCAAGCTGGAAGCCCATATTTTTCGCGGATTGCTCAATCATGCGTTTTCCGACACGCTGAAAGGCAATGTAACGCTGCATTATGGTGATTACGACAAAAGCTATCGCAATCTTTTTGCTTTCGACTATGACCATGATGCGCAAACAGTGGTGCTGGACGGCTATCTTGACCCGACCCGGCGCGCGCATTTCATTGCGAACGGCAATTTGGTGGCGGCGCTGACCACAGGCGAGATCAGCCATACCTTACTGCTTGGCGGTGAATATGTCGCCACGGACTCCGAGAATTATCGATACAATACCCATTGGACAACAAGCGGCTCAGACAAAGAAAGCTTTGCCATACGCCGCCCGCTTAATCTGACCGTCAATGCGGCCGGACAAGCGACAAGCGTTGATTTTACCAGCGATTTGAACAGCCATAGCGAGACGGACATCACAGTCACCTCGGTTTATTTCCAAGACCAGATTGACCTCTCCGAACAGGTAAAATTGCTGCTTGGCGGGCGCTTTGACAGTTTTGACATTACGGTGGATGACATTAAAAACACTGCCACGCAATCGCGGACAGATGATGTATTCTCACCGCGCGCCGGATTGATTTTCAAGCCACAGGACAATATCTCGCTTTATGCCGGTTACAGCGAAAGCTTCCTGCCGCGTTCCGGTGAGCAATATAAAAAACTCGATACCGATGCCGCGCGGCTTGACCCGGATGTGTTTGAAAATACCGAAATCGGGCTGAAATGGGACATTGCGCCGGATTTAAGCGTCACAAGCGCCTATTTCCAAAGCCAACAAACAAGCGCCGCGCGCGATAATGTGACCGGCGAGACTTTGGAAATAAGAGGCTTGCAGATTGACGGCTTTGAAATTGAACTCAAGGGCCGCATAGATGAAAAGCTGCAATTCGCGGCGGGCTTTAGCGCGATGGACGGCGAAACCGCAAGCGGCCAGACGCCGCGCGAATTGCCCGAAACCATGCTGTCGCTTTGGGCGGCCTATTTGGTAACGCCGCAGCTTGAGATTGGTGTCGGCGTGACTTATCAGGATGAAACGAAAATCACCGATAATGCCGCCTCTCCCGTCTTGCCCGATTATACGCGGATTGATGTGGCGATGAATTATACGCTGTCGGAAGATATGGCCTTGCGGCTCAATATAGAAAATCTGACGGATACGCTGTATTTCCCGCATGCCCACAGCACCCATCAGGCCTCGGTCGGCGCCCCGTTCAATGCTCGCCTGTCGCTGACCAGAAACTTTTAAGCGGTTTTGGCATCGCGCCGATATGATGGTTGAAATGCGCAAGGGTAAGTGATTTACTGCCGCTAAAGTAATGAGGAGCGCAGATGCAGGACAAACGCGACATTGAAGCCATGGCCGTGGCCGCAGGTATGCGGATGACCGAGCAAAGGCGGGTGATTGCCGGTGTATTGTCGCACGCCGAAGACCATCCGGATGTCGAGGAAGTGCATCGCCGTGCCGCCGAAATTGATGCCGGCATATCCATTGCCACCGTCTATCGCACCGTGCGCTTGTTTGAAGAAGCCAATATATTGACGCGCCATGATTTCGGCGATGGCCGCTCGCGCTATGAGCCGATTGCCGAAGAACATCACGACCATTTGATAGATATTCAAACCGGTCGGGTGATTGAGTTCACCAATGATGAGATTGAACGGCTGCAAACCGAAGTGGCGCGCAAGCTCGGCTATCGGCTGGTTGACCACAGGCTGGAGCTTTATGGCGTGCCGCTAGAGGACGAATAGCGCCGCCTGTTCGCCCATGCTGACCTTATTTCGCTTGTCGGTCTTTGCCACGGTCACGCCGATATTGGCGCTGTGTCAGATTATTGCCTTGTTCGTCCCGCCCTTTCGCAATGCGCTGCCGCTATTTTATCACCGGCTGATGTGCCGCCTGCTGGGCGTGCGTGTTCGGGTGCATGGCGATTTGCCCAAACCCGGCACGCTGATTGTCTGCAATCACATATCTTGGTTTGATGTGGTGCTGCTTGGCGCGGTGCTGCCTGTGTCTTTTGTCGCCAAAAGCGAGGTAAGGGGCTGGCCGCTTTTCGGCTGGCTGGCGCGCCTCCAGCGCAGTGTTTTTGTGACCCGCAAACGCGGCCGACACACTTTGCGCGAAAGCCAAACCCTGACCAAGCGTCTGGCGCAGGGTGACCGATTGGTTCTGTTTGCCGAAGGCACAAGTTCCGATGGCATACATATATTGCCGTTCAAATCGGCGCTGTTTTCGGCGGTGGAAACCGCTTGCGACAGCCAAGAAAGCCACAGCTTCACCGTTCAACCGGCGGTTTTGCGCTATACGGCAGTGCATCAAATCGCCATGGGGCGCAAGCGGCGCATCAGCTATGCATGGGTGGGCGAGGCGACACTGATGCCGCATTTTTTGTTCATGTTTGCCACACCCCCTCTAACGGTCGATATATTGTTTCCCCCGCCCCTGCCGCCAGCCATATTGGCCGACCGCAAGGCGATGGCGCGCGCAAGCCATCAGGCGGTGCGCGATGGTCTTGATAATTTAATGTCGGGAAAACTTGCCGGACAGGCGGAAAATGGGTAAGCCAGTGCCATGAAAGACAGTATCGCGCAAAATCAGGCCGAAAACAGCGCCGCCGGCAATCGCAAGGGCTGCTATATCAAGACTTATGGCTGCCAAATGAATGTCTATGACAGCGAGCGCATGGCCGAGGCGCTGACAGCGGCCGGCTATCGTGCCGTGGACACGCCGGAACAGGCCGATATGGTGATATTGAACACTTGCCATATCCGTGAAAAGGCGGCGGAGAAAGTCTATTCCGAATTGGGTCGGCTGCGCCCGTTGAAAAACACCAAGCGCGATATGATTATCGGTGTCGCAGGCTGTGTGGCACAAGCCGAAGGGGCAGAAATTATCGCCCGTGCGCCAGTGGTGGATATGGTGTTTGGCCCGCAAACCTTCCAGCAATTGCCCGATATGCTGACAGAAATTGCCGAAAGCCGCGCCGCCGGTCAAAAGCCGCGTCTGGTGCGCACGGATTTTCCGGCGGCAGAGAAATTTGCCGCTTTGCACCAGTCCCCGCGCAAGCCGATTTCACGCGCGCCGACCGCTTTTGTGACGGTGCAGGAAGGCTGCGACAAGTTTTGCAGTTTTTGTGTTGTGCCCTATACGCGCGGCGAGGAAGTTTCGCGCGCCATGCCGGAAATCATCGCCGAAGCTGAGGCCTTGGCCGGTGAGGGCGTGTGCGAAATCACGCTTTTGGGGCAAAATGTCAATGCTTGGCAAGACCGCCAAACGGGGGCGCGGCTGGATGTTTTGCTCAATGCGCTGGGGCAAGTGCCGGGGCTGGAGCGCCTGCGGTTTACGACCAGCCACCCGCGCGATATGGACGCGGCGCTGATTGCCGCCCATGGCGAAAACCCCAAGCTGATGCCCTATTTGCATTTGCCGGTGCAGGCCGGTTCCGACCGGATTTTGAAAGCGATGAACCGCAAGCATACAGCCGCCGATTATATTGCGCTGGTCGCGCGTTTTCGGGCGGCGCGACCTGATTTGGCGCTGTCTTCCGATTTTATTGTCGGCTTTCCCGGCGAAAGTGATGATGATTTCGACGCGACAATGGCTTTGGTTGAAACCGTCACTTATGCGCAAGCCTTTTCCTTCAAATATTCACCGCGCCCCGGCACACCGGCGGCGGACGCGGCCGAGCAGATTGACGAAGCGGTCAAGGCGCAAAGGCTGGCCCGCTTGCAGGCGCTTTTGAACAGCCAGCAACGCGCTTTCAATGAAAGCCAGATTGGTAAAACCCTGCCGGTTTTGTTTGAAAAGCCGTCCAAACAGCAAGGGCAAATTATGGGGCGCAGCCCCTATTTGCAACCGGTTCATGTGCCAATGAATGAGGCTTCCATGGCGGCGGCGCGCGGGCGCATATTGCCGGTGGAAATCACCGCCGCCCATGATAACAGTCTTGGCGGGCGGCTGGCCGAGCAGTGATTGGCGCGGATTTTGGGTTTATGAAATTTGCGTGAAATTGCCACGCCATGCCTTGCGTGACTTGCGCGACAGGGCGAAACCGGTGATAGTAATGATGATGAATATGGATAAGAGCTTCACTTCCAAGCCGACCGCATTATCGGATAAGCCATTTGCGGCGGCACTTTATACGAGGTCTTTTTGGCTAAATCTGGAAATCGGCGCGCGGTAACGCAAGCCGCATCAGCGTCCGGCGCGCTTGTCGAGCCGTTGATGGTTGAATTTGAAGACAATCGCTTGCTGCCGGAATTATACGGAGAACATGGCCGCAATCTGGTTCGGATAGAGCAGACATTGGATATTTCCATCGCCAATCGCGGCAATCAGGTTTTCCTGACCGGCCCCGAGGAGGCGTGTCGCCGTGCCGAATTGGTTTTGGGGCAGCTTTACCAGCAGCTTGAGCGCGGCGGCGAGGTCGGTGCCGGTGATGTTGACGGGCAATTGCGCTTAAGCGCCTCCGGCAGCGCTGAACAGGCCAATATGCGCCCCAGCAAAGCGCGTGCCGCCGGCCCAATGGTCGCCTTGCGCACCCAAAGGCGAGAAATCTTGCCGCGTTCGACCACCCAAGCGCATTATATCCGTGCGCTGCTCAATAATGAGCTGACCGTCGGCACCGGCCCGGCCGGCACCGGCAAAACCTATCTCGCCGTGGCCGCCGCCGCCGTTGCGCTGGTCGAGGGCAAGGTTGACCGTATTATCTTGTCGCGCCCTGCCGTTGAAGCCGGCGAAAGCCTTGGCTTTTTGCCCGGCGATATGCGCGACAAGGTAGACCCTTATCTGCGCCCGCTTTATGACGCGCTTTATGACATGCTGCCCGGCCCGCAAGTGACCCGCTCGATTGAAAGCGGTGAAATCGAAATCGCGCCTTTGGCCTTTATGCGCGGGCGCACATTGAGCAATGCTTTTGTGATACTTGACGAAGCGCAAAATGCGACGCCCATGCAGATGAAAATGTTTTTGACCCGTATGGGTGAAAATTCACGCATGGTGATTACCGGCGACCCGTCGCAAATCGACCTGCCTTTCGGGGCGAAATCGGGTTTGCGCGACGCGCTGGAGATTTTGCCGAAAATCAAAGGCGTCGATATTGTCCGCTTTGGCGAAGAAGATGTGGTGCGCCATGACCTTGTGACGCGAATTGTGAAAGCCTATAATCACCGCGATGCCAAGCTGACCGAAAAGCGTGCCGCTGCGAAAAAACAGACGGCGGTCAAATCTTTGCCGGATAATCATGATGCCACTGATGAAACAAAAAGTGATGAAACAAAAAGTGATGAAACAAGAAAAGACGATGGATGAAATGACCGACGCCTTGCCCGAAGCGGCCGATGAGCCTGATCCGGCGGGGGAGATTGATATATTTGTGCGCGCCGAGGCTTGGCAGCCCCTGGTTCCGGCCTTGCGCCATCATGCCGAATATCTCTGGCAGGCGCTCCAACTGCCAAGCGGTGATATGGGCTTGGTGCTGACCGATGATGCCGATATGGCTGCGCTTAACGAGACTTATCGCAATAAGGCGCAAGCGACCAATGTGCTGTCTTTTCCGGCACAAGATTTAACCCCGGGCGTGATGCCCGCCCAATCTGTCAGCCTTGGCGATGTGGTGATGGCGTTTGAAACCGTGACGCGCGAAGCGCAGGCGGCGGCGATTAGTG
Source organism: Parvibaculales bacterium (assembly GCA_049597955.1). GTDB lineage: Bacteria > Pseudomonadota > Alphaproteobacteria > RS24 > RS24 > JAYPAN01. Next base: position 177,551 of record JBMYND010000003.1, read on the forward strand.
CCGATGCCCATGCGCTGCATTTGCTGACCCATGGCCTGCTGCATTTGCTCGGCCACACGCATGAGGGTGACGCCGATGCCGCTGCGATGGAGGCGCTTGAGATTGATTTATTGGCTGCCGTCGGCATTGCCAATCCCTATTTGCGCGAGGCGGCACAATGAGCGCGCCGCAAAATAATAGCGCGCAATTGCCGCTTTATCTGAGGCTTTGGCGTCATTTATTCGGCAATGGCGAGACAGGCTTGCGCGAAAGTATTGAGGGCGTCCTGGATGAAAGCGAGGGCAATGATGCAGTGTTTTCTTCCGAAGAACGCCACATGCTGCGCAATTTGCTCGGCTTCAGAGATGTGCGGGTCGATGATGTGATGGTGCCGCGCGCCGATATTCAGGCGGTCGATGAAAATACCAATCACCGCGAATTGCTGCCGCTATTTGCCGATTGCGGCCATTCGCGCATGCCGGTTTTCCGCGAGACACTCGACCAGCCGGTCGGCATGGTGCATGTCAAAGATGTGTTAACCGGCTTGCAGGCCGATATGACTGCGCCGGAAGCGGAAAATCCGGCGATTATGATTGCCGAATTATTGCGCCCGCTTTTATTTGTGCCGCCCTCCATGCCTGCCCTTGACCTATTGTTGAAAATGCAGGCGACACGCCAGCATATGGCGCTGGTGATAGATGAATATGGCGGCACGGATGGGCTGGTCACGATTGAAGATTTGGTCGAGGAAATTGTCGGCGAAATTGAAGATGAGCATGATGAAGATGATGCTGAGCAATTGCGCCGCCTTGGCGACGGGCTGTGGCGGGCGCAGGCGCGGCTGCCGCTTGACGAATTGGAAGCCGCGCTGGGTCTGCCATTTTCCGATGATGAAAGTTTCGCCGAAGTGGATACGCTGGGCGGCTTGGTTTTCGCCATTGCCGGGCGCGTGCCGGAGCGCGGCGAAATGATTGGCTATGATGCCAAAAATGGCCATGAGATAGAGTTTATCATTCGCGACAGCGACCCGCGCCGCATTAAAACACTCGATATTAAAATGCCGATTGGCGGATGACGCGATTGGCCGTGTCTTTCACCAACAGGCTGCGTCATGGTTTCGGGTCGGCGATGGTTTTGATTGACCATTATCCCAAAATAACCGCTTTGTTGGCCGGACTGGTTTTGCCCTTGGCCTTTGCGCCGCTTGGCTGGCTGCCGGTATTTTATCTCGCCCATGCCATTATGTTTCGCTTGGCCTGGCAAAACCGTCGCCAATGGCGGCGGCTGGCGCTGCTGGGCTGGTTGTTTGGCTTTGGTCAGTTTTTCACCGGCCTTTATTGGATAGGCCATGCATTTTTGGTCGAGGCGGCGCAATTTCTCTGGGCGTTGCCCTTTGCCGTCACGCTTTTGCCTGCCGGTTTGGCGTTGTTTGTGCTGCTGGCATTTGCCGCTTGGGGTTGGCTGTATGGCCGTATGGTTGAGGTGTCCGAAAATGGCGCGCCCATTGCCGCGCTTGTTTTGCTGGCCCTGTGTCTGGTTGCAGCCGACTGGTTGCGCAGCTCGATTTTGACCGGTTTTCCCTGGAATCTGTCGGCAATGGCGCTGGCCGTGCATTTGCCCATGGCGCAAATATTGGCGCTGATTGGCCTGCATGGCACGGGGCTGCTTGCTTTGCTCAGTGCCGCGCTGGCCGCCGCCCCGCTTATTGCCGACAGGCCGGGCATAGTGTCAGGCACAGTATCAGGCACAGTATCAGGCACGGCATGGCGCATGGCCGGTTTGGGGCTGGCTCTCCCCTTTGCCGCATGGGGCTATGGTTGGGCTGTGCTGTCGCAAGCGGGGCCTGACCCGACAAACAATCCGAAAATATTGGTCGTGCAACCCAATATCGACCAGATTGAAAAATGGCTGCCGGAAAAGCGGCTGGCCAATATCCAAAAAGTCTTCGCCGTTACCCGCGCCGGTCTGCAAGCTGCGCCCGACACGGATATTATTGTCTGGCCGGAAACCGCTTTGCCGGCGCTGATAGATGAGGGCGCGGGCTTTGGCGAGCGTTTGCGGGCCTCTTTTCCGCCCGATATTTATCTGCTGACCGGTGCCATTCGCCGCCGCCTGCCAGAGCTGCAAAGCCAAGCATTTGAGCGTTATAACAGCGCCATGTTGTTCAACACGCAAGGGCAGTTTTTCGGGCGGGTGGACAAGCATCATCTTGTGCCTTTTGGCGAATATCTGCCAATGCGCCCCTTGCTGGCAGCGATTGGCTTGCGCCAGCTCACCCAACAGCGCGGTGGTTACAGCAATGGCCCGGCGCATGGTCGCCTGCAAGCCGATGGCGTGCCGCAAGTCGCGCCGCTTATCTGCTATGAGGCGATTTTCCCCTATTTGTCGGCCGGTGCGCCGCGCCCGCTTTGGCTGGCCAATCTGACTAATGATGCTTGGTTCGGTCACTCTTGGGGGCCGCACCAGCATTTGGCGCAAGCCCGTTTGCGCGCCATTGAACAGGGTCTGCCCTTGGTGCGCAGCGCCAATACCGGCATTTCGGCGATTTTTGATGCGCGCGGCAGGCTGGTTGATGGCGTGGCTTTGGGTGAGGCGGGTATTTTATCGGCGCGTCTGCCTGCGGCATTGCCCCCCACGCTTTATGCAAGGCTGGGCGACGGGCTGTTCTGGCTGCTGTTTTTCGCCCTGCTGGCCGGGGCATTTGTGGTCAGCCGTCAGCCGCCCGCGTCGCCAAAAAACTGATTGCACCCCCCATGCGCGTGGCCTAATCTTGGCAAGCCGAAAGAACAAGAAGAACGGGGATGTTTATGCCACGTCAGCGGAAACGCGTGCTTAACGCTTATATTGGCGCCCGCTTCAGATTGCGGCGGTTGATGCTTGGCATGAGCCAAGATGTTTTGGGTGGCAAATTGGGTCTGACATTTCAGCAAATCCAGAAATATGAAAATGGCACAAACAGCATTTCAGCCGGTCGGCTGTTTGACTTGGCGCAAGCATTGGATGTGCCGGTGCAGTATTTTTTCGACGGCGTGGACAGCCCCGAAGATGAAAATGACAATCACGGTTTGAGCGAAGACCGCAAAGAAATGGATGCCTATTTTGATTTTGTCAGCAGCGCCCCCGGCTATGAATTGAACAGCGCATTTTTGAAAATATCGGATGAAGAAGCGCGCCGCCATATTGTCGGGGTGATAAATGATTTGGCACGCCTCAAAAAGGATATAGAGACATAAAGAAATCTCTATATGACCCCTTGACCTGATGGCCTGCCTTGCGACATAAGACGGGTAGCGTTGACCCGATGATTTGCAGAAAGGCAGTTTTATGACCCGTCAATCTTATGTTTTTACCAGTGAGTCGGTATCCGAGGGGCATCCTGACAAAGTATGCGACCGCATTTCCGACAGTGTTCTTGATGCCTTTCTGGCGCGCCAGAGCGATGCGCGCGTGGCGGTTGAAACCCTGACCAGCACCAATCTGATTGTCATGGCCGGTGAGGTGCGCCCCGCCGATTTGGTCACGCCGGATGAAATGGAAGAGCTGGCCCGCGCCGCTGTTCGCGATATTGGCTATGAGCAGGATGGCTTTCACTGGCAACATGCCGAAGTGCAGGTGCGTGTGCATGGCCAATCGGCGCATATTGCTCAAGGCGTTGATGCTGATGGCGGCAATAAGGATGAAGGGGCGGGCGACCAAGGCATTATGTTTGGCTATGCTTGCCGCGAAACTGACCAGCTTATGCCGGCGCCGATTGCCTATTCGCATCAGATTTTGGCCGATATGGCGGCAGCGCGCAAATCCGGTGCGGTGCAGGGTTTTGGGCCGGACAGTAAAAGCCAGGTCACGCTGGCCTATGAAAATGGCAAGCCGGTGCGCGCCACTTCAGTGGTCGTTTCAACCCAGCATGATGAGGCGCTGTCGCAATCGGATGTGCGCGAATTGGTGCGCCCTTTTGTGGAAAATGTGCTGCCGGCGGGCTGGATGTGTCCGGAAGAAGCATTTTATGTCAATCCGACCGGCAAATTTGTCATTGGCGGGCCGGATGGCGATGCCGGGCTGACCGGTCGCAAAATCATTGTTGATACTTATGGTGGGGCTGCACCGCATGGTGGCGGGGCGTTTTCCGGCAAAGACCCGACCAAGGTTGACCGCTCGGCGGCTTATGCATCGCGCTATTTAGCGAAAAATGTGGTTGCTGCCGGTCTGGCCGAGCGTTGCACCATTCAGCTTTCCTATGCGATTGGTGTCTCGCAGCCTTTGTCCATTTATGTCGATATGCATGATACCGGCACGGTTGATGCGGCGGCATTGGAGCACGCGCTGGCGGAAGTGATGGATTTGTCGCCGCGCGGCATTCGTGAGCATCTTGGCCTGAACAAGCCGATTTATGCGCGCACCGCCGCTTACGGCCATTTTGGTCGCGCGCCCGAAGCCGATGGCGGCTTTTCATGGGAACGCACGGATTTGGCTGAGGCCATTAAGGCGGCGCTGTAAGGCGGGCTGATGGCAGATGTCCGCAATCGCCGGTTAATATACGGGCGTCGGCAGGGTCATAAACTGCATCCGCGTCAGGCTAGGCTGGTGCGCGATATGCTGCCCGCTTTGCGCCCCGATATGGCGGCACAATCTATGGCAGGCTGGTTTGGCGGCACGCATTTTGATGCTTATGCGCTCGAAATCGGCTTTGGCGGCGGCGAACATTTGGCGGCGCGAGCGCAAGAAAACCGCAAAACCGGCTTTATCGGTTGCGAGCCATTTATCAATGGCGTGGCCAAATTGCTAATCGCCATTGAAGCGGCAGGATTGGATAATGTGCGCGTGCATGGCGATGATGCGCGCGATATTCTCGCCGCCCTGCCCGATGCGGTGCTGTCTTCTGTCTATCTGCTCTATCCCGACCCATGGCCGAAATTGCGCCATCACAAGCGCCGATTTGTGAATGATGAAAATCTGCGCGCCCTGTTTCGGGTGATGCAGCCCGGCGCGATATTGCATATTGCCAGCGATATTCCCGACTATGTGAGCTGGTCGTTAATGCATCTGCGTCGCCATGGCGGTTTTGATTGGCAGGCTGAGGGCGTTGCGGATTGGGCCGCGCCCTTTCGCGGCTGGCCCGGCACACGCTATGAAGCCAAGGCGCTGGCGGCCGGGCGGGTGCCGGCCTATTTGCGCTTTACCCGCCGCGCGCAAGCGCAACCCGGCACATTGTAATCTTTACTTGTGCATTATCGGAAAATAGCTATATTGCAGGCAAATCAATCTGCTTTTTGAAAGTGGGATGCTGGAAACGGCCCCGCTTTTTTTAGTGGGAAATTGCAGGCTCACAAAGCAGACAGGCACAGCTTCCGGTTGCAGGAGAACGGACGCAAATGAATGATGCGGCACGCACAGACTGGTCTTTATGCGGGCATTTGGTGGCACCGGGCCCGGCCCGTCCGCTATTGCCGATTATTGCGCCGGTTATGCTGGAGGCCGGGTTTTTTCCGGTGCGCATCCGCATGACCGGTGAGGCAGGCAAAATGACTTTGCAAATCATGGCCGAAGATGACAACGGCGCATTGCGGATTGAAGATTGCGAGACAATTAGCCATGCGCTGTCGGCTGTGCTGGATGTGGAAAATCCGATTTCCGGTGCTTATGCGCTGGAAATATCCTCGCCCGGACTGGCGCGACCCTTGACCCGACCGGTCGATTTTGAACGCTGGGCCGGATATGAGGCCAAGCTCGAAGTCACACAAGCGATTGACGGGCAAAGACGGTTTCGCGGCACGCTGGACGGCTATTTGGATGATGAGGCGCGGCTGGAAACCTTGTTGGACGGTTTTGACACGCCGCAAATACTCGGCTTTGCCCTCGGTCAAATCAGCGAGGCGCGCTTGGTGCCGGATGAGGCCGATTTAACCGCCAGCTTGCGGGCCGGAAAAGGGCGCAGCAAAGGCAATAATGGCAAAACTGGCAAAAGCAGCAAGGGACGCGCTGCGACACCGCGAAACGCTTAATGAATTATCAGGGAAACCCGACAGGATAAGGTAACAGGAGATACCAATGGCATCAGGAATCAGCGCCAATAAGCTGGAACTTTTACAAATTGCAGACGCCGTGGCGCGCGAAAAAGGCATTGAGCTCGACATTGTGCTGGCCGCCATGTCCGACGCCATTGAGAAAGCCGCCAAGGCGCGTTATGGCATGGAAAATGACATTCGCGTCGAGATTGACCCGAAAACCGGCAATACGCGACTGTTGCGCGTGGTGGAAGTGGTCGATGTCGTCGAAAATGACGATACGCAAATTTCGCTGGCCTTGGCGCAGCGCGAAAAGCCGGACGCTCAAATTGGCGACGAAATCATTGATGAATTGCCGCCGGTTGAATTTGGCCGGATTGCTACCCAATCGGCCAAGCAAGTGATTGTCCAGCGTGTGCGCGAAGCTGAGCGCGAGCGCCAATATGAAGAGTTCAAAGACCGCGTCGGTGAAATCATCAGCGGTGTCGTCAAGCGGGTTGAATATGGCAATGTCGTGCTTGATTTGGGCCGTGGCGAAGCTGTGGTGCGCCGCGACAATCTTATCCCGCGTGAAGTGTTCCGGCCCGGCGACCGAATTCGCGCCTTTATCCAAAATGTAAAACGCGAGCAGCGTGGCCCGCAAATTATTCTGTCGCGCACTGACCCCGATTTTATGGCTGCCCTGTTTGCCCAGGAAGTGCCGGAAGTCTATGAGGGCGTGATTGAAATTCGGGCGGTGGCGCGCGACCCGGGCAGCCGCGCCAAAATCGCCGTTATTTCCAATGATCCCGGCATTGACCCGGTTGGTGCCTGTGTTGGTATGCGCGGCAGCCGTGTGCAGGCCGTGGTCAATGAATTGCAGGGCGAAAAAGTCGATATTATTCCGTGGTCGCCGGATGCGGCAGCTTTTATCGTGAATGGGCTGGCCCCGGCGGAAGTGACCAAAGTTGTGTTGGATGAAGATGTCGAGCGCATTGAAGTTGTTGTGCCGGATGAGCAATTGAGCCTTGCCATTGGCCGTCGCGGCCAGAATGTGCGGCTGGCTTCGCAACTGACCTGCTGGGATATTGACATTATGACAGAAGCGCAGGAAAGCGAGCGGCGGCAGGCGGAGTTTGCCGAGCGCACGGAATTATTCATGGAAGCGTTGGATGTCGATGAAATGATTGCCCAATTGCTGGCCTCTGAAGGCTTTGCCACAGTTGAAGAAGTGGCCTATGTGCCGGTTGAGGAAATTACCTATATTGAGGGCTTTGACGAGGAAACGGCGGAAGAAATCCAAAACCGCGCGCGCGACCATATTGACCGTGAAAATGCGGCACTGGATGAAAAACGCAAGGAAATGGGCGTGGAAGATGATTTGGCTGCCACGGCGGGTATCAGCCCGGCCATGCTTGTCCGTCTCGGTGAAAATGACATTAAGACGCTGGAAGATTTTGCCGGTTGTGTGACCGATGATTTGACCGGCTGGTTCGAGACGATTGACCGCAAGCGTGTGCGTCAGGAAGGGATTTTTGACGGCTTTGATGTCTCGCCGGAAGAGGTTGAAGACATGATTATGAATGCCCGTGTGGCAGCCGGTTGGATTACCCAAGAGGAGCTGGAAGCCCAACGCGCCGCGCAAGCCCAAGCCGAGGCAGAGGCAGAGGCAGAGGCCGAAGCCGCCGCTTTGGCTGAAGCGGCAGGTGAAACGCTTGGCGAGGACGCGCTGGCCGCGCCCGCTGCTGAGGGCGATACGGGAGTGTCGGCACTGTAAAGTGCCGGAGCGTGTCCGGTGCAGCAGCAATGCCGGCAGACGGGGATGATGGCCGATGCGGCGGATATGCTGCGCTTTGTGCCGTCGCCGGAGGGCGTGTTGACGCCCGATTTGGCCGGCAAATTGCCCGGTGAGGCGGTCTGGTTGCACAATCGGCGTTCGGTTGTGCAGGCTTTTGACGACAGCCGGGCCGCGCAGGGCGGGCGTGGCTGTTTGGCGGCGCAAGTTGACGCTTTGCTCGAGGCGCGCGCTTTGTCGCTTGTCGGGCTGGCGCGCAAGGCCGGGGCGATTGTCAGCGGCTTTGCCAAAACCCGCGCGGTTTTGCAAAACGGGCGGGCGGAGATTTTGCTCGGTGCTTGCGATGGCGCTGAGGATGGGCGGGCCAAGCTTGCCCGACTGGCGCAGGCAACAGGCTTGCCGGTGCTGGAGCCGTTTACGGCAGCGCAATTGGGCGTGGCCATAGGGCGGTCAAATGTGATACATGCTGCACTCACCCATCAGGGTTGGGCGCATCGTGTCGAAAATGAGGTGCGTCGGCTTGTTGTCTATCGGACAGAAGACCCCGGGCAGACACAGGTCGAAGACAGGAGTGAAGGCTGATGAGCGATACTAAAGAGGGCGATGAGGCAAAAACGAAAGCCCCGCGCGGCAAAACGCTGAGCCTGAAGCGCACGGTCGATGGTGGGCAGGTGCGCCAGAGCTTCTCGCATGGCCGCAGCAAGTCTGTGCAAGTGGAAACGCGGCGTCGGCGGATTGTCAAGCCGGGTGCCGCAGATGCACCCGCCGCCAAACCGGAAGCGGGTGAAGCTGCAACCGGCGCACCGGCCAAGGCTGACAGCGCGCCAAGCCCTGCTGCCGCGCCTGCCGAAGCGTCCAATTTGTCGGCTGCCGAGCAGGAAAAACGCCGCGCCGCCGTCGCCGGCGCGAAAGTGCGCGCGGTTGAAGAAGCCAAGCAAGCAGAAATAGATGCTGCGCGCCGCGCTGAAGAAGCTGCCAAGCGCGAGGAAGAGAAAAAGCGCCGCGAAGCCGAAGCGGCAGAAGCGGAAAGACTGGCGCGCGAGCAACAGGAAGCCGAGCAAAAGGCCAGTGCCAAACCGGCCCCGGCCAAATCAGCAGCCCCGCGTCCGGCACCGCGCCGCAAGGAAGATGAGGAAAAAGCGCGCGCTGATGCCAAGCGCCCGGCAGGTGACCGCCGCCAGACCGAAAGGCGGCGTCGCGCCGGTAAGCTGACCATAAATGACGCGCTCAATGATGAGGAGCGGGTGCGCTCACTGGCCTCCATGCGCCGCCGCCGCGAACGCGAACGGCGTCAATCGGCCGGTATGGAGCAGAATGAGAAAGTCTCGCGCACCATTCAATTGCCTGACACAATCAGTATTCAGGAATTGGCCAATCGGATGGCCGAGCGCGCTGTTGATGTGATTAAAATCCTCATGCAACAAGGCGTAATGGCAAAAATCACCGATGTGATTGACGCTGATACCGCCCAGATTGTTGCCGAAGATTTGGGCCATTCGGTCAAGCGTGTATCGGACAGCGATGTCGAAACCGCGATTTTGCGCGAGGATGATGCCGATGAGGATAAAAGCCAGCGCCCGCCGGTTGTCACAGTGATGGGCCATGTTGACCATGGTAAAACCTCTTTGCTGGATGCGCTGCGTCAGGCCAAAGTGGCTGATGGTGAGGCCGGTGGCATCACCCAGCATATTGGGGCCTATCAGACCACCACGCCGGATGGCACACCGGTAACCTTTATTGACACGCCGGGCCATGCCGCCTTTACCGCCATGCGCGCGCGCGGTGCCAAAGTAACCGATATTGTGGTGCTGGTCGTGGCAGCCGATGATGGCGTCATGCCGCAAACCATTGAGGCGATTAATCACGCCAAAGCGGCAGAAGCGCCGATTATTGTGGCGGTCAATAAAATTGACAAGCCGGAAGCTGATCCGACACGGGTGAAAAACGGCCTGTTGCAGCATGAAATTGTTTCCGAAGATATGGGCGGCGATACGCAAATTGTGGAAGTGTCAGCCCATACCGGTGCCGGGCTGGACAATTTGCTGGAGGCGATTGCCTTGCAAGCGGAATTGATGGAATTGAAAGCCAATGCCGCGCGCGAAGGCGAAGGCGTGGTGATTGAGGCCAAGCTGGATAAGGGACGCGGGCCTGTGGCGACGGTTTTGGTGCAACGCGGCACGCTGAAAGTCGGTGACATATTTGTCGTCGGTCAGGAAAGTGGCCGTGTGCGCGCCTTGATAAATGACCGCGGCGAACAAGTCGATGCGGCCGGGCCGGCTGTGCCGGTTGAAATACTCGGGGCCAGTGGTGCGCCGGGGGCCGGGGAAGTTTTCACCGTGGTTGAAAATGAAGCGCGCGCGCGTGAAGTGGCTGAATATCGCGCCCGCAAAGCGCGCGAGAAATCCAGCACGATTGCGCCGCGCGCCGCCTCGCTTGACCAGATGATGTCGCAATTGCAGCAAAATGAAATCAGCGAAATGGCGCTGGTGGTTAAGGGCGATGTGCAAGGCTCAGTGGAGGCGATTGCCCAAGCGGTCGAACAGCTTGGCAATGATGAAGTGGCCGCGCGGGTGGTTCATTCCGGCGTTGGCGGCATTACCGAAAGCGATATTTCGCTGGCCAGCGCATCCAATGCGGTGGTTGTCGGCTTTAATGTCCGGGCCAATGGCCAAGCCCGCGACGCGGCCAGCGCTTCCGGCACGGAAATTCGCTATTATAATGTGATTTACGATTTGGTTGATGATGTCAAAGCGGTGATGGGCGGCATGCTGGCGCCGGAATTGCGCGAACAGGCGCTTGGCTCGGCCAATGTTCTGGAAGTCTTTTCGGTCGGCAAGGGCGACCGCGCGGCGGGCTGCTCGGTGCAAAACGGCATTGTCCGGCGCGGCGCGCAAGTGCGCGTCATCCGCGATGATATTGTGATACATGAAGGCGAATTATCCTCGCTGCGCCGCTTCAAGGATGAGGTGAATGAGGTTAATGCCGGTCAGGAATGTGGCATGGCATTTGAGAATTTCAACGATTTGAAAGCCGGTGACGTGATTGAATGTTATGAGGTGGAAGAAATCCGCCGCTCGCTGGAGGGCTGATATTGCGTCCCGCCGGTAAGCATCATGCCGGTAAAAATGCTGCCGGCAAACCGCCAAGCCAGCGCCAATTGCGCGTCGGTGAATTGCTGCGCCATCGCCTGTCGGAAGTGATACGGCGTGGCGGTTTTGAAGCGAAAATACTCAATCGCGCCACCATTACCGTGACCGAAGTGCGCATCAGCCCGGATTTGCGCCATGCGACCGCCTATATATTGCCATTGGGCGGCACGGATATGGGCAAAATCGCGGATTTGCTGAATGCGGATGTGGCGCGGCTGAAAAAGCTGGCCTTGTCCGATTTGCATTTGAAATATACGCCCGACATTATGTTCAAACCTGATACGAGTTTTGATGAGGGCGCGGCGATGGATGCGCTCTTGGCCAGCGATGCGGTGCGCCGCGACACGGATGGCGGCCCGCGCTGATGGGACGGCGCAAAACCGGTCGGGCCATTTCCGGCTGGGTCAATCTCGACAAGCCCCTCAATCTTGGCTCAACCCCTGCCGTATCGCGTGTGCGGCGGCTTTTTCAGGCGCAAAAAGCCGGTCACGCCGGCACGCTTGACCCTTTAGCCAGCGGCATTTTGCCGATTGCGCTGGGCGAGGCCACAAAAACCATTCATTTCATGCAGGACGCGCAAAAGATTTACGACATAAAAACCGTTTTCGGCCATGAAACAACGACCGATGACCTTGAAGGAAACATCACTGAAAGCTCTGATTTGCGCCCCGATGCGTCGAAATTAGCCGCTGCCCTGCCCCATTTTACCGGAATTGTGACGCAAGTGCCGCCGCAATTTTCGGCGATAAAACAAGATGGCGCGCGTGCCTATGCGCTGGCGCGGGCCGGAGAAACAGTCGATTTGGCACCGCGGCAAGTGCGTATTGATGCGATTGAGTTGTTGGGACAGGATGAAAATGGCGCGTTTGACCTGCGCGTCACTTGCGGCAAAGGCGTGTATATGCGTGCGCTGGCCCGCGATTTGGGGCGGCATTTGGGCGGTCGCGCCCATATTGGCGGCTTGCGCCGTTTGGCGGTTGGGCCATTTCACGAAAAAAATGCAATAGGGCTGGAAAAACTTTCCGCTTTGGGCCATATTGCCGACGATTTGGCTGCCTTGGACGCATGTCTGCTGCCGCTTTCGACCGCGCTGGACGACATCCCGGCATTGGCCGTTACGGCAGAGCAGGCTTCCCGCATAAAGCAGGGGCAGGCCATTTCCCTGCAAAGCCTTGGCTCTGCATATGAGCAGAGCGGGCCATGCCTTGCCATATTGGATGACCAGCCGGTTGCCATTTGTGAGACAGGGCAAGACCAATTACGGGTTTTGCGGGTTTTCAACCTCTGAAATAAGGAGAGTTCGATGTCGATTACAGCCGAGCGCAAAGACGCGCTTATCAAGGAATATGCAACCGGTGAGGGCGACACTGGCTCGCCCGAAGTGCAGGTTGCCATTCTCAGTGAACGCATTTCCAATCTGACCGAACATTTCAAAACCCATGCCAAGGATAATCATTCGCGGCGCGGCCTTTTGAAACTGGTCAGCCAGCGCCGTCGCTTGCTTGATTATGTCAAGTCACGCGATGAGCAACGCTATCAAAGCCTGATTAAGCGGCTTGGATTGCGCCGTTAGGAAATAAGGCAGGGGGTCGGTGCCAATACCGGCCCCCGACTTTTTGCGCCTTTTATGCATTGCCATTTCGGGCCAGATGGCACAGTGCCGTAACATGGGGTTGCGGCTATTCAGGATAGGGAACCGGCCCTCATGAATATGAAACGGGTTCTCTTGCAAAGTCGGGTGAGACCGGCGTGAGGCCGCGCTGCAGGGGCAGTCGGCCGATGATAGGAAAATGAATGTTTGATATTACTCGTGAAGAAATTGATTGGGGCGGAAGGCCGCTCATTCTTGAAACCGGGCGCATTGCGCGCCAAGCCGATGGGGCCGTGCTGGCAACCTATGGCGAAACCAGCGTGCTGGCGACTGTTGTGGCCGACCGCGCACCCAAGCCGGGATTGGATTTTTTCCCGCTGACTGTGAATTATCAGGAAAAAGCCTATGCTGCCGGTAAAGTGCCGGGCGGCTATTTCAAGCGCGAAGGGCGTCCGAGCGAAAAAGAGACTTTGGTCTCGCGGCTGATTGACCGGCCCATTCGCCCGCTTTTTGTGAAAGGCTTCAAAAACGAAACCCAAGTCATTGCCACAGTGATGAGCCATGACCTTGAAAATGACCCGGATATTGTCGCCATGGTGGCCGTGTCGGCGGCGCTGACCATTTCCGGCGTGCCGTTTCAAGGGCCGATTGGCGGCGCTCGCGTCGGCTATGTTGACGGCGAATATGTGCTGAACCCGACCATTGACCAAATGGAAGACAGCGCGCTTGACCTTGTGGTTGCCGGCACATCTGATGCCGTTTTGATGGTGGAATCGGAAGCCGATGAGCTGACCGAGGATGTCATGCTCGGCGCGGTCATGTTTGGCCATAAATCTTTTCAACCGGTGATTGACGCGTGCATCCGCATGGCCGAGAAAGCCGCCAAAGAGCCGCGCGACGTGCCGGAAAATGACGACAGCGCGCTGAAGGCGCAAGTCGCCGATATGGCCAAAGCCGGTCTGGAAGCGGCCTATCAGAAGGCCGACAAGCAAGAGCGTCAATCAGCGATTGCCGAATTGCGCGACACGGTAAACGGGTCGCTGGTGGCCGAAGATGCCACGCCGGATGAGAAAATCGCTGTCTCCGGTGCGTTCAAATCGCTGGAAAGCGATATTGTGCGCGGCGGTATTCTGGATACGGAAAAACGCATTGACGGGCGCGGCCTGGCCGATGTGCGCCAAATTATTTCCGAAGTCGGCATTTTGCCGCGCACGCATGGCTCGGCGCTGTTCACCCGTGGTGAAACGCAGGCGCTGGTTGTGGCCACGCTGGGCACGGGCGATGATGAGCAATTTGTCGATGCGCTGGAAGGCACGTATCGGGAAAACTTTATGCTGCATTATAATTTCCCGCCCTATTCGGTCGGTGAGACCGGGCGGGTCGGCTTTACCGGTCGGCGCGAAATTGGTCATGGCAAGCTGGCTTGGCGGGCGCTGAAAGCGATGCTGCCAAGCAAGGATGAGTTCCCTTACACGCTGCGGCTGGTCTCGGAAATCACCGAGTCCAATGGCTCGTCCTCCATGGCGACTGTTTGCGGCTCGTCGCTGGCCATGATGGATGCCGGTGTGCCGCTGAAAAAACCGGTGGCCGGTATTGCCATGGGGCTGATTAAAGAGGGCGACCGCTTTGCTGTCTTGTCTGATATTCTCGGCGATGAAGACCATCTTGGCGATATGGATTTCAAAGTGGCCGGCACGGCAGAGGGCATTACCTCGCTGCAAATGGACATTAAAATCACCGGCATTACCGAGGAAATCATGCAAGTGGCGCTTGACCAAGCCAAGGGTGGCCGCACGCATATTCTTGGCGAAATGGCCAAGGCGCTGACCGAAGCGCGCACGGAAATGGGCGAATATGCGCCGAAAATCGAAACGATTCAGGTGCCGCAAGACAAAATCCGTGAAGTGATTGGCACGGGCGGCAAAGTGGTGCGCGAAATTGTTGAGACCACCGGCGCGAAAATCGATATTGGCGATGACGGGCTTATCAAAGTGGCGTCCAGCGATGGCGATGCGATTAAGGCGGCGGTTGACTGGATTAAGTCGATCGTGGCCGAGCCGGAAGTCGGCGTGATTTATGACGGCACTGTGGTCAAGACCATGGATTTCGGCGCTTTTGTCAATTTCTTCGGCAAGCGCGACGGGCTGGTGCATATTTCGCAATTGGCCGACCGGCGGGTTGAAAACACCACGGATATTGTCAAAGAGGGCGATGCGGTGAAAGTCAAGCTGATGGGTTTTGACGATCGCGGCAAAGTGCGCCTGTCGATGAAAGTGGTTGACCAGGAAACCGGCCAAGACCTTGAGGCGCAAGCCGCCGAGGCCGGCGCGGAAGACTGACCGGCGCAGTGAGGCGCGCGCGTCTGTCCGGCTGCAAGGCGGGCAGATGCGTCGGAAAATAATTTGTCAGAACACGGAAAGGGCGGGTCTCCCCCGCCCTTTTTGTTGGGGGGGTTGGATCAAGAAAATGATCTGTTAATGTAAGAAAGGAACAAGAAACCAAATAAGGGGCAATTGAATGGTTGCGAAAAAGGCAAATAATAGGCGGCGAATTCGTGACCCGGTTCATGATCTCATTGATTTTGATTTGAAA
>JBMYND010000003.1:192647-192898 GCA_049597955.1 Parvibaculales bacterium
TGAATTGGATGGCGTTTTATGGCAGCTCATCCAAACAGAACCATTTCAGCGTTTGCGCCGAATAAAGCAGCTTGGCTTTTCTGACTTTGTGTTCCCCGGAGCAACTCATACGCGCTTCGCGCATAGTCTGGGCGTGGTGCATATCGCCAAGCAACTGATGAAGGTGATAAAAATCAACTGGTCTTTGGAGGATACATATCAGAAGAGTATGGCTAATGAGGCGATATGTGCTGCTTTATTGCACGATATAG